>JAKVCV010000016.1 GCA_022448945.1 Saprospiraceae bacterium
GATGATTTTTATGTTGGTGTTGATGTCGTGGATGTTGTTGTTGTTGTTGATGATGTCGTTTTTGATTTAGATGTTGATGACGTGGTTGTTGTTGATGATGATGATGATGATGACGATGATGATGACGATGACCTGGATCTAGATGATGATGACGATGATGAAGACGACCTGGATCTTGATCTTGATCTAGATTTTTAGATTTTGCTTAATGGCAAACTTTAAATTTAAGCAATTTGAAATACAACAAGATAGATGTGCTATGAAAATTGGCACAGATGGTGTACTATTAGGGGCCTGGGCAAATGTTGCTCAGGCCTCTAGTATTTTAGACATTGGTACTGGTACTGGTATTCTTAGTTTAATGGCTGCACAACGAAATCATAATGCTGTAATTGATGCCTTGGAAATAGAAGAAAAAGCTTTTGAGCAAGCTTCATTAAATATCCAGAACAGCCCATGGAAAGAGCGAATAACTGTTTATCACAGATCTGTTCAAAATCATAAAGACATAGATACTTATAACTATTATGATTGTATTATATGCAATCCTCCTTTCTATAACATTGACACAAAAAGCCATATTAAAGATAAGGCAAGAAATATAGCCAGAAATTCAAAAACTTTGAGTTTTGACGCTTTACTTGAATGCACTAAGAACTTATTAGAAGTAAAAGGTAGTTTATCTCTTATTCTTCCAATAGCAGAAGGAAATGAATTTATTTTTAAAGCATTGTCTCAGGGATTTTTTCTTACTAAAAAAACTGTAGTTATTCCAAGAGTCGGAAAAGCTCCTAACCGATTCTTGCTAGAATTTAGATTATCGGATAGTAAGACGATAGAAAACAAACTAACTATACGAAATGAAGGAAAAAAATACCACGATTACACAGACGCTTATATTCATTTACATAAAGATTTTTATTTGTTTCTTTAGGCTACTGCAAATACCCTTTTAAGCATTTTTTCTGAAGTACAAATTAATTTCTATATTTGTATGGGTAGTTAAAAAGAAGAAACTATCTAAATTCCTTTGAACATCCGTAAGTCTATTAATGCGAAAATTCATTCAAAACAAGCCCTTTCTTGCATCAATGATCCTGAATCTTGGGCTTTTTTTAGTATTTTTTACCATCTTCTACTCCCGTTATGGAACAACTGATGATGTAGAAATGCAAATGGTATTATCAGGAAAAGGAGTTTTACAAGATCCATCTGCATACCTACGCTGGACACATATTTATATCGGTTATTTACTCTCTACACTTTATTCATATTTACCTTCTATTCCTTGGTATGGCCTATATCTTAGTTTTGCACATTTACTGGGAATGACTGCTATTCTATATAGTATATTAATCCTTAAAACTAATCTTTTTCGCCTTTCATTTTTCGTATTGTGTTTTATTTTAGGAGAATCTGCATTACTTCAGGACTTGCAATTCACTTCATCTGCTTTGGTTCTGCAAACAGGTGCTGTATTTTTATTGTATACTGCAATTAGTAACCCAATAGATAAGCGACGGAATCAATGGTATATAATCGCCTTTATAATGCTTATATTTGGTTCTATGATGCGATGGAGCACCTTGGAGCTTATTGTTGTGCTAAGCACCCCTCTCCTTTTATATGCAATTTTTCAACAAAATAAAAAGAGACTATTCAATGTCGTATTTTGCGTATCTATCCTATTGACTGCTTATGGTCTTAATAAAATTCATTACAGCATCCAAAATCAAGTTAAAGGATGGGCAATATTCAATGAATACAAAGCATTATTAACTGGTCCCGACATCCTGGATTATAATAAACCGCAGTACAAATGGACAGCTACTACAGCAGATGACTATTTTTACAAAGTAGGCTGGGAATATGAAGACTTAATGCTTTTCAAGCATTGGTTTTTTGCGGATTCCAGTGTATTTGGCCTAAAACAATTCCAAGCATTAAAAAATAGTTTTCAAAACTGTCCTTATCCCGAAGAACATATACAGGAAAGGCTCTGGCAGTTTTTTATTGAGATGCCACTTAACGACTATGTCTTTTACGGCTTCCTCGTATTAGGAATTGTATTAATGCTAATAAAAGGTAACAGGTGGTCATACCTATTGATCATAAGCAGTATATTGCTAGTTATAGCTATTTTAGGCAGCTTATTTGTTTATAAACACCTTCCGGAAAGAGTTAGCTATCCAATTGCATTTTATCTTATTTGCCTGGGAGCATTATTTATTACCTACGACAAAGAAATACAAAGAAATACCAAATTATGTACACTGTTTGCAATAGGCATAATGGCTATCTCGAATTTAAAAATGGTTACTAATGAAAGTAGCAAAACTGCATTTGCAAAGATGCACTGGACTAATGCACTAGATAGTTTAGACACAAATCCTGAGCAATTATATATAGGTAGTGGCGACTATTTTATGCATGCTATTATGACCCCTTTTCAAAATACGAATGACTCAATGTTTCTGAATTTCAATATGCTTGATTTCGGACATCTTGCTAACACACCTACACATTACAAACAATTAGAGAATTTTGGTATAAAGAATATTCATACTGAAGCGCCATTAGATAGTAACATCTACCTTATTCATCGATACCAATCTCCTTTTTTAAATTGGTATGCAAACTTTGTTGACAGACATTACAATATGCATATCGAATATGAATTAATTAGAAAAGAAACAAAGGTCGATGTTGCTGTTTATAGGATCAGAGAGCAAATAAGGGTAAAACAAAACTCTCAAGGGATTAACCTTGAGAATATGCATCAGTTCGGTATTAAAAAAGAAACAACTGTTGATTCTGTAGACTTCAGAGCCGATTACAATGAGGAAGAAACATTTATATTTGCAGATTAAATTGCACCTTATTATAACAATACTAAAATAAATATACACATTATGAAAACAGCATTAATTATTGGGGCTTCAGGAATGATTGGTACTGAATTAACACAATTACTATTAGGAGATGAACGATATTCTAAAGTTAATGTCCTTGTACGTACACCACTTGAAATCCAAGATGAAAAATTAAATCAGATACGTTATAATTTTGATTGGCCTGAGGCCGAACTTGTCAAGGGTGATGAATTATTTTGTTGTTTAGGTACTACCATTAAAAAAGCCGGTTCTCAAGCTGCGTTCAGAAAAGTTGACTATGACTACATCTATCAAACAGCGAAACTTAGCCTTGAAAACGGTATTAAAAAAATTGTTATGGTCTCATCTATCGGGGCTAATATAAATTCAAAAGTTTTTTACAGTAGGATCAAAGGCGAAATTGAAGCAGCAATTAGTCAATTGGGATTTGAGACCTGTCATATCTTACGCCCATCTTTATTATTGGGTAGTCGTTCCGAATTGCGAATGGGAGAAATCGTTGGTGCATTCTTTAGCACTGCATTTTCTTTTGCTATACCAGACAAATATAAAGCTATAGAAGCGAGTCAGGTTGCAAAAGGAATGATCAACTCTATGAATTCTGAACAAACAGGTGTTTATATTCATGAATCTGATGATATTTTATCTTTATAAAATTGATTTATAATCAAATTTATATTTATGTATAACAAATACTAAATCAATAATAGTAATAATACAATTCCTAAAATTCCGCACATTATACTACCTATAATGATTCCAGCTGTAGAAAGACCTTTACCGGGGTTTCTTTTTGAAAATATTCTACCAAAAATAGATGTAACAAGTCCTACTATAGCTGTTATGATTGAAGCAAATAAAAGATAGGATGCTACATTTGAAAAAAATGATGAAAGCGTATTTAAGACCGGTACGGAATACAAACCATACAAGGCTCCATAGAGTAGAAAGACAAGAAAAACTAAAAATAAAATTACAGAAAGAATAGACATTACCATACCTACAATCCCAACTGCAGTACCATTTGAATTATTTTTTTGCTTTTCCTTGATCATGCGGATCTTTTTCTGGATCCTTTGTCGCTGTACCTGCTTTTTACTTTTATTAAGACGGTTTTCAAGCCTTGACTTACGCTGTTCCATGCGTAAATTACGTCTTTGATCCTTTTGAGAAATCTTAGTACCATCATCTCTGCTATCAATCCTTGAATAATCTACTGAATAGCTCGACATTAATATTATAAAGCCAAATGAAAATAAATACAATGGAATTAAATGCAGTTTGTTTTTCATGATAATTAAAGTTGTCGTTTGATAAAAATAATTAAAGTTGTACAAAATGAATATTTAATTATTAATAAATAAGGAATAGGAAATAAATTACTTATATCCGTTGTCTGTTATTAATTGCTTTTATTTAGCTTTCTGGAGAATCCGTTTTCTTTTTTGCCAAAATCAATTCTAAAATACCTAGAAAAAACACCCCCAAACCAATAATAAGTGAAATCACGGCAAGAACTGGCACCAAAAAATCGGTTATAAAAAAGAAAATAAATACGCTCGCTATTGATATTAAACTACCCAGAATAGTTAGTAAAATACCTCTGGTTGTTCTGTCCTTTTTTGTCATGCGTTTTAAAGCTTTGGCTTTTTCTTTCTTTTCACGATCTACTTTTTCTGCATAATCTTTTGATGAAGCTATTTTTAATTGTTTAATCCCTAATACTAAGAAAATTATAAAAGGTATTGCAAGTAATACAATAGCAATCCCGAGCATTAAGCGCGCACCAATATCTGAGTTCAAGGCAATTATACACATTGCTGTTATTCCTAAAGCTAAAAACATAGCAGCAAGTCCAATATATAGGGTTCCTTTTTGCTTTGGCGTTTTATCACTTGAATTAAAGAATTTCCTAAAAGCATTTTTTTTGTTTTTTCTGTTCAGATTTTTTCTCTTTTTCTTTTTCTTGACTTTTTTCCTGGGATTTCTATCTACAGGAGGAGGAGTGTTGTCGACAGTGCTTATACTTGTTGGTGCAGTTACACTATTGGAATTGGAAGTATAAGGCATTATTGTTAAACAAAAAACAGATAGGCAAAGCAGGATGAGGTGTTTCATAGTGTGTGAGTTATTGGGTGTAAAAAAAATATGTTAAAACATCATAGGCGCATATATTATTAAAAATAAAATAAGGGAAAGCAATAAAATACTTGATATTATTAATCCTGCAATAGAAAGTCCTTTGCCTCCAAATCTTTCAGGTTTATTTTTAGATAAATTCAAACCCACAATTGAAAAGATCAATCCTGGTAAAGCTAGAATAGCACCTAAAATTATAGCTGCTAGTAAAAATTGTTGAAAGAAAGCAATTATAAGTAAAATTGACAAACATACAGCAACAATAGATAAAACTATTCCTACAATACCAAAAACCGGATTTTCATTTTGATTTTTTTGCTTTTCCTTGATCATCCGGATCTTTTTCTGGATCCTTTGTCGCTGTACCTGCTTTTTGCTTTTATTAAGACGGTTTTCAAGCCTTGATTTACGCTGCTCCATGCGTAAATTACGCCTTTGATCCTTTTGAGAGATCTTAGTGCCATCATCTCTGCTATCAATCCTTGAATAATCTACTGAATAACTCGACATTAATATTATAAAACCAAATGAAAATAAATACAATGGAATTAAATGCAGTTTGTTTTTCATAGTGTGTGAATTATTGGGTGTAGAGAAATATATGTTGCTTACAATTTAACAATTATTTATATAAAAAAAGAACTGAGATTTAAAATCTCAGTTCTTTTTAGTAGTTGTTATGTTATATAGTATAATTTATTGAGTATGCAACTTAAGTTGTTCTTTCGAGAACCTTCTGGTCCTTTGCTTCATAATTTCTATTATTTCTTCTTCTGATTCAAAAGTGTTTCCATTAATATTAACAACGTGCGAAGCAAGCCATTTGTAGCGCTTCAA
The DNA here is from genome assembly GCA_022448945.1 of Saprospiraceae bacterium. GTDB lineage: Bacteria > Bacteroidota > Bacteroidia > Chitinophagales > Saprospiraceae > Aureispira. The sequence continues at coordinate 5,871 of JAKVCV010000016.1, forward strand.
CATCAAATTCAACCAAACCATATGAAAATCCAGTCCATCAAAAATCAATGCCTTATTATCGGCATATTTCTGTAAGTTTTTTTGTAGTTCCCCAGGCATGTCAGTCCAGTGCATATTCGGAACGAGATGATGTCCTATATGATATCCATCATTAAAACACTTTTGATTATATGTAGCATTGATACAAGTTATACTATTGGTGTAATCATTACTTGGATTTTCAGGGTCGACAAAAGAGTGCTGCCCCCAATTCCCAGACATCATCCCTAGACGAACTAAAATAAGGGGGATAACAAATACAGCCATTGAAGCACCAAGATTTACAAAAACACATAATAAAATTAAGATAATTGTGTATGAATATTCTTTTATTGCTGCCTTATTTGCTATAGATTTTTTCTTTTTACCGAAAAAGTATTGGGCCAATTCTATAATCCCAATAAACATAAATCGAAAATAATAGTGTAGAAAACCTAAAAAGCTATCTCTCTGAAAGGGCATAGTTGAACTTTTATCCTCGGGCATGTTTCCTTCATTATGATGCATTCCCATGTGATGAATAAAATATAAATCAGGGGATTGCCCCATAAAGATTCCAAGAAACCAGGGAATGTATTTATTCCAGATATCATATTCACGTTTAAAGAAAGGGCGGTGACTAGTATTGTGGAGCATTAAGGTGTAAGGTCCCATAAAAACAACAAGGCACAATATAAGATGTACTACAGCCCAGGACCACCACAGCATTCCATTCAGCACAGGTAGATATAATAAAATAGCCGAAGGCACCATGACCATAGTTATCTTAAATATCAGATAGATGAATGGCAGATCACGTTCATCACGAATTTTAGTCAAAAAGTATTTTTCAAAACCATTGAGGTTTTTTTTCTCAAAAACAGGGTCTGTAATTTCAGGAAATGCTCTCATAAAAAAATCTATTAATGGTGAAATCTGGCACAAGATACAGTTTTTGCCTTCAAAATTATCAAATTCTAGGCATTGATATAAAAAAAAGTCTGCTGTATATTTTTTATTACTTATTGAACTTGAATTTCATCTGCAAAAATCCAGGTAACACCACCTTTCCCCAAATGCCATTCAGGGCACACACCGTAATTTTTAGCTATAATTTTAATATAACGCGCATTAATATTTTTGTTTAGTTTAATTTCAAAATCTTTGGTAGTAGGTGTATAATTATCATCCGGCATATCACAATTATAAGTGCCACATTGTTTAAAATTTACTCCATCTTGAGAGGTATAATAATCAACAAGTGGTGGGTAAAAGATCCAGGCTTTAATATCCTGTAAGAAACCTACTTTAATATTTGAAATTTGTTGTGATGCTCCTAAATCTACAATCACATTCATATCTTCCCTGTATCCTTGCCAATAACCAGTTCTAAAATTATTATTTCCTCGTAGCTGATCTATTAATGCATACTCGCCACCTGCAGAATACTGATTCGCATATTTTGAATTGATCTGTATTTTTTTAGTGTTATCTATCATTAACAAATCTTCTGTCATGATAGCACTTTTTTGTCCATGTTTATCAATAGATAGAAACTTAAATCTAGTGCTTTGATTTATATTAAGCGTCTGGGTATACAGAATACTATTTTCATTGGGCTCAGTACTGTCTATTGTATAAAATATTTTACAATCTTTACATATTGATTTCATGCTAACAGACATACTATCAACAAAAGTTTTACCCGATGCAACTAAATACGGTACAGGTATGATCAAATCATCTTTGATTTCAGAAGAAGGTAGAGCGTTGTTTGAAATGCCCCATTTTTTATTCGGGGTATTCCCCATTTCAAAGACCATTTCTCCCCCATTTATAATATCGGAATGTTTTAAGAATGTTTTGTTATAATCACGACCATTTAATTTTATTGATTGAACATATGTATTACTGCCACTAAGGTTATTCGCTTTTATAATAAATTCGTTGCCATTCTCTAAGTTTAATTTTATCTTTTCAAATGCAGGAGAGCCTATAACGTAGTAATCTGTACCTGGTGTAACAGCATAAAAACCCATTGTACTAAGATTATACCATGATGACATCTGACCACAATCTTCATTGCCAGAAAGGCCGTCAGGAGCATTTTGATACAATTCATTAATAATCTGCTTAACTCTTTTTTGTGTTTTCCATGGTTTATGAACATAATTATATAAGTAAGCAAAATGGTGGCTTGGTTCATTTCCATGCGCATACTGTCCAATTAGTCCAGTAATATCTACCTGATGCCTACCTTCAAGGTCACTTTCTGCTTCAAACATATTATCCAGCATCTTTTCCAATGCACCAGCTCCTCCCATCAAATCAATCAAACCGGAAATATCCTGAGGAACAAAAAACGTATATTGCCAACCATTGGCTTCAGTATAATTAAAATTCACCTCACTTGGATCAAAAGGAGAAAACCATGCACCATTTATTCTACCTCTAATAAATTTTGTAGATGGATCGTACAGATTTTTATAGGACTGACCTCTTTTTATATAATAATGAAATAAACTATCATTGCCTATTGCTTTTGCAAATTGTGCAATACACCAATCGTCATAAGCATATTCAAGTGTCTTGGAAACAGATTCCGCCTCTTCATCACAAGCAATAAATCCATTTCTTTTATAATATTCTAAACCCAGATGATCCTGAGTCGCACTATGATGCATTGCCTCTAAAGCATATGTAAGGTCGAAATCTCTAATACCTTTAGCATATGCATCTGCAATTACAGATACAGAATGGTATCCAATCATACAACCCGTATAATTTCCAGCTAATTCCCAAACTGGTAATTGACCGCCATATTCATATTGCTTCAAAAAGGTCTTGATAAAATCAAGTGTTCTTTTACGTTGTAATATTGTAAAAAGTGGATGAGTGGCCCTAAAGGTATCCCAAAGCGAAAAAATGGTATAGTAATCAAAATTATCTGTCTTATGAACTTTACCATCTGTACCTCTGAATTGTCCATCAACATCCATAAAAATGTTAGGAACTATAAAAGAATGATATAATGCTGTATAAAATATCGTTTTACTGTCTTGGGTTCCTCCTTCAATTTCTACTTTACTCAATTCTTTGTTCCAAATATTTGTTGCATTATTTTGTATCTTATCAAAATCCCAATCGGGAATTTCTTTTTCAAGGTTCTTTTGCGCACCTTCCATCGAAACAGCGGACATTCCAACTTTGACAAGTAATTCCTGCTCCTTAGAATCAAAAGTAAATTGACCATTTACATTACCGAAGTTCTCCGATTTAAGTACTGACTTTTTAACAAAAGGTCTTGAGAATTGTAAGTAAAAATAAAAATGCTGGTCTGTAGCCCAAGTATTCGATCGTCTAAATCCTCTGATCGTTTTATTGTCAACTATTTCAAAATCAGCACTGAGCAATTGATCACGATGCTGCAAGTCTAACATAACCTGCTGATTATTTTTAGATGCAAAAGTATATTTATGCATACCGCATCGTGTTGTGGTACTAAGAGCAACTTTAATATTGTCATCATTTAGTTTAACTTCATAGTATCCGGGACTTGCTTTTTCAGAGTTTTTATCAAAACGAGAATGGAATAACGTATATTCCAAGGTAGGACTTTGAGTGTCACAATGAGGCATCAATAACAAATCTCCATAATCTGATACTCCAGTGCCACTCAAATGTGTGTGGCTGAAACCATATATAATTGAATCACTATAATGATATCCGGAACAACCATCCCAACCCTCCAATCGTGTGTCAGGACTCAATTGCATCATTCCAAATGGAACTGTTGCCCCAGGATAAGTATGCCCATGACCGCCAGTACCAATAAAGGGATTTACATAGTCTGTGAATAATAAGCTATCGGATTGAATCCGGGAGCTTTCTGAACAAGCAAAAACTAAAATTAAAACTAATAAAATGAGACCCCTATTCATTATGTTGATGTTTTAACAAAAGTGTTATTCGATTCCGTTTTCCAAACTAATGCTGCAGCACCCAATATTGCTGCATTCTTTTCAGGTACCTGCGATAGCAATAATTTCACTTTATTCTTAAACAAAGAAAGTAAATTTTGTTCCATATATCTTTGTGTAGGTTCCAGAATAAGTTTACCAGCATTCGCCAACCCTCCAAAAAGAATGATAGCCTCTGGGCTACTTATTGCTATTGTATTTGCCAAACTAAATCCTAATTTTTTGGCTGTATAATCAAAAATTTGTAATGCCAATTCATCTCCTTTTTCAGCACATACAGCAATATTTTTGGATGTAATATGATCAAGTTCTGAAAGTAGAGAAACACCTGAATGTTTTTCTAACATAATTTTGGCAGTACGGACAATACCGGTAGCAGAGGCATAGGTTTCAAGACACCCTCTCCGTCCACAACCACACTTTCTGCCGTCAATTTCTACTATTGTATGCCCTAATTCGCCAGCAAAGCCATCATGTCCATATATTAAATTTCCATTAGCGACAAAACCTGATCCTAATCCTGTTCCCAAGGTTATTATTACAAAATCATTTAATCCTTTTGCAGCACCAAACTGCATTTCTCCTATGGCTGCAGCATTAGCATCATTTGTTAAGCAAACAGGTAAATCAAAAAAACCTTCAAACATTTGTCTGATAGGTATAATGCCATTCCATACAAGATTAGGAGGATCTTCAATCGTACCATGAAAATAATTTCCATTAGGAGCACCAATGCCAATTCCGGATAGTTGGAAATCAGAGTTGTTCTGAATTACTTCATTTATAGCATTAGAGGTAGTACGAACAAACTCCGCTGGTGTGCTAAAATCGGCAGTAAGAAAATTTCCTTGTGCCTGAACAACACCTTGTTGATCTACAAAGCCCCAAACTATATTTGTGCCTCCTATATCTATTCCTACAGCTACTTTCATCAATCAGTTAAATTATTTAAACATTTACAATAATACATTAATTTATAATCGGTAACGTTATTTCAAATTGCACTTTAAAGGGATCTCTCCTATCAATTTTAGAATGATATTGAATGGTTCCATTATGATTGTCTATTATCTGATGAATAAGATATCCACCTATTCCAGAATGACCTGTTTTTCCTGCATAGTTTCCATATCCTATAAAATCATCAAACGAAAAATTAACAGGAAATGGTTTCCCATCATTTTTATATAAAATGATTAATTCCTGTTGATCAGAAGACAATCCAACTCTAAAATGAATGGAATACTTTTTGTTCTTTTGCACGAAACCGTGACGTTTAGCATTGTCAATTAAATTGGTAAAAACAGTAGATATCTGAGATTTATCTAGTTTTGTATAAATAGGAATTTCCCTCCCTTTTTCATCTTCTTCTATTTCTATTTGTATAGTAAACATCGGTTCATTCTGGTACATTTGCTGTATTTCTTTAAGCAAATCCTTGACTTTTATATATTCAAGTTTTAATTTACTACGGTCTGCTTTGACGATGTCTCCCGTTGAGTCAATGCTATTTATTGAATGAATAAGGATCGATTCCATTCTTTCAAGAATGGTTTCTAGCTTGTCAATAGAGTCCAAGTCTTCTCCTTCAAATGCAGCAAAAATTGGATCGGAAAAATTTATAGGTTTTTGGGCTATTTGTTTTTCAAGAAGATAATCTTTTAAATTTTTGAATTCTGTCAGAACCGCAGGTAAGCGATTGCCCAATTCATGTTGTAGTGATGATATAATTTTGTATTGTTCACTTTGTGCCTTCTGTTTGCCAAGATTTAGATCATGGCGCAACTTCTCAACTTTTTGTTCTTCTTTCTTTAACAATAAGATCTTAGCTTCTTTAATGATTGCGGACTGTTCATCTAATGTTGGAAGGTTAATTTGTAATTCCTCAAATTGATTTTCATTTATTGTTTTGAATTGATAATCATTTTTATACATATTTAATTGCTGTAAAAACAATTTTTCATACATCTTCATTATAAGATAATCAATAATAGTTTTTGATTCATCAATTCTAAAAGCCATTATATCTTCATTAACCAGAACAGGTGTTTCTTTAAATATAAAATAACCTAGACGTAATTTTTTGCCAGAACGTTTCACAAGTAGTACACTATCTTGTATTAATTGACCTGAGACTTCACTAACATCATCTGTATTGGGTAATTTATTTGTATTAATAATATAATTGGTAACTGAATTTCCTAAATCCTGTGGTCGTATATAAGGAATATTTTGACGTGGTGTATCGTCATACCAAAGGGATGGTTTCTGGGTTTTGAATAATTGTTTTAGCTGTATAAGTTGTCCTGTGGAATCCAATTGACGAAGTTGACTAATAAATGGTGAAGCATAGATTTTTGCATCAAGATTATAATCTTTTAAAATCACAAAATGCAAAGGGACAAGAGTAATACATTCATTTAATTCAGGTATGCTTTCAGTTTTTAAATCATGATATGCGTCTGCAATACATTTAATTTGTTTAACAGTTAATTCCCTTTTTAATTTAGATTGGGTATTAACTTTCAAATTAGCCCCATTAATAAATAGTATTTGCTCTCTTCTTGAAATCGCTTTTTTCTTATTGATAACCAGTAAACATATAGGAACACCAGTAGCGTATAGCAAACCGTATGGTAGTGTTATTACTGCTTCAAGTAAGTCACGCCTGATAAGAAATTCTCTAAGTTTTCTATTTTCTTTTTCGTTTACCAAAGAATGTATAGGGAGAATACAGATCAGTTGACCTTCATTATTAAGTTTATCAAGCATTTTCTGGATAAACAAAATATTGCAATTTATTTCTGCTGCATTAACATCAAATGGAATTGAAATATACGATTGGTCTTTGATTGTCCCTGTTGAAACCTTTTGCCCGAATGGAAAATGCGCAACTGCTATATCAACTTTTAAATTGGAATCATTATCTTCAACTAAGCAATTTGTATTGGTGATTTGCGAATGATAAGCACCATTGACCAGTAAATTCATTTTACATAATGCCCAGGTATTTAATTCTTTTTCCTGAGCAATAATATCAAGATTGGGTAATTTATTTATAAATCCAACAAGAGAAGAACCCTGACCTGCAACAGGATCATAAATCAACTCACCACCTTTAGGATTGGTTAATGCTACAATAAGATCATTTATTGATTTTGGAGTAGTACGTGTAAAGCCTAGCTTTCCTCCCTGAAGAGCAGTTCTATACAAGCCATCGTTAAAAAAAGCACCAAAATCAGATATTGAAATTGCACGAGATGAAAAATCAAGTTTTTTTAACATTACAAGTACTTGAATTAATAATTGCGCATTTTTTTCCTGTTCTAAAGCAGATATAAGTGGAGAAAAAATATCTTTTAAATATGTATTCCGTTCAGAAAATTCAGTAAATGTTTTGATTAACTGTTGTTTTGCATGCTGTGGTTGTTCTACTACAGAATTAGTAAAATTGTCTATCCACTTGAAATCTTCTGATTTGATATCTAAAAAATCAATCTTGTTCTCTGTATGTAGTGCTAGAATTCGTTTATAAAAGACCAATGACAACAAGACATTACTGGCATTGGTGGGCTCCCAAATTCCACGGAGAGCATCGAGTGTGGAAAAAAAGACAGTTTCTAACTGAAGTGCTTGTTCCTTTGTTTTCATCAATTCTGAAGGTATCCTAAATAAAAAACTGAAAAATCAGATAAGTTATCAATCTAAAGTATTACTAAATATATAAACATATTTTGAATTGTTCAATTAGATAGTCTATTTAGGATACAATTAATTTCGAACTGGAATAGTGAACTGTAATATTCAAATGTTATTACGAAAATGATTGTTATCTTTGAGAAAAATCAAATTCAAATAAGAATGACATTAAATTAATCTCTTTTTATACGCCTAAAATTTTTCATGGATAAACACATTAATAATGATCCTTTGCATGGTAAAACACTACTTATGATTCTTGATTTCCTAGTAGAAACATATGGATGGGAACATTTAGGATACAAAATCAATATTAAGTGTTTTAATAACAACCCAAGTATCAAATCAAGTTTAAAATTTCTAAGGAGGACAAATTGGGCCCGAAAAAAAGTTGAAGATCTGTATATACTTACCATTAAAAAAATCAACAAACCATAATTGGAAATGAAAAAGGAAAAATGCCCATGTAACAACAAAAGAACATATATGGAATGTTGCGGCATGATTTTAGAAGGCAATCAAACAGCAACTACAGCCGAAAAATTGATGCGCTCAAGATATTCAGCACATGTAAAAGACAAGATTGACTATATAATAAATACCATTCACAGCTCAACTAGAAAAAATACAAATAGAAATACTATAGAACAATGGGCAAGACAAACATCCTGGCAAGGTCTAGAAATATTAGAGACTACCAGAGGTGGAGCTAATGATTTAGTTGGGCGAGTAATTTTCAAAGCGCATTATAAGCTCAATGGACAAATGAAATTTCATCACGAAGACTCCGTTTTCAAAAAAGAAGATGGAGTTTGGTATTATGTTGATGGAACCACTCCAAAAACACAACCTAAACGCAGTTTAAAACTAGGAAGAAACAGTCCTTGCCATTGTGGAAGTGGCAAAAAATTCAAAAAATGCTGTTTCAAAAAGTAAGAATATGATTTTATTAATTGAATTCCGTTGCCATTACCTCTTTTTCCTGCCCTTTAAAAGCTGCCATAGGCTTTAACCCAAGTAATTCAAACATCATTTTATCCTGATTGACGTCTGGATTTGGAGTGGTAAGTAATTTTTCACCCGCAAAAATAGAACTAGCACCAGCCATAAAACAAAAAGCCTGTTCGGTAACAGACATTTCCTGTCGACCAGCAGATAGTCTTATTTGAGATTTAGGCATTATAATGCGCGCAGTAGCTATCATTCTAACCATTTCCCAAATAGAAACGCGTTCTTGATTTTCCAAAGGAGTTCCCTTTACAGCAACTAGCGCATTTACTGGAACAGATTCAGGATGTTTAGGTAAATTTGCTAAAGTGTGTAACATCGTTATTCTATCTTCATTCGTTTCACCAAGTCCAATAATACCACCACTACATACATTTATTCCTGTTTCACGTACATGTTCAAGGGTATCTAATCGATCTTTATATTTGCGAGTTGTAATAATTTCGGCATAGTGGCCTTCAGAAGTATCTAAATTGTGATTATAAGCATGTAACCCTGCTTCTTTTAATCGTTCTGCCTGCTCCTTTGTGAGCATTCCTAAAGTACAACAAACTTCCATTCCAAGTGTATTTACACCTTTTACCATTTTCAGGACCTTCTCAAATTGTTTGTTGTTTTTTACATTTCTCCACGCTGCACCCATACAGAATCGTGTAGAACCATTTTGTGCCGCAATACTAGCTTTAGTCATTACTTCATCAATAGACAATAAACGTTCAGGTTCTAATCCTGTATTATGGTGTATGGACTGTGGACAATAAGAACAATTTTCAGGACACCCTCCAGTTTTAATTGATAAGAGTGTTGATACTTGTACTTCATTTGGGTCATTATATTCACGATGTACCGTAGCAGCTTCATAAATAAGCTCCAGTATAGGTTTATTGAATATAGATTCTATTTCGTCTTTTTTCCAATCGTTTCTGATGCTCATAATAATTACAAAATTTTCGACATTCAAAAATACATGGCAAATGTAATCAATATAATTTAACAATCAAGCAGTTTAATTCGAAATTAAAACAAAGATTTAAAGAAATAAATAAATGGGATAATAATAAAAAGCAAATTAGTTAGTTTCCGTCAATGTTTCTAAAAGTTGGATATCAGGAAAATTATCATTGTACAACAATCGTTGAGCCTGTACAATATGACGTTCAGTATGGTAAACTATAATTTTAAGCATATCTCCGAGTTGTATACGAAAAAGCCCAAGAAAACCAATAGGAACACATATCTTTTGGATATTAACTGTTTTAGATTGTATTATAAACTGTAGTAAATCATCTTGGTTTTTAAGAAAATTTTTGATTACTTCCTGGGCATTAATTGGAGCAATATCCTGAATTTTGGGGTTGAATTTTACAGGTGACTCCGATAGCTTTTTGGTTCGATTATTTCGACTTAAACGAACACCTTTAGATATCCTATTACCAAGCCAGCCATGTAAATAAGTAGAAGAAGGTTTTGAATTACTGGTATTGGTTTTTTCAAAAACCTTTAAGATTTTGGGGAAATAAAAATCTGAAATAAGATTTAAATGCAACAAACACTCAGCAATACTCCAATGCTCATTCAATTCTTTCCAATTGAGTTGTTCGTCGGCAAGTGGTGGAAAATCTCTTTCCACGATTTCAGAAAGACGTATTGTTAATCTTTCAAGTTGATTAATGAGTGTATCGGTAGGAATTGCCTTAGCCATAAATTATAATTGACTTTATAAAATCAATAAATAAAGACCCGTTCCTATGGCAACAAGACCTGAGGTGACTTTGTATGGGGTTAGTCGTTCATAAATTTCTTCACTTCTGGTTTTGGCTTCTTCTCCTAGATCATCAATAAACAAATCTTGCAAAACAGGGTATCCCAATAAAAAACCCATAACAATACAGGCTCCTATTGATACAAATGAAATACCTATATCGAATACATTTTGTCTAAGAATATGTTTTATGCTAAACAAAGAAAATAAAGCCATAGCTAATGCAGCAGCTCCAATAAAGCCTTCATAAGGTTTGATTTTATCAATGACATCTGAAGCGTCAGGTAATTTTTTAATTACAACCGATGAAGCAGCAAGAATACCAGCTACAATAGCTATTAGAGGAAAAAGAAAGCTCATAACTTATAAGTTTAATTGAATATGCTTGAATAAGTAAAATATATTAAGAACTATAAAATATGAATATAAATAAAGATAATAAAAACCTAAGGAAAATATACAAAAGAAGGATAAAATTCAATATCAAAAGGAAAAACAGTGTACTTGATTTGATATTTATTTATCCCTTTACGAATAAGATAAAATTGTAGAGAAATGAATATGAAAAATATATTAATAAAAAAATATTTATTTTTAGCCCGTCAAATTACTCATCTTTTGATTTGTATTTTAAAAAACTAGGCATCTAAACGCAACTAAAACGTTATAGATTTTTATTTGTAGAAATTCGAATTCAATTTATCAATAAAATATAATTAATAAACTATCAAATTTTACTCAGTATTAACCAAAAGGTTAAGTAAGAACTTGGATAATCATGTATTTTATATTATCTTTGCGGCATAAATGAAGCAATTTTGTTGTTAATAACACTATACAATTCATCTAAACAATAGTTATACTAATTTAGTAAGTGGTGAAAAATTATTTAGACACGACAATAGATGTTTACAGAAAGGCTGCTGAAACTCCTAATTTGGGTTTATGTTGCACTACTACCCCAATTTGGCAACTCCCTGATTTGAAAATTCCTAAAATCATGCTGGAAATGAATTATGGCTGTGGCTGTACGGTTAACCCACGTGATTTAGTGAACAATCCTAAAATCTTATACATTGGTGTTGGAGGAGGAATGGAACTATTACAATTTGCCTACTTTAGTCGAAATAAAGGTTCTGTTATTGGTGTAGACGTAGTTGATGAAATGCTAATGGCTTCAAGGGCTAATTTTGTGCAAGCTGAAGCAATGAACCCATGGTTCGAATCAAATTTCATCGAATTAAAAAGAGGTAATGCATTAAACCTGCCACTAGACAATGAATCTATAGATGTTGCAGCTCAAAATTGTTTATTTAATATTTTTGAATCTGATGATCTTAAAAAAGCATTAAAGGAGACTTTTAGAGTGTTGAAACCCCATGGTCGATTAGTGCTTTCCGACCCTATCTGTGAACAATTAATGCCAACTGCTCTTAAAAATGATCATACATTAAGAGCTGAATGTTTAAGTGGAGCTATACCATTACAGAAATATATAGAATTACTAACTGGTATAGGATTTGGCACAATAGAGATACGAGCAAGAAGGCCCTATAGGGTACTTTCTCCTAATCAGTACAATACTGATGAATTAATATATATAGAAAGTATAGAAGTATGTGCAATTAAAGACCCAATGCCTGATGACGGGCCATGTGTGTTTACTGGCAAAACTGCTATTTATTATGGGGAAGATGAATTTTTTGATGATAATAAAGGGCATACTTTAACACAAAATCAACCGATATCAGTTTGTGATAAAACGGCAAAAGCGCTTAATGAACTGAATAAAGAAATATATATTTCAGAATCCACTTTCCATTATGATGGTGGAGGTTGCTGTTAATACAAGATTAAAGCAACAATAATATGGTAAGAAAAGCAGATATATATATTATAATACCTGCTTATAATGAGGAAAATTCCATAGAATTAGTGATCAATGATATACCTAAAGATATTATAAAGGAGATCATCGTTGTTGACAATAATTCTGATGACAATACTTCCATTATTGCAAAAAATGCAGGAGCTATTGTATTAGGCGAAAAAAACCAGGGTTATGGTCTAGCTTGTCTAAAAGGAATAGAATATTTGAAAAATATAGCAGAGGAATCGGACATTATAGTCTTTATAGATGCCGACTATTCAGACTTTCCTGAACAGATTCCTCAATTAGTGGCACCAATTTTGTTAGGTAACGCAGAGTTGGTGATAGGTTCCAGAAATTTGGGCACCAAAGAAAAAGGATCGATGACATTTCAACAGATCTTTGGGAATTGGTTAGCTACTAAATTAATTAAATGGCTTTACGGGGCTGTTTTTACTGACCTGGGACCTTTTAGAGCTATTAAATACGGTGCTTTGATAGGCTTAGAGATGTGTGATAAAACATATGGATGGACAGTTGAAATGCAAATTAAAGCAGTAAAAAATAAATTAAAATATATAGAAATTCCTGTAGATTATAGAAACAGAATTGGAAAATCTAAAATTTCAGGAACATTAAAAGGTACTTTATTAGCAGGTTATAAAATTATTACAACAATTTTTAAATACAAGTAACATGGAAATTATTATCGTTTTATTGTATACCCTACCGCTGTTCTTCATTTTTCTTTACAGCTGTGTTCAGCTACAATTAGCAACTGCATTTTGGTGGAGACGTAGAAAATTAAAAAATGAAACATTAACTAATGATGACTTTGTTCCTACAATAACTATTCAACTACCCGTTTATAATGAATTGTATGTTGTAGAACGATTATTAGAAGCTGTTGTTAAACTTGATTATCCAAAAGAAAAAGTGGAAATACAAGTATTAGATGATTCTACCGATGAAACAGTGCAAATCATAGCCAATAAGATCAAAGAACTTGAACCCTTTGGCTGGGACATTCAACATGTAAGACGTAAAGAAAGAGTAGGTTTTAAAGCTGGTGCTTTATCTTATGGTCTTGATATTTCAAAAGGCGAATTTGTTGCTGTTTTTGATGCCGACTTTATTCCTCATTCTGATTTTCTTATAAAAACTGTACCATATTTCCGTGATAGAAATATAGGTGTTGTACAAACAAGATGGGAACACATGAATAAGAGTTATTCTTTTCTAACTCAAATGCAAGCATTAGCACTTGACGGCCATTTTGTAGTTGAACAAATGGGAAGAAACATGTCCGGACATTTCATGAACTTTAATGGTACTGCAGGACTTTGGAGAAGAGCATGTATTGAAGATGCTGGAGGCTGGGCTGCTGATACGCTTACAGAAGATCTTGATCTCAGTTATAGAGCTCAACTAAAAGGATGGGAATTCAAATACCTGGGAGATGTTACTACTCCTGCAGAATTACCCGTTGCAATGAATGCTTTTAAAAGTCAACAATTTAGGTGGACAAAAGGAGCTGCTGAATGTGCAGTTAAAAATTTACCAAGGGTATTAAAATCAAAAAATGTCAAACTATTTGATAAATTACATGCTGTATCCCATTTACTCAATAGTGGTATTTTTATTTGTATTCTTTTCTTGTCTCTAGCTAGTGTTCCATTGGTTTACCTTCAAATGCAATATCAGGGGCAAGAAGATATGTTTTTTAATAAAATACTACAATATGCTGCTATAGGATCCTTAAATATGGTAATGGTGACTATCTTTTTCTGGTTCTCATACGAACACACCAGAGGTGGCTTTTCTTTAAGAAATATGGCTGCATTTATTATTAAATTCCCATTATTCATAGCGTTATCCTTAGGGATGGCACTACACAATGCTATGGCTGCTTTTGAGGGATATATTGGCAAAAAATCGCCTTTTGTTCGTACACCTAAATTCAATCTTGAAGAAATTGGAAAACTAAAAGGGTGGAAAAAAAATAAATACCTTTCTAAAGGAGTTGGTTTAACTGCAAAAATGGAGTTAATGATGGCATTGTTTTTTCTAACGACCATTATCATTTCAGTCTACTATGGTGTATATGGAATGCTTCCATTTCACATATTATTATTCTGTGGCTATTCGATTATAAGTGGTTATTCGTTTGCCCATGCAAGAATGATGAGTTAATAACTGATTTTAAAATCTAAAAATAAAAAGAGAGGTAATCATTATGCCTCTCTTTTTTTATGTATTATATTGAAGCGTTTTTTATGAAAATCATAAAAGTGATTTTTCTTTCATTACTTTTATCAAAACTTATTCTATAATTAATATTATACTTAAATTCAAAAAAATACCGTGGACAAAAGACATACAATAACTGCTGCTCTACCTTATGCAAATGGTGCATTACATTTAGGCCATCTAGCCGGTGCATATTTACCTGCAGATATCTATGCAAGATTTTTACGTTTACAGGGCAATGATGTTTTATTTGTTTGTGGGTCTGACGAACACGGTGCCGCTATTACTATTCGGGCAAAAAAAGAAAATAGAAGTCCACAAGAAATTATTGACACCTATCATAACTTAAACAAAAATTGTTTCGAAAAACTAGGCATTTCTTTTGACAAATATCACCGTACTAGCAGTAAGCTACATCACGAAACAGCTCAAGAATTCTTTTTAGAACTTGTAAAAAAAGGTGGGCAATTTGAGGAGAAAATAAGCAACCAGTATTATGATGAAGATTTTAAACAATTTTTAGCAGATCGTTATATTTCTGGTGTCTGTCCTAAAGAAAACTGTGGTCATGAAGAGGCTTTTGGAGATCAATGTGAAAAATGTGGTTCTACCTTGTCTCCTACTGATCTTATCAATCCAAAATCTACACTTAGTGGTAAATCTCCAGTTCTTAAAAAAACCAAACATTGGTATTTTAAATTGGATGAACATGCTAGTTGGTTAAAAGAATGGATTGAAAAAGGATATGTTAATGGAGCATCTTTACACAAACCTGAAAAGTGGAAAAAACACGTTATAGGGCAATGTTTATCATGGATTGATGGAGGATTACATTCAAGGGCTATTACCAGAGATCTAAGTTGGGGTATTCCTGTACCGGTTGAAGGTGCAGAAGGCAAGGTCTTATACGTATGGTTTGATGCGCCTATAGGCTATATTTCATCAACAAAACAATGGGCAAAAGATAATAATAAAGAATGGGAACCATATTGGAAAGACAAAAACACGGAATTAGTTCATTTTATTGGCAAAGATAACATTGTTTTTCATTGCATTGTTTTTCCTGCAATGTTAAAAGCTCATGGGAATTATATACTTCCGAAAAACGTTCCAGCAAATCAATTTTTAAACCTGGAAGGCAGAAAATTTTCAAAATCAAAAGGTTGGGTTATTGAACAGCATCAATATCTTGAAGATTTCAAAGATTTCCCAAACAAGGAAGACGCCTTACGCTATACTTTGATTCGAACGTTACCTGAGAATAAAGACGGTGATTTCAAATGGGATGAGTTTGTAGCCTTACACGATAATGAATTAGTTGCAAATTTAGGAAATTTTGTAAACAGGGTTATCAGTCTAACACATAAATACTACAATGGAATAACACCTCAAATTAATGTTGATATAACTGTAAAAAATCTTGAAGAAGGATCTTCTACCAATATTAATTCTAGCATAAATGTTGTGCTTTTAAAAATTGAAAAACTAGAAAAACATATTCTAAATTTTGAATTTAAAAATGCAATTCAAGCCTTAATGGATATTTCTTCTTATGGTAACATTTTATTACAAAGAAATGAACCATGGAAGATTTGGAAACAAGACCCAGAATCTGATCTTGTAAAAAGTTTAATGAATTTATGCTTACAAATTGTTGCGTCTTTAAGTGTTCTTTCTGAACCCTTTATACCTTTTACAGCAAAAAAACTGAGACATCTACTAAACATGGCAACAATTAAAGATGGTGAATATAATAATTTAATATCCAGTTTAAAAAAAGATGGTATACTCCTGCCAGAAGGACATCGTATCAATCAACCTGAATTGCTTTTTGCAAAAATCAACGACCGTAAAGATAAATCTAGACTTGAACTAATTGAACACCAAAAATCTAAACTAGAATCATTAAAAATTGAACAAACCATGCAGGATAAAAAACCTACTCCTATAAAAGAAGAATGTAATTTTGAAGATTTTACCAAATTAGATTTTAGAACCGGAACAATAATTAATGCTGAAACGATCAAAAAAGCTAAAAAATTATTAAAAATAACGGTGGATCTGGGTTTTGAAAAAAGAACAGTAGTATCTGGCATTGCCAAGCATTATGATCCTCAATTGATTATTGGAAAGCAAGTGATTTTAGTTGCTAATTTAGCACCGAGAAAGATGATGGATATAGAGTCTGAAGGTATGATTTTGATGGCAGAAAACAAAGATGGAAAATTGATATTCGTAGGTCCAGAAAACTTATCAGATAATGGGGCGATAGTCAAATAAAACTGAATAATTAAACATATATTTTTATTTGTTCAACATCAATAGCTCCATGTGAAGCATTATATATTGCCTTTCCCTCTTTCACAATTATTAATTGAGGTGACTCATGTCTTATTAATAACTTTTCAGCTATTGCATTCGAAATATCTCTATGAATAATTAAATCTAAAAAATAGGCATCAATATCAAAACACCAAAATCGTTCAATTGTTTTTTTTGCCATTAAGCTTATAGAGCAGCGTGTACTATGTTTAAAGAGCACAATAGGATTATCATAAGAAGCTTTTAATGCGGCATCAAGTTCACTAATATCATTGAGTGTTTTCCATTTCATTTTTTCTATTTTTCTATTCTTAGAATAAAAATATTCATAGTATGAATAAAAACTTATCCTATAATATAATACTTTTACCACAACAAAAGAATCAATAGACAATCAAAGAAGAATAAATGGAATATACTGAAATCGGAAAAATCAATAAACCACATGGGCTCAATGGTGAAATGAAGGCAAAAATTGATCAACGTTTTTGGAATGACATCACAGAAATAGAAGCTTTTTTTTTAGAACTAAATGGAAAAAAAACGCCCTATTTTATTGAATATTTACGAGGTAAAAGTAATTTGATATTAAAATTAGAGGAAATTGAATCTAAAGAAGATGCTAGTGTTCTTACAAATAAACGAATATTTCTTAGAACACAAGATATAAGCTTAACTTCAGCGGAAATAAATGAAACAGGTTTAAAATTTAGTTATTTAGCAGGCTATGAGTTAGTAGATGTACAATCAAAAAAAAAGGGTATAATTAATTTAGTAGAAAAATATCCACAGCAAGAAATGGCATCAGTCAATTATAATGGTAAAATCAGCTTAATTCCATTGTTGGAAATATGGATTACTTCGATAGACAAAAAAAATAAAAAAGTAATAATGGATCTACCGGTTGGTCTTATAGATATTTAAAAAAGCATATTATTGGAAAGCATCCAATTTAGCACACATCTGCTTAATATTTTCAGAGATATCATTCCTACAGGTTTTTTTAACTTTTTTTGAAGAATTAATAAGGACTTCTGAGCATGTACATAATCGTATGGCTTCGTTGTCCGAAGCTAATAAATCTATCAACTCTTTATCACTAAAAGGCGTTAAAGTCATTAAGGCACCAAGTCGAATATGGATAGGTTCCTTTTTGTTATTATATACTTTCTTAGCATGTGTATTCTGTAACTCCAACTGTCTATCTAAATTATGATCATGCAAATGAAATTTTATTTCAATTTCCTCCTGGCTGTTATTAAACCGACATAACCAGTTTTCATGATAGCCTCTATAAGATCGTTTTACTATATGAAGGTGTTGTCCATTTTGGTTTCTAATATTTTTCAGAATAAGACTTTGCTCTGTAATTGTTTTAACATGATACCCTTTATGAGGTTTTGTGCTAGTAAGATAATGTTTGTTAAAACCTAAATGCTTAATAAAATAAGCCCATAAACAAACTTCTTTCAATTCTTCTAAAAAAACCAAATTACCTGGGTATTTAAGAACGGATTGCCAGGCTATATTGTAAGCCATGTCAAAATCTAATTTACGTAGATGTAGTCTAATTATGTTATCTAAAGCAGCTAATTGAGGTTTTGAGCTATTTTGAATGCATTTGTTATAATAAAAAAGTGCAGAATCTCGTTTTTCTTCAATATCATATACTAAAGCAAGCCAATAACAACATAAAGGTCTGGGCATTTCAGAATAAACTTCAAGCAAAAGTGGTTTTGCTTTTAAATATTCATCTACATTGCATAGATTTCTAGCTCTATTCCATGAGGAGCGAATTTCATCACTTTGGGCCCTAAGGTTAGTAGTTATATAAAATAGTATAGAAAATATTATTAGATACTTCATTTTTATTTTATAACTCTTAAAGAGGAGAACGCAAAGTGCTCAAGTAAGCGTTTAATGTCTTCAAGGCTACCTTCTTTAATTTTAACATCCGTCAAAGAAGGTAAGTGCTCAGCAAAATAAATATTATTATTAGCCATTTCTATCAAGGAAGAAGCTAAAGCATGTGGATAATGATAGTTTTTATTTATTTCAAGTATAATATTAGAAATACATTCGCAAAGGTCTTTATAATTGGTAAAATAACCATCAGTATTTTCTTTATCTACAGTTTTTGTATGATAAGCCTTGCTAGATTCTGAAACTACTATATTGTGCAACAAATTCTCATCTACATAACCGATTGCAGGATTAGTCTGAGAAGACTCTACTAGAACTGATAATACTATTTTTAATTTTTTATCTGCTTCAATAATATTCATTGTATTGTACTCGATTTGGAATTTCATCCATTCCCAGTACCATGAAACTAAATAAATTAATAATTCATGTTTATTTTTAAAATAACGGTAAATTGATGCCTCTGTAGAAAGAATTTCAGTAGCTAATTTTTTAAATGTAAATTTTTCAAAGCCAAGTTTTTCAATTAAAACTATACTGTACTGAATAATTTTTTTACCTAGTTTGGTTTCCTGTGGATCCCGTATAAATAAATTTGAATTTAGTTTTATTTGTATTGCAATCATAAATTAACCATTCAAGAAATAATTGAAATAAAGATAATAAAAAAAACAATCAGATCGATTCTAATTAATTGTTTGTTTTATTTTCTACCAAAATCTGCGGGAATTTCTCCCCAGGCTTTGGTTTCCCATTTTAATATTTCTGTCTTAAAAGTATTTGTTTTTAACCACTTTTCAGCCCTTTCAATTAATTCAAATATTTTTTTATTAGAATTACTTCTTACAACCTT
Organism: Saprospiraceae bacterium; assembly: GCA_022448945.1. Lineage (GTDB taxonomy): Bacteria > Bacteroidota > Bacteroidia > Chitinophagales > Saprospiraceae > Aureispira. Next base: position 25,556 of record JAKVCV010000016.1, read on the forward strand.
TGTTCTACATTTTTTTGCCTTTATCCAAGACATCGCAATTTTTGAATCCGTATAGATGGGTAAATCACTTTTGTGTTTTTGTAAGAAAGCCAGTCCATGTACTAGTGCCAAAAATTCACCGACATTATTAGTGCCCTCAGATAAAGGTCCCAAATGAAATAAACGTTTGCCTGTTGAAGTATCTACTCCCTGATATTCCATCATACCAGGATTACCACTACAGGCAGCATCGACGGCTATGCTTTTCCAGATAGGTATTCCTGCAAGACTAGGGTCAGGTTTCTTTTTCTTAATTGAAGGACTAATAGCATCAAAATAACTGCCCGCAAATGCATCCTCAGCCTCTTTTAGACTAGTAAAAGATTTGTATTTTGCACCTCCATAGCCCTTTATATGGCGCTGACATTCTTCCCAGGTTTTAAAAATACCTGTTTCATTGCCTTCCCAAACTACATAGAATTTTGTTTTTTTTGCCATTTTGACTTACTGATTTGAAAGAAAAAGGATAATAGAGTTATATACTTTTATATAAAGTACTTAAGTTTGTTGTATAAAGTATATCATTGTTAATGGCTATCATATAATAAGACAAAAATATAAAAATAAACTTTCACACACAAGCTTAAAAGTACCAGATGGTAGAATGTAACGTGATTTCATAAAAGAATATTTATCTCAAAATACCGGATAAAAAAATACAGACTAATAGACTAGTCTGTATTTTTTAGTTTATTTCAATGTTAAATAAATTTAAGGCTAATGCATTAAAAAACACCAAAGTAAGTAATTGGTATAACAATTAATTCAATTCAGAATTGATCTTATCTACACTATCCTTGGCATCACCATATAACATATCTGTATTATCTTTAAAGAATAAAGGATTTTGGACTCCAGCATAACCAGTAGCCATTGATCTTTTCATGACAATTACTTGTTTGGCATTCCATGCTTCAATTACAGGCATACCATAAATAGGGCTACTTTTATCATCCAATGCGCCTGGATTAACAATATCATTGGCGCCAATTACCATAACAACATCTGTTTCTGGTAAATCAGGATTTACTTCTTCCATCTCAAGGACAATATCATAAGATACATTGGCTTCCGCCAACAATACATTCATATGACCAGGTAGACGACCAGCGACAGGATGAATAGCGAAGCTCACCTTTTTACCTTTTTTTTGTAGTCTTTGAACCATATCATAAATTGGATATTGAGCCTTAGCAACAGCCATACCATAACCAGGTACAATAACTATAGAGCTGGCTTCATTTAATAATGCTGCTGTTTCAGAGTGCGTTGTTGCTGTAACTTCTCCTTCTACTACCCGATCACCAGAAGCAACAGGAGCGTCTCCAAAGCCACCAGATATTACAGATATAAAAGAACGATTCATAGCCTCACACATTATAATAGATAATATAGCACCGGAACTACCAACCAAAGCCCCAGTTACAATTAATAAGTCATTACCTAGCATGAAACCCGCTGCTGCAGCTGCCCAACCAGAATAAGAGTTTAGCATAGAAACTACTACAGGCATATCAGCTCCCCCAATAGCCATAACCATCATAAATCCAATATAAGTAGCAATGGCAGTCATAATATACAAATACAACATTCCATCCTGCATAGTTTCTGCCACACAAAAGAGGTAACCAAGTACGAAACATGCAAGTATCATCAGACCATTAATAGCATGTCTTGCCGGTAATATCAATGGTTTTGAACGAATCTTACCATCCAATTTACCCCAAGCAATAATAGAACCAATAAAAGTAATCATACCAATAAAAACACCGATGAAAACTTCTACCAAATGAATACTATGAGCTACAGCTTCCATTTTATCGGGAGTCATGTGTTCCATATGGTCGATATAAGACCCATAGCCAACAAGCACTGCAGCAAGTCCAACAAAACTATGCAATATAGCTACTAATTGCGGCATGCCTGTCATCTCCACTTTACGAGCAACAAAGATTCCAATTACAGAAGCTATAGCAATAGCTCCACCTATATAGCTATAAGCATCCATACCTACTCCTTCACCTAAACCTAATACAGTAAAAGCTATTGCTAAAGCCATTCCTATCATCCCATATAAAACCCCTCTTTTTGCTGACTCTTGAGAAGACAACCCTCCTAAACTTAATATAAATAAGACACTGGCAAACAAATAAGCTGCCGTTTGTAATTCTGCTGTTATCATTTTTTAAACATTTTAAGCATACGATGCGTGACAAAAAATCCTCCTACAATATTGATACTTGCTACCAAAATAGCTATGGAAGCAAGAATAATAAGAGGCATGCTTATTTCTAAATTTTTAAAGAGTTCCAATCCTCCAATCACAATAATACCACTGATTGCATTGGTGACAGCCATAAGTGGTGTGTGTAGGGCATGTGTAACATTCCAGATCACTTGCCAGCCAATAAACACAGAGAGTACAAAAACAGTAAAATGTTGCATAAAATCAGCAGGAGCTACCTGACCCAACAATAATAAAAAAGCTCCTATAATTAATAGGCGTACCATTGTAGATGTAGCTTTTTTCTTAGCAATTTCTTCTTCAGTCGGTCCTTCATCTACAACTTCAACAACTTCTTCTTTCTTTTTTTGTGGGCTAACAGGTAATGGCTTCGGAGGCCAATTGATTGATCCATTATAAGTAACCATTGCTCTTGAAACTACATCATCATCCATATCAATAGCAAAGTTTTCAGCTTTACCCATGTCATCTAACAAATGGCAAAGATTATTACCATAAAGTTGACTAGCTTGAGAAGGTAATTGACTTAACTTACCAACAATTATAACTCCATTTTCTGTTGTAATGATTTCGCCATCCTTGGTTAACTCACAGTTGCCACCAGTAGATGCTGCTAAATCAACAATTACAGAGCCAGGTTTCATTTCATCAACAGCTTCCTTTAAAACAAGTAAAGGTGCTTTTCTTCCAGGAATTTGAGCAGTTGTGATAATAATGTCAATTTCTTTCGCTTGTTCTTTGAATAAAGCCATTTCAGCCTCTATAAATGCAGGACTCATTACTTTAGAATACCCTGAATCAGTTGAACCATCTTCTTCTATATCAACAGATAAAAATTGAGCACCCATACTTTGTATTTGTTCTTCTACTTCCATACGAGTATCAAAAGCACGAACTATAGCACCTAAAGATCTAGCAGTTCCAATTGCTGCTAGGCCCGCAACACCAGCACCTATAACCAATACTTTAGCCGGGTCAACCTTTCCGGCTGCAGTAATTTGACCATTAAGAAAACGACCAAAATAATTGGCACTTTCAATAACTGACCTATATCCAGCAATATTAGCCATAGATGAAAGTACATCCATTTTTTGAGCCCTTGATATTCTAGGAATAGCATCCATTGCAATTGCATTAATTCCTCTACTGGATAATTTTTCCAATAACTCTGGATTTTGAGCAGGCCACAAGTAACTAAGTATCACCTGATCCTTATGCATCATTTCAATTTCTTCACTACTTGGTGCCAATACTTTGAGTATAATATCACCAGTTGAATAAATTTCTTTTGCGGTATCTAAAACTGTAGCCCCAGAGTTTGTAAAATCAGCATTTGAAAAATTAGCTTTAATTCCAGCATCATTTTGTACAAATACTTCAAAACCCTGTTTAATTAGCCTAATAACAGTTTTAGGTGTTGCTGCAACACGCAATTCATCCGTGTTGATTTCAGCAGGTATACATACTTTCATAAATTAATACTTTATATGATTAATATTTTAAAAAATAGTAAGGCTTTATATATAAATTCTATAGGGGGGAAATATGTTTTATCGTAATATTCTTTTAGTAACAAAAAAACATTGGTAATGTATTTTAAACATAAAAACTTTAATAAATGCTTTGATCTTTCTTTTTATTTAATTTATCTCTAGACAATTACAGTTTTAAAATTTTGATTTTATGGTAGAAATAAAAAATTAAAATACACCTATTTTATTGAAAATAAACTAAATATAATTTAGCGTTTATTATATTTATAAGAAATGCTAATTCAGACAACCCTAATGTAGTAAAAATCGAAAAATATTTAATGAAATTTGCTATAAATTAAATAATTATAAGAATTTGCTCAGTTTCAATTTTGAGTACCTAATTGAATTAATATATTTAAAACACTAACACTTATCATTATCAATTTCCCACAACGTGCAGGAGCACTTAGGTCTTTTGTTGTTGATGTTCTTGGTGAAAAAGACGATATTGTGTATTTTCAGTACATCAAGATAAACAACTGTTCTAAAGGACCTGCAATGGTAGGTATAGAATTACAAAATGCAAGTGATTTGGAACCGCTGATCAACCGAATCAAAGCAAAACATTTTTTGATCAACACCTAAATCATCATCCTGATTTATTTCATTTTCTGGTATAATATAAACTATATGTCAAAAACAATCCAATTCAAAAAATGGCGTCTTCTTATGTTTATTGTAGGCTTTACTTTTTGGATCTTTGTTGGAACCTGCTGCTTTTTTATCGGATTATCTGATCAGGAATTAGGCTTATCTATTGCTGGCTTTGTTATACTTCTTGGTATGATAAATCCGACTAAGCATACTTACAAAGGGATTATTAATATATTTCCTGCTTTAGTTCTTGATGAAAACGGAATAACAGATAATACTTATTTCTTTTCTGTTGGCGAGATAAAATGGGAAGATATTAAAGAAATAAAAACAGTTCGCATTTTGTTTTTATTTAAATTTATCAAAATCATCCTCAACAATCCTAAGTTCTATATTAAAAGAGAAAAAAATTTAAGAAAACGCTTCTACTTATCAATAAATAAACTAGTCTATAAAACACCAGTTATACTAGATCACCGTTTAATGGATACAACTTATGATGAATTGGTTAGGATATTCGATGAAGTAAATCTGGAGGACCCAACAAATTTTACTGATCTATCTAAACATTTAATTAATTGATCTAAAATTGTATATCTATTAAAATTCAATGTATTCTTGGTATAAATTTATCAAACTAAACGATATTCGTCATTAAGTATATCAATTTAATTAAATACAATACTGTCTATTTTTATCCAATCAGGATAGGTGTTTTTCATTTTTTTAGTAATTTAGAAGTAACGATTCAATAATACCTAATTATATGTCAAAAAACAAAAACCGAAGACGTCCTATAAATGTTTTAATGATAGATGATGACGAAGGACTATCGGCTTCTATAAAGAACAGAGCAAGACGCTTTAATGTCATAATAACTACAGCTACTAATTTCAAAGATGGTTTCCGTGAACTTGAAAACAACCAAAAATATCAGGCTGTTATTCTAGATGGGAAAGCCCCTATGAATAGTGAACAAGTTCAGGGAACTGAAGCTGAAAACTTTGTTCATGAATCGATTATTAAACTTAAAGAGCTAGAACTCTTACATGAACGCACCTTGCCATTCTGTGTTCATACTGCATGGTATATTCAATTGGAACCAAGCTTACGTAACCGAGCAAAAATTTTTGACAAGAAAAAAACATCGGTAAATGATTCGTTAATGGAAGAGATGTTTGAATATCTACACCAACAGATTGGCTTACTTGAAACTACAAAAATCAAGCTACAACATCCTGAGGTGTTTGAATTTTCAGAGACTTACCTGGATGACGAAGACAATGCTTTTCTTGTCAGCATTCTATCGCCAAAATTGTCTTCTAAGCGAGAAGATTTAATGCATCGTTTGGGTTTTATCAGAAGACTCGAAGAATCTATTCTGAATGTGTATTGTAAGGAATGTCTAAAAATTGATCCTATAATGTTTGGACAGGGTAAGGATACACCTAGTCGAGGAAAAGACCTCATTGATCACATCAAAAATAAGAAACTAGCTCCTTTGCATATATCTTTTATGACTTATGTGATTTATAGCACACAAAGTATAGCTATAAATCACAAAGCTCCTGAATCAAGTGAATATTATAATTATCCTATAACGGTATATACCGTTCAGACCTTTATAAATGCATTACTTGATATTATTATATGGGTAAAAGACAGTATTGAAAATGGCGTTCAAGAGCGAACTGATAATTAAATATCTATATTATTAAAAAATTAATTCATCTATAACCTCTTGCAACCAAACCCTACTTGCAACAGGTGTCGCAGTTTCAAATAGTTTTTTTAATTTTTCAGTTTCTGAAGTTAATTTTTCTTTTTTGAGAAAATCCCAATCTTCTTTTAATCTGTAAGATTTTCTTGTAAGGTTTATAAAATTCATATACGGAACCCGATCCAACTCCGTTAATTGTTTATTTCTTTTAAGATATATTTTAAATGCATCAGCAAGCGCATAAAGTGCATCAGCTTCATCAAGTTCATAATATATTCTCATTTGAATTAATTTAGCACCGGCATGATATGTCCAATTCGTGAAAGATACATCATTTAATGCCTGCAATGCACCCTTATAATCCTTTTTTGAGTATAATAGAAATGACATTAAGTAAGAATAAGCACTTTGTCTTACCCTAGGAATTAATGCTTCTTTATATGTTTCTATAAATTCTTGTGCCCAGTCAAAATCACCTAGGTTGATTGCAGAAGTACCAATATTTTTATAATCGCCATCTAATAAATAGCCATCTATAAAATTAATTTTATGTTTTACAAGAAACTTGGAAATATCAAGCATCTCAATCAAGTATGTTTCATCTGCTGTATTTTTTTTATATTTTCTAATACAGTGATTTTCAAGATAATCATAAATGTTTTTCAGCTCGAGTTTTGAAAAAACGTCCATATACTGCACTAACCAATCTTTAACTCTATAATATTCATCATCATTTTCTTCACCATGAAGAAGCATTTTTAATATTGAAGCATAAATTTTTATCGTTGGTTCTTGAGAATAGCTACTATCTGGCTGGTCTAAATAAACAAATAACTCATCAACTAATCTATATTGATAATCACTACCAATAATGCGGTTGCGACTTACCATATCGCAAGCAATTTTAAGTTTTTTAGTTATAAAAAACAAATCCAAATAATCGTTTTTCAATTGTAAGTTTTCATTGTAAGTACGCCCTCCTTGAGTTAAGAAATTAATATCAATTTCTTTATGATAAGCATATTTTTCCCAATACAATTCTTCTACATCTGTATATAAACCATTATTATTTTTAGTGATTTTTCGAATTATTGCATCATAATCTTTGAATTGTTTCCTCTTTCTAAGTTCTTCTAATACTTTGATTAAATGAAAATTATTATTGTTGTCACCACAATCTATTACCAAAAAATCATGTAAGAGCGTCAATAGTTTCGAAGAAATTCCATGTAGTGCATTTGCATCAAATGTTTTATTCGGGAAAAGATTTTTATATACGCGCTGTTTATCTAACTTATTTTTTCTTTTGGGATTAGAAAAATATTTAGAAAGGTAAATGCATAATTTCTTTACCTCTTCATGTTTATTATAAAAAGGAGAATGTACAAAATCAATGAATCTGGCAAACTCTCTAGAATTTAAGTGTTCTAAAAGAGTTATTAATTTAGTTTTATGCATTTTGTATTGATATCAATTAACTAACTGATTAGATTTGCCAACTCTCAAGATACAAAACAATAATAATCCCTACAGTAAAATGGCTATATCAATTGTATTTTAAATATTATATACAATTCACCCCATACTAATTCTTGATGCACAGATTCCCAATAAAAAATCTTTGTATTAGAAATGTTCTGAATCTTTTGAATGTTACAATCATCTGATAGAAGCATATATACTTCAGTCCTATGAGTAATATATTTTTGAATTTGTTCAAATAAATTATAAAAATATTCAAAATTATCACCACAATAAAATGCTTTATCTCTATCTGTACGTGGCGCTCCCTTAAAATAAGGAGGGTTTAATAAAATGTAATCGAAAATTTGTAGTGGGATTTTTTGAAATAAATCAGATTGGATGATTTCAAAAGACAAATTATTTACAGCCCTACTTTCACGCATCGAACTAATAGCAGCTGGATTAATATCTGTGGATGTAACTTCAGCTCCATTTTTTGAAGATATTGCAGAAATCATACCTGAACCTGCACCAAGCTCAAGAATTTTTTTACCCTGTATGTTTAATTGAAAAGTATATCTCAACAAGATTTTTGTTGTAAAAAAAAGAGCAGGGTGAAATACAGTAGGTTCAACCTTTATTTTAATTGATTTAAAAGAATACCATCTTTTTTTAGAAAAATAGAATTTATATATCTTCCAATATATAGGTTGTTTGGTAGATTTATTTTTATTAGAGAGGTCAAACATTTGAAAGAATATAAAACAAACGACAATTGAATGAATATTATAATATTATTTTGCCCATACATTATTGTCTCTATCTACATCAGCAAGCCTTAAAGAAGGGTCAATTTCTATTTTATCTATCCATTTCAAAGGTATATTAATATTAAGTTCATAGACTTTATGTGTCCATTTCCAATCAGGCATCACAATCTGTAATCCGTACTTCAATTCATCCTTCTTATTTCCTCGCATTATTTCAAGTGGAATATTATAGGTAATAATCTTTGTAGATTTTCCTTGGGTATAAGTTACAACAATGTCCAATGGCATGGGCATCCCTGCTTTCTTCTCAATATAAATACGAGTTCCATTTTTTTCAACTTTTCCTCCTTGAATATAATAATTTTCATCTTTTGCTGTAACTACTATTGAATCTTTACTAGCTTTATTTCCGGAAACAACATCGGCAATTGAATAATCAATCTTATGAGTAGTATTAACCCAATATTCTTTGTACCAATCTAATTCCAAACCTGATTCTTTTTCCATAACGCGTATAAAATCATTAGGATTAGGATGTTTATAACACCATTCATTATAATATCGCAACATACCTTTATCAAAAACATTTTCACCAACAATATAATTTAGCTGACCAAGAAATACAGCACCCTTAGAATAGGCTGCTTGTCCGTATGCGAAGTTTGTTTTAAAATGATCAGCATGTGTTGTCATAGGTTCCTCTACTCCACTATTTGCCAAATAATAATAACCTCTATATGAACCATTATGAGGAAATGAAGAATTTTTATCATAAAGATAATCAGAAACAACATTTGAGGTATAAGAAGTAAAACCTTCGTCCATCCAGGCATATAAACTTTCATTTGATCCCATAAGCATTTGATACCAGGTATGCATTACCTCATGTATAATAACACCAAGCAATGACTTAAAAACACGTTTCCCTGTTATCAATGTTGCCATGGGATATTCCATTCCCCCATCACCTGCTTGAATAATTGAATACTGCGGATAGGGATATTTCCCATAACGATTTTGGATAAACTTAAAAGCATCAACTGTCTTATTTTGTACTCTTTTCCAAACATCCTTATATTCCTCATTCTCCTGATATAAAAAATGCAATATTATTCCATCTCCAACTTCTTTTATATCATGGATATAATCAGGATCTGCAGCCCATACAAAATCGTGTACGTTTTCAGCTTTAAAGTGCCAAGTAAGGTTTTGGTTTTCATTATAATTCACCTCCATACCTTTAGGTTCATATCCATGCCCAATTTCCTCAGGGTTTTGCAAAACTCCAGTACCTCCAAGTATATAATTTTTATCAATAGTAATTTTTACTTCAAAATCACCCCATACGCCATGAAATTCACGTCCTACATAAGGGTTAGAATGCCATCCCTGATAATCATACTCACACATTTTTGGATACCATTGAGACATTGAAAATTCAATTCCTTCTGCATTATTCCATCCTGAACGTCTTGTTTGTTGAGGCACCTGACTATGAAATTGCATGTCAAAAACTGACGTATCACCAGCCTTGATAGGACTATTAAGTGAAACCTCTAAAATTGTCCCAACAACTTCAAATTTTACATCTTCACCATTTTGTTTTAAAGAAATTATTTTGTGATAACCAATTTCTTCATCTTCTAAATGAAAAATTTTTGAACCAACCCTTGGATCAGCATCCTGAATTGTTCTAGAACGGACATCCATCATACTATTTGGTTGAAAAGCATTAAAATATAAATGATAGAAAACCTTAGTAAGTTCTTCATTCGAATTATTGTAATACACTAAACGTTGCGTTCCTTTCAACTGATGCTTTTTTACATCAACCAGAATATCCATATCATATTCAACTTTTTGTTGCCATCGTTGTTGTTGGCTCCAAGTAATTGATATATTAAACAATAAAAAAAATACAATTAACCAAATTGATTTATGTGTCATTATGATAAATTTTAATTTTATTAAGTTGTCACTAAAAATTATATCTGAAAAAAACCAGAAGTGAAAAATGGTAATTCTAATTAAGATTTCGTGACTTTTTTATTAGCTTATAAACCTAAATGCTAACTTAGTGGAATAATACTATCACACCAATTATGCATCAAAAATACACAAAGTTATTTAAACGCGAAATTTTGTTTCTGAGGATAATAAATTTTCTTTTTATCGAATCTGTCTTTTATTTTTACTAGAATAAGATGAACACAAAGTGATTATCTGTTCAATAACATTTCTTAATTTATTAAAATTATATTCCTACAGAATTGCACTATTATTAAGATATATTATTATGCCAAAATACATCACTTTAATTTTTTTAATATTTTCTTTATCAATATATGCTCAACAAAAAGTTGATGAAGAGCTTCTGATTTTTATAAATACAAAGACAGATAGTGAATTTACTAAGTCTGATATTAATAAACTTAAAGAAGAAATGCATAAAAATAATATTCCCTCAAAGATAATAGATGTTAATGAAAAAGGAGCTCCAATAGATATAGGCTATACTCCTTGTATTGTCTATAGGAACTATCTTGGCAAAAAGCTTTACAAAGGCAGACACACTTCACATAAACGTATACTTAATTTTATCAGAACTGTACGTCGACTTGAACAGTCTTCAATAAGTTACAAGGAAAAAAACATTATAGTTTGGAAAAAAGAAAGAGCCAATTTATTTTTCAAACTTAAAATCACATCACCAGAGGGGGTTTTGCCTGATGATTTTGATCAAAAACAATTCGACAAAATGATGATCAAAGGAATTAAACAAGGCTTCAATGAGGCACATTATTGTAAAAGTCATTTAGTGGGGAATTCTGATGATATCTTTTTTTGTAATTTCTATCCATACTTCTCTAAAGATGGGAATGTATATGTAAGCACTGAAATTTTTTCACATTATGACTGTATAAACCCAATTTATCAACAGTTCGATTTTCCTTCAAAATCAAATTCAATTATGGCAGCTTTTGACTCAGCTGCTTCAAATACCTTTTCTGAAATAAAAATTCAAATTGTAAATTCAAAAAAAGGTGATGCTATAAATTATATAGATAAAAATATAAAAGTAATTAATTGGAATGATTTAGATCTAAATAAACTTGAAGCACCAAAAAAGAATATTCAAACTGAAATTAAAAACATAGCTTTTCCAATAAAATGGGACTTATCAGGTCCGGTTGATGAAAGTACTCCAATTCTTACTTTTCATTTTCCTCCACCACTTCGAAATTATGGTGGTGAATTAAAAAAAACATCTGGTAATATTACTTTAAACAACAATCATAGTCTTGAAGATGCTGCTGGGACTTTTGTTGTAGATGTAAATTCACTAGAAATGGGTGTAACAAGTTTAAATAATGCGGTAAAAGAAACTATGCTAATTGTAAAAAAATACCCAACTGCTACACTTGTTTTTAGAAAAATTTATAGCGATGATTTAAAATTAGCAATAGGAAAAATAACACATGCTGATATTGAAGCAGATCTTACTATAGTGCACAAGACAGGCCAAGTGATAGCGAAGAGTCAATTTGAACCTTTTTTGAATGAGCAAGGAGATTTAATGCTGCTTGTTAGTTCCCAATTTGTCGCTGAAGATTTGACAGGAAGTTACCAGATTAGTGGCCCCGATGGACCTTCAACTTCAAATAATAAAATGTTTTTTAATGCAAATTTTATTATGAAGGTAGCCCCATAATTAAAAATTAGATTCAATTGTTAGTAGCATCGAATACAGAAAAATTATCTCTATCTCCCAAAAATGGATACTGATTACGCACTTCTACTAAATGTTCCTTAGTTAAAGTTATTGTGTGTACTTCTTCATCATTTTCTTTGTGATACATTAATTCCCCTGCTGGATCAACTACAGTAGAATTGCCAGAATAAATAATACCATTCCCATCTTTACCAACTCGATTAACAGCAACTATATAAGATTGATTTTCGATTGCTCTTCCAAACAAAAGACTTAGCCAATGATATGACCTTTTTGCTGGCCAATTTGCTACATAGAATGCAAGGTCATAATTTTCCTGATTTCTATTCCAAACAGGAAAACGTAAATCATAACATATAAATGGAGCAATCCTCCATCCCTTGTAATCAATAATTAACTTCTTTGTTCCTGCAGTAAATTTTAAATGTTCATTTGCCATAGTAAATAAATGCTTCTTATCATAGGCATATTGTTTACCATCGGGTTCAACCCATATTAGTCTGTTGTAATATCTACCTTCATCTTTAATAATAAGGCTCCCCGTTATAACGGCATGATGTTTCTGAGCCAAGACATGCATCCATTTTATTGCCTTACCATTCATATTTTCAGCAACCTTTTCAACATTCATAGTGAATCCTGTAGAAAACATTTCAGGTAAAACAATAACATCCGTTTGTTCGATCTTTTGTAGTTTATGAGCAAACATGGATAAATTCCCATCTATATCCTCCCAAAGTAGTTTTGACTGAACTAAAGTTATTGTTAAACTCATCTTAGTAGCTGTTAAAATAAGGTATAATAATTTATTTTTTTTGTACTTTTGTTAGAAGCAAAATAAAAGATAAAAATTAATATGCCAAAGTTTACTTTCTTTATTTTAATCACTATAGTCCTCTTTACTCAAAGTTGCACAGTTAGTTTTATTAATACAGGTATTGATTATTCTGTTCTAAAGACTTTTTCTTTAGAACAATTTGAAGTTAAAGTAACTAACGCTCCACCAACATGTGGCCAAACTTTTTCTGAGCAATTAAAAGATAAAATTATCAGTAATACACGCCTAGCATATCAGGTAGGCAAAAGCGATATAGAGTTTTCTGGGAATATTACAGGATATACATTAAGCTCCTTGGCTCCTCAAGCGAATCAAACAGTAGCATTTCAACGGTTAACGATAAATGTAGCTGTTAACTTTAAGAACACAAAACAAAAAGATGGTTCTGAAGATTGGAATCAAACCTTTTCAAGATTTGCAAACTTTTCATCAGATGAGGATTTATCAAGTGTTGAAGAAGTCCTTATACAGGATATATACGATCAGGTTCTTAATGATGTTTTTAATAAGGCTTTCTCAGGATGGTAATCTAAGAATACAATAATAAAAATGTACTATCTACAAATTAACTTATTTATATAAGTTGCATTTGTGTTTTCATTTGTCAGCCGAACAATATAAGCGCCTCTTTCTATATTTTTTATATTTATTGAGAATAATCCATTGACCAATAAGGAATTTGAATACACAACCGAACCTAATAAATCTGACAATTGAATGGTGTAATAGCCAGACTTATTAAAATCGATTGTAATATATTCATCTGAAGGATTCGGATAGATATTCAATAATTCTGGCAGCTTATTTATCTTAGCAACGGATGTAAATGTTCCACAATATGCATTCCCAGGTATTGTTTCATTACCAGCTTGTGGGCCAATTGCATTTTGAGCAACCTGACCATAATATTCTGAGGCCAAAACATACGGAAATGAAGGATCACCATTTGCTTTTGTAGTAATAAAATATGCATATGTACCACCTGGGTATTCTGGAGTAATACAATTTCGTCCGTTATACTGATCTAAATGTCCAGAACCATTTATATATTCATAGTCCTCAATATAAGTGCCCAAATCAAAATTTCCACCAGTAGTTACATTAGGACCAGCAGGATTTGAAGTTTGACCATTCGGCAGTATGGTACGTGTAGTTATGTTTCTTAGCTGATAACTACTGGTAATTCTTTCGATAGCACTTGTAGAATCATTAGGGTTTGAATACCCAAAGGGTCCATAAATTGGATAACCATCAAAAGAAAAACCAACTATTGGTGAATGTGTTGAACTTGGATCTGTATAGTGTGCTTTGGGATTTGCATGCAAATGATATGTGCCAAACATATCAGCATGTCCATTAGCATTAGGATCTAGAGTAGCACCTTCAGTAATCCAAGCATCTGAATTCCAATTACCATCTCCATTTGAAACATTAGTGTTTTGTGAAGCGCTATAAGATTTTGCGTCACCATAAGGGTAAAATATAACACCATCTATGGCTAATGCCTGGGGACCTCCAAATGGAGTTGAGGTTTTTGCACCAGTCTCAGGTTGAGGGTTCAACGGAAATTTATAGGTATTGTTTAAAGCAACAGGTACATTAGGATTCATCAACCAAGGCCCCATTAAATAACTTCCCAAACTATTAGCATGTACATATACATGTGTTGAAGTTGAACATACTTTAATGACATCTGCCGAATCAGTCATATTTACAGTTATGGATGTTGGTGGTGGTCCAGGGTAATACTCATAAGTAGCGGTTCCTGTACTAAGTTTCCATACATTCAGAATTGGCTGTTGTGCATTTATCAAAAAAATTGGTACAACGATAAAAATCATTGATAACACAAAATTTCTCATATTAATTATATTTAAGGTATTAAGTATAATCTTTAGTATTATAGATTAACATCTCTTTTTTGAAAACCTCTGGTATTTCATCTGTATTCAAACAACATCCCACAGGAATGTCTGGGAATAATTGATCATATCTCTTGACAATTCCTACAGTTGTTCTTTTAAATACATGATGTCTCCTAATTTTAGAAGGGTGATCTATACCAGCAGCAGCCATCATCTCTACAAAAGCATACATCGTTTTATTATGATAATTATAGACACGTTCTGCTTTGTCAGGCACATTAAGACCTTTCATCAATTTTTTGTCTTGTGTTGCTACTCCTGTTGGACATTTATTTGAATGGCATTCAAGCGCTTGAATACATCCTACTGCCATCATCATTGCACGGGCACTATAACATGCATCTGCTCCCAATGCTAAAGTTTTTACTATATCAAATGCTGAAGTAATACGGCCCGCTCCTATCAAAACAACATCCTTCTTTAAGTCAAATGCTATTAATGTGTCAGCGGCAAATGACAAGCCATCTTGAAGTGGCATACCCAATGAATCAGAGAATTCAACAGGTGCTGCTCCTGTTCCTCCTTCACCCCCATCTACAGCAATAAAATCAGGCTTCAATCCTGTTTCAACCATGGCTTTACAAAGCTCATAAAATTCATGCTCGTCTCCAATACATATTTTAAATCCTACTGGTTTACCTCCTGAAAGATCACGAAGTTCCTTAAGAAATTCCAAAAGCCCCTTAGGGTCACTAAATGCTGAATGACCTGAAGGGGAAAGAACCGCTGTGTGCGGTTGAACGCCACGGATTTTCCCTATTTCTTCCGTATTTTTAATTGCAGGCAAAATTCCGCCTTTTCCGGGCTTCGCACCTTGAGACAATTTTAATTCTATCATCTTAATCGATTCATGCGCAACAGTAACTTTATATTTTTCACGGTCAAAGGTGCCATCTTCCGCACGCGCCCCAAAATAACCCGTTCCTATCTGCCAAATTAAATCGCCTCCCTGTTTATGATATGGACTTACACCACCCTCTCCGGTATTGTGAGCAAAACCTCCTTTTTTAGCACCATTGTTCATGGCCATAACAGCATTGGCACTTAATGAACCATAACTCATGGCAGAAATATTAAATAAACTTAAATCATACGGTTGTTTACAATCTGCACCTCCAACTCTTACACGTGGGTGTTGATCTAACTTTTTGGAGTCCAAAGGGTAAGCTGAATGCACCATCCATTCATATCCCTCTTCATATACATCTACCTGAGTACCAAATGGTACTGTTTCCTTTACTCTTTTAGCTCGTTGATAAACCATAGAACGTTTTCTCCTACTAAATGGTCGACCATTTAAATCAGATTCTACAAAATACTGTTGAATTGCAGGTCGGAAAGTTTCAAATACGTAACGTAATCTTCCAAGAATAGGATAGTTTCTACGTATTGCTTGTTTTGTTTGAATAATATCAATAATACCTATTAAAAGTAAAGGTCCTACGATGGTAAAAGCCCATAATGGTTGATAGGATTTAAAAAAATATGCAAGTGCAAGTATTGAGGCTACTATGATAAATGAGGCCACATAAAATTTAAATCTAAAATTTGGTATTACCATTGGAGATGTTTTTAAGTTTAGATTGTTCCAGATGTTTTGTTATCATGGAATAGGAAAACATTTTATATTAATTATTTCTTTAAATTAAAGAATTTTACTGTAATTCCAAAAACTAATCCTTAAATATACATTGAATAACTATCATCTAACAAAGCTATATTAGTTTAAATAATTTATTGAAATCTCAATAATACCCATTTAATTATTTAGCTGCTAGCAAAACTAGCAGCTAAATAATTTTATAAAGATTCTAATTAAAATATACTGGAGAGATAATAAAATAAAACGCTAAAAACAATTAACACAACTATCTAAACATGACAAAAGATTATTGAGTGTCGGTAGTTTTAAGTAATAATAAACTTTCTGACCTTCTCGTTTACTGCCAAGAATTCCTTTAAGTTTCATATTTGAAAGATGGTGAGAAGTTAACGATTGTTCACTATTAATACGTTTACAAATCTCATTTACTGATAATCGTTCTTCATTATCCAAAAGCTGGAGAATTGACAAGCGAATAGGATGTGCTACTGCCTTAAGTATAGAAGCAGCAAATTCAAGTTGATCTGGAGAAAGGGATGTTTTATTATTTTGTTGAATTTCTTTCATGATATTTAATTGAGCGATTGGGTTTTAGGTATTAATACAATCAGCATAGTATAAATACTGGGATCAAAGTTACTCATTTCTCAAGCCAATTCCAAAATATGAAAGAATTATCATAATATATTTATTTGATAATATTTTATAGATAAATTCTATGGGAAAACCTTTTATAAATAATAACAATTTATAAATATTAGGTCTTATTAATCCGAAATACGTATCTCAACTCTTCTTTTTTGGTGTTTAGCCAGATCACCTTTTACAACTCCTCCACCTTTAAATACAATCTGTTCAGGATTAATTCCAAGACTTGTTAAATATGCAACTACATTTTTTGCACGATCCTCAGACAATGCTAAATTAGAATACTTTTCACCAACATCATCGGCAAAACCTATGACATCAAACTTTAAAGCAGTTTTATCAATAAACTGATTTACCAAAATTTGAATCTGTTCTTTTTGAACTTCAGTGATCTTATGATCTCCTGAATCAAAATAAACAGACAGATTTTTTCGTTTTTTTACTTTAGGAGGAACTTTTTTCTCTTGTTTTTCAATATTAGGGACTAAAAAAATCTCAATTTTCTTTGTAGCCTGATTCTTTTGTCTTTTAAAAAAATCAGCACCAACAAATGTCTGATAATTATCATGCATCAATATATATGAATAAGATGCACTATCAGTTAAACAAACAAAAAATCGACCATTTTTATCTGTTACAAATTTTTGCTTTTGATTACCTGATTTACCAATTTTTACATCTACATTCGACACGGGTTCTTTTGTTGCAGCATCATATACATATGCATTCATCATCACATTCGCTACTTCTGGTGCAATGTCTTTATCCATTCTGACTTTATAGATATCCAAGCCTCCTAAGCCATTATTTTGAGCAGAAGAATAATAGGCAGTTTCACCATCAGGACTTACAACAATACCTGCTTCCCTGAAGGGCGTATTTACTGCAAGACCAATATTTACGGGATTAGACCAACTACCGTCTTCTTGTTTTACTGTTCTGAAAATATCAGCTTCACCAAATCCAGGATGTCCATTAGACGAAAAATAAAGGGTAATGCCATCAGGTGCAATATATGGTGCCTCTTCATCTTGATTCGTATTAATAATTGCTCCCATGTTTACAGGAGGGTCCCATATACCATCATCTCCCAATGTGCTAACCCATAGGTCAGCACCACCAATATTACCTTTTCTGGAAGAAGAAAAATACATGGTTTTCCCATCACAACTTATTGCTGGTTGAGAGTCCCATTTTTTGCTATTTAAACCCAATGAAGGGCGGACATCATCAACTACAGCAAAATCATTTTGGGTATCAAAGTCAGCTTCAAAAATATCACATCCACCCTCAACATTTTCCCATGCACAAGCAGAAAAATATATTGTACGTCCACATACTGAAAGTTTAGCCATCCCTTCATTTCTCGGGGTATTAATTGCTTTAGAAATAGATCGCGCTACAGACCACTTCCCAAAAGCATTACATTTGCTCATTAAAATATTCTCACCATTTCTATTTGAAGTAAAAATCAACCAACGATTATCACCAGTAAGTGTGGGGAGGTATTCATCTGCCCATGAATTTATTGCAGGACCTAAGTTCTCATTTACTAATTCTAATTGTGTAAAGTCGAAATTTCTAGCAAAACGACAATTCATGATTTCATTTTTCAAATACATATTATATCCCAATTGAACAGTTTGTTCATCAGACTTATAATCATTAGGATTGGCATTTTTATATAAATTTAAATAACTAAGAGCTTTGTTATATTTATAGTTTTTCATATACGCCATTGCACATTCAAATATAGCAGCCTTAGATAAAGTAGGATCTAATTCAAATAGTTTTTCGTACGCAGCCACGGCATCATCAAAAAGTCTCAATTGAGAATATACGATACCAAGCATACGATATGCAACTACGAAGCTTTTTCTTTTATTGATAACTGCCTCAAGTGTTTTTTTTGCTTTCCTGTAATCACGTTTATTAATCAAACCCTCAGCTTCCTGTAAAAGTACTTTAACAGGCTTTTTTGTATTATTCTGATCTTGGGCACGAATAATTGTAGAAAAAGTGCAACAAATAAACAATAAAAGGATTAATTTTTTCACAAAATGTAATGGTATATGTTCAATAAATATTAAGTATAAATATTCTAATGCAATTATTTTACCAATCTTATCAAAACATTACTAATAACAAAAAATGCCTCTAAAAGTGATGTCAATATAAATATGTTAAACATAGATAAATATGATTAGAATTTCTTTATTTTCTTGAAATCCATGGGATCTCTTCAAGTTTATTAATTTGACCTATAAATCTTGATAAAACAAATAAATAATCTGATAAACGATTCATATACTTAATTACTATGGGTATTAAAGGCTCTATATGATTAAGAGCAACACATAAACGTTCAGCTCGACGACAGACACACCTTGCTATATGACAATAAGAAACTGCCGTATTACCTCCAGGTAGTATAAAGTTTTTCAGAGGTGTTAATGTATTCTCCATCATATCAATTTCATCCTCTAAATATTTAACATCAGTTTCGAAAAGGTCAGGTGTCTTAATATTTTGTTTTGAAGGGTCAGTTGCCAATATTGCCCCAACTGTAAATAATCGATTTTGAATTTCAAGCAAACCCTTTCTAATTGATTCATCTTCGACAGAATCACGCACCAAACCAATATAAGAATTCAATTCGTCCACTGTTCCATAAGATTCAATTCGAATATGGTCTTTAGGTACTCTTGCACCACCAAAAAGTGCTGTCATCCCTTTATCTCCAGTTTTTGTATATACTTTAAAAGCCATAATTAGTTACATTTTAATGTAGGTTCGGTATTTATCCTACCTTCTGTTCCAATTTCCAACGATGTAATCCTTTGGGGTATTCTTTTTGAATTTGTTCAATGATTATCTTATAATGAAAAGGATTATTGATAAAATCTAATCCTTCTACATCTAGTATTAGTATAGACAGCTCTTTCTCAGCAATTTTAAAAAAACTGAAATATGCATTTTGAATTTTTTCTAGATAATTTTCACTTATATCCTGTTCGTATTCTCTTGCTCTTTTTCTTATATTATCTATTAGATCATCTATAGATCGATGTAAATATACTAATAAATGCGGTTTTGGAAAAGAAGCATTGAGGGTATGAAATAGGTTTTGAAACAATCTCAACTCTTCAGCTTGAAGGTTTTGACCTGCAAATAATAATGTTTTTGAAAAAATATAATCTGAAACTACATATTGCTGAAACAAACTTCCTTTATTTAGTAAACTTTGGAGTTGTTTATGTCGTTCCGTCATAAAAAACAATTCTACAGGAAAAGCATAACGTTCAGGATTTTTATAAAACAAAGGCAAAAAAGGGTTGTCAGAAAACTCTTCTAGTATTAACCTTGCATTCAAATCTTCAGCAAGTTTCCTGGATAAAGAAGTTTTACCTGCACCAATATTACCTTCAACCACTATATAATTTCCATTGGGAATTTTCATATTTATTTATTTTCCTGTATAGGTTTCAATTTTACAATAGATAATTTATCCTGACATTCATTCTTTAACATAAAGATAGTCTTATTATTGGCAGGATGAATATATCCTTCTGAAATTTCAGACAAAGGTACAAGAACAAAATTTCTATCCTGTATTAAAGGATGAGGAATAACCAAATCCTTATGATTAAAGATCAGTTGATTGTAGAACAAAATGTCAATATCAATAATTCTAGGTGCCCATTTTTGTTTACTAATTCTTCCTAGTTTCTTTTCGATTTGCTGACAACAATTCATAAGCTCTATTGGTTTTAGTAAGGTTTTTACCAAAACAACCTGATTATAAAAATCATCTTGGTCCTCATTACCCCAGGCAGCAGTTTTATAAACAGAAGAACATTTCTCTACCTTTCCTATAGATTGAGATATAGATTCTATTGCAGCTATTAAGTTAAGCTGAGGATTACCTAAATTACTTCCAAGTGCTAAGTATATTGTATTCATTTATATCATTTCAAGAAGATCTTGAATATTTTTATACATAGGTGTTTTATTCTTAAGTTCATGAACATTCATCCATATAGCTAATTCTATATCTTCTTCAGCTTGAGGAATCAAAATTTCATCTTTGGTAGTCATTTTATACCATACAGACCATTTTAAAATACGTTTTCCTGTGTTACTTTTATAAGTATGGTATGTATCGCAAATAAAATCACCAGGTATTAAATCATTTATTCCTGTTTCTTCCTTAACTTCTCTGATAGCAGTTTCAAGTATTTTTTCACCCTCATCTTGTTTACCTTTTGGTAAATCCCAAAAACCCAGCCTTTTTATGGCAAGAATCTCCTTTTTTTCATTAAAAACGAGCCCCCCTCCTGCTTTCTGTACGTTAAAAAGGGAAAAGAAATAATCTTTAAGCGCAGGAAGATCATCCGAAACAATTATTATTGAATCATAATGTTTTGATCCTTTTTCAAGATTATCAATATACCTGTACAAAGTCCTTCTGTTTGCTATATTATAGTCTACAAGCAAATTTCTTAAATTTGTGGAATCAAAAGAATGCGATTCTTCACGTGAAACTAACAAAAGTGGTACTTCACCGATATATATTTTGTACATTTGTATTCTTGACTTGATTTTCTGAAATCTGAGGTAAAGATAGTATAAATTTGACGATTGAACGATTGAACAGAAGACTAAAAAGGACATTTATCAGACTTGTTATAACACAACTTCCTCATGAGTGTCCATACTTAATACACAACCAAATAAAATGCAGATAATCAAACGGATGCAAGCACTCTTAGATCGAAGAAAACAGAATCTTTCTTTTAGAACAATTCAAAAGAAAGAGCAGTTGATCGATTTTTGCTCCAACGATTATCTTAGTTTGTCCAGAAATCAGACCATCCAAAATGAAATACACAAAAAGTCAAAAGAACTCAAACTGGGTTCTACAGGTTCAAGATTATTAAGCGGACATTATGATCTACTTACTGAAGCTGAAGAAAAAGTAGCAGCCTTTCATCATGCAGAAACAGCATTGATCTTCAATTCTGGATATACAGCAAACTTGGGGTTACTGTCAAGTATACCCAGACGTTCGGATATTATTCTTTATGACGAATTGGTACATGCAAGCATACACGATGGTTTACGGCTAACTGCTGCTGACAAATATGTATTTGCACATAATAACTTATCAGAATTAAAACAGCTACTGGAACAACACCATTCAAAAACTGTTTTTGTAGTTTTAGAATCCATATACTCTATGGATGGAGATACTGCACCACTAAAAGAGATCTGTCAGTTGTGCCAAGAGTATGATGCCAACTTAATTGTGGATGAAGCGCACAGTACTGGTGTCTGTGGAACAAATGGTGAAGGACTATGTGTAGCGCTCGGAATTGAAAAACAAGTCTTTGCCAGAATACATACCTTTGGAAAAGCAATGGGCACTCATGCTGCAGCAGTAGTTGGATCTAAAATCATGAAGGATTATCTGATCAACTTTTCAAGACCGCTTATTTATACAACTGCTATTAGTCCTCATTCAGCCTTATCAATTATTGAATCATATTCACATCTTCAACAAAACGGAAAAGAATATATTGCAGAGCTAAATAAAAAAATAGAATATTTCAGATCACTGATCAAAAACCTTAATGAACAACACTATATTGAAAGCAATAGTGCAATACAATGTATCATAATTCCAGGAAATGAAAATGTAGTTAATACCTGTGCTCTTTTACAAAAAGAAGGTTTTGATATAAGAGCAATACGAAATCCTACTGTCGCATCAGGAAAGGAAAGAATACGCATTTGCTTGCACCGCCACAATAGTCTTGAAGAAATTAAAAAGCTTGTTGATTATATTGATCGATAGGTGTCGATTTGAATAAACGTTCGTTTTAAAGGCGTTTATTTTTTGTTATAGGTTTTGCAGGTATAAAATTATGGAGCTAGCTTATCCATTGCAGCTGCAAATCCAGACAAATCACTGTGGATATAAAGCACTTTAACCTTTATCTTGCCCCAAGCTCCCTCCTCTTTTAAAATACTTTCAACTTCTTGAAATCCCCAAAAGCTTGCAGCTTTTTCATGAGCCTTAATAGTTTGAATAATTTGAGACTTTGTAGATTCACTAGTTAATCCCTTCATTGCTGATCTAAATGCTTCATTATTTCTTGAATGTGCATCACCATTGGAGATAATATTTGCAGCCCCACAGCCACCTGCCTCTTTATCATGAACTACCCAATCACAATCGTCAGCAGCATCAGACATTTCTCCACATTGATGACAAGTAAACATCTGAGATAATCCTTGACTAAGCTCACACGGTTTAGCTGGAGCGTATAGTGCTTTCTTCTTTCGTGGAGGATTGGTGGTCCATTGAAAGTCCTTCATACCTTCAGCCATATTTTCTTGATTAACAAATATCTCTTCACCTTCTGGAGTAAACATGCGGGTCAAGGGTTCAATTACACCATCTCCACCCATAAGATTTTCAAAATAACAAACCCCTTTTTTGTGCTCAACAAATAATCTATTTGCCTTTTCCAAGGTATCCGTCTTTAATTCATCATCTAGCTTTTTTTTCAAAGCAGCTAATGACGCATGATTTAGAAATTCAAAAAAATTATTACTGTCGTTCATTTGTAAAATGTCCTGTACAATACTTGTCCATTTATCATCCCAATCATCTCCCATAAGTTCCTTTATCTCTTCCAGCGTATTATAAGATACTCTATCAACTGTCAATGCGCATTGAATAATATTTGAGTCTACATGAGCCTTTTGCTGAACTACTTGAGATGGCTTTTCAACGTTATTATCAACATTTTCCTGAATTGTACCTGTTTTAGTTTTATTTTGGACAAGACCTTCATTATTACCACCACCATTATTAGTGTTAATATCTTGTGTATTAGTGTCAGGGTTCAATTTTAGACTGTTTACCTTAGCAGCAATATTGTCCGCTCCTTTTTCCAACTTAGGATCATCATTAATCTGAGAACCATTTTGTGTTTTGGTTGCTTTTACCTGACCTTTTTTCTGTTGAATAATATGGCCTAATTCATGTGGCAAATGCTTTTCCTGTCCGGGAGCAAGATGTACTTCATTACCCTTGGCATAGGCATGTGCATTAAGCTGAGCAGGTTTGTTTGAGTTTTTATGAACCTTAACATCATCCATGGACATTCCTGAATATTGTTCAAACCCAGCTTTCATATCGCTGGGAATACCACTACCCGATGATTTACCAAAGGAACCAATGCCTCTAGAATTATCAGATTTATCTTTTAGCTGGGTAGGTTCATCATTACCTGAACTATCAAATTCTTCAGCTGCAGCTTGATCAATTGTATTAGTTCTAGTTCCTGAACTCTCTAATACAGGCCCTCCAACCAATTTTTCACTTTGAATTTTTACCTGACCCCTTACTCCTGTACTCAAATCCAGTCCTATATCATCAAATTTATATTCCCCCATTTCA
This sequence comes from Saprospiraceae bacterium, assembly GCA_022448945.1. Classification (GTDB taxonomy): domain Bacteria; phylum Bacteroidota; class Bacteroidia; order Chitinophagales; family Saprospiraceae; genus Aureispira. The sequence goes on from JAKVCV010000016.1 coordinate 50,141, forward strand.
TTTGCGGATGCATCTCCTTCTAAACGTGGTATTATAGCATTACCATTCATTAATGTAATATGCGCATCATCTCTAATATATCTAAACCCTGAAGAGCTAAAAGTATAATCATCTTTACTTAAGTTGATCGAACCAGTTACTTCAATATCTTGAGCATTTTCAAAAACCTCATATTGTCCAGATCCTGAAAATTTAAGGTTTTCAGAACTATAAGCATGGGCAACATCTATGAATAGATCAAAATCTTTATATTCAAGATATTCCTTTACTTCCCATTTATAATCTTCAGCTACTGTAATTCCAAGTTGAGAACTAAAAAAATCCATTACAGAATCAGACTCTTTATCAATACTATCCTTAGACCCAGTAGATAGACCCTCGATATCTGCTATTTCATCAGAGACCTTTTTAATCTTATTATATTGCTTAGTATATTTTTTAAGTTCCCTTTTCTCTGAAAAAGATAAAGGCTCTTCATTTTCTTTTTCTTTTAATTGATCTATTTCAAGCTTTAATTCCGCTTCAGTAAAACCAAACTTATCTTCCAAATTCATTCGCTTATTCTCTAAATCGGCTATTTCTACGTTATCTTCACTTATATAAGTAAGTTCATCAGCTATGTTTTCATGGGCAGTATTAATTATTTCTTCTTGTTCATACAATATACTTACTAGGGGTAAATTACTAAAAATAACATCATCTGATTCTTCTCCTTCTAAAACAATATCTTTAATTTCATCTGCTATTTCGCCTGCTTTTCCTGTTTCATTACCTGACTTTTCGTGCATAAAATTATCAACTTCTCCCAATCCTAGATCCCCTTTAGACGCATAATTATTGGTAAATTCTATCAAGTAATTACTATATGCGACTTCTTTGTTTTGGTTGTATTTCTGTGTATATTTATCATAAACAATTTTTTTATCCGCTAATGTTAAACTTTGCTTTACCTTATCATCATCAGAAAGTTTTTCATCTCCTTTAGTAGATTGATCATTATCCTTATCAGTATCTGTTTCGTTTTTTAAACCTAAAAGAACATCCAATTTAAAAGTTCCTCCATTTTCAGGTAAATAGGAATCGGCTTCAGCTAATCCTTTATCAACAGATAATATAATACCATCTTCTTCAGTAAATATTTCTATAATTTTACTGCATTTCGCTTCAAGTTTAGGATATTCTTGCATTTGCTTTGCGTATAATTGATATTCAGAATGTATTTGATCTAAAACACCAGCTTGCGCGATAAGGCTTCGGTTGTCTAATTTTTGTTCAAGTGCACCCATACGGTATTCAAGCAATTCTTTTTCTAACTTAAATGTATTGAGTGATTTTGATAGTTTTTCAAGGATGCCTAATTCATCAGCTGCTCGATATGCGCCATGTCTTTGGCCTATTTTTAATGCTATATTTTCGGCATCTAAAAATGCTTTTTTAAGAATACGGGCTTTTCTTTGATCCTTATTTTCAAGCTTTGGATCCCTTTTTATTGTCGTGGTTTCATCATGTAACTTTTGAGGGTCAGAAGATTTTCTAGCATTCTCAAGAGACAACAAGAAGGCATCTTCAAAAATCTTAGCATTTTTAACGGCACGTTTTTCTTTATCCGGTATATCAGTATCATTAACAATAACTGTATAAAAACTCTTAACATTCATATCTGCCTCTCCGGACAACACCGCCTTAATTCCTTCTATCTTACCCGCTTCTTTATCTCTGGCTTTCCAATATGCATCTACAAAACCATCTTTAAATAACTTTGAAGGATTAAAATCTATTAAACTTTTCTTAATTTTTAATCTTTTTAAATTGCTTTTAGCATCTTTTACCTTATTCTTAGAATCTTCATCGGATTCGTTTTCCTTAGATTCTTTCTCTGCTTGCTTTAATTTTTGTTTAGCCTCTTTAATTTCCTTAGAAATGACTCCCCTTAAATCTTCTGCCGATTTTAATGCGTTTGGTTGCATTTGAGCATGATTTTCTTCTTTTGCATGAAGTTGTCCTAATTTAACACCTTCTGCCTGACCAGCTGAAAACTCACTTTGGACATTTCCCTTGTTTTGTTCATTAACTATATTCCCAGCTTGCTCATTTGTAATCATCCCTGACTTAATTTGCATAGCCAATTCTGATCCTTTAGTATCACCCTCAATATATTTTGCCTCAGACTTATAGTCCTCAGAATTTATATCTTTATTTTTTAAAGCTTCTTCTAATTTACCTTGTGCAACTTTTAGATTTTCGGGCAATTTATCAGAACCTGCAATTCGTATATATCCATCTCTATACCCAATAACATATAATATGTTCTCGTCTTTAGATTTTAAAATTTCTTTTTCTATTGCCTCAACTCTTTTTGCATAACCTTTTTTAAACCCTTCTTCTAATTCAGGAAGATCCTTTTTTACTTCATCAGAAACAACAATTTTCTTTGTTTCATTATCCCCAATTTTAATTAAAATAACATCGCTATCATCTCCTTCTTCCGTTTCCCCTTCCGATTCAACTCTAACATCTTTGTATTTTTCACGAACTGCAACAGCAAGTTCTCTAGATTTCACTTCTTTATACCATAGAAGTACTCTTTGTATGATTTTATCGTTTTTACTGCCAAACTCCAAGAGTGTTGTTTCGCTTATCTCAATTTCTTCCTTATCGGGTCCTTTAATAGATTCAACATTTTTTTCTACATCATCAGGTACTATTTGAGAATTTTTAAGTAGAAACATTTTTGTCCACGCGGCTATGTCCTTTTCATTTCCTTCTTCAAAAGCACTACGTGCCAAATTACTCTTAATATTTCCATACATAGCCTCTTTTTCCTTAATCTTTTCCTTAGTATTGGTCATCATTGATGCAAAAGCGCCGTAGCCAGTTTCACTTGCAGACTTAGCTGCTCCTTCTTTATAAGCGGGATGTTCTTTGTTTTCTTTATATTTTTTATCTATTTCAGATTTATCATTTTTAAATCCTGCCTCATAATACCTTCCATCTTCATATCCTTTATAGTAACCAAATTGTTTTTTTTGTTTTAAATCTATGTTGAAGCCTTCCATATAAATAGATATTAATTGATCTTTTTCACTTCTTAGTTCTTTGTTATTGTCTATTTCCTTACCTCTTGTATCTTTTTTTTTATCCAGCTTATTAGTAATCTTTTGGTTAAGATCTGGTTCATCAAAAGTATTTGCAGATCGTTTACTATGTACCTCTTCTTTAATTTGATTGTAAGTTAAATTATAGCCTTCTTGTGCTCCTGCAATAAAGAGATTTTTAGCTTTCTCTTTTACTTTACCTGAAAAAAAAGATACAGCATCTTTAGTTGCAATATCCAAATCAATTTTCTTATTTCCTTTTTTGCCTTTTTGCTTCTTTTTCTGTATTTCCTTAGATAGGACATCGCGATAGCCATTATAAAAAACACGGAAACATGATCTAATATTAGAAAGTATAACCTTATTATCTGGAGTGTCTCCTAATACGGTATCTAATTCAGATTGTAATTCGTCATCCGTTGATGCCGAAATTTTAAGATCCGGATCAAATTCATTTACAAGGGCAATTTTAGCGTCAAGGGTGATGGCTTTTACCATTAAACGAATCTTTTTTTCGTAAAGCTTGGTATCCAGTCCCTCTTTTTTATAGTCCTCTAATTTCTCGTCTTTTTCAATTTTAAATCCACCTACAGATTTGCCCAAATTAAAAGCAAATTTTTCATTATCATTCTTACCGGAAAAAGTATCTCTACCAAATTTTCCCTTTATTTTTCCAGCTATTTTATTCGTGGGGTCTAACAAAAAAACAGAATAAATATTGTAAGATTTTCTATATGCTGCTTGAAAATCAACATCTTCATTTTTATATAAATTTTCAGCATTTTGAATTTGCGTCTGGAGTTGTGATTTATGCGGATCATCATCAGCAAGATATTTACACTTGAACTTAGCATAAGCGACGAGCTCACCAAGGTTTAATTTAACAGAAACTGGTTCGTCATCATTTTCATCTATTCGTTCTTCATGTCTGTAAACCGTCCTTAAGGCTTTCTTATAACCCGCTGTTTCCTTCTTCTTATTCAGTGAAAATTCTGCTTTATTATCCTCGGTTTTGATATAAGATGCATCAGTAGACAATTTATATGCTTGTTTAAAAAAACCAATTTGTTCATTTCTCTTTGCAATAAGTTGAACTTTTTCTTCTTTATCTTTAGTAGAATCTGGATTAGCATATAAAGGTTCAGATGTTGGGTAATTATCGAGTTTTATAATTTTTACAATATTAGGGGGAACAACAATGCTTATGCCCGCTTTTTTAATTGCTTCAGGATCAGAAACAACAGATTTTACACGTTTAAATGTAAATACAGATGCTAACAATCCTTTGATTGAACCTGCCGTTTCGCCCAACTGATATACAGGGTCATTTTTTTTGCGCTCCTGAAGTGCTTTTTCTTCAGCTGCCTTTTCAGCCTTTTTTTGATAAAATGCCTGATTATAACCATATATAAATCCTGCACGAATTTTTCCGTACTTGTTTTTATCTTTCTTGGCTTTATCAACAGAAGATGATGAAAAATGTTCCTTTTTAACCTTTTTAAGCCTTTCTAATTCTTCAGCTTTTAAGTTATCATTTCTACCTAGTTTATTACCATCTAGGTATCCCTGCTTAAAAAGAGGGTCCTCTAAGCGTTCTTGATGAGAAGGACCTTTTTCCTTTTTTGATTGAGATTTCAGGTAGTTTATATTATAAAACTTAAGATATGCTTTTTTGAAATTCTCAGGCATGGGTTGTCCGTCAGGGTTTTTACCAGAGGATGCATTAGAATGAACTATTTTAAAACTGGTTTTATATTCCTTTCCATTTGACGCCTTAAGTTCAAAATCATTTCCTTTTTTTTCTTCTTTATTTTTATTACCCTGTTGCTGAATAGCAATCATTCCAGCATAAGTACCTAGATCTTTACCCAGTTTATAGTTAGGATCCTTTTCTCGTTCTTTTTCGGCTTCTTCGCGTTTCTTTTTTTCATCTTCTTTTTGAAACCTTAGGCCTTCTGAGTAGCCAATATTATAGCCTTGATAATAAAACTTTAAATATTGAGGTCTGGATTGATCTTCAGCTTTAGCTTTATCTGCTTCTTCTTTTATGTACTGTTTTTTAGGAGGTGTTTCCTTGCTTTCTTTTAATTTTTTATACTCATAAGTATTGGGTCCAATATTCTTTTCCTTACGTTCTGCTTCCAATTTTTCCGCAGGATAGAAAGGAACTTTCTCTATAACACAATTCCCTTGTTTAGGTTCAGAAGAAGTGTCCCCACTTTGCGTACCTCCCTCTACTTCTGAATCTTCTGATTTTTGTTGTTTAGGGTCTTCAGGTTTTGAGGTATCAATTATTTTAAGCATTTGGCCATAACCTGATGCTCTTCCAACCAAAGTTCCTTTTTTAATTGCTTCAGATTCAACTGCTTTTTTCTCTTCTAGTTGATTTTCTAATCTCTGATCCATTAACTCCTCAACATCCTTATCCGGTTTAGTTTCTTTTTTATCCTCCTTAGCTGCCCTGGTTTTACCAACAGATGAATCATCTTTATTTATCTCTACATCTTCTTTATCTTCATTTGTTGTAACATCTTCTTCTGACTTAGAATTATCTTTGTCTTTATCAGTGATTGATTCTACCACTTCGTCTTCTAATGTTTCAGATACAGCTTTATTCTCCAGAGTAGCGAATTTTATAACCAACTTTTGAGCACGACTTAATGTTATTTCTGCTTTTTTTTCAGATTTATTTTCTTCAGAATCAGAATCTTCTTTAGCTGTAGTGTCTTCAGGATCATTGCGATCACCATCTGAACCACCTGAAGCACCATCATCATCTGATGTACCAGTATCTAAATTTTCATCCTCTGATCCTTCTACTGGGCCTTCATCATCTGATTCTTCTTCTGTAAATTCTTCTCCTGGGTCATCATCATCTGATTCTTCTTCTGTAAATTGTTCCTCTTCTCCTGAGCCACCTTCATTATCTTGAATATTTTCTGGTGATGGTTTAGGAGCAACAGGTCCGCCACCTGATGATGAAGTATCGACTTCCTTGTTTTCCTGTTCGGATTCCCTATTAGCTGCTTCCTCTTCTTCATTTATAGGACTTTCTTCTTCAGCTAATTTTTCAGATGACTCTGAATTTCCAATCGCCATGGAATCACCTTTCGAATTTATTCCTCCTAAATTAACATTCGAATCTATGTCGAAATCAAGATCTTCATCATGATTTACAGATACAGCTCCCTCCTGGTCATGGTCCTGCTCATAAACTTTACCTTCCTTATCCTTTCTACTAGGGCTATTATCTTCGTGGTTTGCCATTGAATAAAATTAGTAAAAGAAAATCAATATAATTTGTAAATGCTTCTTTATAGTATCAATAGCTAAAAAAAGTTGCATCATAATACAATTTCAAATTACGAATAAAATATAAATTTACAAAGGTATATTTGATTATTTAATTAGTTTTAAGAAATATTAGTTAAAACCTATGGCATCTTTATTGTTAAACAAATAAACAATCTATTAAATCTTTAATTTTAAAAAAACTAAAATGAAATCATTTGCACTTACGATCATTCTTTCAATATCCTTTCTTCAACATAATAATGGTCAAAACTGGGATAAAGTATACACTGAAAATGAAGGATTACGTATAGTAATCAAAGATAATAAATACGGATGTATAAACAATGAAGATCAACTTGTTGTGCCTTTGAAATATGATAAGATTTACTCTTTTAAAAACGGTATGGCTACCATTATGTTAAATTCATTAAAAGGTAAAATAAACAATAAAGGTGCAATAGTTATCCCAATAGTATATCAGCAAATTTATCCATTTCAAAATAATGGTCTTGCTACAGTCAAAAAGGAAAATAAAGTTGGCTGTATTGACAAAACTGGAAGAATAATTATTCCTATAGAATACGATAAAATAAATAAATTTAAGGATGGTTTAGCAACAGTTTTCCTAGGTGCTAAAAAAGGAAAAATAAATACGGAAGGGAACCTTGTCGCGCCAATTATCTATGACAAAATATACACGTTTCAGGAAAACGGCTTAGCTATTGTTATGCAAAATGATAAAACCGGATGCATGGATAAAAAAGGTAATATAATTATTCCTATTATCTATGATAAAATATATGTATTTAAAGATGGTTATGCAACTGTAATTTTGGATGATAGAAAAGGAAAAATAGACAAAAATGGCATTGTATCCTGGGGAGAAAAAGCAAATATTTGGGACAAAACATACCCTGAAAAACAAGGATTAAGAATGGTTGTTAAAGATAACAAATATGGTTATATAGACGCTTCTGGAAAAGTGGTTATTCCTGTTAAATACGATAAAGCTTATAACTTCCAGGGAATTGGTCTTGCAATAATAAAAACCGGTACTAAACATGGCTGTATTAACAAAAATGGTGACATAATTGTACCCGTAAAATACGATAAGATTTTTAACTTTAAAAATGCAATTGGAGTTGTACAAAACGGTGGAAAACAGGGATGTATAAATAAATATGGTGAAGCTATAACACCTATTAGCTACGACCAAGTCTTTTCTTTTCAAAAATCAGGATATGCAGTTGTAAAGTTAAACAATAAACATGGTTGTATAAATAAGAGCGGTAAAGTAGTTGTACCCATAAAATATGATAAAATTTATGCTTTTAAAGATGGATTAGCTACGGTTCATCTTGGTAATAAAAAAGGAAAAGTTAATACCAAAGGTTCCGTAGAATGGCACCCGCAAATTGGTGATTACAAACATGGGGGAATCGTCATTCAAGTTGATGATTCTGGAGAACATGGAGTTATCTGTCATATGAGGAATTGCGAAAAAAGCGAAAAATATGATTATAATTCTGCGTCATTAGCTCCGAATACTACAATTAATAGTAAAAGAACATGGAGACTTCCCACCTTGAATGAATTGCAAATTATGTATAAAAACATAAATGTCATACAACAAGGATTGATTGAAAACTCGGGTTACGAAATCATCCATGGCACATATTGGAGCTCCGATAAATACGATTTAAGTACTGGATATACATTAAATCCAACCGGTGGAAATGGTAAAGGAGATAAAACTTATATCGGTAAAAAACACTACGTTCGTGCTGTAAGTGATTTTTAGAAAATAGTAATATAAAAGATAGGCTACTGGACAAAAGCAACTTCGTCACACGAAGTTGCTTTTGTTTGCATAATTATTCTACATTTATAATTTAGGGAAATTTGGCATACTCATTCCTCCTTTGCCCTGCATTTTACTCATCTGATGCATCATTTTCCGCATTTGTTCGAACTGGCGCATAAATTGGTTTATTTCTTCTAATTGATTTCCAGAACCTTTGGCAATGCGTTTTTTTCTTGAGCCGTTGATAATCCCAGGTTCTCTACGCTCCTGAGGTGTCATTGATTGAATGATTGCTTCAATTTTATTAAATGCATTATCATCAATGTCAAGATTTTTTGTCATTTTAGACATACCTGGTATCATATTGATAAGATTTTTGATATTACCCATCTTACGTATATGCCCCATTTGAGTCATAAAATCGTTGAAATCGAACTTGTTTTTCTTGATCTTTTTTTCTAGACGTTTCGCTTCTTTTTCATCAAATTGTTCCTGCGCTTTTTCTACAAATGAAACAATATCTCCCATTCCGAGAATACGCTGAGCCATACGATCAGGATGAAAAACATCCAAAGCGTCCATTTTTTCACCATTACTAACAAACTTGATCGGTTTACCAACAGTATATTTGATTGAAAGTGCAGCACCACCTCGTGTGTCACCATCCATTTTTGTAAGAACGACTCCATCATAATTAATTCTTTCATTGAAAGCTTTTGCTGTATTTACAGCATCCTGCCCCGTCATAGCATCTACAACAAATAATGCTTCTGTTGGATCAATTGCATTCTTAATAGATTCAATTTCATTCATCATTTGTTCGTCCACTGCCAATCGTCCTGCTGTATCAACAATGACAACATCAAAGCCCATTTTTTGAGCATGACTTACTGCATTTTGGGCAATTTCAACTGGATTTTTATTCCCTTCTTCTGTATAGACCTCAACCCCAGCCTGTTCTCCTAATACTTCTAATTGAGTAATAGCTGCAGGTCGGTATACATCACAGGCTGATAACAAAACCCGCTTACCTTTTTTCTGTTTCAGAAACTTTGAAAGTTTACCGGTAAATGTAGTTTTACCAGAACCCTGAAGCCCTGCAATTAAAATAATACCAGGTTTGCCCTTGATATTTATTCCAGCCGCCTGTCCACCCATTAACTCTACCAACTCGTCATTGACAATCTTTGTCATCATTTCACCAGGCCTAACAGAAGCAAGTACATTCTTGCTACCCATTGCCTTTTCTTTAATTTTATTGGTAAAATCTTTGGCAATTTTATAATTGACATCAGCACCGACTAATGCTCGGCGAATCTCTTTAATAGAAGTAGCGACGTTAATTTCCGTCAGTTTACCCTCCCCTTTTAACGTTTTAAAAGCACCTTCCAAACGTTCTGATAAACTATCAAACATATTAATTCTTTTTATTTATAATTTTATGATCATCAATAAGAGCAAATATTCCATATTTTTCTGCTCCGACCTGCGAATATACTAAAAAAATGCTTATTAGAGTTTATCTATTTAATACTTTTTGCACATTGATTAGTGCAAAAGAGTATATTTACTTTTAACAGATAAAATGACTATAAAAACTCGGATAAAAACATGTTTTTGTCAAAATCAATTACTGTTTTTATTCCTAATGAACTCCATCCATGTATATAAAAGAAATCACACTATATAGTTCTAAAATCAGCGCTCAAAAACAGTTTTATACTGATGTACTTGGTTTTAAATTACTCAATGATGAGATTGATAGTTTTTCATTGAAAGTTGGTAAAACTAGACTTAATTTTGTTTATAATAAGAATGCTACTAATTACCATTTTGCTTTTAACATTCCTTCAAATCAGGCATCAGAAGCACTTAATTGGTTAAAAAAAAGAGTAGATATTCTAGATCATTGCGGCTATGAATTGGTACCATTTATCAACTGGAATGCAGAAGCAATGTATTTTTATGATATGGATAGGAATATCGTAGAATTTATTGCCAGAAAGAACCTAAATGACAATAGAAGCAATGAATTTAGCGCTGAAAATATATTGGAAATAAGTGAAATTGGAGTCCCTACAGATAATCCTGAATCGGTTATTAAAAATATCCGAAAGCATTTTCCTATAGAAATTTACAGTGGGAGCCTCGAACAATTTTGTGCTGCAGGAGATGAAAGAGGATTGTTTATTATTATAGAAGATGCTACAAAAAATTGGATTCCACGAGATGATAAAGCTTTTCGTTCACCTTTTGATCTTACCGCAAATTTTAAAGGAAAAAACTATACATTAAGCTATATAAATGGAACTATAGAATAAGCTATCTATTTAAAAGCAATTTTTTTCTTCCGTTCATGTAAAGCTTTAAGAAACTTCTCTAGCTCTAATTCATCCTGTATATATACCTGTCTTGCTTTAGAACCCTCATTGGGACCTACTATTCCGGTACTCTCTAATTGGTCCATAATACGGCCAGCCCTATTGTAACCCAACTTTAGTCTCCTCTGTATCATGGAAGTCGAACCTGATTGATTCATTACTACAAGACGTGCTGCATCATCAAAATGTTCATCAAGGTCGTGTAATACCTGATTAAGTTTACGTTCATGATCATCACCTGAAGCTTCATCTCCATATGCAGGTAACAAAAAAGGTTGTGGAAATCCAGGTTGATTAGCAATATGTTCAATAACCTTATCGACTTCAGGTGTATCTACAAAAGCACATTGAATACGAACCAATTTACCCCCTGTTGATAATAACATATCTCCACGTCCTATGAGTTGCTCTGCACCTCCACCATCAAGAATTGTTCGGGAATCTATCTTAGATGTAACTTTAAAAGCTAAACGTGCAGGGAAATTAGCTTTAATAATACCTGTAATTATATTTACAGATGGACGTTGAGTTGCTATAATGAGGTGAATACCAACTGCACGAGCTAGCTGCGCCAAACGACCTATTGGCAATTCTACTTCTTTTCCTGCAGTCATAATCAAATCGGCAAATTCATCTATAATCAAGACTATAAAAGGCATAAACCTATGTCCTTTTTCCGGGTTTAATCTTCTTGCAACAAACTTTTTATTGTATTCATTAATATTTCTAACTGATGCTTTTTTTAACATATTATACCTGTCATCCATCTCAACAGTCAAAGAATAAAGTGTTTGAACAACTTTGGTTACATCTGTTACAATTGCCTCTTCTTCATCTGGGAGATAACCTAAATAATGAGAGGATATATGATTATATAATGAAAGTTCTACTTTTTTGGGATCGATAAGGATCAACTTGAGTTGCGAGGGGTGCTTTTTATATAGCAAACTCATAATAATAGTATTGATACCTACCGACTTTCCCTGACCTGTAGCCCCTGCTATAAGAAGGTGTGGCATTTTTGCTAGATCAGCAATAAATACCTCATCAGATATTGTTTTACCTAAAGCAATAGGAAGATCCATTCTTGCATCCTGAAATTTAGAAGATGACAAAACTTCTCGTAGGGATACTACTTGTTTATTCCTGTTAGGTACTTCAATGCCAATGGCTCCTTTACCAGGAATAGGAGCAATAATACGAATTCCAAGTGCTGCAAGACTTAGCGCAATATCATCTTCGAGACTTTTTATCTTTGAAATTCTTACTCCAGGTGCTGGAACTATCTCATAAAGGGTAACAGTTGGTCCAATTGTAGCACGTATTTTTACTATTTCAATTTTATAATTGAGTAGAGTTTCAATAATTTGATCCTTATTAGACTCTAGTTCAGCACGATCAACAGGAGTTTTTTGGTCAGCATAAGTTTCAAGCAGATCAAAAGAAGGGCTTTCATAATTTGGAAGATCAAGAGTGGGGTCATAAGGTTCAAAATGATCTTTATTCTCTTCAGTTATTGCTATTTCAATCTCCTCTGCCTTGTCATTGATCTCTACTTCCACATTATCATCTGAATTCTCATCTTTTTCTTTTTTGTTTAACCCCAAGGACAATTGGCTTTTGGTTAAATTAATATTCTTATCCTCTAATTCTAAATTGGTTTCAGAATCGTCCTTTTTAGTTGCTTCAGCTTCAGTTTCAACTTTTGTATCAAGTTCTATAATTTCTTTAGGGGTTTCCTTTTCAGCAATTTTATCAAAAGGATTTTTAAAAGTATTTGAAGGTCTAAGCGCTTCAACTTTTTTTGGTGCTGCTATTTCAGGTTTTAATTCTGGTAGAGGCGTTAATCTAAATAGTTTTCTAAGGGTTGCGTTTATATTTTTAATAGTGAAAGCTGCACGTAATTCATCAACGGATAAACCATCTTTGAAATTGGGATTGCTGTTCCAAACTACAAAACCAAGAAAACCAAAAATGAGGATTGCCACAGTACCTATTGTACCGACAAAACCATCAAGAATATTTACCATTACAGCACCTACTGCGCCTCCCCACGGAAAGCCATAGGCATTCATAATAAAGGCTAAGAGAAAACTTGACCATAACATGGTTAATAAAGAACGTTTATAAACTGGTATTAATTTTTTAACCGGTGTTTCGAGTATAAGATTCATACCAGTAATAGAGAGCAGAAATACCAAAATAAAAGAAGGAAAACCAAAGCCCCAATAAAAAAATTGGTGAGCAACAACAGCACCAAGACGTCCTAACCAATTCTGTATTTCATTAGAGGTAAACAAGTCAGACCAATTGGCATTATCCCAATCAACTTTCCAGGTAAAAAGATATGAAGAAAAAGCAATAAAGAGATAGAGTGCAAGAAACAAACAAAACAGACCTAGTAATTTGGGAATCCGTTCATCTTTCATTCTTCCTTTTATAGCAACCCGTTTTTTTTTCTTTTTGGCCATTATAAAATAAATATCAATTAGTTAAAGGGTAATTCAATTTGGAGCTTATAATAACTTTTATGCCTCAATCAAAAGTAAGTAATAAAATTGAGGATTGAAATATTTAGATGAAAAAAATGTAACGTTTTTGCTGATGTCAAGTTCATAGTATAAGCAAATCTTTGTATTTCGAACAAAAATTAAGCCATTTTTCTTTTAATCACACTCTATTAGTCAAAGAGATCATTTTTTCGGAATAAGTTCAATTTTATTATATTTACAGCATGAAAGAATTGGCCTATTTAAATAAATATTTCATTAAGTATAAGTGGCGGTTTTTATTGGGTATTTTATTTGTTGCTACATCCAATTATTTTCGGGTTTTACAACCTCAGATTATCAGGTATTCACTTGACCTTGTAGTAGACAATGTAACTCTTTATGGGTTATTCGATGGTTTTGAATTACAAAAGTTGTTATTCAATAAAATTGGTAAAACCCTATTGTTTTTTATGGGTTTAGTCATCTCTTTAGCACTACTAATGGGTTTTTTCATGTATTTCATGCGTCAAACACTGATTGTAATGTCTAGACTTATAGAATACGACTTACGTAATGAAGTGTATGGCCATTATGAAAAACTTAGTCTGGCTTTCTACAAACGCAACAACACCGGTGATCTAATGGCACGGATTACAGAAGATGTAAATCACGTACGTATGTATCTTGGTCCTGCTGTTATGTACTCCATAAATCTAACCGTTCTTTGTTCATTGGTTATTTATTCAATGATACAGGTAAGCCCCACGCTAACGCTTTATTCTTTGATTCCGTTACCTATTCTATCCTTTTCAATTTATTATGTTACAAATATTATAAATAAAAAAAGTGCAAAAATACAAGCTCAACTTTCTACATTAAACAGTATTTCGCAAGAAGTATATTCAGGCATTCGTATTGTAAAATCTTACGGCCAGGAAAAAGCAATGGGAAATTATTTCAAAAATGAAACAGAAGATTTTAAATCTAAATCTATGGAATTGGCAAAAGTAAATGCCTTTTTTCATCCCTTAATGTTATTGCTAATAGGCGTCAGTACGATTATTACAATATATGTAGGTGGAATATTGGTAGTAAATGGCAATATTTCCGCAGGCAATATAGCAGAATTTGTAATTTATATCAATATGTTAACTTGGCCTGTAACCTCAATAGGTTGGGTTGCTTCTATCATTCAAAGGGCTGCTGCTTCCCAAAAAAGGATAAACGAATTTTTGAAAACACAACCCGATATTAAAGGAGACAATAGTATTACACCTTGTATTATTAAGGGTGAGATTGAATTTTCAGATGTTTCATTCACTTATCCTGATACAGGCATTAAAGCCCTTAAAAACATTAGTTTTAAGATAAAAAAAGGAGAAAAACTGGCTATTATTGGTCGCACCGGATCTGGAAAAACGACTATAGCTGACCTATTGCTGCGTATGTATGATGTAACTTCTGGCAATATCTATATTGATGGAAAGTCAATTGTTAAGCACAATCTGGCACACTTACGTAAACAAATTGCATATGTACCTCAGGATGTTTTTCTTTTTTCAGATTCTATTTATAACAATATTTCCTTTGGAAATAGTGATGCGAGTAAAGAAAAAATAATTGAATATGCTAAACATGCAGCAGTATACAAGGACATCATGGGTTTTCCCGAGCAATTTGAATCTATTATAGGAGAACGAGGTGTTACCTTATCTGGAGGACAAAAGCAACGTATTTCAATTGCCAGAGCATTAATTAAAGAGCCAGATATAATCCTACTGGATGATTGCCTTTCAGCAGTGGATACTAAAACAGAGGCCCAAATTACTTCGTTTTTTAGTAATACTTATTCAGATATAACAACTATAGTCATTACACATAGACTATATGCATCCATAGAGTTCGATAAGATCATTGTACTTGATGATGGTAAAATTGTAGAAACTGGCAATCATGAAACATTAGTTAAAGCGGGTGGATATTATGCTCACATATATGAAAAACAACGTTTAGAAGAAGTAGAAAAATAGCTTCACTAATAAAACTATAGCATTATTATCTTTAAAATTAATTATTCAATGGAATCTTCATTATCATAAACAATAGGGTCCCTATATCCTATAAATGGAATTTTAAGCAAACTAATAATATTGGAAGCTTCCTTTTTATCCATATATGTGTCTACGCCATAAACTAATTTGGTATTATCTATTATAACAAAAGTTCCAAAAATCCTATCCCAAAAAGAAAAGATATTCCCAAAATTTGTATCAGAATATGGCTGACGATAATGATGATGTATACGATGCATATTTGGTGTACAAAAAACTATTCTTAAGAGCTTATCCAAAAAGGATGGCATATTTAAATTCGAATGGTTGAATTGCGTTAGCACCACCGAAGCTGTTTGGTATAAAAATATTAGCCACATTGGAGCACCTACGACAAAAACAGCTGCTGTAGTAAAAAGAAATCTAATTACAGATTCACCAGGATGATGTCTATTCGCAGTGGTAGTATCTACATTTTGATCTGTATGGTGAATAACATGAAATTGCCACATCCATTTGATCTTATGTTCTATATAATGTGGTAGCCAGGCTCCAGAGAAATCCATCATCATCAGACCAAATGTAGAAGCAATTAAAGGGTCTGCTCCAATCCAATTAAGTATACCAAAATTATATTTTTCCACCCACAAAGCCGCAGCAACAAGAATGAAAGCCATTACAAAATTTACGGCTACAGTAGTAAGCGTAAAAAAAACATTAGTAGCAGTATGGGTTGTTTTATTATAGAAATTTTTAAATAAAGGTATTGTGTTTTCAATAATAAAAAATATAGCAAGCCCACCGAATAAAACAGCAGCACGGTGCACTGTTGGCATATCAGCAAAATAGGCTTCGATCTGGTCCATTTATGATAATTTATGAAATATCTAAAAAATTTAAAAAAACTAGAATAGGTTAAGTTAAAGATATTAAAGGCACAATCAATTTACAAATGAAGTATCATTTTTTTTAAACATTGAAGAAACTAAAAGTTCCTTAGAGCCTTTCTGATATTTATAAAAACCCTCTCCGGATTTACGCCCCAAATATCCAGCAGTAACCATATTAACCAATAATGGGCAGGGCGCATATTTAGGATTGCCAAAACCATCATATAATACCCTCAAAATTGACAGGCAAACATCTAATCCTATAAAATCAGCAAGTTGTAATGGTCCCATAGGGTGCGCCATTCCTAATTTCATTACGGTATCAATTTCTTCCACTCCTGCTACAGATTCAAATAATGAATAAATAGCTTCATTGATCATAGGCATAAGTATTCTGTTAGCAACAAATCCAGGGTAATCATTCACCTCGGTAGGAACTTTTCCCAGTTTCAATGATAGATCCATAATAGTTTTTGTAACTTCATTAGAAGTAGCATAACCTCTGATTACTTCTACCAACTTCATTACAGGAACAGGATTCATAAAATGCATTCCAATCACTTTTTCTGGTCGATTGGTTACTGCTGCAATTTTAGTAATAGATATAGAAGAAGTATTTGTTGCAAGAATTGCGTTTTTAGGCGCAAAATCATCCATTTGTTTAAATATTTTTAATTTCAGGTCAATATTTTCTGTAGCAGCTTCTACAACTAAATCAGCATTTTTCGCAACTTCAGAAAGTGTGGTTGATGTTTTAATATTTGATATAGTAGTAGCTTTTACGTCTTCAGTAATTTTTTCTTTTTTAACCATTCTGTCTAAATTATTATTGATCGTTGCGATAGCTTTTTCGAGAGCAGATTCAGCAACATCAACCAAAGAAACAGAATATCCGTTCATAGCAAAAACATGTGCAATACCATTACCCATTGTTCCTGCGCCAATAACAACTATATTTTTCATTTTATTAAAATTTATAAGGATTAAAAAACATAAAAATATTTGAATAGGAAAGTTAACATTAAAGATTCCTTCAAACATATAAAAAACAAAATGCCTGTTTCAACAAAAGAAACAGGCAATAAAAAGATTTTATAATATCATTTAAGGCCATATCCCCAAAGCAAGATAATCATTGGCAATTTTTTTGATAGCATATACCATAGCTGCAGTACGAAGATCTTTTATTTCGGGATTAGACTTCCAAGTCTCCCTTATTCCATTGTAGGCATTAATCATAGTTTCTTCAAGCCCAGAGCGAACTAAATCAACTTCATCAGCACCAAAAGTCAGTAATTTGCGTTCACTTTCATTCAATTGTTTTCCCGTCATTTTAAGAACCAGGTCTACTAGCAATTCATATCTATTAGCTTCAAAGCGTTTTTGCATACGTCCAAAACGCATGTGCGATAAGTTTTTTAACCATTCAAAATAAGAAACCGTAACACCTCCAGCATTAGCATACATATCTGGAATGATTAAACATCCTTTTTTTAGTAAAACTTCTTCAGCTTCAGGTGTTACCGGACCATTAGCTGCTTCTACTATTATTTTTGCTTTTATATTAGCAGCATTTGTTTCATTTATCTGATTTTCAAGAGCAGCGGGTACCAAAATATCACATTCCATTTCTAATGCAGCAGCTCTGTGTTCCATAGTTGTAGAGCCAGGAAAACCTATGATCGAGCCAGTTTCTTTTCTAAATGCAAGTAGTTCATGAATATCAATACCATTAACATTATAGATAGAACCTTCATATTCAGCTATTCCAATAATTTTTACTTTACCCTCATCCTGAGAGATCGTACCTGTATAAGACCCTACATTTCCCAATCCTTGTATAACCATCGTTTTGCCTTCTAATCCTGTAGTTAAACCCAATGCAGACATATCATCTTCATGATTGCAGGCTTCTCTTACTGCATAATATACACCGCGGCCTGTTGCTTCGGTACGTCCATTAATACCATTTTGAGTAACAGGTTTTCCTGTAACGCAACCAGCTGCATCAATTTCACCAGGTTTTAAAGATACATAGGTATCCATAATCCATGCCATTTCACGTGGTCCCGTACCATAATCAGGTGCTGGGACATCCATACCAGGGCCAATAAAATTTTTGCGAATCAACTCAGCTGCATAACGTCTGGTAATTCGTTCTAATTGTTCTTCTGTGTATTTTCTAGTATTTATTTTTACACCACCTTTGGCACCACCAAAAGGAACATCTACTACTGCACATTTATAGGTCATTAGAGCAGCTAAAGCCATTACTTCATCTTGATTCACCCCCATACTGTATCGAATTCCACCTTTAGTCGGCATTCTGTGATTTGAGTGTTGTACACGATAAGCCTCGAACACTTCGACATCATCACCAATTCTAACAGGAAATCTAGTTCTAAAAACAGAATTACACCATTTAATTTGTTCCAACAAGCCACTGGACAATTCAGTGTGCGCAGCAGCTTTATCAAAATTTTTCTCGACTCCTTCAAAAAAGCTATAATTTGACATAGTTTTTTTTGTTATAGTTAAATAAATAAAAGTTACTAAATAGAGAACATTAAAAAATAATATTAAATTTTAATATCAATCTTTTTTATGAATTTCCTGCTCTAATCTGGCAAGTTTACGTTCTAAAAAAACAAGTAAACCAATAACACAAATAAAAAGAATCATCAAAACCCCGACAACAACATATATTTTCCCAATATTACCAAAATAATCGCTCGATTTACCATCCTGCGCAAAGGTAAGAAAGGGTATTATATTCAAAAATAAAATGATTGCAAATTTATTCATTTTTTATATATTATTACATTGTGATATAAATCAAATCTAAAAATAAAATAATAGAAATTTGTATATACATAGTTTATTAAAGAAACAAAAACTAGATATAAACTCTATCTATCATTAACCATAATTATCTTCCATTACTTTTTGTTTTAATTTCTCAATCCTAGTAGCAATTTGAGAGATCCAAATCCCCATAAATATCCAACCTATAACTGCTGGATAAAAAACCATTCTCATTGTATTATCCAAGTCAAGTTTACTAAAAGCTGGATTATTGCCCATTCCAGGATGTAAACTATCTACCATTCGAGGTATTATATATAATAAAGGAATAAGAGTAGCAAAAGCAAATATATTATATATTGCAGAAATTCTACCACGTTTATCAACATCATCGAATGAACTTCTCAACACAAAATAGGCTAGATAAATTAACAAAGCTACTGCCGAAGTATTTTGTTTAACATCAAATGACCAATAAGCCCCCCAGGTATATCTTGCCCAAAGTGCGCCTGTAAATATACCAGCAAGACCAAACAAAACACCTACAGTAGCATATGAAGATGCTTTAATGTCATGTTCTAAATACTGGGGATTGCGTAAAAACAAAATACTATGGTATACAGAAATAAATAGTAAAACCATCATTGCAAACCACATAGGAACATGATAAAATAAATTTCTAATTGTTTCTTCCAAAATATTTAGAAAAGGGAAAGTTGTTTTACTATTTGATTTGTACGGTTTAATCGTACAAAAAGCCTGAGATTCATTAGAGTTGATAAGACTATCTTCAAAAAAAATTACTGACTCTAAAGAAGTATATCCATTGTTATTACCCTGCATCTCCAATAAAGGGAAAGGTGATTTCTTGCCATTCTCTCCTTTTGTCTGAACTGGCAATTTCCCAAGAGGTATATCAAAAAAAAGGGTTAGATTACTATTACTTTTAACTTGTACCTTCTTGGCACATATAGCATTTTTAGGATTCAGGCGTATCCTTGCTTCATAATTGCCTTTATCTACTAAAAAAGATGCATTGTATGCCTCAATAGACAAAGCCAATTCTTGACCACCTTTGGCTACTCTGGGAGAAACCTCCAATACACCAGTACTTAGAGGTATTAGAAAACCGGCCAAAATGCTATAGGCGATTAGAAGAATTGAAGCTAATTTTAAGTATCTAGTCATCTATTAAAATTTCTAAATGAAGTATTTTAATTATTGTTGTTCAATAAAACTAAAACAAGATTGACCATACTGGCGAAGGTCTATAAAATTAGGGTGATTTGCAAAATTTTGTCTAGAATCATGTTCGATAATTAAAAGACCATTGGTTTTTAATAGGTTTTTGTTAAAAACCAATTCAGAAATTAATTGAATTTTTTGCGAATCATAAGGAGGGTCGGCAAAGATTATATTATATTGATCATGATGAAATCTAAGAAACTTAAAAACATCTTGTTTATGCACACTAAGTATATTTTCAATGTTAAATTTTTTTGCATTTTGTCTAATATAGTTTGTGCAAGGGTTAAATTTTTCTACACAAACCACTTTTTTTGCTCCTCTGGACGCAAATTCATAAGCTAAATTACCTGTACCTGAGAACAAATCAAGAACTTCGATTCCTTCTAAATCAATCTTATTAAAAAGAATATTAAATAAACTTTCTTTTGCCTGATCTGTAGTGGGTCGAGTTTTCCAATTAGGATTGGGTAAATCAAAACGCTGTCCTTTTAAAAAGCCACTAATTATTCGCATAATTTTAAACTAAACAAATCAAAGAAGAAATTTTTCGGACAACTATTCTGAATTTTTTCACTAAACAGATAAAAAGTAGGTCTGTTTACAAAATGAATTGTTTTAATATATTTTAGAAGAAGTTTATAAATTTCTGAGTCCATTACTAACTCTCCTACAATATGTAAAGGGATTTTTTGAGGTGAAATATTCAGCTGTTTGTATACCAACAAAACATAATATAAACAATCAGAAGAAGCTTTAAACGAAAAAATATTATGAAATATAAGCTTAGAATTCTCAACTACAGTTAACATTACATAATGGTCATAGATATTGAGAAATATATTTTTCGAACTGGTGCTATCAAAATTATTTATAAAATTATTAATCAATCCAGTTGAAATATGATAAAACTTGGCATCTGGTAAATAATCAACAATGCAGTTAATATACTGTTCTTCAAAAGCATAAATATTTACTGCTTTAAGGAGTTCAACATCATCATAAAGTACTTGATCATTGCGAAGTAAGGTATTTGTAAGACTTAAATAAGAAGTAGCTTCAGAGGCATCAAACAAATCTAATGGAAGTAAAGAAAACCTAGGAGAAAAGACACCAACCTTTACTGTTCTAAATTTATTTCTAATAATACTATCCTCCAAAAGCAATTGTTTCAAAAAGGACTGAGATTTATCATCTGAAAGATGATAAGCTCTTAAACTAAGAACTTGTTTTTGTTGATTACTTATTACATAAGAAAACCTGTCTTTTCCCATTAGAATTGACAGGTCATAAGAATGAGTTTGATCTTTTCTAAAATCATCCTCAAATATATTGTAAATAATATCTACCAATTACCTGTTGTTGAAGGTTTGTACAGATCACCTACTTTTCTTATATTGTTAGGATTATAATCAGGGTCATAGATGACATGACTGGCTGAATCAAATTCAGACATATATGTGCCTATAGTTGTTCCAGCTTC
This sequence comes from Saprospiraceae bacterium, assembly GCA_022448945.1. Taxonomy (GTDB): domain Bacteria; phylum Bacteroidota; class Bacteroidia; order Chitinophagales; family Saprospiraceae; genus Aureispira. Next base: position 71,681 of record JAKVCV010000016.1, read on the forward strand.
AAATGTAGGTGCCATTAAAGAATCTGTCCCTTCTACAATTGCTTCACCTGTTTTTAGATAAAATTCCTTCCCGTTAGAAAAAGGAACTGTCTTTAAAAAATTGAAATATTCTTCTATCGTCATGTAAGGTTTAGGAGTATTCTTTCGAATTACACCTTGTAGTGAATCCTTTGCTGGTAATTTAACTTTAACAGTAGTCACAACCTGGTTAGTATCAAATTTATCTCCTGTAACCTTGTCCAGCAAAAAAGTATCATGTGTTAAAGTGTATTTTAAAGAATCAAAACTTTCAGCATATTTCTTTTTGAGAGATTTGTAAATTTTTTGCAATTCTGCAGTTTGCTCTAAACATTCTCTTACATGTTGTTCTCTATATTTACGAGTTTCATTAAAGATAATAGGTTTGCGAATAGTTTCTATGAGTAAATAAATCAATCCAAGAGAAGCTAGGACTAACAAAGTATTCAGTGCATATTTCATTTGTGATATTTTGAGATATTGAATTCTTTAATAAAATTATTTTATCTAAAAAATTAAAAACTGGAACAAAATTAATTAACTAAAAAATGTTTTGTTAGGATAATTTCTTAGCGGCTTAGTATATCGTATTTTGAATAAATTTAGTTTATCCAAACTAATAGTTCTAATTCTAATGCAATAATACTTATTTTTTATTTAAAAAAAACAACATTAATATTCAATTTTCCCAGAAGGTTCAAAATTATTTCTCTTTTTTAAAAGAGATGTTATACATAATTAGTTTTACAAGCTGAAGATATGAAAAAGCAGAAAAACCAAATATTGATTAATGTAAAGGAAAGACAGAAGAAGACATTGCCATAGCTTCAGCAAAAACCTGTATATCTAAACCTAAATCTATATCATGTTCTGGAAAAAAACTAAGCAACTTTTCAGTAGGCATATTTCCGGTCAGATCGTCTTTAGCCATTGGGCATCCGCCATATCCTTTTATTGCTCCATCAAACCTACGGCAACCATTTTTAAAAGCGGCATCAACCTTTTCTCTCCATTCATCAGGTCTGGTATGAAAATGAGCGCCAAACTCAACATCTGGATAAGGAGGAATGAGGTTAGTAAACAAATATTCTATGGTTTCCCTTGTTGCTACTCCAATTGTGTCAGAAAGTGATAAAATCTTTATGCCAGAGTCTGCAAGTAAATCAACCCATTTTTGAACGATCTCTACATTCCATTCATCACCATAAGGGTTACCAAATCCCATTGAAACATATACAACAAGTTCTTTACCCGTTTTCATTGCTATTTCCTGAATAGCACAAAGTCGTTTGAGTGACTCTGAAATAGTAGCATTGGTATTTCTCAATTGAAAAGTTTCTGAAATGGAAAAAGGATAACCAAGATAATCAATCTGATCAAATTGACAGGCTTCCTTTGCACCACGTTCATTTACTACTATGGTCAATAATTTTGAATTGCTACCTCCTAAATCCAATTTGGACAATACGGTAGCTGTGTCACGCATCTGAGGAATTACTTTTGGTGATACAAAACTACCAAAATCGATAGTATGAAACCCAACCTTTAATAATTTATTGATATACTTTACTTTGGTATCTGTATCAATAAAATATTTCTTAATTCCCTGCATTGCATCCCTTGGGCATTCAATAACCTTTATCATAAGCGAAAAGGATAGTTTATTTAATTCTATAAAAACAATTATTAATCAATAGAGAAACTTATAATTCAAATATAATGCTTATGTTTAAATTAGTACAAAGAAATCTAAAGTTTGAAAATAATAGGCTAACTTTGGACCTTATATTTACAGAATAAATTCATTTAGTCCCTGAATAACATTAAATAATAAAACATGATTATTACGACTATAAGCTTTGCAACTATCTTGATCCTTATATTTTGGGCTATAAACAGCGTAGAAAAAAAACCTTCACTTCGTCCTTTGTGGATGATTATCGGATGTTTAATGTTTTTTACAGGAAGCCTTAGTTTAATTATTAATTCCGTCGGCCTTTCATTTGGTGCACTACAATGGGTAGAGTCAATGGGGGTTCTTGGTTCATTTATGTTTAAACTTAGCCTGATCTTTGGAGGAATAGTAGTCGTATTTCTAGTGAACCATAATCCTGATGCTTATGATGAATATTTTGACGGCAACAAATATGATAACTAGGATATTACAGGATAAAAGGCAAAGTTAAACTATAATATAAAATTGTTGTTCCCCGAACTTATATAACCCACAGAATTATACCATGAATTATTTTTGACATAATACTTCACTTTAGTGCCACACCCCTAATATTGCACCCATTATACCTAGAAAAAGAATTTGATAGGTAGCATCTATAATCCATAATTTAAAAGATTTACGTTGATAAAGATAATTGATAGCTTGAGAAGTTCCTACAAACAATACACCTATCATAAGGCCATGTTTTAAGCCAACTAACATTGTTAATTCTGATTCATGTCCTGAATGCCCTTGCAATAACATGCCCATTCCAAATGCCATAATAAGCATCATTATAAAACTGGTACCAAAAATTTTAGTCATATTAGAATCCTGCAAATCTTCATCAGAAAAACCCAATTCTTTTTGCCAAATTTTACCAAATAAAGCAGTATACCATAATGCTCCGAGCATAAAAGCTGCTATTGCTGCAACAATTACCGCTAAATAATTAATATCTTCAAAGTTCATAACAATTTCTATTTATATTAATAATACATATCAATATACACTTGTTTTCAGTAATACAGAAACATATTAGATAAAAATCAATAGGAAATAACTAATTGTGAGTTTCTTACAAATAAGAAAAGAAAACATTAATAAAAACGTACATCCTCCTGGGTTTCGGGAGTGTACACATAAACAGGTAAGGTAACACCTAAACGAAAACCAAGAAGGATATCGATACGGTCTTTATTGTCTTCCTGCATTGTATCAAAATTAAATCCTCGCCGATTCCGGGTGAATGCCTCCATAATATCAAATCCAGCAAAGAAATTTAAAAGTCGTTTTTTATCCAAATGCCGATATCCAATATATTGACGCATTGCAAAACCTGAAGTCATTCTGTCATAACCTTTTTTATAATCACCTGACAATGCAAATACTTCTCCGCCAATAACTTCAATACGAACCCAATGTTGCTGATAACCTCCTTCAAAACGAACCTCAATCCCAGAACGTTTATATTTTTTAAAAACAGGAATCAGATAACTTATGCTTCCCCCAAGAAAAAAGCCCCTCTGACCAAATTGAACATCGGCAAGCTGACCAAATCTATCTATCAAAAAACCCTCCGCATCACGTAAAATAAAAACAACATCAGTTTTGACATCATCTGCAAATTGATAATCTCCAACTAGTCCAAAAGTTAAATTATTAGATAAAATATATTGAACCTTACCTGAAAGGGTAAAATTGTATATAAAATTTTCAGCCATGTCTGCTAAAGGAAGGTGAACTCCATAAGCAAAATCTATCAGAAAGCCATTTGGCGGTGCAATATTTTCATCAAGAATTTTATATGTACTTATATTTTGACCTTTACATGAGTTTGAAAAGATAAAAAACACTATTATCAAAGAAAAAACAAATAAAAAACGCATACTGTAAAATATTTAATTCAATAACTTTCAAAAGAAAGCAATATAATCATTAAATCAAATTTTTATATTTCTAATGCCATTCAAAGCTGATTTTCTGTTCAATATCAGGATGAATGCTTTTGGCAACAGGACAATTAATCGCAGCCTGTTCCAAAGTCAATTCAAGTTCTGAAGTAATATTAATAACTGGCATTTCAATCAAAATTTCAATTTTGGATATTCGCCTTGGGTTTGAGGACATGATTTTTTGTATTTTGGCAGTAGCGCCACTAATATCCAATGCATTCTTTACAGCTACAATACCCATTATTGTCAGCATACAAGAAGCTAAAGAAGTAGCAACCAAATCAGTGGGAGAAAATGCTTCTCCTTTTCCATTATTATCAATTGGAGCATCAGTAATTATTATCTCACCTGATTTAGAATGTATAGATTCTACCCTAAGTTGACCTAAATACAATGCTTTTGAAGTCATAAATTACTATTTAATATCAAAAAGATTATTGATGCCTATTGTTCTATCAACAGTAAAGCCCTCACCATAATCGAATGAAGCAGGACGTCCTTGAACTGCATTTTTTCCCCTTATAAAATCAAGAAATATTTTACCAGAAATAGGTGTTTCAGGTTCCGTAGATTCAGGGTCAAAAAACTGGGATTTATAAGATTTAATTATTTCAATTTTTTTATCAATATAAGGAGAAATATTGACAACAAAATCTGGTTTCAGATACTGATCCTGGATATAATGATAAACCGCTTTCGGTCTCCAAGCTTTTTGAGGTACTTTGTCCCATGTCGTTTGTATTTTTCGCAAACCAGAATAAAAACAAGCTTCAGAAGTTAATTTAGAAGCACGACCATGATCGGGGTGTCTATCAGATACGGCATTTGTCAACACTATTTCAGGCTGCATAAGTCTAATAATTTCTACTACTTTGAGCATATTCTCCTTATTATTCTTGAAAAACCCATCAGATAAACCAAGATTTTTACGAATCTTTGCTCCTATTAATTCAGAAGCAATTGTAGCTTCTTGTAAACGAATTTCAGCATTACCTCTAGTGCCCAATTCGCCACATGTGAGATCTAGCAATCCAACTTTTTTACCTAAATGAATATGATGCAATAATGTCCCGCAACAGGATATCTCTATATCATCAGGATGAACACCAATGGCAAGTATATCTACTTTCATTTAAAAATTAATTATAGTTGAAAAATGGATTTTTTAATTTTTAATTATCTTCTTTTGCGATAAAATATTACCATTTTCATCATACAATGTTAATAAATATAAACCTGTCTGCCAATTATTTAAGCTTAGTTGTTCTTTAAACTGTGCAGTATATATCTCCTGACCCATTGAATTATGAATTAATACAATGTATTTCGCTGAATTGGTATAATCCGTCAATTTTAGATTTAAAAGATCTTTTGTGGGATTAGGATAAATAGTCAACTCATTAATAATGTTATTAAGATTTTTGATAGGAATAAGAGTAAAGTTACTGTCTGGCCACAATAATGGTCGGATCATAACAGAGCCTTTTAGCGATGATGTATCCCATACAGTACCAGTACCAATAAATGTTTTATTACTTGCATCAGTACTTCTATCAAAACCTACTGGCACTTCAGGTCCAAACGATTGTTGCCAGCCTATATAAAATTTTTGTCCCGGTTGAAGGGGTATTAAATACTTAACTCCTGCAAAATCTACCAAATCAACAAAATAAAACCCATTGAAACCATTTGAATATTGAAGATGATGTAAATCTCTTGAAAAAGCTTCCGGACCAGTAAGTGAATCTAACCATACTTTTACATTAATGAAATCTAATTGAGCATCTCTATTGGTAAAATAAGGAAGATGAAAATATATACCCTGTAATGTATCTGAAACCTCTGCTGTAAATTCTACTGCGACTTTAGTACCCAGTCCTTGAGCAATTACCCTCGTTTCAGCGGTACCATCGTCATATGCAAAATAATTGTCTAAAACTGTTTGTGTTACCACAGTATCATTGTCAAAAAACATAGGGTTGTTCTGAAAACCTGATGGGGATAAAATTGTATAGGTAGATTCTAATATTGTTTTCTCAACCGGTACAAAAGAAGAATTGAATGGATTTATTAAAGGGTGTGATACACAGTCATCATCATTAGAACTCGGAAAATAACTTGGAATGGCCGGAATGCCTTCTATTGTTAAAGAAGTTGGATTAGGGGTAATCTGATCTACTCTATATGACCTGTCTAGTGTAGCAATGCCTGTAGAATCATTATGATTAAAATTACAGATAACAATAGTATCAGCAAACATTGAAGAATCCTTAAAATGTCTCCAGGGCATTGCTGAATAATTATTTTTTAAGGGAGTAGTTGGTCTATGAGTGAATGCTACATCAGCATACCTCCCATAGTTTGAATTAAGTGTATCTGCATTATTTGCTCTACCTTCATCGAGAAGAATATAATCCAAATGCCAATGGTCATTGTTTCCGCTTACTGATGCAAGATTTCTAAATCTGAACTGGAACCCATTATATAAAAAATCAGCGCTATTTATAGCAATATATTGTTGTTCAAAATCAATCAAGGTCAAAGATGAAACTAAAGCATTCACACCTTCTTGTTCCCAAACTCTTTGCCAGGTATTACTAGTATCCTTAAATTCTAAAATAAATGAATCCTGTTCTTCAGGGCGATCTGAAAGTCCTTGTTTTTGATAGAAAAAACTAAGGAAAATTGCATCAGAAGCACTTTTACCTGACAAATCAATGTGTTGTGACGTTAATGTATCAGCAGGTGTTCCTAGGGTAACAGAAGCTCCTGTATTGTACGGTTTACCATCAGATGCCAAACCTTCAAATGTAGCTACACCTATTGAAGGTGGATTGTAGGCCATATCAAAATTAACAAAAACATGATTATCCTGCCATTTACTACAATTTGGGTAGAAACTAGTATCTGATGAAAAATCTTCAAAAAAAGGTATTGTTAATGTATCTACTGGACAAACCTGATTATTTCTAGAATAATCTTGAGGGTGAAGTTCATGGTGTCTTATTATGACAGGATTATTATCCAAAGGCACTTCTAACAATTGTTGGGCAGTAATATCTGAAACTAAAAAAAATATTAATAAATTTTGCAGATAAAACAAAATAATAGCTTTTAGACTGGTCATATATTTTTGTTGAGTTTTTGCTCAGAATAGTTCATAATTTGTTACTATTTCATAAAACAAAAATCTTAAAACTAATATAAATTATAACTGTATAATGAAGTGCCAAATTTACAAAGAAGTTGTTCAAAAAAAAACTTGGAGCAATATTCTATTCATATTAGAGTGATATTTACCTTACAAACGAGAATAAATACTTATTTGTATGGTTATTAGGAAACTTTTAATATCATCATGGTGAATGAAAAAGGATATGTTTTATATATTATATATATCTAATTTACCTTTTTATTTATCGTCTTGTTTAGCAAAAACCTTTTTTAATAAATCCGTCACTCTTTTCATTGGATCTTTCCTGATTAACTTTTCCTCCTTTGCAATCATAAGAAAAACGCCATCCAAAGCTTTATTGGTAACATATTCATCAAGATCAGGATTTACTTTTTCAACAAAAGGAATTTTATTGTATTTTGAAATTACCGAGGACCAGGCATCTGATGCCCCTACGACATTAAGAGAATTTTTAATTACAGGATTAAAAGAATCAAATAGTGCATTTGTAGTTGTTTTTTTTAGAAATTCAGTACAAGCATTATCTGCTCCCATCAATATATTCATAGCATCTGTCACAGTCATTGATGTGATGGCATTCACAAAAATATCTTTTGCGCCAGAAGCAGCATCCTCAGCTGCTCTATTTAATTTTTCTACTGCCATGTCTACTATTGAGCCAGCTCCAATATCCCTAAGCGTTTTTTCTACTTTTTGCGCCTCCGGAGGAAAAAGAACTTTTACAGCATCATTTTTAAAAAACCCATCTTTAACAGATAAAACATCTACACCCTTTTTTGTACCCTGTAATAACGCCTCCTTTAAACCACTTATAATTTGATCATTTGTTAATTCCGTAGAACCCGATTGATTGTTAAAAGTAGTATTTACAACTTCATGAACTGCATCACAATTTGACAATAATAAACTAGTTAAAATGCATAACATCCAAATAGAAATTTTTTGTATCATATTATCAATTTAAAGTATCAAAAGAATTACAAAGGAAAACCTAAAAATAGTGTATTGAAATTGTAATACTGTTATTCAATAAACATACCAGGTATAAAAAAAACAAAAGTTTAACTTATTAGTATAAATTAATTTCTCTCTTTAACAAAATGAGGTGACAGGCAATTCTTGCATATATTAGGGCCAAAAGTCCGTATCAAAGTTGCCTTAGTTTCTGGATAGACTATTCCGTATTTTGTCCAACAATCACCTTTTTGATGAGAAAGAAAAATATTTTTACATTTATTACAATGTATTACATAATTTTCTTCAATTTCAACAGATGCCTTGTCAACTTTTGCACCTAGTGGAGGATTTTTTTTGGTTATTTTGACCTTTATAGACTGAATTGAAGTGCAAATGTTTATAATTGAATCGACAATTCTTTGTGCAATAGATTCTAGTAGTTTCGATTTTTTATTCATTTCTACTTTAACTATTCTGAATATAGTCTCATAGTTTACAGTACCATCAAGAAGATCTTCACTGGCACCTTTAGTAAAATCTGTATGAACATATACATCAACAATGTAATCTCCTCCTATCAATTGTTCTTCTTTATAAAAACCATGATAGGCATAAAACTCCATTCCTTCTAAAGCTATTAATCCCATTGTCTTTTATTTAGCCAATTTATCTTCTATATAGGTCAATACTTTATTCATCAGATGAACCCTATCTTTACCTCTTACATTATGCGGATGCATTGGATAAGGAAAGAAATCTATTAAAATACCTTTATCCACAAAAGCCTGAACCAATGATAAGTTATGCTGCATAACAACAATATCATCAATAGTTCCATGAATAAGAAGTAAATCGCCTTCCAGGCCTTCTACAAAATTACTTAGTTGTGTTTCTTTATAACCTTCTGAATTTTCATCAGGCATATCCATGTATCTTTCTCCATACATTATTTCATAATATTTCCAATCAGTAACAGGGCCTCCTGCAACGCCTACTTTAAACACATCTGGATACTTCAGCATTAATGATGTAGTCATATATCCACCATAAGACCAACCATGAACAGCCATCTTATCTGTATCTGCATAACTTAAAGACTTAAGATATTCAACCCCTACCAATTGGTCTTTCATTTCCAGCTTACCCAATTGCCTATGGATAATATTTTCAAATTCAAATCCACGATTTGCTGATCCTCTGTTGTCAAGAGTAAAAACCAAATATCCCTTATTTGCAATATGATACATCCACAAACTGGCATTTGCAAGCCATGAGTTTTTAACCATTTGAGCATGAGGTCCTCCATATACATAAACGATTACAGGATATTTTTTTGATGAATCAAAATCTGCTGGTTTAATCATCCTGGCATTCAACTTTTGTCCATCTTCAGCTTCCAGCTGAATAATTTCAGGGCTTGAGATGTTATGATTAATATACGGGTTCTCCGCTTGATGTAATTTGTTAATCTCCTTCCCTTCTAAGTTTATTATTCTAGTAATGTTTGGATTATAAATATCAGAATAATTATCGATAAGGTATTTTTTTGTGTTACTGAGTTTAAAATTATGTTTACCATCTTCTTTTACTATTCTTTGAGATTTTTTACCTCCAGATAGCGCAGCAGAATAAACAGTAGTATTCAAACCAAATTTATCTGTCCCGGTTACTAAAATATTTTTACCTTCAGCATCTAAACCTAAAATATCTAAAGTAACCCATTCGCCACTAGTAATTTGTCCAAGATGTTTACCATTGTGGTTGTATTTATGCAAATGCATAAAACCATCTCTTTCTGACCACCACAAAAACTCCTTATTGTTACCAGGAATAAACCATACAGGATGCTCTGGTTCTACGTATTTCTTGTGTGTTTCTTCAAAAAGTGTATGCACATAATTACCATCTAAAGCGTTATATTTATTTAACCACATGTGATTTTGAGCCCTATTAACGACTGCTACATAAACAAATTTATTTTCTGGACCCCAACCTAAATTGGTAAGATATTGATCTTTGGGGCCATCCACTTTTAAATATACTGTTTTACCAGTTTTAGTATCATAAATACCAACTTTAGCATATTCACTCTTTTGCCCTGCCATAGGATATTTAACTTCCTTAAGTGTACCAGGTGTTGTGGTAATATCCAATAAAGGGTAATCAGCAACATCAGATTCATCTTTTTGATAAAATGCAAGAAACTGACCATCAGGAGACCAAAAAGTTCCTTTACCAATACCAAATTCATATCTGGCTATTGCTTGACCACTAACTATGTTTTTATCCTCGAAAGAAGTAATTGAGAGCTGTTTACCTTGATTGTTTTGGAAATACAGATTGTTATCAATAGTGTAAGCAAATTGCTTAGAAGGCTTATGAAAATCTACATTAGCTCCTTTGGGCCTATCAATAATCTTATTATCAATTATTTTGATAAGTGATGGCTGATTAAAACTATTCTTATCTTTCTTTAAACTCAATCTTAAATCTTCATATGTTAACCAGTACATTCGTCCTTTGAATTGAAAACTAAACGCTGATGAAGATTCAAAAGTGATATTCGGAATGCGTTCAAATTTCTCATTCAAAGCAGTATTAAGTTCATTAAGCGAAAAGAAAACAGCAGCATTTTGTGATCCTACTTGCTGAACCATCATATTCTTAGAGTCTTTAGAAAGAAATGTATACTGATCCCTATCTTTCCTCCAGTTTAAATTATTCATTCCTCTAGGATAGAATTTTCTCCATTGGCCTAAAACTGCATCTTCCAAAGAAATATCAAGTTTCTGCGCATAATTATTAGTTGTAAGGGCTACAACCATAAGTAACAATAATAGAAAGAACTTCATTGTGCTGTTTATATTTAGATATGTAAAAAAATAATGTCTTTTAATCGTATTCAAATTCAAAACATTAGGGAAACAAAAAAGTTAAATAAAAATTTCTTTAACCCTTCCTATCTCACCGGTATCTAATCTAACTTTAATGCCGTGAGGATGATATTGACTTTTTGTCAAAATTGTTTTTACTACACCTTCTGTTAAATTGCCAGATTTTTGGTCTTTTTTGAGAACAATTGCAACTTCCATGCCTACTTCAATATCTTTCCGGTTTTTGCCGTCCATCATGGTATGGTATTTTAAAAGAAATTATTTTTTATTTGGTTTGTTATTTTTGTTTTTGTGTTTAGATGAATTCCCTTTATGATACTTACCTCTGTTATTTTTTCTAGATTTATTTTTACCATGCTTGGATTTAAAATTTTGTTTACCCTTATAACTCCCTCCTCCTTTGCTATTGTAAACAGGGCCATCTCCTATTTCCTTTGGTAGAGACAATTGTGGTATTTTATCCCCAATAAGATTTTCAATTCTTGCAAATTTATACATATCATCCTGATTCACTAGTGTTAATGCTACACCAGTAGTAGAAGCGCGAGCTGTCCGACCAACTCTGTGAACATAATCAGCAGCATCGCCAGGAACATCAAAATTAATAACAAGATTAATATCTTTAATGTCTACTCCCCTGCTCAACACATCAGTAGCGATAAGGATGCGGACAGTTTTTTGTTTAAATTCCAACAATACTTTTTCCCTTCCACTTTGATCAAGGTCTGAAGATATTCCTTCAACTGAAAATCCATCTTTTTTAAGTGATTTTACTATTTCAAAAACCTTTCTTTTAGTGGAAGTGAAAATTAATATTCTCTCATATTCCGCTTTGTCTTTTAAGAGGCTGTGAATCAAAGAAATTTTTTGATTATCGTAAACCATATATACAGCTTGCAAAACACCTTCAGCTGGTTTAGCTAATGCAATATTTATAGATTTAGGATTATTAAGGATTTGTTTCGCTAGCGAACGCATTTTGGGAGCCATAGTAGCGCTAAACATAAGATTTTGACGCTTTTTAGGTAAATACGAAATAATTTTTTGAATGTCATCCAAAAAACCCATATCCAACATTCTATCTGCTTCATCCAATATTAAATGTTCTACCTGATCAAACTTAACATATCCTAAATTAAGGTGTGAAATTAATTTTCCAGGAGTAGCAACTATCATATTACCTCCTTGTGTCAAGGCACGTTTTTGCTGTGCAAAATCATCACCACCGCTACCACCATATACAGCAATAGAACTAACCCCAACAAAATAAGCAAAACCCTGAATTTGTTTTTCAATTTGGATAGCTAATTCCCTGGTAGGACAAACGATAAGTGTGTTGATAGTATCTGTTGGGTTTTCAGCTAATTTATTTAGTATAGGAAGAATAAATGCTGCCGTCTTCCCCGTTCCTGTTTGCGCACAAGCAATTAGATCATGGCCTTGCAATATTATTGGTATTGCTTGCTCCTGAATAGGCGTTGCTTCACTAAAGCCCATATAATCCAAGGCATCTAATAAATCATAATCTAAATCTAATTCCTCAAAAGTCATCTATAAAATTAATATAAATTTTGTCTTTTAAAAGCGTGGTAAAAATGCGGACTTCAAGAAAAAAATATCTTGAACAATGTGAACAAAAATAACATTATTTATAAGAAAAACACTATTTAGAACTCAGAAATCAAAACTGACAAAATATAGAAATTAAAAACTCAGGATGTAGAAGCGTCATTATCGGGTACTTCCAACTGGAATTTGATACTTAATAATATCCTTAGCTTGTATATATAAGACCTTTACATTTGACAAATCTTTATCATATTCAAGATTTTTCGAAGAAACTTTAATGTTGCTATTTACATTTTTAATAACAACATTCGGGGTAGACATTACCGTATACGGAAGCCATTCGCTTAACAAATACTTATCGTTTAGATACAATTTTTCTGCTGACCAAAAAGGAACATTTTCACCTGTGCGATAGGTGCCAAGATCGTAATTTCTGAAAAGCAATGATGCCCCTGAATCTATATAAAAAGCTTTAAAGCAGTGCCCTTTTGAACCGATATAAGTCAACTCAATTAGATGCTTATTGTTTAAAGAATATTTCTTAGCTAAAAAATGGGTATCAAAACTTTGATCAGCCATAAACTTGCCATCATCAGGCATATTTTTTTCACCCGAAGCAGGCATCAAATACCACATTGGAACACTGTGATTGTTATGTATCATCAGTTTGACTTTCTGTCTGTTGACAGGTGTGTTACCATCATCTAAAGATTCACCATCATTAATGATTTCAAAAACATTTGAATAAGAAATAGAGGAGGCTTTTATATTTATATTATTATCCGAATCAATATCACCAACACCATTAGTATCTTCTTCTGACGACATTTCATCAATATCTGTTGATTTCTTTTTGTCCTTGGATGATCTTTTCTTTTCTTCTGTGCCTGTGCCTTTGTTTTCCTGTTTTTTGGGATCTATCTGGGCAACAGAATAGTTAATTTGAAAAAAGAATAAAAACCAAAAAATAAAAAAAAATAATTTCATAATGGGTTTAAGAAAATTAAAAAATTGGAGAAGGTATTAGTCGTGAAAATTCCCATCCCCCTTTGTCCGCTTCTTCTTTAATAATCCACGCAGTATTTATTAATTCAGCTTCTTGTTCTGAATTTGCTGCAGTAAACATAGGGAGGACTAATGTAAAATCATCTGCTATGCTGATATTCAAATCCTCAATTAGTGCCATTGTTTTATTAACAGCATCCGTAACGTCATTGCAGTCTGTGATTGTAAAATCACCATTTGCTTTAACATCTTCACTATTAGTTTGCAAACCTAACCGCACTTGAAATGGTGCGGCACTTCCAGCAGGCATTAGAAACAAAATAGATCTTGCTGATACATTTAAATTGGGTTTCATGAATTCTAAATTTGTTTTAGTAAAAAGTCTAAATAATTTAAAATTATTGTTTATAGCCAAAGTTCTTAAGCATATTATCATCATTGCGCCAATTTTCTCGAACTTTAACAAACAATTCAAGATACACCTTTTTGTTTAAAAACTTTTCTATAGCATATCGGGAATCAATGCCTAATTTTTTAATCGCTGCACCTTTTTTCCCAATGATAATATTCTTTTGACTTTTTCTCGATGCATAAATAATAGCATGTATCCTTATAAGATTTTTATTAGGATCAGGATCCTCTTTAAATTCATCTACTACTACTTCGCAAGCATAGGGTATTTCCTGATAGTAATTCATAAGTAGTTTTTCACGAATGATTTCTGAAATAAAAAAGCGCTCAGGACGATCAGTAAATTGATCTTTAGGATAATATATAGGCCCTATTGGTAAGTCCTCTACGATTTTCTTAAACAAATCCTCCGTTCCTTTTTTATGAAGTGCGGCAATTGGAATAACTTCTTTGAAATCAGCTTTGTCTTTCCACTCGACAATTTTATTAAATAAAGCAAGCTCATCTATCAGATCTGTCTTATTCAGAACCAAATACAAGGGAACCTTAACACCTTCTAATTTTTTAAACAAGGGGTTGTTCATATCATATTGCTCTAAAACATCAACGACTAGAATCATTAGATCTGCATCTTTGAAAGATCCGGATACAAATTTATTCATTGATTCCTGCATTGCATATGACGGATCTTTAATAAAACCAGGTGTGTCTGAAAATACAACCTGATAATCATTACCACTAACAATTCCAATTATCCTATGTCTGGTGGTTTGAGGCTTGTCAGTAATGATCGACATACGTTCTCCGACCAAAGCGTTCATCAAGGTAGACTTGCCAACATTAGGTCGACCAATAATATTTACAAATCCTGAACGGTGTGGTTTTTTCATCTCATAATAGAATTAAACTTCATAAATCGCAAGTATAAAAATACTAAATATATTTACCTCTGTACCTTACATTTTTTTGTTCACCACTAATAACATCTCTTAAATATTTTCCACACAACATTCCTAAACCACCAAGAAAAGCACCAATTAGTACTGTTGCCCAAAAGGGATCAAATTGTAGTAATTCAGTCATCATTGAGGAAAGTCTACTTTCATTGGCAGCATCTAGAACAAATGCATATGTTCCAAAAAAGAGGCCACCGCCAATAAAGCCACTTAAAAAACTTTTAAAACCATTCATTTGAAAAACAAAACCAACAATTGTCGCAATTATTGCTAAACCCCACCAACCAATAAAGGTACCGAGATAACCAAAAACAAAAATTGATGTTGCACTCCCACAAAATTTTACCATTTTTCTTATAATTTTATATTCAACTCTAATGTATAAGAATTATTAATCCCTTTTAGTTGCACAAATTTATAGTTAATGTCAGACTAATTATAGGATTTTTCAATTTTTAGCAGATCACATTCTAAATTTATAAATTAAAAAACATGAATTAATTGACCTATTGATAAACAATAGTGGCTAAAAAGATGAATTTTATTAATTGATTTTTTTTTATTCAGTTTATTATTAACTTTGCACCTATGTGTATAAATATATACAAATCAATAATTTAATATATAGACAACCGTTTTAATTAAAATTCAGGCGCTCTATGAAAACACAAAAACCAATTATACTTCTAGCCTCAAAATCTCCGCGACGGAGGCAATTGCTAAGTGAATTGGGTTTTGAATTTGAAGTGGTTGAACAAAATATTGATGAAACTTTTCCTGAAGATTTGTCAAAAGAGGATGTTCCTGCTCATCTTGCACAAAAAAAAGCAGCTTCAGTCCAACATCATCTAACGAATGATAAAATTATATTGGCATCAGATACGATTGTGTTGATGAATAACAGCATATATCACAAACCTAAGGACTATACTGATGCAGTAAATATCCTTAAAGAGCTATCAGGAAATGTACATGAAGTTATTACTGGAGTCTGTTTGCTTGGCACAAATAAAGAAGTCACTTTTTCTGTACATTCAAAGGTGCATTTTTCTGTATTAACGAATGATGAAATCGACTTTTATATAAATAATTTTAAACCTTATGACAAAGCCGGGGCATACGCAATCCAAGAATGGATAGGACTTGCAAAAATTAAAAAAATTGAAGGTTCATACAACAATATTGTAGGTTTACCTACCCAACGAGTATATGAAGAGCTAATGCTATTTTAAAAAAAATACTATACATGTACAGAAAACAATAAATCATTTTTACTATGAAACTCCTAATTAAAACTTTCCTAATATTTCTGATTTCAATCGCTTTTTCCCATGCCCAATCTCCTGCGAATCCATGTACTGAAAGAACAGATATTCACATAGTAGTTATTGGTTCATCAACTGCAGCAGGTGCTGGTCCCAGCTCTTCAGATAGTGCTTGGGTGAATAGATATAGAAAATATTTACAAACTATAAACACTAACAATCAGGTAACGAATCTTGCTGTTGGTGGCACGACCACCTATCACATAATGCCTGACTGGTACACTGCACCTAGTGGTAGACCAAGTAGAAATACCAATAAAAACATCAGTAAAGCCATTTCTTTGGGAGCTGATGCAGTAATTGTAAATATGCCTTCCAATGATGCTGCCTACAATTATGGCGTCAACGAACAAATGGCAAATTTCATTACACTTTTTAATGAGGGAAATATTAATAATATACCAGTATGGATTTGTACAACACAACCACGTAACTTTTCTACAAGCAAAAAAGCAATTCAAACTGCTGTAAGGGATTCTATTTTTAACTATTTCGGAATGTACGCTATTGACTTTTGGAATGGTTGTGCTGATTCCAACAACAATATTTTATCTGCATACGATTCAGGTGATGGTGTACATATGAACAATGCAGGGCATCGTATATTAAACGAAAGAGTTATGGCCGAAGATATTCCTAATCACGTTGCAGATACATTGCCCAATTCTGACCATATTCTATTAGATGTACAATTTGATGCTCCATCAGTTTGTGGTGACAGCAATAGTATAATAAACATAATAATATCAAATATTGGCCAGGCAAGCGCCTCAAATATTAGTGTTAATATTGCGCAAAATGACCTAATAAATGGTATTATAAAGGATACAACAATCCAATTAATTCAACCTACTAGTGTATGTAAAGCCGATACTATTTCATTTATGTTAAATAGTTATAATGGCATGGATATAGACTTAAGTGCCTTTCTTGTTAATTCGGATGTAGACCATACAAATGATAGTTCAGGCAATTATCGTTTCACAACATTAGGACATCCTGGTTTAAGCGGCACGAATGACACGATATGTTTAGGTGAAAGTACAACCCTACAAGCATTTGTAAATTCACCAGCAGATACAATTTTTTGGTATGATGCTGATACAGGAGGTAATATAATTGGCTATGGAAATAATTTTCTGACGTCAAATTTAACAACAGATCAAACCTACTATCCTGAAGCAGTTCGTGGAGATTTATTTTTCAATAATTCACTTTTTACTACTGCAAGTACGACAATCAACTGGAATGGTTTTATGTTTGATGTCGTCGCATCAACTACCATTACAATAGATAGCATTCAAGCAAAATTAAATACAACTGGAACACAAAATGTAGTCGCCTATTACAGAATGGGTAGTTATGAAGGAAATGAAAATAATAGTAGTGCATGGAATGCTTGGGGAACTGATACCGTTCAAGTCAATTTTGCCGGAGAATTTAAAACACTAGATTATAGCGACATTGTTCTTAATGCAAATGATACACTTGGTATTTATCTTCATATGCAAAGTTCTTCTTCCAGAGTTTCTTATCAACATGCTTCTTCCATAACTAACTTTAATAATTCCGAAATCGAAATATTAAGTGGTTCAGGAATTAGCTATAATTTTAGCACAATTTATTCTCCCAGAAATTTTAGTGGTGAAGTATTTTATCACTATGGCTTTAACCCCAGTGGTGTATGCAATAGTGATAGGTTGGCGATTAGAGCTATAATCTCAGAGCCTACAATAAACATTGGCAATGATACAATACTGGATTATACAGCCTCTATCCTACTCAATAACAACATGAACTTCTCGACTTATCTATGGAATAATAACGATACTACTGCTCAACTTTTAGTAGATAGCACTAATCTATCTGATGGTGTAAATATGTTGTGGTTAACGGCTACAGATAGGTTTGGATGTATTGCTAGTGACACTATATCTATTACCCTAAGTAATTTAACATTTCTACAATCTCTTGAAGAAACTAGTATTGAAATAGCTCCCAACCCTACCCATGGCACTATAACAATTAAGGGGCTTGAAAATCATATTTTCAACATTGCACTATATGACCTAAATGGGGAAAAGCTAATTGAGAACCACGATAATAACAACCGTATAGTTCTTCGTGGTTTGACCTCAGGTATGTATTTTCTTGTTATCGATACAAAAGACAAAACGATCACTAAAAAAGTGATTATATCAAGATAATAGTAACCATGATTTTATACATATGAAGATTAGATAATCTAAATTGTATACAGTATGGTTTTTATTATAGGATTAATACCTAAAATACTGAATTGATATACTACAGTTTGCTAAAAGGAAATTTTGGACTGTACAATTCAGGTGGAACTTAATTAAGAAAGTACCCAATCAAAAAGTCAGGTCTGAAAAGACTAATTATCAACAGAAATCAATTCTATTTCAAAAATTAAAACAGAGTTAGCTGGAATCTTATTTCTTGTTCTGTTTCCATAAGCCATATGCGGAGGTATGTATGCTATAACTTTACCACCTTCTTTCATAAGTGGAAGGATTTCCTGCCAGCCCTTTATAACCCCTGTCAATGCAAAAGAAATCGGTTCATCACGATCTACTGAACTGTCAAAGATTGTTCCATCTATCAATGTACCATGATAATGTGTAGTCACTTGACTTTGAATAGTAGGTTTTTGGCCTTTTCCTTTTTTTAGTATTTCATATTGAATACCCGATGGTAGAGAAATAATATTTTTTTTGTTTTTATTCTTGTCCATAAAAGCATCATTAGCTTTTAACTGATTATCAGTTTTTATCTGTTGCATCTTTTGAAATTTAGCACTAACTACTGCCTGTGCTTCCTGAGTATTTAGGGATTTATCACTACCAAACATCATTGCAGAAACACCATTTTCAAAATCTTTTAGAGTAATATCTTCGATTTTTAAATCGAAATTATTCAAATTATGACCTATCAAAACACCATAATAAAAATAAAAATCTTCAAGGTTGGTTTTTTGTAATTCTATGGATGTATTACTTCCATCAGGAGACTTATTGTTTTCTAATTCTCCTAATTTTTTATTTACATATTTTTGGGCATCTTCCTGTGTATAATCCGTATTATTCTGAACCATTACTATTTTGATACCTTCAACAATCTTACTCATAGATACCATTTCATAGGTTAATCCTATTGTTTTAAGATTATCACCAAGTAATACTCCATAACTAAATGCAAAACGATCAGATGGTGAATTATTTTCTGAAATAGTGGTTGTAGATGCACCATTATCTTGAGCAACATTAATAGTCAATATGCCTAAAGAAATAAAAAAAACAAGGAATAGCTTAGTAAGTGACATAATATAAAAAATTTTGAGTGATATATCTATGTAATAAAATTATCAATGATATGCAATTTAATATAATTAAAACGTAAACGCCTGCAATATTGTTATTATTCTAACAAAAAGGTACGATTTTAGGCATAAACAGTACCTTCATAAAGTTCAATGCGTTGAGATTTAACTTTCTCATCCATGAGATATTCATCATAAGTCATTAATTTATCCAACATGCCATTAGGAGAAATTTCTATAATTCTATTTGCAACAGTCTGGGTAAATTCATGATCATGCGAAGTAAAAATTACAATTCCAGGATAATCTATCAACGCTTCATTTAGTTTTGTAATAGATTCTAAGTCCAGGTGAGATGTAGGCTCATCAAGTATCAAAACATTACCTTCTTCCAACATCATTTTAGACATAAGGCAACGGACTTTTTCTCCACCAGACAAAACACTACATGACTTTTGAGTTTCTTCACCTGAGAACAGCATTCGTCCAAGGAAACCTCTTATAAATGTTTCATCTTTCTCTTCCGAAAATTGACGTAACCAATCTACGAGATTCATATCAGACTGAAAATATTTACTATTCTCATTAGGTAGATAAGACTTCGTAACGGTTACTCCCCATTCAAAATCTCCTGAATCTGCCTTCTCATATGCATCTTTAGCAAGAATTTGAAATAATTTTGTCACTGCCAAAGAATTTTTTGAACGAATAGCAATTTTATCGCCCTTTTCGATAGTGAAATTCAATTTATTAAATAACAATTCCTCTCCAATTGATTTTTTTAAGTTACCAACTGTAAGCACCTGATTTCCTATTTCTCTATTCTGTTTAAAAATAATACCAGGGTAACGTCTAGAAGAAATAGACATATTACTTATATCTAATTTCTCTAAAGCTTTCTTTCTACTGGTTGCTTGTTTTGCTTTTGAAGCATTAGCCGAGAAACGTTGAATAAATTCGAGTAGTTCTTTACGTTTCTGTTCATTCTTCTTGTTTTTATCCGCTAATTGACGCGATAGTAATTGACTGGATTGATACCAAAAAGTATAATTTCCCGTACTTAATTTAATTTTTTTATGGTCAACATCAGCAATATGCGTACAGACACTATCTAAAAAGTGTCTGTCGTGAGATACTACAATGACAGTATTCTTAAAATCTGCCAAAAAATTCTCTAGCCACATAACAGTTTCTGCATCAAGATCATTAGTGGGCTCATCTAAAATGATTATATCTGGATCGCCAAATAAGACCTGAGCTAATAATACACGAACTTTTTGATTGGTATTTAATTCACTCATCAATTTATAGTGATCAGATTCTTTAACGCCAAGGTTGCTCAACATTGTAGCAGCATCACTTTCGGCATTCCAACCATTCATCTCCTCAAATTGTTCATTCAATTCTCCTACTCTAATGCCATCCTCATCACTAAAATCTTCTTTAAGGTAGATGTTGTCCAATTCCTTCTTGGTATTGTACAATTTTTGATGCCCCATGATAATAGTATCAATAACTGAATATTCGTCGAAAGCAAAGTGATCCTGTTTTAGAACCGCCATACGAGCATCAGATTCAATACTTACACTACCCAAAGTTGATTCTATTTCACCTGAAAGTATTTGTAAAAAAGTAGATTTTCCTGCACCATTAGCGCCTATTACGCCATAGCAATTACCTTTAGTAAACTTAATGTTTACTTCATCAAAAAGAACTCTTTTGCCAAATTGCAAAGAAAGATTACTAACCGTTAACATATAAGTAATTAATGTGTGATAGAAGCATTAAATAACACTTCAGTGATTGATTAAAAATTTCATGCAAAATTAGTGATTTTTTATGTAAGTTTTAAAAATCAAAGGTGATTAATACAGTCCTTTTATCTATTACTTTATATTTGAGACAAATTTTTATAAAAACAGATGATATGAGCAAATTTCCAGGTATAATAATACTAATGTTATTTTATGTTTCATTTTTGATCGGACTAACCACTGGCAAAGATCAGGAGTGGTTTCTTAATTATGGCGCATCTTTTATATATCTTAATACTATTCTGATTCTTTTCTATCAAGAGGAATGGACCAAAGCTATACTTAAATTATTTGTAGCAAGTTATATTTTTGGTTTTGGTATAGAGCTTATAGCTGTCAAAACAAATTACATATTTGGAAATTATCATTTTGGTGATTCATTAGGCTTTTCAATAGCAGGAGTACCCATAGCAATTGGTTTTTATTGGCTGATCCTAACCTATAGTACTGCAAATATATCATCAAAACTCCCTATTAAATCTGTATACATAAAAGCATCTATAGGTGCCTTGCTACAAGTTTCATTAATTCTTTTGACAATTCAGGTTGCTTCAAGACTTGATTTCTGGCATTTAGAAAACATTAATGATAAAATAAATTACTGTCTTATATGGTTTTTGGTTTGTTTTATTGTTCAATCCTATTACTATAAATTAAAAATAATACTATCAAATAGAATTGCCAGTATAGTATATGGTGGTTTATGTGTATTTTTTGTGGGACTTATTACATTCCTGAAATAAAATTCTTTAAGATAGATCGTATTTTCTTTTAGCATATCATACTAAGAAAACATTAAATGAGTAAATTGTACCTTTAAATAAGTAATGATTGCTTTATTACAAACACCTGTTGTTTCAAACAGAAAAAACTAGAATAACAGAGCATACTAATAATTAAAACACCGATTTAATGTATCTATGTACAGAGGAATCTTATAGGATTTATAAGGAGAGAAAATCCATTTTCAGCACTTTATAAGCGTTAAAAGAATTATCGCTGTGAGATCTGATCTGAGTCAATTTATACTGAGCAATACCTAAACATGAAGCCATTATAGCTCATGAGATGGATGATTCTATGGATGTTTTTCCATAAATAGGCATACCTGTGGAGATCTATATTGGAGATCTTTAATTTTCTTAGATAAAAGTATCAGGAAATTTTTACAACGTAACGAGTAGTCAAACAGGATAAATTATTTAGGTATACCATTTTTGGCTATATATTTACAGAGATCATCGAGATAAATTTTATAATCCTGATCCTTTGAGCGGAAAGATTCTCTAACTGTGATGGTTTTATTTGTATAATTAACTGAAACATCAGCAATTCTCATTTCAACAGAACAATCAATAAAAATAACACTTCCTTTAATATCAAAATCTTGGTACAATGTACTACTGATATTATTTGAAGATAACCGAAAAACTATACGGGAATAACATTTGGTCATGAACAAATGCGGATCCTTTTTTTCGAAACAATCCATTATAGGATCTATCATTTCATCTGTCACATAACGATTTAACTGTTCAAAACTTAAGGTATCTCCATCAAGTGAATTATGGGCAGGCAAGGGGTCCTCAACTATGCTTTCTAAAGCTATATTAGATCTTTTTTGCGGTGTATTTAAATTATTCGAATCTATAAAAGAAACTAAAAAACAGGATAACAGTATTCCTACAAAAATAATATTAAACTTTTTCATAATTAAAGGATGAAAGTATTAAAAAAATAAGCGCTAAAATATTTTAATTACAAATTACAATAAAAAATCAGGAAAAGACATAAAACTTAAAGAAATACTAATCAATTAAGTTAACCAGATTGTCTTGTTGTTGTTTATTAAAGAGTAAAATAATTTCCCCAAGAATAATATTCAAAACAAAAATATAAGAACTAATAATAAAAGTAGTCTCTTCTTCTAACTGTACAAATCTCGCGCCAAAAGGCATAAAAAGACGAAGTGTTACGCCCGAAAGTGTCATACAATAAGAACGAATGATCCATCTATAATGCCCAACCAGGTCTTTTTTGACAATCGTATAAAGCGCCATATATGTTGGTAACATCCAGGCAAAACTCATTAGTATAAATCCTAATGTTGCCCATTTGCCTCCTTCAGCAAAAAACGCCAAATATAGTCCTGTTGGTCCTGTAAACAATAAAATTGAATAGATATAAAACTTGCCTACTCTTTTATGCCAAACAGATTTGAAAGGTATAATTTTACTAAAAAACAAAGGCCAGCCAGTTAATGTTGCCATTGCACCAAAAAACAAATGGACAAAGAAAAATACGAGCCATAATTTATTGTGAATTAAATGTTGTTTAGCTTTTAAAAATCCATAATTCAGATCGAAAGCAAAATATGACAATGCAATTGATGCAAGATATAAGGCAAAGAAAATTGCAACAAACCAAAGTATATAAAATATAATATTCCTCATGAAATTTAATTATCCCTGAACCTATCTTTAAAAAGAAAAGAATTAAATATTAAGCTATATGAATAGATTTATAGATTGCTCCTTTTGCTTAATGCATGTATTCTTCTTTGTGTAAAAGCTTCATCAAATTGTTTTTTAACGTTATTAATTTCGATAAGTATGTTATCATCAACAATTTCAACAATATTTCTATTACTAATTAATTTATTGATCTTATTATGATAATTTAATAAAGACACCGGATTTGTTTTACTATGTTGTATCCGTTTTAAAATTGAAGGTGTTATTCCTTTTATCTGAAAAGAATCTTCTCCCAAAAAATAAATTGGTGATGTTTCTAATATATTGGGATCATTACCAATAAGATAAAAGGAATCATTCCTAATGTGATATTTATAAGTTATTAAATTCTGAGCATCTTTGTGATATGGCAAGACAAATTCTTCTGTTATTAAAATTTCACAATAGGTGTTTTGTGCAGACCAATAAAACCACTCACCAGTACAATTTTGAGGAAAGTTCTTTGATTCACAATGGCTAAAGAGAGATATTATTAAGATATAGATAAAAACTCTTACCATGATTTAAGTTATACTATGCATTGTTAAAACAATAATACTAATTTTATAATTCTTTAATAGAGATATTAGACGGTTTTTTCTACAGAATACCATTCTACACTTACACTTCCTTCTTCATAGGGTGCACATTTGTCAAAGGTCATTCCAGCTTTTTTCAGGACATTTATTGAAGCAATATTTTCCTTCATAGCTATTCCAATTATTCTATTAAGGTTTAAAATTTCAAACCCATATTTAACAATGGGAATGGCAGTTTCTGTAGCTATACCCATACCCCAGTATTCAGGAAAAAAACGGTATCCAAGGTCTATTTCATCAAACTCAGTAAGATATTTAAGCCCTGACCAACCAATTAACTTATTATGTGATTTATGTATAACAGCCCAACGTCCAAAACCTCTTTTTACAAAATTCTCTTCCGCATGTTTGTGCAATCCTTCTTGTACTTCCTGAAGGGATAGTGGCATAGGTTCTCCAGTGTATTGTTGAACATCTTTATTGGTGTGTAGATCAAAAATCGATTCAGCATCATCAATATTTGTTTCTCTGATAATAAGCCGTTTCGTTTCGAGGATCAATTTCATTTAATATAAAATTAGAAAAATATTAAAGCTTTTCCTGGTTTGTATCATCCATGATTTTACCAGACCATTGCATAAATTCATCTTCATCACCATTAGCTAAATTTCTAAGATGATCTGCCAATAACATAAGATTAGATGCAACTTGATTATTCATTAAATCACGTCCCCCTTTAAGGTTTATAACTAGTTTGTTGTCAATTTTTAGACTTGCATTATACATAACATTACCCGAGTTTTTAAATTTTTCAAAAATAGAATGATTCAACTCCATTTGTTCAATTACGCCATAGACACGTTCAAGAACTGTATCAGTAAGTTCCAACTTAAGATGAATAGGCTCAGTTACATATTTACCCCAAGTAGTTTCAACAAATTCTAGATTATTTAATTTTATATGTACCAATATTTCTTTACCATGTGAATCTTTAGAGTGTTCATTGGTATTGAATTTCAATTCTATACTCCTTTTGTCCTTAATTTTTAGATAATACTCTTCACGTTTAAGTTTTAATTCCTTATCAATCTCTTTCATAACAGCTTTTGAATCAGCAGAAGCTGGGATTGTTTTTGTACTAGAGTCACATGAAGAGAAATAAAGTGGTGCAAAAAACAAAAAAAACAAAACTCTCATAATATTATTTAATTAGTTGAATTAAAAAATAATGACGAAATATTTATTACAAACAAATTCCTTGAATATAAATACTACTAGCAAAAACTGGAATGAACAAAATGGCTGCTTTTGTCTGAGAATCTACACCAGATAGATCTGCATTAATTTCCCAATAGTCCCAATCTTCGGATGTATAAGTTCTAATATTTCCTGTTACATCACCAGACATCTCCCAGTAATCCCAGTCCTCTGATGTATAAGTACGTACATTTATATTTACACCAGAGCCTGTAATTTGCCAGTAATCCCAATCTTCTGATGTATATGTACGTATTTTTAAAGTACCATTATCTACTTCCCAGTAATCCCAGTCCTCTGATGTGTATGTACGTATTTTTCCCGAGTGGACACCTAATTCATATTCCCAGTAATCCCAGTCCTCTGATGTGTATGTACGTATTTTTCCTGTTTCACCACTGAGGTTAATTTCCCAGTAATCCCAGTCCTCTGATGTGTATGTTCTTAATTTATCAGAAGAATCAAGTATTAAATTATTAGTGCCGCTTTGACAACTTATTAATAAAATAGAAATAAGGAGCACAATTTTATATGTATAGACCATTAAATTACTTACGTTTTTTAATAGAGTAATGAAATATATCTGAAAAAAGAGAAGCTTATCTAAAAAGAGTGAAATTGGCAAAGAAAGTATTAATTAACCTCCGGAAAAAGTAGTTTCAATAAACTTAATTATGTACAAAAGAGAAACAGCTGCAAGGGCAACCCAAATAAAAGTTGGGACCTGTGATTTTAAAGTGAAATTTTTATTCATAGCCTCAAGGTTTTTTCGAACTGATTCATCAAGTTTCAGTTTTAAACCTTGTTTTATAATAGCAGAAGCACCATCACTGCGTCCATAATTTTGAATCAGAACAACAGATAGACTATAAATTTCTGTAGCTATTAAATTTCTAACAACATTAAAATAATCCGGCAGGATATTATAAAGTTCTATTGTTTTATTAGGCAAATAAGAAAGTAACTCGCGCTCAGAGATATGCAAGAGTTCTTTTTGAACTTGTAATTGCTTTAATTCATTAATCGTTTTGCCAATATAACTAGCTGCATGTTTATAACAAAGTTCCTCAAATCCACCTGTCATAGGAAGAGATTCAGAAGAAAGTAGCATTAATGTGTCCTTATCATTTGTCTTTATCGCCTTCAGAAGCGTTTCGCCAAATTGTCTCCCAAAAAAAGGAGCTATAAATTTCCAGAATTCAGCATCTTCAATATTTGAGTTTTTCTTTTCCTGTCTAAAATAATTGAGCTGACCATATTCGAGAAAATTAAGTAATTTTTTGTAATTAAAAATGGTAATATGATACTGTCTGGTATTAGAATCACCAAGCTCTTTCAACAGTTGTAACGCATGACTTTTTAATGTCTTTGTAAGACCTATCTGTACAATTTCATTTTCATCATTATGCTTTAGTCGCTCAAGAACCTTAACTTCATTTGCCTTTAGGATAGCCTCACTGCTATCTAAAGGTAGGTCAAAAAGTTTATATGGACTTATATAAGTTAACATTTGCTATTGATTTTTTCTTACACAATAATACAACATTTTTAATAAAAAGAACAGTAAAAACCCTATACATTTGCTATTTAGAGACAATAAAGCAACGATATGAACATCTGTAGCGTAAATTATGACACAAATATTATTGTTTGAAAAACATTTTGAATCGAAAATATTAAATAAATATATGCAAAAGGTTGATTAGTTATACAAAAAAGAGCATTCCTAAACCCAAAGTCATATAAATCTTCATCAATTTACTCAATATGGTGTAATCTGATTTTTCCTTTGCTAATGGTAATTTTAAGATAATAAAACTAAGAGGCAAAAGCAATAAAACAAATATATATACAGAAACAGCTATTTTATTATTTAGAAAAAACCAATACCCCTCTAAGGCCAAAAGAATTAACAATATAGAGAAGGAAATTATAACAAGAATTTTAGCAGATTGTACTCCCGCAACAACAGGTAAAGTCTTACAACCCATTTTTTTATCCCCTTCAAAATCTTCTATGTCTTTAATAAGCTCACGCCCAAAAGTAGAGATAAAAGCAAAAAGAGCATACATATACATAATTTTGATCCAATAGTCAGACAAAAAAGTATATTCAATGAACAATAATTCAATAACAACCCAAGAACACAATAATGCTACGGTAAGATTTCCTAATATGGCTAGTTTCTTAAATTTATAAGAATATAAAAACAGTAAGATGATCGCTGAAAGAAAAACCAAAAACAAGACCATAACCCCTGTCGAAACAATTAATAAAAGCGCAATAGAATTAAAAGTAATGTATAGTCCCCAAGCTATATTTTTATTTATTTGATTACCTATAACTACATTATGTGGCTTATTAATTAAATCAATTTCTAAATCGAGAATATCATTAATTATATTCCCTGCTGCTGCGATTAGAATAGTACCTGCTAAAACGACAAAAAAAACTTTTGAATCAGAATATACAGGAGAAGAGACATAACGTAATATTACCAATGTAAACCCAATAATTATTAAATTTGAAAATCTAACAAGACGGAATAATTGTTTCATTTTTACTTACTACAACAAAAGTCAGGATTAAAATATAAAAACATTTAAATGGTGTTATCGGAATTGCGGTCTTTATCATAACGATCCAATTGTACAGGTTGATTAGCCCTGTTTGGATTATAATTGGGGTTTTGCTTAACACTTAGATTTTCAACTACAGAAAAACAAAGCGCAAGTTCATTATATAGCTCATGCAATAAAGTGCTTTGCAATACAGATTGGTATATATCGGGATTGAAAAAATCACGGTAGGTTGCTAATGCAAGATAAATCTCATTATCTACAAAGCTAAGTCGAAGTTTTTTATTCCATTTAAAACGAAGATCATAGATCGATTGTATTAGTTCGGATGTCAAAATACGGAATGCTTCTTCTTCATTTTGACTATAAACAACAAATTCTTTTTCAAATTCTGGATAATCTTCCAAATAAACCATATTACCCTCGTGGAACATGGAGCCAAGACTTTTTTGAATATATTTTCCTATAGAGCCAAAATTACTCTGGGCAAAATCAGGTAAAACCTGAATAAAGCCACGTACTTTGACCGGAACAGTCAATACAAAAAACAAACCATCAAAAATTGTAGTAGTTCTGGTTTTTGAATTTCCATCACTATCTGTATAGGTACTAGTATCTAAAACATTTAATTCAGAAAACTTAAAATTACATCCATTGGTAGTCTTACCCTCAAAATAATCTTCTCCATTATATTTGTTGTATGAACTATACAGTCTAGACATTTTAAACAAACTATCGGGCACGCAATCGTCAGGAATGTATGTGGTGTTAGGATATAAAGCATTAACAAAAGAAGTAAATACCTCGCGTTTAAAATGCTGGGTATAACCATTTGTTAATGGACGAATTTTTAACATATAAACTAAAACAATACCTATCAAACCAATAATTCCTAATAATACTGCATAGGGAATCATATTAAAAAAATAAAGAACAAATGAAGTTATAACCATAAAAAAAGGTACATAATACAATTTCGTAGCTTGTGAGATTGCTTCCAACTTATCTAATCTAAATTTTTCGACAGATTCAAGGGTTGGCTGAATCTGACGGCTAATGTCGTTTATACTTTTCATTTGGGAAAAAATATAGGATCTTAATTTATTAAAAGATATAAACACAAAAATAAAACATGGGTACTATTGAGTACTATTACAATGTACAAAAAAGTATCAATATTGTAAGATTAATTAATAAGGAACTTTTACAAAAAATCAAAACAAGTTCTTGGCAAAGCAGTAAAAATCGAATTTGCACATTACAGAATGTTGGATTTTAATATAGCATTATCAATATTTATATCTGCGCAATTAAAATGCTGGCGAGGACATTCTTTCTTGCCATGTAAACCACAAGGTCTGCATGATAACTGATAATCAATTTGGAAAACATGTGCTATATCTGACAATGGACCAAAACCGAATTCAGGAATAGTAGAACAAAAAAATGTTGCCACTGGAGCATTCATAGCAGAAGCAAAATGTAATGGTGCAGAATCATTTGTAAATGTCATTTTTGCATTTTTGATTAATGCAGCTGATTGCAAAAAAGTTAATTGACCAGCCTTGATTTCAATTCTATCAATTCCAGTTTGCAATTTGATTTGTGTACAAAGAGGAATGTCATCAGGCCCGCCCAATAAATAAATTTTATACTTATCAGGGATTTTATTAATCAGTTCAGACCATTTGAAATCAGGTAATTGTTTCGTGAACCAAACAGATGAAGGAGCAATACAAATATATGGTTCATCGGCATTTACTACTTCGTAATCATTTTTACTGGGATATAATTTCGGTTTTTGAAAGTCATCGCCAACGATATGTTTAATTAGCGATAGATTTCTTTGGACTTCGTGAACATCATGTTCTTCAGAAATTGTATGTCTAACGGTATTTGTAAAAGCAAAAGAAAATGGGTTTTTATCAAATCCTATCTTAACTTTAGCTGAAGATAAAGTTGTAATAAGACCCGTTGTGAAAAATCGTTGAACATTAATAACACAATCGTAGGAATTGGAACGTATTGTTTTTATCAATCGAAAAAGATTGACATACTTATGTTTTTTTTTATTGAATACTAAAACTTCATTGACATGAGGATGTCCTAAAAGCAGAGATTCGTTGCCTTTGCGCAGCAAAAAATCAATACTACAGCTATTATCATTTTTTTTCAATTGCTCTATTAATGGAGTAGCCAATACAACATCACCAATAAAGGCAGTCTGAATTATTAAATATTTCATATTAAGCCGCGATTATTTTAACACCAAAAGCAAAGATAGTCCTTTTTAATTACATCCTTGCTGAAATATTATACAGAAAAAAAGAAAGAATATCATATGATAATTTGAATAGACAATTGATTTTTTGCACTTTCAGTTTTTATACATTTGTTTTTAACCTATTTTTAATAATAATTAGAATTTTATAAAGCAACCATATGAGTAATGCCACATTTCAATATATAGTATACTGCTGGATAGGACTTGCAATTATTACTTTTTTTTCTTTGTTCTTCGTAACTGCTCCTTTCGGGCGTCATAGTTCAAAAAACTGGGGCCCAATGATAAATGCCCGATTAGGTTGGATGATTATGGAATTACCTTCTCCATTAATTTTAAGTTATTTTTTCTTTTCAGGTAAAACAAGTCCAAATACAGTTACACTAGTTTTTTGGTCGTTATGGATGTTGCATTATTTCAACAGAACGGTTATATACCCTATAAGACAAAGAGACCACAGTAAAAAAATGCCCGTGATGATCATGGGTTCAGCTATTTTCTTTAATATAATGAATGGCTTTGTAAATGGTTATTTTTTAGGCAATTACGCAGACCTATACCATGAATCCTGGTTTGGTTCACCCCAATTTATTATCGGAACTTTTGTTTTTCTGTCTGGCGTATTTATAAATATAAAATCTGACAACATATTACTAAATCTTCGAAAACCAGGCGAAACAGCATATAAAATACCTGAGGGGGGACTCTTTAAATATATCTCCTGCCCTAACCTCTTTGGTGAAATTATTGAATGGGCAGGTTTTGCAATTATGGTATGGGCACTTCCTGCTTTATCCTTTGCTGTTTGGACTTTTGCAAATCTTGCACCAAGGGCTATAGCACACCACAAATGGTACCTCAATAAATTTGATGAATACCCGAAAGAACGTAAAGCTTTCATTCCTTTTTTATGGTGAATGTACTATTAAATAATATAATAAATTTTCAATCTTAAATTAATGAAAATAATATTGACAATTCTATCAACATGTGTATTCATTCATTCATTATTTGCACAAACAACGAACATACCTGATGCAAATTTTGAACAAGCACTCATTGATCTTGGAATAGATAGCGGAACCGTTGACGGTGTTGCCTTAACAGCAGCTCTTAGCAATGTCACAATTTTGAATGTATCGAATAAAAATATTTCAGATCTTACTGGTATTGAAAGCTTTGTCGCCCTAACAGGTTTGGTATGTGAAAACAATCAATTAATAAGTTTAGATCTCAGTCAAAATACACAATTAGAATATTTGGAATGTTCAAACAATCAAATTACGAGTCTGGATCTCAGTAACAATCCTTTATTATATAATTTATTGTGTTCAGATAACCAATTGACCAATTTAGATATTTCGAATATAAACGAAATGTGGAACTTATCATGTTATAATAATTTATTAGACACATTGGATGCAAGTAACTGTGCTATTAGGTACTTATTTTGTGGTCATAATGCATTGACTTATTTTGATTTCAAAAATGATTCAATTATACTCGAAATTGAATGTAGTTACAATCAGCTTACACATATCGACCTAAGTAACACACAAATGCAATGGGTATCCTGTTCGGACAATCAAATTACCTCTGTAAATTTAAATAATGCCAAAATAAATTTTGTGTTCTACTGTTCCAATAATTTACTTTCTAGTCTAGATTTTAGCAACTCTGATTTAGGACATGTTGCCTGTGGCAACAATCAACTCACTGAAATAGATTTAAGTTCAAATACATCTTTATATCGTTTCTCTGGAAATAACAATCCATTACAATGTCTAAATCTTAATAATGGGCAAAATGTAAATGTTGATAGCCTAACTCAAACACAATTAAGTTGTATATCTGTGCATGATGTAAACTGGGCTAATAACAATATAACTTCTATAGATTCAGGTGTTGTGTTTAGTACAAGCTGTATATACACATGTACCACTACCAATGTAAATTTAATGGAGACATACCCTAAGGATTTGATCATATACCCAAATCCTGCTAAGGATATTATCCACATTGAATTAGGTGAATATAAAAATGAAATAAATGTATCTATCAAAGATATTTCAGGTAATCTTATTACGCAAAAAAGATACAACCAAACCAAAATGATAGATTTGAATATCGATTTGCCTGCAGGAATTTATATAGTAAATGTTATTACAGACAACAAGCGTTTATACAGCAAAAAAATAATTAAAACACCTTAATAATACTAAAAAGCTAATAGAATTACGCTATAATAATTGAATTCAAAACGGGTATAGTCTTCAAAATTCAAAATACCTATCGAACTATAATAACCTTATTTCTCCGTCTTCTGCTTCTTACAGGTTGAGTGTTTCGACGGGCAATGCGTCTTCGACGTGCTGCCAATGCCAGGGCAATAATACCCCCAATAATTAAAAGAGAACCAATTACTATTAAAACTATTACACCGACTGGTATAGTGGCAGTAGAAGCAACATTTAAAGCAGCTGCAAATCCGGGGTTAACCAATGTGAATATTAAAAAAATAAATAAGATTGATCTAATCATTGTTTTCATAATAAAGTTAGATTGAATTAAAAGAATATTTTAAGGCGTGTTTTAATAGACAATATTATAGACTCTACTATGAATGATAGGTTTAAAATGATTTAAAAAAAGATGAAGAAAAAGAAATTATATAAAACTGATTGCATACCTTGATTAGCTATATTTACCATTTTTAGAATTTTAAAAGCATACATTTAATACATATCTTTAAATATTATTAATTTCATATAATATTGAAACTAAAATCACGATTATGAACAAAGTATTAATTGCCGGAGCGACAGGTTATCTGGGTAAATTCTTAACAAAAGAAGTAAAAAAACAAGGATATGAAACAAAAGTACTTGTACGAAATCCTGCCAAATTTAAAGAATTTAATATTGAAGTTGATGAAATAATCCAAGCTGAAATTACTGTAAAAAAAACGCTTCATGAATCTTGTAATAATATTGACGTTGTCATTTCTTCTGTAGGTATCACAAGACAAAGAGATGGACTAACATATATGGATGTCGATTATCAAGCAAATATGAATTTGCTAGAAGAAGCTATAAAAGCTGGTGTTAAAAAGTTCATTTATGTTTCTGTTCTCAATGGAGAGGAACTCAAGCATCTGAAGATTTGTGAGGCTAAAGAAAAATTTGCTGAAAAATTAAAAAAATCAGGTATAGATTATTCTATCATCAGACCTAATGCTTTTTTTGCAGACATGGCTGAATTTTATAATATGGCCAAAAATGGACGTTTCTATATCTTTGGAAATGGAAAACTAAAATGTAATCCGATTCATGGTGAAGATCTGGCTAAAGTATGTGTCGATGCTATTAAAACTGATGACAACCTAATAAAAGTAGGAGGACCACAAACATTAACGCAAACGGAAATTGCTCAAATTGCTTTTAAAACTGTAAATAAAAAAGTAAAGATCACACATATTCCAGATTGGATAAGAAGAATGATGCTAGGTTTATGCAGGATATTCTTAAGCTCCAAAAGTTACGGACCAATTGAATTCTTTATGACTGTTTTATCTATTGATATGATCGCTCCTGAATATGGTGCGCATACCCTTGAAGATTTTTTTGAAACACTTGAATAATTGAAAAATCTACTTTTTAGTTTTTAAATCACCTACTTTCTCATTCTTTACTAATTTTCATGCATAAACAATTCGAAAATAGCTTACTCAAGGCGACTGGTGCTAAAGGATTGGACAGTGAGGAATTAATACAAAGTCTCTGGAGTGGCTATGGCAAAATCTTGCGCTGTACACTTCAAGGAGGAAACATTCCTTCAGTAGTCGTAAAAATAGTTCAATTACCAAAGGGCAGCAAGCATCCAAGGGGCTGGAATACTGATATTGGACATCAACGAAAGCTTAGATCCTATGAGGTAGAAAAATATTGGTATGAAAATTTTGCAAAAGACTGCTCATCAAAATGTAGGGTTCCTAAATGTTTTGGAATAGATCGTAAAGAAGATGAAATCTTGATGATCCTCGAAGACCTCAATCAAGCAGGATTCCCCCTGAGAAAAACGTATATAAACTGGAATGAAATAACTATTTGTTTACAATGGCTAGCCCAATTCCATGCTCAATTTATGCAACGTAAACCTCAAGGATTATGGCATATAGGCTGTTATTGGCACCTCGATACCAGGCCCGACGAGTGGAATATAATGGATGATCCATTATTAAAAAAGGCGGCAAAGGCAATAGATAAAAAACTAAGCGAATGCAAATTCAAAACAATTGTACATGGAGATGCTAAATTGGCTAATTTCTGCTTTTCTGAAGATGGTCTTAATGTTGCTGCTGTTGATTTTCAATATGTCGGGGGCGGTTGTGGTATGAAAGATGTTGCATATTTCCTCGGAAGTTGCATGACGGAGCAAGACTGTGAAAAAAGAGAAAAAGAGACTTTAGCAATCTATTTTGAATCATTACGAAAAGGATTGTCAAACACCACCATTAATACAAATGAGCTTGAACTAGAATGGAGATCCTTATATCATGTTGCAATAGCAGATTTTCATCGCTTTCTGAAAGGCTGGAGTCCTGGACATTGGAAGATCAATAGCTATAGTGAACGCATTTCCAGACTCGTTTGCAATCAATTACTTAAGTAATTAAAGCAAATCATGCTCATTTTTTTGTATATTGGGTCTACCCTTAATAAAAACAGTCCTTTTTACGATAACTAACAACACCTCTTAGAGTACCAATAACTATGATTATCAGTGTCAAACACATCAATAAAATTAAAATAATTATTGATAAATTGAATGATTGACACGACTACCAACTTGTAAATTGGATTTAATAATAACTTTTTAATACCCCTTTTTATGTTAAAAACAATAACCAAAATGAAAACATTTTATTTTATTATCCTCACATTATTAATATCATTTAATAGTGCTGATGCACGAACACCCGATACTTTCAATGAAAATACTTTCCCAATTTTACGATTGGGAATGAGTTACAATGGTGATACCATTAACACTATGATCTTTTTCTATCCTTCTGCAACGAATGGTTATGATTTTATGTTTGATGCACTCTATTTAGATGGCTTTACCTCTTTTCAATTCGCATCTATATCTGGAAGTAATGAGTTCAATTCAAATGCTTTGCCACCGCTAGGCACATCTCCGGTTACCGTTCCTCTACTTACGGAAATAACTTTGGCAGGCAGTTATTCTATATTTGAAACAGAATTTTCAAACTTTCCTGCTGGCACTCAAATTATGTTGGAAGATTCAACATTGGCGGTAAATCACGATCTTACTACAGGAGCTTATACTTTTTCTGGAAATCAAACTGTTGACAACTACAGATTTAAGGTCACTATTACGCCAGCTTCAGGAGCATCATGTTCTAATCCTCCATTTGTATCTGGTGGTGGTGATCAAACCATTTGCGATGGTAATCCTGCAACACTTTCAGCTACTGGAGGACATAGCTTAGAAATGAATGTTACAGCCGCAGGTTCTGGTGACTATACTTTTTCCGGAGATTTTTCAGGAAGCGATCCAAATATCAATGTTAATGTTGGTGATTCAGTGATCTTTAATGTTAATGCATCCGGTCATCCGTTTTGGTTAAAGACTGTACAAGGAACAGGTAGTGGGAACAGTGTTTCAGTAGCCAATAATGGAACCTCCTCTGGTACAATTGTATGGATTCCTAGTGCTGCAGGAACCTTCTATTACAATTGTGAATATCATGCAATGATGACTGGCATGATTACAGTTTCCGCATCCTCAATCAACTATACCTGGGATAATGCAGTGACTGATGGCGTTCCTTTTACCCCTACCGCAACCGGTGTTTATACTGTTACAGCTACAGATAATGCAGGCTGTACCGCTACTGACTTTATAACTATTAATATCGTAGGTAATCTATCTACAAATGCTGCCGCTATTTCTAATTATAATGGCGCTGAAATAAGTTGTAATGGAGCAGCTGATGGTGAAGCAATCGTTGTAGAAGTCTTTAATGGCCCTCCACCACCGCCTTTCCCACCGCCGCCACCATTAACTTATTTATGGTCTGATGGACAAACAACTTCTGTAGCAAGCGGACTTATTGCAGGTACATATATAGCTACTGTAACAAATGTTAATGGCTGTTCAGATACTTCTTCTGTTATCATATCAGAACCTAATATCCTATCAATTGGTATTGATAGTTTGGTTGATGCATCATGTACAAATTTAGGGTCAATATCTATTACTTCATCTGGAGGTACACCTACATATAGCTATTTATGGTCTGATGGATCAATATCTGAAGATGCTACTGGATTAGCAGGAGGAAACAACTATTCTGTTACTTTAACCGATGCGAATGGTTGTCTAGCTACTAATAGTGCTTTTGTGAACACCTTAGGTACATCTACTACCAGCACAGATGTGCAAACAGCTTGTAACTCGTATACTTGGATTGATGGCAATACCTATACCAGTTCTAACAACACGGCTACTTACACGATAACCAATTCAGCAGGTTGTGATTCTATTATTACATTAAACCTTTCTATTGGCACTCCAAATACTGGAACTGATGTACAAACAGCTTGTAACGCATATACCTGGATTGATGGTAATACCTATACCGCTTCCAATAATACTGCTACTTATACACTTACCAATGCGTCAGGTTGTGATTCCGTCGTTACGCTAAATCTAACTGTTGGTAGTGGTGCTACCAGCACCGATGTGCAAACAGCTTGTAACGCATATACCTGGATTGATGGTAATACCTATACCAGTTCTAATAATACGGCTACTTATACAATTACCAATTCAGCAGGTTGTGATTCTGTTATTACATTAAACCTTACTATTGGCACTCCAAATACTGGAACTGATGTACAAACAGCTTGTGATGTTTTCACCTGGATTGATGGCAATACCTATACCAGTTCTAACAATAGCGCTACACACACCCTTACTAATGCATCGGGATGCGACTCCGTTATTACATTAAATCTTACGATGAATAACAATTCTACTGCTATAGATTCTGTTACAGCCTGGTGTTCATATACCTGGATTGATGGCAATACGTATTTTGCAAATGATTCTACAACTACTTTTACATTAACCAACGCGGCAGGATGTGATTCCGTGATTACGCTCAATCTTACCATCTTAAATGTTTCTTCAGGAATCACTAATTTTAATTCTACATTAACTTCTTCAGTATCCCAATTCACTGGTGCTACTTATCAATGGGTAGATTGTAACAATAATTACGCTACTATCTCTGGTGAAACTAATCCAACTTTTACACCAACTTCAAATGGAAGTTATGCTGTAGTTGTGTATTTAAACTCATGTGCCGACACTTCATCATGTGAGAATGTAATCATCAGCTCTATAGTAGAAAAAAGCACTGAAATTGCTCCAAAAATATTCCCCAATCCAACTTCTGGTAAACTGACAATCGAATTTGAAAATCTTATTGAACAATTTCAAATTAAGATTTATGATGCCACAGGTCGCCTACTGAGTGCCGCTGGCTTCCAAAATCAAAGGGTTATTCAACTACCAATGGATTACCCTGCCGGACCCTATTTTCTAAATATTTTAACACAAAAAGACAGGCTGGTAATTCCGGTAATAAAAAAATAAATTACTAAACAATAAACCGTATTTAACACCTACGGTTTATTGTTTTATTTATTAGCCATCAAAACAATTCACGAAAAACCAATGTACTAAAACCTTGGCTACAACAAGTGTCATATAACCATAAGTTATATATTAAAAACTTATTTTTTAAATTATTTAAATAAAATAAACTATTTGACACTTAATAATGTTATAAAATATACTAAACCCATCAAACAATAAAGTTTGACTAAATTAAACACACATGTCTGACTACATTAATGAAGTACCCCATGGACAAATAGATATATGGATTGACGTCGTATGTCCTTTTTGTTTTCTGGCAAAGAAAAAACTTGAATCAGCTTTAAAAAAAGCTGATTGTAATGTAAAAATAAACTGGCATAGCTTCCAACTAGACCCACTTTTTCCTGATCAAACCTCCATGCCTTCATTAGAATATCTTAAAGAAAAGAAAGGTCTTTCAGAAAAAGAAATAGAAGAAATGTGTACTCCACTGATCTTAGAGGGTAAAAGGTATGGCATAGAATTCGATTTTAACAATTCCTCTAATTTCAATACTTTTAAAGCCCACAGATTAATCCACTGGGCCAAAGCATACGATAAAAGCGAAGTGCTGACAGAAGCATTTATGAAAGCATGTTTTTGCGATGGAATTGATCTTTCTGTAGAAAAAAATCTTTATGATGTAATTAAAAGAATTGGTTTGGATGTGGTTACAGCAGAAAATGTTTTAAACACAGATGCCTATATTCAAAATGTACTTGATGATATAAAACTATCAAAGAAATTAGATATCAAAGGCGTGCCTTCTTTTATTTCCGACAAAAAACTGATGTTGTATGGCGCTCCTGAAGAAGCGCTGTTTTCTAAGATGATCATTGAAGCATGCTTCGCTGAGTGTTAATAGCAATTTTCTTTAGTAAAACCGTATACAGCTATGAATTTCCAACTTACCAAAACTGAATTCATACAATACCTCAATTGCCCGGAGTCCTTATGGTTGCTAAAAAACAAACCCAATGATTATCCAAAAGAAGCACCTTCATTATTCTTACAGAAGTTGATAAAAGAAGGGTATGAAGTAGAAGAATTTGCCAAAAAATTGTTCCCCAACGGAAAAGACTTACCCGAAAAGGCAGATCCTGATTTTACCGAAAAACAACTTAATACTGATGCGAAAATATTTTTCCAACCATCTTTTAAAACCTCCAAAAATGTTTTTGCAAGAATTGATGTCCTGGAAAAATTAGAGGATGGCAGTTTTCATATCTATGAGGTAAAATCTTCAACAAAGATCAAGGATGATCAAAAACACAACCATTTAAAAGATGCCTGCTTCCAAAAGTACGTTTTACAGGAATGCGGTTATAATGTATCTGGGGTGTCTATGATGCATCTTAACAAAGATTATATTAAAAACGGGGAAATTAATGCCAGAGAAATAATTAAAACGAAAGAGGTTAGTGAAAAAATAAAAGACCTCTACCCTATGGTTGTTAAAGACATAGAAGATGCATTGCATTTTATCAACAGATCATCGATCAACGAATCAGAATGCAGCTGTCGCTATAACACAAGATCAAATCACTGTCTGAGTTTTAATTATTTCAATAAAAACATTCCCGATTACAGTATTTATGAAATCATTAATATCAGAGCCAAAAGAATTAATGAACTACTAAATATGGGTTGTAATTGCATTAGCGATATTCCATCAGATTATAATCTAAATAGCAAGCAAAAACTTCAGGTAGCATCGGCAAAACAAAATACACCTATCATTGATCAGGCATCAATATCAAAAAGCCTGAACGAATTGGAATTCCCTTTGCATTTTATAGATTATGAAACCTATACCAATGCTATTCCTCAAGTAAATCAATTTGGCCCTCAAAAACATTTGGTATTTCAGGTTTCTATCCATACGATGCTTGCAAATGGTGACCTTAGTCATTTTGAATGGTTGGGCAACAAAATGGAATTACCAACAGATATGTTGCAAAAAATGAAGCAATTTACTGGTTTAACAGGGACATTTATTTCTTGGCATGCCTCCTTCGAACGTGATAGAAATAAAGAGATGATGGCCATGCATCCTGAGTATAAACAGTACCTGGACTATATTAATACACAAATGTATGACCTTGAAGTACTCTTTAAAGAACCGTATATTGATTATCGTTTTCGAGGTTCCTCATCAATTAAGAAAGTATTGCCAATTATTTGTCCTCATTTGAACTACAATGCACTGGAGGTGCAAAATGGCACAATGGCTATGGATACCTGGGGCAGAATGATGCTTGATCCAGACTTTGATGAAAGCATTGAACATACCAGAAAAGAGCTTTTAGAATATTGTAAGTTAGACACCTTTGCAATGGTCGAACTTTACAGATTCCTAATGGAATTGTAGGAAGCAATGATATAAGAGTGAATTCACACATAACTTACAAAAGTTATCATTTTTTTCATTAAATTGATAAATTATTAACGATATGTGCCCAAATATTCCATATGAAAACTAAGAATCCTTTCGCCAAACAGAAGGTTCGTAAATACAAGGTCTTAATCCTAACCCTATTCTTTTTCAGTTTTTCTGTTACATGTACGCAAATTCTCGCACAGGACAGTCTCGCCCGGTATAGCCTTGCAGAATTAGATACACTTTACAAGCATACCAAAATTCCTCAAGACAAGCTCCCCTACGCACTGGCTATGCTAAAAACAGGTGAAAAACAATTCAATAAACAGGATACTTCGTATGCGAAAATTTTATTTAAAGTAGGCAATACTTATGGCAGAATAAGGGACTTTAAAAATGCTACTATTTACCTTCAAAAAGCGATTGACATACAAAAAACAAAAGCAACTAATACAAGTGCCTATGCTAATAGTTTAAACAATTTAGGCATGGTTTATTATTACCAGTTTAAACTTGAAAAAGTCGAAAATTTATGGCTTGAAGCTATGCGAATTCGAAAAGAAATCTTAGGAAAAAAGCATCCTGATTATGCCACAAGCCTCGATCTTCTAGGATTATTATACAAAAACTTAGGAGACTATGAAAAAGCAGAAATATTTATTATTCAATCATTTAATATTCGAAAAGAAATCCTGGATAAAAAACATCCTGATTACGCCAATAGTCTTAATAACTTAGGGAATTTGTATGCAGAATTAGGCAACTATAAAAAAGCCGAATTATTGTACATAGAAGCCTTAAATTTAAAAAAAGAATTCCTAGGCAAAAAAGATCCAAAATACGCCTCAGGGCTTAATAATTTAGGGGCTTTATATTATAATATGGGAGATCTGCGAAAGGCGGAGAGTTTTGTTCTTCAGGCTTTAAATATTCGAAAAGAAACCCTAGGCAACAAACATCCACGCTATACATCATCTCTGAATAATTTAGGTACTATATACAAGGATATGGGGGACTTAAAAAAAGCCGAGACCATTTATCTTCTTACCTTAAAAATTGAAAAAGAAATAATAGGAGAAAATCATCCTCACTATGCATTAACACTAAATAATTTAGGTATCATATATAAAAATTTAGGAGACTATTCAAAAGCCCAGGACTACTATCTTCAGGCGCTAAATATTCGAAAAAAAGTATTAGGAATAAGACATAATGAATATGCATCAAGCCTCTATAATTTGGGAACTATATATCGAATTATGGAAGACTATGAAAAAGCAGAATACTATTATCTAAAATCTTTAAATTTAATAAAAGAAATATTAGGACCAACCCATCCTGATTATGCATCAAGCCTTCTTAGTTTAGGTAATATAAACTATAAAAAAGAAAATTATTTAAAAGCAGAGCGCTTTTATCAGAAAGGATTAAAGATCTACAAAAAAACACTGGGCAATAAACATACACACTATGTAATGATATTAAATAATTTCGCAAGACTTTATGAAAGTATGAATAAAATCGATAAAGCCTGGGAATATGCCTTATTTGCGATAAAATGCAATACAGATATTAATATTTCGACTGAACTGGCAATTAAAACAATAGATAGTTTAGTCAATGGTAATTATATTGCTTTTGAGAGTATGAGTTCAAGTCTTCATATTGTATATGACTTATTGCAAAAAGAAATGGAAAATTGTATTGATGAACCTACGGTTACCGGAATACGAAATAAAGCTCAAATAAAAGAAAAACAAAGTTTAATATGTGACCTGGCACTGAAATTATTGGATCGTTATAAAAATGAATTAGCAAACGAAAACGACAAGCTAAGAATTCTTTCTCAAAACTCTGAATGGGTATTGCGCGCTTTACAAATTCTAGATAAAGACAAAGAGGCCAAGAAAGCATTGAATTTTGTTGAAAAAAACAAGTCAGTCCTCCTTCTGGATGCCATTAGTAATAAACAAGCCTATACTTCAGGGCTCCTCCCTGATTCTTTGATTCTTCATGAAAAAAATCTACAAAAAAAATATGCCAACACGCATGCAGCTCTGGCCGAAAAAAAATCTGAATATCAAATAGATAGTATCAGGGCAGAACTAACTAACATTATTCTAAAAATGGATGCATTTCAAGAGCAACTCCAAAAGAACTACCCCAAGTATGCAAATATGAGATATCAAAATACTATTATTAAAGCCAATGAAATACAGGCTTCTTTAGATACTAAAACGGCTTTATTGGAATATTTAATTGGAGATTCTGTTGTCTATATATTTTATGTAGACAAATATACCACCAAAATGCACGAATTCTTAATTGACAATGCAGTGCTAGAAGGAAAGATAAAATCAATGCACAATACCTTAAGTAATTATAGCTTATTAACAAAAAATAAATCCTATATCAATTTTACAAAAAGTGCTTACTGGTTTTATGAAAACTTGCTATTAAAAGCTTTACAAAACACTAAAGATATTGAATCTTTAATCATCATTACGGATGGAGAATTGGGACACTTGCCTTTTGAAAGCTTTTTGACTAAACAAGCACCGCAAACTTCAACAGATTATAAGGAACTTGATTACCTTATCAATGATTATACCATCAGCTATAACTATTCTGCTACGCTCTGGAAGGAAAATAATACATCATACAGCAAAAGAAACAATCGACAGGTTTTAGCAATGGCTTCTAATTACGATATTCAGCTAGATTCTAATAAAAGGGACTATCGTTTAGAAGCTGACCTACGCTTAAGAAGCAGATTAAAACCACTTCCTGCTGCACGAAAGGAAGTCGAAGCACTTCAGGAAAACTTCAATGGATTTTTTGCTTTTGACAGTCTCGCTTCAGAGCATATGTTTAAAGATAAAGCGGCTGATTATGGTATTATTCATTTGGCGATGCACGGTGTATTGAATAAAAGAGAACAGGTGTTATCCAGTTTAGCATTTACCGAAATTGGAGATAGTGCTGAAAACAACTTCCTTTGTGCCTATGAAATCACTAAAATGGACCTGAATGCAGATTTAGCAATCCTATCAGCTTGCGAAACAGGGTTTGGGAAATTTGAACGTGGAAATGGTATCGCCTCTCTGGCACGTTCTTTTATGTATGCAGGTATTCCTTCAATGATCGTTTCTTTGTGGCAGGTTAATGACCATGCCACCTCTCATGTCATGCAAAACCTATACAATAATATAGCCGAGGGCATGAAAAAAGACGAAGCATTACGTAAAGCTAAATTGGATTATATTAAA
Organism: Saprospiraceae bacterium; assembly: GCA_022448945.1. Taxonomy (GTDB): domain Bacteria; phylum Bacteroidota; class Bacteroidia; order Chitinophagales; family Saprospiraceae; genus Aureispira. Next base: position 115,396 of record JAKVCV010000016.1, read on the forward strand.
TCCGCCAAAGACATTACCGCACACCCTGCTTTCTGGTCACCTTTTATTATGATGGGCAATACTAAAGCGATTTCTATATCCCGTAAAGGAGAAATGCTACCCTGGATTATTGGTGGTGGAATCGGCTTGCTTTTTTTGGGAGGCTTTGCGATGCGTAGGCGTAAAAGAGAAGCAGCTTAAAATGGACTTTCGTTAAGTAATGACTCATGTAGAAATTATTTTTAGTATATTACATCAAATCCAAGAACTTTATAAAGTCACGCTCAACGAATATTCTTTATCAAAAAAATATCTATGAAATTCATAAAAGTAAAAGCACTGCTAACACTATTTATATTAACAACTTCTTTTGGTGCTGCTACCAGCCAGGAAAAACATCAAATAAAACTCAACAAAAGTAGTTTCGGCGAATATCCTGCAGTAATTATAGACCTTAAAAACAATAGCCTTACAAAGATCAATAATGACTTTAGGTCCATGAAAGAAATTAAAGGTGATCTGTGGATAGAACCGCGTGATCCTGAAATCAACGGAATTCAAAGTTCTCTGGAGCGTGTAAAACATGTTGGAAAAAGTGTGCTCTTAAAATTAATTGAAGCTGATCTTACAGATCAGCAGATCCAGGAATTAGAATTAACGACATTTCAGACCAGAATAAAAAGTGAAAGCATTAAATCGGGGATAGTATTTGCAGTAATAGCGAGTGATGGTTCATTATATAAAGTAACAATTACAGATTTTGAACAGCAGAAAGAAGCACTAAAGCTTGATTATTATTTAATTGAGTAATTGATACGCTCAATCATCTGATAGATATATACTTAACCGGCATAAAATTATTAAAATTTTATGCCGGTTTTTTTGTCTGTCATTTAATAATATTTGACTATTTTTTTTGAATCTTAAAATAACATTGCCCCTTTTCAGTTTCGACGGTACCTACATAAATACCTTGCGGCCAACTTTGAGTGTTGATAATTTGTTGCTGTTTTGGGGATGGTTCATTCAAGACCATACGTCCTTCCAGACTATATATATTTATATGTTTTGCATCTTCAATCGTTCCAAGATCCAGATAGTAACGATCCGTTGCCGGATTAGGAAAACCCCTTATCTCCTGCGATAATTGAAGCGGCTGAATCGAAGTCATATTATCTGTTTTAGCTATTGCCCCATCATCGCCAAAAGCATAACCCATATTTCCCGCAAAATCAATATCAACAACTATAGAATATGGACCAGCAAAAGAATAGTCAACTGTCCAGGTTTGTCCACCATCTGTAGTCTTAAGAATATTCCCCTGTTCTGTACCGATATATCCATTCAGCTCATCTTTAAAATACATGCTCTTAAAATTATCCATACTATTTGATGCAAATGCGGAAAGATCCAGCGTATCCCAGGTCGCCCCTGCGTCCATGCTGCGAAAAAAATAAGGCGCTGAACCAAAACCAACATCTCCCAGTGCATATATGTGCGTAGGACTAACACGCTGCACATCCTGTATGACACTATAAGTCTGTGGAATGATTATTTCATTCCAGTTCAAACCGCCATCATTGGTATAAAATAATATCCCCATATAGGCAAAGGTACCATCCCAGCCACCTGCTACACCATATTGTCCATTCCAAAAATCTACATTTGTAATATCATTGTATAATCCTCCTATGGTATCCACTGACCAATTTTGACCGCCATCATATGTACTATAAACAAGCGCCTGTATAGTAAAAAAGCCTGTATCCTGAGTAAAGAAATGTACAGAGGATGTCCCATAGCCAACTGTGTTGGTACTCGGACTAATATTTGACCAGTTCTGTCCTCCATCATTGGTTTTATACACTTGCATTGATAGATTGCCGGAAATCGTTTCACGAACAGATATATACCCCGTCATCGTGTCTAAAAAATGCATGCATTGGATATCCGGACTGTTTGCAGTAGAAAAATTGAGATTGTTCCAGGTCATTGCACCATCACTGGTCTTGTAAATAGCCGCGTCAAAGCCACCATTTTCCATGCATATTGCATATCCGGTATTGGCACTAGGAAAAGCTCCTTTCCTGACCGAAGTAACTGCAGGACCTAATGAATCAGATGCGACCCATTGACCAAATACCGAAAAAGAGAGAAAAAGTGATGATAGAATAATAAGAAATTTCATAATGTTGTACTGTTTTGTTAAATATTAAATTACCTCACAAAGATAAAGGTATACCAGTATACCGTAAATGTAAAAAGTTGATATAAAATTGTAAAAACTGTAGGATTTGAATATATAATTCCTAAAAAATCAACCACTAACCTCTTTTATAAAGCCTAAATCAGCCCTTATTAGTTGAATACTTAGCAGGTTTAAAAAACATGCCTACCCAAACAATTAAAAAACAAAGTAGCAGCACAGCTATAAAAGGCTCGAAACCCATAAGCATCGTTTTGGGAATCCATTCGTAATAAAATCCTATTAATAGCATTTGGCCCACTATGATTGAGGCAATACCAAAAGCAGGATGTGTCCCCTTGCTACGAAGTACAACAAAAGTAATAGGAAACAACACCGCATAACCTGCAAAAGCGAGTTTGCCCATGTCGAATATGGTATCGAAAGGATTTAAGGAAATGACATAACCAATCAGCGCAAAAAGTGCCACCAGAAGTCTTCCGATAAAAACTTCCCTTTTAAAAGAAACCTCCTTACCGGTAAGCGGTAAATAAACATCCCTGCAAGTAATGGTACTGAGCGCCAACAGCTGTGAATCAAGCGTGGACATAAAGGCTGCAATAGCACCTATCATCACTAAGGCAGCAAACCAGGGTGCTGTATGTTCGACCAACATCATAGGTAAGATCTGATCGGCCGCTTTACCTGTAAGGCCCGGAAAGCTTAGGTGTCCTAATACGCCTATAACAACAGGAAAAATGGCTATAATGATGGGAATGAAAGCATAAAGAATTACCGTCTTTTTGAGGTGAATTTCACTTTTGGCAATAAAAAAACGCATAAAAAGCTGCGGAAACATCGGTATACAAAAAAACCAGAATACGGTGAAGCTAAACCATTTTTGAGGGGTATAATGATTGTTCGACCCTTCCATGCTAAACAAATCCGGTTTGAGGGCATAAACCTGCTGATGCGCCTCCTGAGCGCCTCCCAGCTGATAACAAATGGCAACTACCGCTGCACACATCAACACGATCATCAGTACACCTTGCTTAAGATCTGTTTTGGCGACAGAATGCATACCACCAACTACAACATAAGCAATCGTAAAAAGCGTCAGTAGCAATGTTGCCAAACTATAAGGAATTTGACCTTCAGTGAGGTTTTCGAGAATATATCCTCCTCCTATGATCTGTAACGATAGATATGGCAAGGTATATACAATCATTACAGCAGCAAACAAATAGCGAATACCTTTAGATTCTGTCTGATGGTACATCATCTCTGCTGGTGTAATAAAACCATGTTGCTTACCTAGTTGCCAGGTCTTTGTTCCAATCAAATAGATCGATAGTCCAGCCAAGCCAGTACCTGTGGCCATCATGATATAATGGGCATATCCAACCCGATACCCTTCTCCGGCATAGCCAATAAAATAGAAAGCACTGAAATTGGTGGCTAAGATCGTAAAAAATAAAGTAAGTGTTTTCAGGCTACGGTTAGCCATAAAATACGATTCTGGCGTTGTAGCATGCTTATTGGCACCAACAAGAGAGCCCCAAAAAGTAAATCCTATATATGCAAGAAGTATAGCGTAAATCATTCTGAAGGCTTCTGAACAAAGAAATATAATACGATCACAAATAAAAGATGAAATATGATAAAATAGCCCATCCAGGCGGGTAAGCCTAGAAACGCAGGACTACTATCATATTGCACCCAATAATTGGACTGTGTAAGTAGGAGTATACATACAAAAAGAAATACATAAATTGATTTGGTGGTCTTCATGATCAATATATAGATTGATGTGCATTCAATGATCTAAAAATAATAAAAACATTTTCTAATATTATTATACAAATAGATTTATTAAATACAAATTGCAATATCAACCATATACCTCCTATAAATATTCGGTAAATTGTATATATGAATTGTTTATTTAATTCCATTTTTTTGTAGCTTGCTATTGCACTATAAGTTGTATCGAAATCCAATTGAATGAAAAAATCAAAAAAAAGCAGTTCGCCCATTAAGTTCATCACAGATTGTATTATTACTTTCTTTGCTATAGTAATCTCATCGGCAATACCATTTCTGTTGCTATGGATGGTCATCCTAGCCATTTTTCCTTCAACCTATAAAGTTGTAGAAATCCCTTTGTGTGGACAAGAAGCATATCTTTCAATAGAAATAGAAAACGTATTGGTCAAAGAGGTAGATGAAAATATGGACTATACAGGATATGAAAAATGGGATCAAGAAACAAATATTTATTGTGTGGGTGACGGCAACAAAAGAGAGGTATCTACGCAAGGATGGCTCTATCTAACGGCTTTTTCCTCCATTCTACTGCCTTTGGTATTACTGATTGGTATGGTATTGAATGTAAGCCTAGGTTTTATAAAAAAAATGATTTTTAAAAAAAATTAATTATCTTGATTACTGAAAATGCATATTAAAATTGTTACTTTTATTTACTTTAGAATGATTAAAAACGAACCCATCTAGATCATGAAATCTTTCTCCCCAAAAAACAAGGATCAACAAAACAAATCAGTTTCAAGTGATTCTATCCAAACAAAAAGTAAACAAGACAATTATTTTGTAGATAATAGTCCCGAAGCTATTCAGATGCGTCAGCTTCAGTCATCAATTGACAATAGTGATGAGGTTAAACAAATGATGGCTTACAATAGTGCTTTTCAAAAAAATGAAACGGCTCAGCTGCGAAAAGATGGTTCTCCAAAGGAAGAAAATAAAACAGGCTTACCTGATAACTTAAAATCAGGTATGGAAAACCTATCTGGGGTTTCATTGAATGATGTAAAGGTACACAGAAACTCTGAGAAACCGGCTCAGCTTCAAGCTCATGCATATGCTCAAGGAACAGATATTCACCTAGCATCTGGACAAGAAAAACATTTGCCTCATGAATTGGGACATGTAGTTCAGCAAAAGCAAGGAAGGGTCAAACCGACCATGCAGATGAAGGATCAAGTGAATGTAAATGATGATGCTATATTAGAAAAGGAGGCAGATGTGATGGGTGCCAAAGCACAAAAAAATGCATCCACCTACAATGCAACAATAAGCAATCAAGAAAATACGAATAATTCCAATACGATACAACGCTATACTATATCAGATGATGGCAAGTTTAATATTTCTGAAAATAATTTATTTGCTGTTGAAAACACGAATTATCCGAATTCAATTTTTGTTAGCGATGGTGCACCTATGCCCTTGCCCGGAGGTTTAGCTTGGGTAGAAAATGGTTCGATAGAGTTAAATGGAATAACTTTTAAACGCTTTGATGCTGATGTTTCTGCTTACGAAAAAGAAAATGGTCCTGGCACAGAAAAATTTTGCGGCCAGTTTGCAAGTGGATTAGCAGGTAAAAACCAGAAAGAAGATCAATCTACTGCAGAACCAGGTGAAATCCTATACGATGAAGACACAAGCCCTGAGTTAGAATATGGATGGGAAAATCATTATGCAACCGTTGTTATTAAAGATGGCGGAGACCATGCAACTTTTGAAACAGCAGTAGGAATTGAAGAAATGTGGGCAGGTATATATGGTTCTGAAAAAGGACAAACGTTCAAATATAAAACTCAATCTGCTAACATTGACAGGATGATGACCATGCCTGATTTTATTATTCCTGCTAAAACCAAAATAGAACAAACTTTCTGGCAATGGATCTTTGGAAAATCTGGAAAAGAAGTTGTGAAAGAAGAAGAAGTCCGAATTCCCCAGGGTATTACGGTCGAACAAGGCTTAGCGTATAAAGATGAACTTGAAGCATGGAAAAAAGATGGAACTCCTCCTACCTCAGAATTTATGAATAGAGTGATAATTCGGCTAGAACAGGAGTTGGAAACCCTAAAATAAATTCCTATTAATAAAGATTCAAAGCTAAAGGCAAATTCAATTCAATACCATATGAAACAATATGCCAAATCAATAATTGACTTATATATTGATCTTAAAAATAATAAATAAATTATAGATAAACGTTTTTGGATCACAACAATCATTATAGCCTTACTTTTATCAATTCTACACGCGGTATATTAGATGTAGAATTTGACTATGATATACAATCATGCCATGGCTCTGTTATTCTTATTGTTGCTTTTGGGGTAAGTGCGATAATGAAAAAAGACTGTATTATAAAAAAGAATATTAATCCTTTAGGCAATGAAGCGGCCTAAAGGATTGGTTCAGCCTAACTCCTACCGCACTACTTAGGTAGGTTCTTCCAGTAACTGCTGTTACCAACAGTTAATCCTCCGATTCTTTTGACAGATGATTTTCCTTTTCTGCCATCTTTGTAGTTACCAACATCCCCGTCGTCTCCATCATCCAGATGATAAAACTCAGGGATTAAGTTTTCTTCGTAAAGCTCTTGTAATGTTGCCGTAGGTATGGCATCCAGCTTTTCTTTGATCAATTTTCTTCTTTTTCGTGAACTCATAATTAAAATGTTTTAGTTAAAAAATTAGTTAATAAAAGTACTTGAATTACTTCGCTTAGAATATACGAAAAAAAAGTGATATTTCCTAGTGATTTTTATTGTTTTTTGTAGGTGTTATTTCATTTAATAACGTATAAAAAGCACTATATTTATTCTTGATTTATTGTTGTGCCTTTTAGATTATTCAGGACCTTATATTATTACTGATAGTGACTTTTTACGAATTATTAATTATAAAAAATCGTATTTTTTGAGGGGATTTATTCTCGAAAACCCAATTGTAACTTTCTTTAAAAGAGAGAAAATAAATAAAGAAAGGCCACAAATAAAATTCAAGCTCAAGAAGTTCTTTTAACAAACACAATATCTTTGGAGTTATCTTGATATTCATCTTCATTTCTATCTATCACATTTTGACTTCAAACGAAAAAAAATTATAATGCATATAAACTAAAGTTACTGTATTTTTAAAATTAATATATATTTTTTGTACCTTGTTTTTCTTGACTCTATATTTATTTAAAACATTATTCATACATTAAACACTATACTGATATGAGACACTTAATTGGTTTATTAATTATATTTCTTTTCTCGATTTCTATTAACGCACAGAAAAAAGGAAAAACAATTGAAGAAGTTAAAAATAGAAGATCTTCCTTGCACACCATGTTAGTCCAAACTGGCAATAAATTTCTAAAAAAAGAATTGGTTATAGCAGCATATGACAAAGCGCCCTTTCCTGATAAATACAATAACCATTATGTAGGTACTGCAGAAGAAAAGGCTTTCAATCCTTTTGATTATACTGTAACCAATGAAGATAGACTTGCTGTTGGTATTAAAGTTGCTGCTGAAGATGATACGACTAGTGGAGAAAATAAAAAAGTAAAAGACTTACCTGCCCTTATTGCAAAGCACCTTAAAGAAAAAAGTGTTGCAAAACAATTAGTAGCTAAATGGTTCAACCGCCAGCCTGATGGTAGTTTTAATATTAATTTAATCTCCGAAAGAGGTTTTTATAATGCTACAGATTTAGATGCTTCACTTGCTGCAAAAACTGTTAGAGGTAGAGCCAGTTTAGCTGATGCAGGTGAAGAATTGATTAAGAATACTTTTGTTGTCGTTAATAAAATGTTTTTTCTTAAAAATGAACCTTTTGCAAAAGCTACTCAAATAGCTGCAATCGCAGCAGCTCAAAAACTTCCTATCGGTTCTGCAGCGGCTATACAAGCAGCAAATTTAGCATATGAAAAAGCAAAAGATGGATATTCTGTATGGACGACTTCTTTCCTATATCAATTGGCATGGAATGACTCTATTCAATCGGTATTTTATAATGATCTATACGGTGTAAAAAACAAAGATGCTTTTGATAAGACTGATTTGTTTACTATGAAATACATTGGCAAAACTAAAGCTACAAGTCTTGTTCTTTTTGGAAAAGGAACAGAACAAGAAACTATAGAGTTAGCTGTAATCAGAAATATAGATAATGTTTATGCTCGTCTTCAAAAGAATTATGAAGTTTTTAAAACTAAAACTCCGTTATTTACTAGTGACCCTATAACAGCTAAAATCGGCAAAAAAGAGGGCCTTGAAGGTGGTGAAAAATTTGAAGTGTTGGAACAGGGTCTTGATTCAAAAACAGGTCTAACCTATTATAAGAGAAAAGGAGTTATAACCGTAGAAGAAGTACATGACAACAGATATAACGCAGGGGAAGAGGATGAAAATGGCGAAAATAATGTTACCACTTTTAAAGGAGGTAAGAAATTTTATCCTGGAATGCTTATCCGCCAAATGAAATAATTTATCTTATGCCACCCATTTGTTAATGGGTGGCTAATAAAAAATACTAAAAATGAAAAATCAGATTTTTTTAATAGCAACATTTACTTTAATTTTTTGTTTCTGTTCTTATAAAACAGATGCTCAGGCAAGAAAAAACGCTAATAAACAAACTACAGAGTGGCGTTATGAAATTCAGTGTCAGGGAACTGGTGTACAAGGTACTTATTTGATAAAAGTGTGGTCCTATTCAAGAAAACCACAGGTCGCAACCGAACAAGCTAAGAAAAATGCCGTTCATGGTATTATCTTTAAAGGCTTTGCAGGAACTTCAACAGTTGGAGGATGCACTTCTCAAAATGCCTTGGCAAGAAACCCTAATCTCGAGGAAGAAAAAGCTGAATTTTTTAAACTTTTCTTTGCTGATGGTGGGAAATATATGAAATTCGTTACATTCTCTAATGATGGTGCAGTAGGTGCAGGTGATATTACTAAAATTAGTAAAAGAGAGTATAAAGTTGGCGTTGTTGTATCTGTTAAAAAAGATGCACTCAGAAAAGATTTGGAAAATGCTGGCATACTGAAATCATTATCCTCTGGATTTTAAAATAATTTTACTATGAAAAAATTAATTATTTTATACAGCTGGCTCTTTATTCTGGTAGTTAATTTTAATTCCTGTGCCCCTAAACAAAATATATCAACTTTTTATTCCTATGAAACTGAATGCATGGGCCTTGATTCTGATAATGAACCAATTTTGAAAAGCTGGGGTAAAGGTAATGATCGCGCTTCCGCAATCGAACAGGCTAAAAAAAATGCTGTTAAAGATGTTATGTTTAAAGGAATCAATAAAGGACAGCCTTCATGTAATGTCAAACCTCTAATCCTAAGTGTAAATGCTCAGGATAAATACGAAGATTATTTCATGGCATTCTTTTCTAAGAATGGGCCATATACCAAATTTATAACTAAAATTGATGCCTCAGCTAAAAACACTCAAACTGCAGGCGGACAGGTTGTCTATTGTTTAACTTTAAGTATCCTTAGAAAGGACTTAAAAGAAAAATTATTAAAAGATCAAATACATTAAATAGATATGAAAAATTTAATATTATTAATTTTAAGCATTTGCATTTATTCTACTTCCGTCTTCTCTCAAGCGAAGAAACCTACCTTAATGGTAGTGCCTTCTGATGCCTGGTGTAATTCTAATGGTTATATGATGGAGTTTGATAACCAAGGAACTATTATAAAAATACCTGATTATAAAAAAGCATTTCAGGAAAATACAGACTTGCTACTTGTAGTAAGCAAAATCAATGGACTTATGGCTGATCGTGGATTTCCCCTCAAAAATATGGAATCCGCAATTAAAACACTGGAATCAAATAGTGCAGAAGATGCTATGATGACCTCTAAGGAATACGGCTCTGAAGCATCTGAAAGCCCTATTGATAAGTTAAAAAAAGTTGCAAAAGCGGATATTATCCTCCAAATGACCTGGTCACTGAATCAAACCGGCCCAAGAAGATCTATTACTTTCAATTTACAGGGAATTGATTCTTATACTGATAAACAAATTGCTGCCGCATCCGGCACCGGGACACCATCACTTTCTGCTGAAATCCCAATCCTACTTGACGAAGCCGTATTGTCTCATATGGATAATTTTACAGCAACTCTTCAAACATTTTTTGATGATCTTTTCAAAAATGGAAGAGAGGTTATTATTCGCATTAAAAAATGGGATGATTGGGAGGAAGATCTCGAAACAGAATATGGTGATGACGATGAAGAATTAGGTGATATTATCGAAACCTGGATTGAAGATAATACGGTTGAGGGTAGGTTCAACACAACTGATGCAACTGAAAACATGATGTTGTTTGAACAAGTAAGAATTCCATTATACTATGAAAAGAAAGGCAAACAGAGAGCAATGGACACGAGAAGATTCGCTAAAAACTTAAGTTCTTTCTTAAAAAAAGATCCTTATAACATTATTAATAAAGTGACTACCAAAGGTTTGGGTAGAGCAACTATTTATTTAGGTGGTAAATAAAAAATAAAATTATGAAAAATAACATTTTAAATTCAATTTATACAATTTTAGTTTTTGCATTGATAACCAATCAATTGCTCGCTCAAAATAAAGCAGGAAAATCTGATGATTTAGGGAGGATTGTACTCAATTCTTTTGTTTCAGATCAGATTGAAAACTTACCTTCCTCCGCCAAAAATTTACTCAATAATAAAATGAGTCAAATTGCTACTAAAAATGGTGTCGGTGGTTCTAAATTAAATCCGCGGTTTATTATTACTCCTAATATATCTGTTTTAACTAAAGATATTACTCCTACTGCACCTCCTATGCATGCCCTTACACTCGATGTAACTATCTATATTGGCGACGGCATTGAAGGTACTAAATTTGCCAGCACTTCAATTCAAGTTAAAGGAGTAGGTGCTAACGAAACCAAAGCTTATATTTCCGCCTTAAAACGCATTAAATCTTCTAATACTGATATTCAATCTTTTGTTGAAGAAGGTAAAACTAAAATTGCCAAATATTACAACAGCAAATGTGATTTTATTATCAAGGAAGCACAATCACTCGAGTCTCAAAATGAATTTGATGCCGCTATCCTTAAATTGACTTCTGTGCCAGAAGTATGTAAAGAATGTTATGATAAATGTATGGACGCTGTAGCACCAATATATCAGCAACAATTAGATAGAGAATGTTCATTGTCAATGTCAAAGGCTCTAGCAATTTGGTCTGGTAGTCAAGATGAAGCAGGAGCAAAAGAAGCAGCAACAATTCTTGCAAATATTGACCCAGACTCAAAATGCATTAGAGAGGCTGGAAGCATGATTGATATGTTATATGATGAAATGAAAAAACGCATTAAAGAAATTGACCAAAGAGAATGGGATTTCAAAGTGCAAGAACAAAGACAGGAGAGCGAAAGAATAAAAGCAATTCGTGATATAGGTGTTGCCTATGGAAATAATCAACCTAAAAATGTAACATATAACGCTAATGGATGGTGGTAACTAAATATTCACATAACAACTTGTAACTGTAGTTATTTATAGCATTCTACACAATGACTTTATTAGGTTGGGTAGAATGGATATATTATGATCATATTGAGATTCTTTTCTTCTAGAAAAGAATCTCAATAATTTCTAACTTCATAAGAAAAAACAACTCTACCAATTAGGCTACAAATAACAACCTTTCTTTAACAAACAGTATTTTTAGTTATGGGATTCAACTTACCAAAAGTAAATTTATAAAATGCATTTGCCATAATAAACGTTTTAGAAAAATTAGAGGGTGGTAGTTTTCATTTCTATGAGATAAAATCTTCATCCAATATTAAATGATGACCAATAACATAACGATCTAAAAGATGCCTGTTTCCAAAATTCTCACAACAAATACGCTAACACAGAATCCCAATCTGGAAACTTGTTGAACTTATGGTTGATATAATCCCAACCAAAGTGGATATGCTCCCCTCTAAATTCTGCCGCCCCTCTTGCTGTCCTGTCGTCAATTAAATAATCCCCAATAAGCAGATCTTTACGATGGGAGATAATAATCTTTTTATTTAAGCGCTCACCAAACATCTTTTCTATCCATGTACGTTTATGCATCCAGGCAGATGGGTTGTCCCATGGCGCTGTAGTTAAGATAAATACATCATAACGATCGTCATCAATTAATTTATTTACAGCTTCTATAGCGCCGTCTATAGGTGGCAGGTGCTCGAAAACACCAGGTATCTCATCGGGATTTTTTTTATAAAAATCCTGTTCACCTAATGCATGGTCTGCAGCGCCCTTTGCCAAGTCGGCCAATACCCCATCCATGTCTATGTAAACTATTTTTTTTATCACAAAATATATGTTTGCATTG
>JAKVCV010000017.1 GCA_022448945.1 Saprospiraceae bacterium
GGGGGGGGCTCTGCCTATAATGTACGGAATTTAAGCCAAAAAACGATTTTAAATCAAAAAAAATAGAAAAATCAAAAGGTATATATCACATCAAATGAATTTTAAATTATCTATCAACAACAAAACGTAAACTAACCATATCCTGATCAGTGACAGCATTAACATAATAAAGTCCAGTACTTAAATCACTAGTGTTGACCAGCAAAACATTCCTCCCTATAAAGTTCTTTTTGCCAACATTCTGAACTTTTTGACCTAATGAGTTAAATATTGAAATTGTTATATCTGTGTTTTCTAAAAGGAAAAACTCAAGGTTAAAACTATTATTTACTGGATTGGGATAAATATTGAACGCTGTAATTGGACTTTGGGTTGAAGAAGTATTTAAAGTCCCAAGATGAGTATGAGTAACCGAGTGCGTCTGAACTGTTCCCGCACTATCAGAAGGCTCAAAAAAGATTGTGGTCGATGTTCCTGTACCAATTGTAGACTGAGGGTCAACAGTAGTTTTAAACTCAAAAAACCCATTAGCAGGAATCTGATTATCCCCAGTAACAACATGAGGCAACCAACATTGTATATAATCACAAGTGGTAATCGCCCAACCAGATGGATTTGAAGAGCCATCAATCCGTATCCATCTAATATCAAGAGGACTATTTGTTAGATTGGTGAAAACTGTTTTATAATCATGCTTTTGCATTGCAAAAGTAGTATCAGCATCCGTATTCACTGAAATTGAAAAATTCTGAGCATTTAAAACTACTAACGATAAGATCGTATAGAAAACAATAAGAAAGTATTTCATAATAAATTTGTATTTTGTTAGCAAATCATATATAAATAAGCTATATCAAAAAGCCCTTCTCAATAATTCAAGAAGGGCTTTTTTTTATAGCTGATTCAGTTATTAATTATGTGTATGGTATATAGAATGTGACTGAACAGTACCTGCGCTATCAGTCTCTTCATAAAATAGAGTTGTTACAGAACCCGTCCCAACAATACCTGCTGTATTTACCGTTGTTTTAAATTCAAAAGAACTATTAGGGGGTAAATCATTAACACCTGTAATGGTTGTAGGCACCCAACACGAAATCATATCACAAGTTTCCATAAACCAACCCGATGGATTCGCTGGATCATCAATCCTTAACCATGTAAATTGAAGTGTGTCATTTGTCAGATTAGTGAATAGTGTTTTATAGTCACGTTTAGGAGAACCGGAACTAGAAGTAGAATTAGTATCTGATGTTACCGAAAGTGAGAAATTAGGTGCTGATGGTGTCGATGTGGCTGTATAAGAATATGAAACGGTTCCAATTGAGTTATTACTTTCTGTAAAGCTCATTGATGCAGTTCCAGTGCCGTCAAAACCATTTGCTTGTACCATAACCATAACGGTTGCACTACCATTTCCTGTAAGATCAAATGTGCCACTTGTTCCATTTTGAACAGCTCCATTTATGCATATAGAATATGTCCATCCAGTTACAGAACTTGTTTCTGTAAAACTCCAGGCAACTGAACCGTTTGTTGAAGTGGAATTCGTTAATATTACTGTCATGTTCTTAGTAGCTGTGACAGAACCAGTTTCTGTGATTGAATTAGTATTTAAGGTAGCTGCAAAAGGTGTTTCTTCAGGCTCACATCCATAAAAAGCAATAGAAACTACAACTAAAATAAAAAGAATTTTTTTCATGAAATTTAATTTAAGTCTAAAATAAAAAATTATATAATTTTATTAGTTTTTAGCTTTATAAGATAGAAGTTAACCATACTTCTATCTTATAAGCTACTATACTTTTCTATTTACTTATTACAAAACGTTTTGAATTCACTTCGGTAGCAGAACTAATATTTAAGAAATAGATACCAGAAGAAAATTTATTTGTATTTACTGTAATTATATTTTCGCCCTCAAATTCGCTAGCGGCAACAGTTTCAACAAGCTGGCCCAATGAATTAAATATAGCAATATTTAAATCTTTAGGTTGTACAAGAGAAAACTCTATATTCATACTATTAACAACCGGATTGGGCATAATTGATAAAGAACTAACAGCATCAATATCATTAATAGATGAAACAACATCTACGTTTATATTATCTACATATAAGTTATTTGCAGAAGTACCTTTTGAAAAAGCAAATTTAATCGATACAGAACTATTACCTACATAAGCACTTAAATCAACTTGTGCATTTTGCCAGTCTGTAGAATCTTGTGGATAGAAAAAATTTCCACTTAATGCCGCAGAAGTAGATAATGTTGATCCTGAACGACTCCATACAGATGTCCATGTTGATCCACAATCAGTAGATGCAAAAATTTCTAAAGCCCCATCACCAGTACCCGCGGTCTCTTCTGCATGCGAATAGTCAAAAGTTAAATTTGCAGCTGCCATGGAAGACAAGTTAATATTGTCAAAAATAAAATCACCAGAAGAATTGTCTGGAAAGCTTGTTGATCCGTAACAAGCTCTTATACATTGATCCAAATCATATGTTGTACCACCATATGCAAGAATACCAAAACGATTTTCTGGTAAATTATCTGGGTTATTTATAATTATACCATCCCAACTCTGAGAATAAGACCATGTGCCTGAGGTTATATTAGGAGTCTGAAAGTCCTCCATAATTGTTGTAGCTGTTGGAGCAGATGTTAATGCTGCAATAGAACCAGTTAGACCAGTGTTATTAGAAGAAATAACATCTGCAGCAGATCCATTAATGGTATTAATACTATAAACAATATCATTAACGCCTCCAGGCAATGCAACAGTAGGAAATGTGACAATTGTAGAACTGGACTGTGCAAGATTTAATCCGGTAGCTGATGTTGTTACAGGTGTGCCACCATTAATAGTATATTGTGCCTCTATAGAAGTAATTGCATTTACAGTCTCATTTACTGCCGTAAAAGAAGGTGTCCATGAACTCCCATTAGTACAATAATTAGATACACCAAAGTCTCCGCCTGATGTAGATACATCATGAGAGCCCGGAGGCATAATATATGTCATTGCAGCATTAGCACCAGTTGTTACAGTTTGTTGCGTTTCTGTTATAAAAACAGAAACAGTCATGTCAGGAAAACTTGTAGCCACTCCCGTGTAATCTGCAGGAATAGTATAAACTAAAGTATCGGCTTGAAAATAACTAGCAGTTGTAGTATTAATTGTAGATCCCCATTGACCAGTGAGCATATGACGTAACATATGCATATGGTTATAATCGCCATTAGGCAAGATAGCCGAAGGGTTATAAGAGGCACCAGTTTGAGGCCCAGGAACATTATCTTGAAGCAGAACTACATTTAAAAAATTTGATGTTGTTGCTGAGTTGCCTGTGTAATATACCTCAGTCACTGAAGTTAAATCACCAGAATTTATATCTATAGAAGATTGATTTGCAACATTAACCTCAGAGGCTTCAGTTAAAACAATACCCGCAGATGGAGTCCAGTATCCTCTGCTCATTGCAGTACAAGTTGAGCAATTGCCTTGTCCTGTACCTGAAGGATTTGAAGAAGGTCCCGTATTAGAAAATGGACGTCGATTTATGGTGCCGGCAGGGTATCCTGTAAGATTGGACTGGCCTGATATTGCAGTGCCAAAACTAGTTCTAAAATCAGGCTGTCCTGCATTAGGATTTGCATAATTACCAACATGTATATTAATAAGAACGACATCATTTGGATTAGCATCATAAAGTTGTTGAGCTTTTAAATGACCATCAGGGCAGAAAGTACATTTTATACCAGTAAATTCTTCAAGAACGACATTTCTATTTTCAGCAGTCGTACTAACAAAATTTTGGGCATTCATCATCAAGGAGGAAGTAATGCATATTATTGAAAGAAGAAAATATTTCATAATAAGTATGTTTATATTTTGGAATAAATGAAAAATAATTAAGCTTTTTTGATAGAGGGGTTTTAAGATATGGAATTTTTGATAGAAAGCCAATCAAAATGCGTAAAATTCTTATATCAAAATTTCAAATCCAACAACTGGGCAGTATAGTAAAAAAATAAGGATGGCAGTGTACTGCCATCCTTAAAAGATTATAATATTATTATTTCTCAACCACAAAACGTTTTGTAGAAGTTCCGATTTGAGATGTGATATTCAAAAAGTAAACACCAGAATTTAATTTTTCAGTATTAACATCAATTACATTAAGACCATTGAAAGGTCCATTTGCTACATGAGCAACCTTTTGACCTAAGGAATTAAAAATATCAATATTAAGATCATTCATTTCAGCAACAGTAAATTCAAGTGTCAAATTATTTTTAACAGGATTTGGCATAATATTAATAGATTCTGCACTTCCTTTAACATCTTCAACAGCAGTTGGAGAATCAAAAACAAACTTCACACCATCTTCACTAGTAAACTGTCCGCCAGAAGCAAAAGTAGTCGAACCCGCACTGAAGGAGTAACTTCCATTTCCATATGCACAGCAAATTCCATCACCATAAGTATCATAAATAATGAACCTGTAGCAATTTCCATCTACTAAAGTAACTGATACAGGAGTAATCGTTTGATTATTTCCATATCCTTGTCCTTGAGCAAGAGTCGCCCCAGTTGTTTCATTTACTAATTCCCAAGATGTTTCACTACCGTAATTATCTGTTGTTAGATTGATAGTAGCCGTTGTTGTATTAGCTGATAGCATTCCTGCTGTCGTCGCAGAAAGTCCATTAGTAGCGTTTGAACCTGGATTTGTAGTACCATTCAATTGTGTAACAGATACATTTATTGAATTACTTGCACCATTAGGAGTCAACCCTGACACAGGTATCATAACCGTTTCGTATTGTCCTGTAGATAAAGCCGAAGCAAAAGTATGCTGATAAGAACCTGGAGTTCCACCGTTTACAACATATTCGAAAGTTGCAGTAGTAAGTGTTGTATTACCCATATTGGTAATTTGCATTTCTACATCAGCAGAAGAACCACAAACCGTTCCTAAAGAAGCAATTACTGTAGCAGTAGAATTTGAAGCACCCAACGGTGTTGTAGTAGTAAAAATCATATTGGCTTCATTGCCACTCAATACGGCACCTGTAGAGGATGATTCTGTAACAAAAAGAGCAACCTGCAGATCAGCAAGATTAACAGTAATATTATTATAATTAGTAGGAACAGAATAAGTATATTGATCCGTATGAAGGGATGTAGCAGAAACCGAACTAATATTATCGCCAGCATTTACTGAAAGATTGTGACGCATCATATGCATGTGATTATAATCCCCATTAGGTAAAATCATAGTAGGATTAAAAGTTGCTCCACCACTTTGAGGTCCTGGAATATTATTCTGAGTAATAATCGCATGGAATTTATTTGAACTTCCAGGTCCTGCAGCTGTATAATATGCTTCCACATCAAGTACTAAACCTCGCGTATCTAAATCAATTGTAGCATTACCTCCAACATTTACAACAGAAGACTGACTCAATGTAGTATTAGCATTAGAAGTCCAACTTCCTCTACTATGCATAACCCCACTACCAAAATCAGTACGATTAACAGCACCAGTAGGATAGCCAGAAACAGAAAATAAACTGCCTACATAATCACCCCAAGCAGAACGATAATTAGGTGTTCCAGAAGCATAAGAACCCGTGTGTATATTAAGTAAAACTATTCTGCCAGGATTTGCAGAATATATTTGTTGTGCTATTTTATGACCGTCTGGGCAATAGCCACAGGTTTTTCCTGTTAATTCTTCCAGAACAACATTTTTATTAGTTGAAGAAGTAGTTACAATAGTTTGAGCATTTAAGGTAAAAATACCTGTTGCTACAAATAAAACTGTGAATAAAAAAGTAAATTTCATAAGACTTGATTTTAGTAAATAAACGTAATAGTTTTAATTTTATATGGCAATAACAAACGAATATATTAACAAATGAACATAAGTTTGTATATCAAAGTTAACAAAGAAATGGAGAATAACAACAAATTAAATGCTTTTTTTTAATCCTGTATTATATTATAGAACATCAAAGTTCTGATTTTTAATCAAATATGCCAAGATTGAATACACGCATTGTGTTCTATTCTCTTATAAAGACATTTTGTTGTTTAGATAAGCATTAGAAGGTTTATACTAGTGTAAATGTACAATTCAAATTAATAGAACAATATAAAATAGTGTAATTTTTAACAAAAAAAGTGAAAAGTTTGGACTAAATCTTTAAGTTTACACTTGAAATATTTATATTTAGAGATACAGCTATCTTTTTGTAAAGTAACATTTTGTAATTATTTACGTATACAAAATGATAGCAGAAACACACAAAATAACAAATCTATCTAGCAAACTATTTTTATGTTAAGAAATATACTTATACCTTTATTACTCTTATTGGTGATATATGTACATGCACAAAGCAGTTTTCATGTATCCTCTAACTATACCACTAAACAAGGCCGAATAGACCGAGAAGTAGTGACCTCTGTTGTCTTGCGAAACCTAACACAGAGGGATGTAGAAATGAAATGGGAAGTGAAAAAATCAAATCTTTCTCAGGGATGGCAGGTCGTAGTTTGCGATCATCAATGTTATACTTCTCAAGTTAACAGTAAGAATTTTAAATTAAAACCCAACGAAATAATTCATGACTTTAAAGTAGCGTTTCGTCCTAATGGTAAAGAAGGAAGTGGAAACTTGGAAATATTAGTATACGATGTCAATGACAAAGACAGGTCAGAAACTATCTTTTTTAATGCCACTGCACAAGGCTCTCAGAACTCGATGATTGGGAATATATCAAAAGAAAAAATTGCTCCAAAGATTTTTCCAAACCCCGCTATTGAATACATTCAATTAAAAGATGACAATAACACTGTTAAATTAATAGAAATATACAATGTCGTGGGTAGAAAAATGCAAAAAATAGCTGTCAATAATGTTGGCGAAAAATATGACGTTAGCCAACTAACTAGGGGTATGTACATGGCTAGAATGCTTGATTCAAAAGGACATATTGTACGTACCCAACGCATCAGCAAAAACAACCCATAAGACACAAAATAGAACTTAAAAAAAATAACAGAAAGGCCTTTTCCAAAAGTATGGAAAAGGCCTTTCACTTTTCCTGAAAGTTACATAAAAAAAACAATAGCAATTCATTAAAAATAAAAAGCCAAAAATTAAATTAGTTTCTAATTTTATTAACTACAGCCATAAATTCTGCAACTTTGTCATAATCCAGATCATTTGCCCAGTGTCCTCCTTTTTTAAAATGTGAACCAACAATTATTCCAT
Organism: Saprospiraceae bacterium; assembly: GCA_022448945.1. Lineage (GTDB taxonomy): Bacteria > Bacteroidota > Bacteroidia > Chitinophagales > Saprospiraceae > Aureispira. Next base: position 7,294 of record JAKVCV010000017.1, read on the forward strand.
CACTAACAGCCATAAATTTTGCAACATTATCAATTGTAACTCCAGAGCCAACCAAAACAGGTATATTGCATGCATATCGAATTGCTTCCAGTTCATTTATATCAGATTCCTGCGCAGTACTTGTTCCAGTTATTACAAGACCATCGCTAAGAAAATACTGCGCTGCAAGCGCTGTTTCCACAACATCCACATCTACACTTATAGCATGAGAACTATGTTTCTTTTTGATATCTGTAAATACTGCAATATTTTCTGAACCTAACATTTTCCTGTATCGCAGCAATTCTGCAGCATTAGAATCTATATAGCCTTCATCAGCAAGATGGCCAAAAACAAAACCTTCGGCCCTAATAAAATCTAAACCAGTAGCAAGTGCTACTGCCATTGCGGCTTCATTAGCGGCAGCCAAAATTTGAATCCCACAAGGAAGCTGACTTAACTTTTTTACTTCATTCGCAACCATTGCCATTACTGCGGTAATTTCATGTCCAACATTTTTTTTAGTATAAGGCACATCATTCATATTTTCAATTAGCAAGGCATCTACACCTGCTTTCATATATATCTGCACTTCTTTAAGTGCAGTATCTAGAATAAAGTTCACATCATGCTTATATTGGGGGGTCCCAGGTAATGCCTTTAAATGAATCATTCCAATTATTGGAGTATTTTTTTTGAAAATAGTCTTAAAATCAGTCATCGATATTAATTTATGATACAAAAAAGGAAATTACATTAATCAAGAATTTAATAGTGTTAAAACTATTCTATTATCTTGCAATTAATTTATTTTTATATGCTAAATTATAAACAAAGAACAAACAAATGCAAAGATATATAGATATTCATCCAAAAATTGAGGACGCAATAAAAAACAATAAACCGGTCGTCGCGCTCGAATCAACTATTATATCTCATGGAATGCCATTTCCCAAAAATATGGAAACCGCTCTGGAAGTAAAAGATATAGTAGCTTCAAATGGAGCAACCCCAGCGACAATTGCTATTATGAATGGGAAAATTAAAATAGGATTAACAAAAGAAGAAATTAAGTATTTGAGTTATGAGGGCAATAAAATAAAAAAAGCCAGTCGGAGAGATATCCCCTTTTTGATTTCCAAAAAAATACCTGGAGCAACTACAGTTTCCTCAACAATGTTTGCCTCACAAATGGCTGGAATTAAGATTTTTGCTACTGGTGGCATAGGTGGCGTTCATAGAGACGCCCCAACTTCCTTTGATATTTCTGCAGACTTGCAAGAACTTGCCCGAACAAATGTTGCAGTTGTTTGTGCTGGTATCAAATCAATTCTTGATCTTAACCTAACGCTAGAATATCTCGAAACACATGGTGTTCCAGTTTTAGGATATAAAACCTCAGAATTACCCGCTTTTTATACTCAAAAAAGTGGACTACAGGTTGATTACCAATTAGATACTCCTGAAGAAATTGCAGACTTACTATACTCAAAATGGAAAATGAAACTAAATGGAGGCGTTGTAGTTACCAACCCAATCCCTAAAAGCAAACAACTCGACCATCAATATATGTCAAAAATCATTGACAAAGCCATTTTTGAAGCAAAACAATTAGAAATAAAGGGAAAAGAAATTACTCCTTTTTTATTGAAAAAAGTAAAAGACTTGACAAAGGGAAAGAGTCTTATATCTAATATTGAATTGGTTTTCAATAATGCTGCTCTAGCTGCAAAAATTGCAATTTGTTATTCTAAAAAATAGAAACTTTTATATTTTTTTAATTTTTAGTACATAAAAAGTATAGTTGGGAGGTCTAAAAAATGATAAAATGACTGGATTATATCTGTAAATTGTCATTACTATGTTAAATAAACCCAAAATTGCCGAAAGAATAGTTGCCGAATAAAGTTTTGCACATGGAGTTCTTTCCGTCTTTTCTTTTGCAATTATGTTTTTACAGTTAAAGGACATCCCCTAATAATGCAATTATAAGATTATTAAATGGACTTAAGTCCTGATGTTAAGTTGGTTAAGAAACAAAAAATCCATTCTCTTTAAAAAATATTATATACCTTTGTGCGAGCACAGGTAAAAGCAGAAAATAAATTTTAACACCTTAAAAAGAGATTTGGTTTTTTTCCATAAAATGGAAAAACTTCCAAAAAAAACACATTTAAATTCTAAAAGCCGCCATTAACCCCGTTAAACCTCGCTTAAAATGGGGCATGATTTTTTCTATAAGTAACTAAAATTAGAGTAGTAAAACGGAAATATTAGGTTGCATATTTATATAATAAGCGGTATTTCCTATTTAAGAATAATTAAAGCCCAATAATGAAAAATCTAAATTTAATTCTCGTTGCAATCCTCCTCATTATAATTCTTGCATCATGTGGAAGAAGTCCTTATAAAAAGCGAAAAGGCTGTAGAGGAAATGGCAGTTGGTACGGTCATCGTAATCTCGGTGTTATTGATAAAGTTCAAAAAGAACAGCATAATAAGTATGTTTGGATTACTGAAAAAAAGAAAATTGAAGAAATGTGATATAGATTAGTTTATATAAACAATACAATTAAAAATCTAACTCCGAAGAGTTAGATTTTTTTTCTTTTGAGGTAATAATCTTAATATTTTTGACATATATGTCTATTGTATTTAAATTAACATCATTAAATTTCTTAGAAACAAAACAATGAAAAATCTAGTCTTAATTAGCCTAATTATAATATTTACTCAATCATCTTGCAGCTCAGTAAGACATACAAAAAGAAAAGGTTGTAATGGACAGGGGTGGTACGGAAATAGAAACCTCAGTAAAATTGACAAACTTAAATTGGAAAAGCATAACAAATATTTCTGGAGTTCTGAATGTATTCAAGAAGAAGAAATATAAATTAAATTCATAAAAAATATTTTCAAAAAAATCTAACTCAACTTTGAGTTAGATTTTTTTTTATTGTCTTTTTCTGAATAACCACATTTTTTTTTGATATTTTAGATAGAACTTTCCTTATTTGTTTTTTAAGGCACTTATATCTTAGTTTAGATTTTATATAAATTCACTTAATTATGAAACTGATTATATTTGTTTTCCTTTTATTATCTACGAGTCATTTTGCTACTGCTCAAGAACTCGACTCAAAAGAATTAAAAACTGCACTTGAGAGAAAACATATTTTCACTTCACTTAGACTGGCATTAGAAGAACCTGAGAACGTATACAAACTTAAACTCAGAGGCATCCCTGATCGTTTAATGAGTATCGACAAAAACATAAAGGCCATTCAAGATACAATAGACCACCTTGAGACAATATTTGCTCCAAACAAAGACAAAAGAATTGCAAAATATAAGCGTCATCAAAAAAAACTTGAAAAAGAAAAGAATTATTTCAACCTTGATAGTATAAAGATGCTAACAAAATTAGTGTTTTTAGATATATCTTTCAACGAATTAACAACGCTTCCTGACATTTTTGATAATTTACCTAATCTTCGTTTTCTTAATATCGACAACAACGAACTTACTGTTCTTCCCCCAAGTATTCACACCCTAAATCATCTACAGGAGTTGAACTTAGCCAAAAACAAACTTTCAGTATTACCTGAAAAAATCAGTGCGCTGAAAGCGCTTAAAATCTTTAATGTTCAAAGCAATTCCATTTCAAAACTCCCGGACAATTTAGGCAATTGTACAAATTTAGAGCAACTTCTTGCCGACAGCAATCAAATATCTGTATTTCCTGCTAACTTTGAACAACTTACAAAGCTGCAGTACATTATGCTTAGTTCAAATAATTTGAGTAGTGTTCCTAATGGAATATGCAATTTTTCAGCCCTTAAGGAATTATATTTTGACAATAATAATATCTCTGCCTTGCCACCAAAGTTTGGCAAGTTAACTAATCTAAAAGTTTGTCAATTAGCAAATAATCAGCTCTCTTCTTTACCAAACAGTATTGGATATTTGCGCACGCTCGCTAGCCTTAATCTTACAGGAAACAAATTAACAACAATACCAAAAGGCATTATTCAATTAGTTAATTTAAAACATTTATATCTGGCCAATAACGAAATTTCAAATTTACCCAATAGCTTAGGCTTACTCAATCAATTAGAGACTTTACACATTAATGATAATAATCTTAGTTATCTTCCAGAATCTATTGGCCTGTTGACAAAATTGATAATATTCTATGCAGACAACAACAAACTCTCCCACATTAGCAACACTATAAGTCAAATCAAGAATCTCAGAGAATGCTATTTAAATAATAATAATTTTGTTGTGTTCCCAACAGGACTTGCCAATCTAAGAAAACTGGAAGTTTTGTTTATGCATGAAAATAAATTAATGTCCATCCCTGACTCATGCATTTCAGGCTTGGTGCGACTTCAAACTTTTACTGCAAATAATAATCAAATAAAATCTTTGCCTGACACGATGCAATTCATGAAACGGTTAAAGAGACTCTATCTCTCCCACAATCAAATAACATCTATTCCTCCAACTACTGGCAAATTGAAGAATTTGATCATATTAAGCCTTGATCATAACCTATTAACAACCCTTCCCAACGAAATTGGAGAACTTGAAAAAATAACTTACTTATTTCTTAAAGACAATGAAATAAGTGAATTACCTCCTTGTTTTTACAAAGTGAAATTTGAAGCACATCCACTATTTTCTCTCAGACAATTAGAATTGTCTAGAAATCCTATTGGTGACAAGAAAAAGAACCGTGACAAACTCAGAAAACTTGGTCCAGATTATGCAACTATTTATATATCTGGGTCCAACAAAATAATGATGGCTGAAGCAATAGCAGATAAAGCCAGAGAAGATGCGGATAAGGCTGCAGAAAATGCCAAAATAGCTGCAGAAGAAGCTTTAGAAGCGAAAATTAGTGCTAAGGAAGCCGAAGCTAAAGCTAAGGAAGCTGAAGCTAATGCTAAAGAAGCCCACGCCCTTGCTAAAGAAGCCCACGCCTTATCTGAAGAAGCCCACGCCTTATCTGAAGAAGCTGAAGCCAAAGCTGAAGCAAATAAAGATGAATCTAAAACAAAAGAGTTAGAAGCTGAAGCTAAATTTGCTGAAGCCAAAGCTAAAGATGCTGAAGCCAAAGCTAAAGATGCTGAAGCTAATGCTATTGAAGCTGAAGCTTATGCTAAAGATGCTTTAGCAGATGCAAAAGCAAAAGCGATCTTTGCAGAATTTAAAGCCAAAGAAGCAGAGATTCTTGCAAAGGAAGCAGAGAGAAAAGCTAAAGAAGCAGAAGAAGCCGTTAAAAAAGTTAAAGCAGCCCAAAAAAACAAGAAAAACCCAAATAATGAAGAAATCACTGCGGACAATGAAAACAGTCCAACTGGCAATGATTTTGAAGCTAATGTGAAATTAGCCGAAAAGAAAATACGTGAAGCTGAAGCTAAAATAAAAGCTGCAGAAGCCAGAATAAAAGTTGCAGAAGAAAAAGTCAAGGATGCAGAAGAAAAAGTTAAAGCTGTAGTAGATAAAAACGAAGAAGATGCGCCTATAAACGAAGAAACTCCAATTCAAGAAGATTAATAACTTATGTCACTAAATTAGTAAAATCATATTTTTTGAACCTTCTTTATTGTTTCTTGTTTAATGCAATTTCAGAATAATAAATCATCAAAACTACTACTGTGATAAACATAAAAACACTCAAAATCATAAATGAATATATTACGTTTCCCGAATGATGAAAAAAAGCTAAACTGAATATACACAAAAACACTATTCTTGACAATGCATTCGACAAAAAGAAAATACTATTAGCCCTTCCCATTATTTGATTTGGCAACACTTTAAACAAATAAGAAACGCGAATGACCCGTATTCCGGCATTTGTAAGGCCAAGTAGAAAAGTCATTATATAAAAAACAGAAATCCAGGTGCTACATATCATAAAAACAAACTCAAGAACAGAAATTAATGTCATAATAATAATAGCCTTTACAAAAGTCATTTTTTTGAATATTCTATGAACACTTATTCCTGCTACTATCGCACCCAAAGCATAAAATATTTCTGATATTGCATAAGTTTCTGAAGATGCTTTTAAGTGTTGAGTTACATATACAGGTGCCAGATTAAAAACATGTAATAAAACAACAACAAATACAGAATGCGTAACAACTCCAAATAAAAACACATAAGGATGGTTTTTTAAATAATTGTACCCCACCCTAAGCCTAAATAAAACACTGCCCGCTTCAACGGTTCTATTTGCTAAAGGAACATATCGAATAACAAAGATAATAAAGAAGGCTATAAAGTAAGTACAAGCATCAAGTGCAAAAATTTCAGAAAGCGTCCATGGTTCTACTTCTATATTAAAATATGATAAAGAGATACCTCCTCCAATTAATAGAGCAGCACCCGCCCCTGCAAAGGCTGAAGCTAACTGACTTTGAACTTCTATATAAGAAGCAATTTTATTATAATTCTCCTTCTCTGTTATTTCTTGCATGAACGCATAAAAGCAGGGATAATGCAAATTGTAGTTAAAAAAAGTTAAAGCAAAAACTGTTGCTGCTAAATAATTGGTGTAACCTGATGTTGAAGATTCTATAAATGCTATCAGTCCTATTGTAATACCATTTGTTATATTAAGTACAAGGAATATTTTCTTACGATTAAATTTATCAATTAAAGTTCCTCCATACAATGACCAAAAAAGACTTATCAATGTAATTATAGTATAAATAATATTAAACCAATTGGACTGGTTTTGATTTGCAAAGTATAATGGAATTGAAATCATACTGATCCCCTGCGCAACACCAGATATAAAATTCGCTAATAACAATAATTTTATCGCTCCAAAGTTCCTCATCTTAAAAATACAACTTAGAATAAATTTACAATTATCTCTTCTCGTGTAAAAGTGCCTATCTTTATCAGAATTACAAAAAAAAATAAAATTTAATGGCAGATTGAAATAGTCTCATTTTTTTTGTTGATATTAATTCTAGCAATGCTATAAAAATGTCATACTCAAAAATAGAAATACAAAACATAAAACGTTTAGCTACAAATGCTGATCTAAAAAACAATTTAATTGCTTTTGAAATCATAAGCAATCGCGGACTTGTGCCAGAACTTTTTACAGATATTTATTGGATCTATAACCGACTAATATGGTCAAAAGACAATAATTTAGAAAAAAAAGTATTAAACTATATTCAAAAATTTCTACTATATAAAAAGAATAATACAAAAATTACTCCTTTACTTGATTGTTCAAATAATATAAAACTATCATTAGATCCCGATTTTGAAACAATGGCAAGTTCATGTGATCTTAATAAAAAAGTATTGGCAGAGCTCTTATTCAAAAACTTCCCTATTAATCATAATCCCATAAATAATTTTTTATTCAAATATGGAAGCACATCTATTCAGGAACAAATTCTTCCCTTTTTAAAAGTAAGAGAACATAATGGTAATTTCCTATTGGATCTGGGGGGATTTAAACTAAAAACTGTACCCAATGCCATTCTACTTGAAAAAAACATCCAAACACTAAAATTATGGGGCAATGAACTTAAAGAATTGCCTGATTTTTGGGATCACTTTCAAGAACTAACAGTTCTAAATATAGCCGAAAACAATCTAACAAAACTTCCTGCAAGTTTTTCTAGTCTAACTAACCTTAATAAATTATATGCTCAAAACAACAATTTTGATCTGATTCCAGCTCTAAATACTATAAAACAGCTTCCAAAGATTAAACATATATCAATTGCCACTACAGCTAACAATACTGGGTCATATACAAAAGCTGATAATGATGAATTAATACAATTTGAAGAATTGGTGAATCATGGGAAAATATACGCCCCTGAAAAAGAACAATTGTTATTTTTAGGACTAGTAATGAATAACGCACTAGCATTAGAAAAATTATCTCTATTAACTTTATTTGAAGCATTATCCAACGAAGATAAAACAATCAGATATGCAGCAAAATTAAAAATTGCAAACTGGAAAGATGCTGGTTTTAATGGAGAATTACCTGAAGGATCTTCAATTGCAATATTAGGTATTATTTCTTTTTCCGTTCGAAATAAACTTAATAATGAGTTTGCAAATATTAGTTGCACAACAGATATCAATGAAAAAACGACCCATATTATGATTGGAGATTTCCCGGAAAACTATAAAGCTGTTGAAGATCGTAAATTTATTTTTTTAACAGAAGAAGATTTATAATCGTTAATTACCAGAATTAAAAGAAAATAATGTTTAAAATTGCTAAAAAATAACACCAAGTCTAATAGCAATATTATGTTGAGCATTCCTTGGGTTTTTTGAACTATTAGTAGCTGTATTTACCTTTCGCAATGTTGTATTAGCGCCGTTAAATCCATCAGTAGCATCCAACACTCCTGTCATATAATACACACCAGCATACAGCCTAAGACCATCGGGATTTGTAGGGGTGAATTCAACTCCCGCTCCTAAGCCTACACCGATTTGTAATGGAGTAACAACCTTCCATGCATTAGAGATTTTTGAATACTCTAATGATTCAGGAACACTATATCCGTTCAGATCTTTCACATAACCATCAGCACCAGCAACAGGTGAAAATATTTTTGCAGATGCAGAAACAGGTACCATAATTTTAATCAACGGAATATGAAAAAAAGCGCGTATATAACTACCCCCTAATTCTTCAGTTCTTAATTTTAGACCCAATGGTATTTCAACATAATTAATGGAGTAATTGACTTTTGAAAATGCTGCTAAGTTAACATCTGTGTTAGATGCACCTGTAAGCATTGCAGTTTCTAAACTAATAGTCCCGGTAAGATTGTCAAATAGTTCAGATTCATCTAGTTCAACATCTCCAAATAATTCGCCACCATATTTATAAAGCAGTGAGCCTCCCCTATTGACTGCAAAATCAACACCAAAAGTCAACGCAGCAGTACCTGACATACCAAATCGATATTCAATATCAACACCAAACTCAACCCCTCCATTAACGTCTGAACCAAGCACTAACTTTTCTTCATTAGAATCCATAAAACCTATAAATGGATCAACATGAACTCCAAATTTGACTTGTTGAGCATTAGAAAATACTACCTGAGCAACTAAAACCGTTAGAATAGCAATTTTGCGTAACATAAAATTTCTTTTAATTAGGAATAATAAAAACCTGAAAATACAAATATCCTGAAACTTATTACCTGTTTATATAATGAGATTGTATTTTAGGGCCGAATAACATGTACAAAATCACAAACATAATGCAAAAGCCCAAACTAATTAAGGTTTTTTTTCTGTTGAGTTGCATAATAGTTTACATAACTTCATGTAACACCACTACTAGCGAACTAAAATATATCCCCAAAACTGAAGGGATTAAAGCAACTATGCAACTTATTAGGTTTGAGCAAAGTTTTTTTGCAATAGACAGTTCAAATATTAGTGATGACATTAATAAATTAAAGCTAAAATATCCAGAATTTACAAATGGCTTTTTAGCCACCGTACTAGGAATAAGAGATACTGGAATGCAAAATATGATTATCAAAGGATATTTGAACTATCCGGATGCGCGTTTTACATTTGATACGATTCAAAAAGTTTTTTCAAACATGAATCAAACACAAAAAGAATTAAATGAACTGGCTACTTATTATCAATATTATTTCCCTAATGCAAAACCAATAACCAAAGCATTTTCATATTTATCTGAATATCATGGAGATAGATTAGCAGTAATTGAAGATGGTTTTGTTGCCCTTCCTTTAGATATGGCATTGGGAATCGGATATCCTGCTTATACTTTTTCTAAAATGCCTTTATACGATCAACGCACCTGTACAAAAGAACACCTTGTTGCAAAGGCTGCAAATGCTGTTGCACAAAATGTGATATCTAGAAAAATCCAAAAAAGAGGTAGCCACTTAATTGACCTAATGCTTTACAATGGAAAGATTATGTATTTGACAGATATTTTAGCTCCAAATATTGCTGACAGTCTCAAATTTGGCTTTTCTTCTTATCAAATAAACTATTGCCAAAAAGGCGAACTTGAATTATATAATTATTTATTGGAACAGGAATTGTTTTATTCAAATGAAACAAATAAAATCTCTAAATACATCACAAAAGGTCCATTTAAACCAAATTTTGATTTGCCTGGAAATAGTGGGACATGGTTAGGATATAGAATAATATTATCTTATGCAAATCATTACAGAACAATATTACATCAAACAGATGCTAATTTATCGGCTAGATCAATAGACCAAAAAGTATTAAATATGATCTTTAAAGAACTCAATCCTCAGGCATTTCTAAAATTATATAAACCACCTAAATTTTAACTTTTTGCATAAAAAAACCGTTTATTGCCTGTATTAACATTATATATGACGATTTTTATCTTATACTTTTGTTAAGCTCTTTAGATAAATTTGGTTTCCATGTAGAAAAAGCGTAAATTAGTAGTTCTGTTAGTCAAAAAAACGTATAAATTAAAAAATAAAATTCTATTACATTATGAAAAATCTACTTTTGCTATGTGTCATGTTTGCTTTTGTATCAGTTGGTTCGACCTCTGCTCAATGCCCACATGCCGCTAAAGCTGCTTCTGCAAAAACAACAACAGCTAAATCATGTACTAAATCTAAAACTGCTTGTACGAAATCTAAAACTGCAAGCGCTACTTCCAAAGCGGGTTGTACGAAATCTAAAACTGCTTGTTCAAAATCTGCAAAAGCAACAACTGCTAGTAACACAACAAAAAAATCTTGTTGTAAATCTGGAAAATCAAAATCATCTTGCTCAAAGAAGGCTTCTACTACTAAATCCAAAACTGTAAATGTTGCACCAGCAAGTAATACACAGTCTGACCGAACATCTGCAGACAACGAAATGGAAATCAAAAATTAAATTATTTTGACTATATAATCATTTAGTTTATTATTATAAAAAATGCCTTTCATATATGAAAGGCATTTTTTATTTTTGTTTTTGACTTAAGTACACTTTTTATAATTTTCAATTATTTAAGTTGGTATAAATTTCTAATTACTGAACTTAACTCAATTAAAGCTTAATCTTTCTATTTCCTAATTATAAGAATATGAAATTCAAATTACATTCTCCTTTCAAGCCTACAGGTGACCAACCTCAGGCAATTGCAGAACTAGTAAAAGGTATAAATGCACAAGAAAAAGCACAATGTTTGTTAGGTGTTACAGGTTCAGGAAAGACATTTACAATGGCAAATGTAATTGAACAAACTCAAAGACCAACAATAATTCTTTCGCATAACAAAACACTAACAGCACAATTATATGGTGAATTTAAACAGTTTTTCCCTGACAATGCTGTAGAATATTTTGTCTCATATTATGATTATTATCAACCCGAAGCCTATGTAGTTTCTACAGGCACATATATTGAAAAAGATCTAGCCATCAATGAAGAAATAGACAAACTTCGCCTAAGAACTTCATCACAACTTTTATCAGGTCGTAGAGATATTATTGTAGTAGCTTCTGTTTCATGTATCTATGGTTTAGGAAATCCTGATGATTATAAAAACAGTATTATACGCCTGGAGGTTGGGCAAACCCTTAGTAGAAATAGTTTTCTATATATGTTAGTTGATAGCCTTTATTCCCGTACAGAAATAGAATTTACTAGAGGCTCTTTCAGAGTACGTGGAGATTCTGTGGACATTAACCTTCCCTATACAGAAGATGGTTTTAGAATAACTTTCTGGGGTGATGAAATTGAAGAAATTGAACGCATAGAAATATCATCAGGGAAAAACATAGAAAACCTCGATACAATTGCTATTTTTCCTGCAAATCTATATGTAGCCCAAAAAGATAGAATGAAAGAAATCATCCGTGAAATAGAGGATGAATTACACGATCAGATTGATTATTTCAACAATGAACACAAAAATGAAGAAAGTCAACGGATTCAAGAAAGAGTTACACTTGACCTTGAAATGATGAGACAATTGGGTTACTGTTCGGGTATAGAAAATTATTCAAGATTTTTTGACGGCAGAAAAGCTGGTGCCCGACCATTTTGTTTATTAGATTACTTTCCTGATGATTATTTAATTATAATTGATGAAAGCCATGTAACGCTACCTCAATTTAGAGCAATGCATGGAGGTGACAAAGCCAGAACAACAACTTTAGTTGAACATGGATTCCGTTTGCCTTCAGCCTATGACAACCGTCCATTAAGTTTTAATGAATTTGAAGGCATTGTCAATCAAGTACTTTATGTGAGTGCTACGCCTTCAGACTATGAATTGCAGGAAACGGGTGGAACGATAGTAGAACAAATAATTCGACCTACTGGATTGTTAGAACCTACCATTGATGTGCGTCCAACACAGAATCAAATTGATGATTTACTCGAAGAAATTGACAATTGTATAAAATTAAAACAAAGGGTTCTCATAACAACTATCACAAAAAGAAGTTCGGAAGAACTCGCAAAATATCTAGCTAGCCTAAATATAAAATGTCGCTACATTCATTCAGAAATTGACACTCTAGAACGTGTAGAAATTCTAAGAGAATTACGTTTAGGTAGCTTTGATGTATTAATTGGAATCAATTTACTTAGAGAGGGTTTAGATTTGCCAGAAGTTGCACTCGTTGCAATTCTGGATGCAGATAAAGAAGGATTTCTAAGGAACCAAAGATCTTTAACTCAAACTGCAGGACGTGCCGCAAGAAATGTAAATGGCAGGGTTATTATGTATGCGGACAAAATTACACGTTCAATGCAATTAACAATAGATGAAACAGCACGTAGAAGATCAGTTCAAATAGCATATAATAAAAAACATAATATTACACCTACGACAATCAACAAATCACATGACGAAATACTTCAACAAACCTCTGTAGCTGGTTCTAAAAATTATTTAGAACCTGATAAATCAAAAGAGAATAATATGGTGGCAGATCCTGTTATTCAATTTATGAGTAAAGAACAATTGGAAAAAACAATTGCCCAATCGAAAAAGAAAATGCAAGCAGCTTCAAAAGACATGGATTTTCTTACGGCTGCAGAGTATCGAGATGAGATGCTTGCCCTGAAAAAAATGTATGACGAAAAATTTTCTTAGAAAAATTTCTAACCTTAATTTTTAAATTGGATATATCGTTCCGGATTAATAGGTTGCCCATTAATCCACATTTCAAAATGAAGGTGAGGACCATCTGTCATCTCTCCTGAATTACCAATAATCGCAATACCCTCTCCGGCACGAACAATATCACCTGTCTTTTTAAGATTTATTGAATTGTGTTTATATAATGAAATCACATTATTACTATGTTGAATAGCAATCATATGGCCTGTTTCAACAGAAAAAGTAGCTACAATAACAGTTCCCTTTTGTATCGCTTTAACATGTTTACCTTTAGGAGCAACGATGTCTGTACCATAATGATTTCTTCTTGGTGCAAAAGTATCTGACACCATTCCTGTTAATGGAGGCGTAAAGATCATATCACTTATATTAGTCTCTCCCTGTAGAGTGTTTTCTATTAAATTCCCTAATTCTACTTCATTATCAACGCTTTCCATTAATTCTCTAAGTTCTTCGGCCTTTTGAGGGACAACAACTTCCTTACCTCCATTTTTTGAAGTAGGATCTTCAATATCTTCTTCGTACTCAAATTGTTCATGAACCAACTTTTTGACTTTATCAATAAACAAATCCCGGGCCATTACTGCTTGTTCAAGAGAATCTATTTGAATAAAGATTGTTGTAAGTTCAGATCTAATATGCTGATTACTTCTTTCTGGGACAATACGTCCTAAAGGCGTATAAACTAAAAGAAGTACAGTTAAAATACTAATAAAAAGGACACATAGCCCTAGGATTGAAAAGACAACAAAAGGTTTTAACCGAAAGGATCGCTCTTCTTGAAATGTTTCATTGTTTTTAAGTACTAATCTGTACTTTTCATCTACCCATTTAAACATAAAATAAAATTTAACACAATCAGATTAAAGTATTAAACAGAGAATAATTATCCGAAAATCAACAATTTTAGAAATAAAAATTCAACAATAAGTAGCAAAAGTAACAATTATAGTGATTGAAATGGTAGATATTCTCTTAGACTTTCGTTAAAAATTGAAAACAAAGCAGTAAAAATGAAATAAAGAGCGTATTTTTGTATAAGTTCAAACTGTTTTGGGGTTTTCACGTTTATATATGTAGATGTAGCGTTTCTTGAAAAGCCCCATGGTTCTGTTTTAAACCCTAAATTATAGATATAAAATACAGTTAATGAGAAGTCTATTTATATTTATTGTCTCTATTTTATCGCTTAACATCCTATTTTGGGGGTGTACTAAGCAAACATTAATAACTAAACCCTACCATAGCCTTACAGGACGATATAATGCTTACTATAATGCCAATATGCGCCTTATGGAAAGTTTTGACTTGCTTAACAAACAGCACCAAGACAACTACAACAGACTTCTCCATATGTATCCATATGCTGCTGTAGAAGATGTGAGTTCAGTAAACGACGCTTTAGACGTTACCATAACAAAATCTGCCAGAAATATAAAATTACATTCAATAGGCAACTGGACAGATGACAGCTATTTCTTAATGGGTAAAGCAGAATTCTTAAAAAAAGAATACGAGAGATGTGCTAACACTTTTAAATTTATAGTAGATAAGTACCACCCTGAAAACGTTGCTAAAGAGTTAGCGAAATTAAAAAAGGAAAGCAAAAAGAAAAAACGAAAAAAGAAAAAACGAAAAAAGAAAAAACGAAAAAAGAAAAAACGAAAAAAGAAAAAGACAAATAATGAACCGGAACCTGAAGATGAAGAACCTATTAATTATGGCATTAAACATCGCCCAATAAGATATAATGCGATGCTTTGGCTATCAAAAGCATATATTGAGCTTGGGCAATTCGATGAAGCAGGATACTTTTTAAGACAACTAGAAAGTGACTTACAAGTGCCTTATAAATTAAGGCCACAAATTCAAGCAGTTATTGCCTATAGTTGGATTACCCAAAAAGAATACTTCAAAGCTATTGAACCTCTTGAATTAGCAATAAGGGATACCAAACGCAAAACAATTAAAAACCGCTATGTTTATCTACTTGGCCAAATATACCAAATGCAAGAAAACAACCAACTGGCCATGGAACAATTCCACAAAGTACTTCGATTGAAACCAAGTTATGAAATGGAATTTAATGCCCGTTTAAATATGGTTAAAAATGCAGCCAGTGCAACGGGCAAAAAAGTAGTTGACCCTGAAATTGCCTTAAAACGTATGCTCCGCGATTCAAAAAATGAAGAATACAAAGATCAAATATATTTCTCTCTTGCCCAGATAGAATTAAAAGAAGGTAAAACAGAAAAAGGCATTCTTACCCTAAAAGAATCCTTGAAGTTTAGCTCTAGTAATGCTCAACGGACTGAAGGTTGCTTGATGTTAGCTAAGCTGTTTTATGAAAAAGATGATTTTGTTCAAGCTTTTGCTTATTATGATAGCACAGTAATGTTCATGAAAAAAAATGATGAACGATATGTAATGGCAGATATGTTCAAACGTAGATTAACTGGTGTAGCTACAAATATGATCATTGTCTTAGACAAAGATAGCATGAGAGTTGTTGGGGCCTGGAAAAGACCGAAACAAGAACGATGGGCTATCTTAGGGATGGAAAATGAATCGAAAATAGCACCCGAACTTACATCTAATAAAGGTAAAGAATCCGAAGAAAAAATCAACTTTAAAAAATCTAATAGTTTTACACCAAGAAGCCCCATGCCTAGCCGGGGGGGTAACAGAACTACCAAGGGTCCTGTTAGTATCTCAGAAACAGCACTTCAAAAATCTAAATTCCCTTTATATAATGCTACTTTAAAGAAAAAAGGAGAACGGGAATTTGAAAAAAGGTGGTCTACCAGAGCCTGGGTTGACAATTGGCGTCAATCTGAAAGAGGCGAAGAAGACATAGAGATTGAAAACGGAGAAGAATTAGTAACGGTACCAAAAACACAAAAGGAAATTGATGAATACCTAAAGAAGAAAGGTGTACCTATGACAGATCAGGAAGAAATTGCGTTAATAAAACAACTTTGTGAAGCGATGTTCAAAGCCGCAGAACATTACCGAGAAGATTTAGGAAGAAAAGATAAAGCACTTCAATTAATTAATCGACTTGTAAATTCTTACCCTGACAATAGTTATGCTGTTGAGGCAATGTTTTTAGCTTACAATATCTATTTTGAGGAAAAAAATATTCCAAAAGTTAACTTTTACAAAAACGAAATCCTAAACAAATATCCTGATTCAAATATTGCAAAAGTACTAAGCGACCCTAATTTTGCTAATTCTGTTAAAATTAAATATGAATCAATAAATAGATATTTTGATAGCACTTACACAATGATACAAGAAGGTCAGGCTCAAAAAGCACTTGACCGCGTAAGAGCATTACCAAATAAGTTTGGAGAAAATTATGAAATGAAAGCCCGTTTTGCAATACTAGAGGCTATGTGTGTAGGTGGTATAAAAGGAGAAAAAGATTATATTAAGGCATTAAAAGTTATTGTTACTAGTTTCCCTGATTCAAAAGAAGAGATTCAGGCAAAAGCGATGATTGCTATCCTTAATAAAAACAAATCTTCTAAAGACAAAAAAACACTCAATATTAACACTGATGAATTTATGCAGAAAGGAGATCTTGTGCCATACAAGTTGAATTTAAAAACTAAACATTTAGTTTTAATTGTATTTGAAAATAAAAAAACAAAAATCAATCAACATAGAGCTCCTGTTACAACTTTTAATAATAAATTTTACGCTACCAACAGACTTAGTACTTCTTCAATCTTAGTAGATGGTGGTATCCCCAGTTTAACTGTCCGTGCATTTGCAAATGGTGATCTAGCAATGAAATATGTTGTTGACGCTCGTTCAAATCCAGAATTTTTAACTAACGTAAAAGGATTTAAGATTTATGCCATATCTCAACAGAATTACAATTTGGCTCTTTCTACTCAAAAGTTTTTTCAATACATCGATTTTTTTGAAAAAAATTACCGTTAAATCAGAAATTCGACCATTTGATAAATTGGTATTTCTTCTAGAAAGAGATACCATTTCTTTTTTTATCTTTGTTATGTATTGCTTAATGCAAAGACAAATTATTTTTTATGATAAATGCACATTCGAGATCTTATAGACAATAATGATTTACATTTAACATAAATTTACCAGTAATTTACTTTTTGTGCCCCAGATCAAAAACTATGCAAGACAATTTTAATGACATTGAACCTTCTGAGGAATCTATTAATGAACCAACTCCACAGGTTTGTCAGGAACAACGTGTTAAAAAATACAAAAAGTTTATCAAATGGATGTGGCGGTTATATTTCTTGGGAATATTGTTTGCAACTGGAATATTCATAATGCTCTCATATGATTTACCCTCCTTCGAATATCTTGAAAACCCAAGAAGCCGAATTGCTTCTAATATCTTTTCCGCCGATGGTAAACTCTTGGGGAAATATTACATAGAGAACAGAACACCTGTAGATTATGATAGTTTATCCCCACACCTAATTAATTCAGTAATTGCAACTGAAGATATTCGTTATTTAAATCATTCAGGAATAGATGCTGAAGCATTGGCTAGAGTATTTGTTAAAACATTGATCCTTCAACAAAAAAATGCAGGGGGTGGAAGTACGATTTCTCAACAATTGGCAAAATTACTGGTCGGGCGCCCTAACACTAAAGATAAAGGCAGCTTAGTTCGTACGTGGTTATTGATTTCTACAAAATTAAAAGAATGGCTTACCGCTGTAAAACTAGAAAGGTCATATACAAAAGAAGAAATTATTGCACTTTATTTTAATGAATTTGATTTTCTTTATGGAGCTAATGGTATTAAATCTGCCGCCAAAATATATTTTGACAAACGTCCTAGTACCCTCAACATCAATGAAGCTGCAATGTTAGTTCGCATGTTGAAAAACCCTTCAAGATATAATCCAAAAAAATACCCAGAACGTGCAAAAAAAGGTAGAGAACAAGTACTTAAAAACCTCCAGTTAAATGGACATATCTCTCAAGAAGAATATCATCGGTTAAGGCAGTTGCCAATTGATATTTCCAAGTTTAAAATCCAAAACCATAATGATGGCATTGCCACTTATTTCAGAATGTATTTGCGCGATCATCTCAAAAAATTATTGGTGAAATTAGCGAAAGATGACCCTCAATATCAAAAGCCTGACGGAACACCATATGATATATACAGAGATGGATTAAATATTTATACAACCATTGATTCCAGAGTTCAAAAACATGCTGAAAAAGCGGCTTGGGACCACCTAAAAGAACACCAAGTAAAGTTATTTAAAACATGGAAAGACTGGAATCACCCTGACCCTAAAATCAATTCTAAAATTAAAAATCCTTGGACACGGAAAGCAGAAAAGAGCACAGATACTGAAATGGATTTACGGAGATTAGGCCTTCTTAAACAAATATGGGGTACTGACCGCTATCAAAGAGTTAGACCAAAATTTTTAACTACAGCTGTGAATCATAACTTGAAAGATATTGATATAGATAGAATATTTCAAATTATAGCCTATGACAAAAAACCTAAAAGAAAAAACCCTTATGGTCCCCTGATAGATGGTAAACTTCTATTAAAAAAGTGGGAAAAAACTGGTTTTATCTCTGAAGCTCAGGCTCAGAACTATAAAAACGTATTGTCTAATAAACAAACTATTGATTCCCTAACCAATCAATATGATGCTATCATGCAATACATGAAAACACCTGTCAAAACCACCATTTTTGCATATAATAAACGAGGTGAAAAGGACACTTTAATTAGCCCTTTTGATTCTATTCGCTACCATAGAATGCATCTGCAAACAGGAATGTTAGCCGTAGACCCCAGAACAGGATATATAAAAGCTTGGGTGGGCGGAATAAATCACAAATATTTCAAGTATGATCACGTAAATAAAGAAAAATTTGCCCGTCAAGTTGGATCTACCATCAAACCTTTCCTTTATGCTCTAACGGTGTATCAAAAAGGATATTCTCCTTGCTTCAAAGTCTGGGACCAACCCACCACGATTGCAAAAGGAGAAGGACAATTTGGCCTATTAGAAGATTGGACACCAAGAAATGCAGATGGATATAGTGGTGATGAAATCACTTTAACTGAAGCATTGAATCGTTCATTAAATTCAGTTTCTGCTTATTTAATGAAAGAACTCAAAGGTCCTGAACCTTTTAGAAGTTTTCTTGCCGAAGTAGGTATAGATACTTCAAATAACAGAGTTCCTGTGTCTGCTTCAATTTGTTTAGGCGTACCAGATCTTTCGCCATTTGAGATGACTGGAGGTTATACAATATTTGCGAATGCAGGCACTTATACTGAACCTGTTTTTATTGATAAAATTGAAGATAAAAATGGAAATGCTATCTATTTAGCCGGTGAGGATCAAGATTCAGAACCAATTCTTTCTGAGCAAAGTGCGTATGTTATGAACAGCATGTTACAAAAGATCCAACAAGGTCGTTTAAAAGGTGTTAAATGTGAATATGGAGGTAAAACTGGAACAACTAACTACCAGGCAGATGGTTGGTTTATGGGCATTACCCCAGACCTTGTAATAGGCACCTGGGTAGGCTGTGATGACCGATTTATAAGATTTAGGAGTCTAGCAAATGGTCAGGGTGCTAGAATGGCTCGACCTATTTTTCAAAATATCTTGTTAAACATGCAAGCAGATACTACGCTTAAAGATGATCAAGTATTTAATCCTATGTCAAAATTCCCAGTCCCAAAAGAAATTAATAGAGAAATGGATTGCCTAAAATTTGATCAGTTTATGGAACAAGAATTAAGAGATGAAGGAAATGATGCTACTAATACAGATGTCTATGAGGATGAAGATTATTAACAACTAAAGCTACGTTCAAACCCTTCCTTACTACTATAAACTAATGTTATACATCTTAAAATTATGTTATCATTACAGAATAATCATAATAAGTATAAAATTCTGTCGTTAATCTATTGTGTTTAGCTATAATTCTCGTTAAGACTATCCTTAATTTGTAAACCTACCATTAACTTCTATATAGTTGCAATTATTTTTTACAAGATTGATTTTCTATTAGTTACAGCCTAATTATTCATTCTAGAATATCATTCTCTTAAACATAGAAAAGATCAATTCTATAAGATTATAGAAGGTCTTAAATATAAGCTTACAACTATTTTTAATAACCTATAAAAAAAGCACAATGAAATCAAGTTTGAAATCAGTGAGCCTACTCATAGGTGTTCTTTTAACATCAATCTGTAATATAAATTGCCAATCCAACTGCATAATAAAAGAAGGAACTCAGGACAACACAAAAATTAATGGACAAAAAAAACCTCAGGACAGTTTTTATGCCAGCACCCTTAACAAAGCAAAAACACCATTACCATATAATTACATTCATGAAAAAGATGTTTTTTGGGAAAAAAAAATATGGCGCTTAATAGACACCCGAGAAAAATTAAACCATCCATTTATTGACGCTGAACGACCTTTAATAAATATTTTACTTGATGCTGTAAAATCGGGTGAAATAACTGTTTACAGTAGTTGGGATGACAAGTTCTCCGTACCATTAAGTATAGAAGATGTAAAAAATTTAACCTCATCTACGGATACAATTCCGATTATTGACCCTATAACATTTAAAGAAACACTTACTACCATTACGAATGAATTAAATCCTGAAGACATTAGGAAATACAGAATTAAAGAAGTTTGGTTTTTTAATAGTAAAACATCAACACTAGGTGTTAGAATCTTAGGCCTTGCACCAATAATTAAAAGATATGATGACAATGGGATATTCCTAAATGAAGGACCATTATTTTGGGCATACTACCCTAGCTTGAGAAAAACGCTTGCAAAAACAAAGGCTTTTAATACAATGAATGATGCTGGATGTCTGAGTTGGGATGACATTTTTGAAGCACGTTTGTTTTCAAGTTACATTATTAAAGAAAACAATGTTCATAATAAAAGAATTAAAGATTATGCTTCAAATAACATGAACGCATTACTAGAATCCGAACGTATTCATTCAGAAATACGTAATTTTGAACATGACCTTTGGTCCTATTGACATATATATCAAATTTTCAACTCAATAAAAAGTCAATTACTTTTTCTTCTTTTTAGTAGGGGCATTACCAAAATCAAAAATAAGAGAGAAGCGTAAAGTATTATCCAAAGGATTACGTTGTCCAGCCTGTGATGGTATTAGGTATGAAAAATTAATGTTGAAAATTTTATATCGTATACCCAAACCTACTGTGAAGAATTTTCGATTACCTTTAAATTTATGCTCATTATAATGTCCAAATCGTACAGCAAACTGTTTATTATACCAATATTCTATTCCAACAGACCACATCAATTCAGAAAATTCCTCTCCTGCACCGCCTGGAGCGTCTCCAAAAGATGTGAAAATAGAAGCAGGAACTGACTGCTGTTTATAATCAGCAGTACCATCCTGATTAGCGTCGTAATTAGGATTTGGAATAGGGTCTCCATTAGAATCTACAATCAAGTCGCCATCGTCATCATATTGAAACCTACGAATTGGCGTCGGCACCAATAACTTATTAATATCTAAACCTAAAACAATAGAGTTGTGCTTATCAAAAGCATATTCAAAAGAGAAACCTAAACCTAAATTAGCAGGAATATAATCTCTATTCGCAGATTGTGTATAAGAAATTTTAGTTCCCAAATTAGAAAATACTAGACCCATTCCAAAAATTGCATCTTTATCAACAATTTTTAATGGTTGTCTGTAAGTAAAAGACAAATCAGCAGCAAATCCATGTGCAGGCATCATTGTTTGACCTCCTGCAACTGCTCCTGTTCCTAAATTAGAAAATATATATTTAGCTGTTAGTCCAGCTGAAAAAGTTTTACCTAATTTACGGGAAAATGAAAATGCTAATTCAAACTCATTTGGCCGCACCGTTTGTAATGGGTTTCCTTGATCATCTGTATACTGAATCTGTCCCAATGAAAAGAAACGAAGAGCTATACCTATCGTTTGGACATGGTCAACATGTTTGTAACCAGACAAATAAGCCAAAAAAACATCATTAAGTCCTAATGCTCGTAACCAGGGAGTAAATGTAGCCGAAACACTAAAATCTTTTGGTGCAAAACTTAAATTAGATGCATTAAAATGCATTGAATTAGGGTCAGCAGGCATTGCTATACCAACATCACCCATTGCACCAAAACGCGCATCAGGAACAATACGTAAAAATGGTACTGCTGTAATTATTGTATTATTACAATCTGAGCCATCAGCTGATGCTCCATTAAAAGGACAATCTATAGTTCCTGAATTTTGTGCGCAAGTATTTGATTGAAATAATATAGATATTGCAAAAAATATTAGGCAACTTTTAAGAACCGTCATTTTCATACACGAAATATTGATTAAAATTACTATTTAATAAAGTAAAATGGAACACTATTCAGGAATTAAATTTTGACCTTAAGACTATAGTATTTTACACAAGAAACGCCCTATTGGGGCATGGCAAATAAACATCTTAGACCATTAGTTTTTATAACTGAACTTGCATTATATAGCAAGTGGAGATTTAGCATTCAACACTAACACTTTATTGATTCTCTAAAGTAAATCTTTTACATGTATATGAGATTTAAAGTTAAACAAACAAAGTTACTGAAAAATATGCTGATTAATAAATTCATGATTCAATAATTTATATAAAAACATATTTTGATTTAAATGTTAACAAAAAGTTGTCCATTCTTTAATTATTTTATTTTTTTTTATAAAACGTTAAAAGAAGTAATAATAATTAAAGCCTTTTACTTTAAAATAACCAATTTTTCGAATTTACTACTTTGTTTTGTTTGTTCACTACTCCCTTGTAATTGAACAAAAATTTTATAAACATACACTCCTCTACCTATTTTATCACCATAGTCATCCAATCCATCCCAATGTATATCACTAATTCTGTATCCATTGTTTGACTCTGCAGCAATATCCCGATTTATTGTTTTTATCAATTTTCCGGAAACAGTATATATTTGCACTTGAACCTCAAGAGGCTGATAAGGAAAATTGTGTTCAAACTGAAAGTTGGTATTAGTCGTGAATGGATTTGGATAATTAAGCACATGATCTAGCGCCAAATCAGCTGATTCTGCAACAACAAATTCTGTTGAGCCTTCTCCAGGATTATTATAAACATCCCACGCCTTAACTTTTATGATATGCAAGCCTGGTTCGAGATTTTTTAATGGATATATTGCCGTACCTCTAGTAAAATCATCTATGGTTGATTCATAAAAATCGTTCAATATATACTCCTCTACATTTAATTGAGGAGAAGTTAAATGCCCAGTTAAATCATGACCAATACTATTACCAACTGTATTAATTCCATTTTCATCATATAATTTAGCAAGGATCTTAGGATTGTTATCTGTTATCCCACCACTAGCAAACTCTTCTGTATTCATATATACCAAAACTTCAGGTCCTATATTATCAACAGCTGCGTTCGGATAGGAGCCTCCAACAACAAGACCATTATAATAGCCACTCGCATCTAAATCATTACCATTTTCTGCATAATAAGATATTTTCCCATAACCTAGTGTATAATTTATGTCTTTGGGAACTACAAAGGAAAAGCTAAATTGTCCATTACTAACAGTTGCCTGACCTTTAAAAATAATTTTTTTACGTAACAAAAAATCGTCTGGAAAACTACCTGCATCATTTCCCAAAGTAAATAACTGATCTTCTTTATCGTAGACTGTAGGATAAATTATCCCATTAAAATTACTTACAGGATTATTACTATTGTCTACAATTTCTCCTGTAATAGTTACCTGTTGTAAAGCCTTTATAGTATCTTGCCCAGATACTGGATTGCCATTAATTTCATTCGTTTTAACTTTATGTATAGGATATGACAACTTCATAGTCGGGTCTCCTAAAAGAGCATATTTTCTTGAATTAACAGGAGGTGAGATGGCAGCATTATTTTTAGCCATTTGCATTACTTCACCAGTAGTTGGCATTTGCCCATTCGACTTTTCATCAAAAATCACATTAAAAGTATTTCTTACCAATTTTTCGTTGTGTGAGGCTATTACTACGCGAACAGTAGTCAAAAGTGAAATTGCGCCTCCATACGGATTCAACAAAAGCAACTCTCCAGCAGTAACTTTTGTAGGATCATCATGAGGCCCAAATGAACACGTAGCAGTTATAAATAAAGGTAATTTTTTAGTGTTTGACAATGCATTAATATCCGTACTTGTAAAGACCCGCTCTTGCGTCCAACCATCCTCACCTCCATGTCCCAAATAGTTAACAATAAAACTCCCCTTAAACAAAACATCCAATAAAGAATTTTTTGCATCAGGATATCGTTCCCCACCTGAAGTGCTGACCTGATTAAAAGCATCAAGATAAATTTTATCAATATTATATACACTGTCCTTCTGTGCAGCAGAAATAGCTACGCCTTCTGCGTCATAAAAATGCAAATTATTATCTCCATCATCAGCTACAAAACAAATGCGATTTTTCCAATCTGACAAAAAAGAAGGATCAGTGTCATAATCAATAATTTTATCAACAAATATTTTAGCTTCTGAAATGTTGGATGCAGGTAACCGCCCTACTGCGATGTCCAAAAGTCCAAATACCGGCATAGTCTCTGATGTATCTAAAAGAGCAAAATAATCATCTGAAGTGTATGTATTTATTGGATGCATGGACTCCTGAGTTTCATAGACTGGTATTAAATTAGGGTTGTTGGCACTTGTGCGACTATCGCCAAGTGATTTATAATCAAAGGAACCTATACCAAATAGCAGTAAATGAGTGAATTTAGCAGTTGCTGTTTCTCTTTCATATAACATTCTACAAAAATCTCTTATAGCTGTTACATCAGGTTTACCTGATGAAAATTCATTGTATATATCATCCACATCAATAACATCTACAGTCATGTTGTTAAAACTACGCCTGTGAGATGCCAATCTTTCAGCTTCTGTTTTCAATGAAGAATGACATACAAAAACTGCATCCGGAGGACTTGTAATTCCATGTAAATTTTGAACAGCAACAGATCCATGAGCGTCAGGAATCATAAAATAACTATAATCAAAAGCAACGAATTCACGCAAAATAGAAGCATCAGCACCAAAAGACAATATACCTGACCCCGTAGCAGTTATTTCAACATTAGATGGGTCCGAAACGTCCCAAACAGTAACATTATTTGAATTTGAAAGTTGATATGTAGCATCTGTTTGACCCACTGATCTTGAATCTCTAAATGCTAACTGTCCCCCATTAAAATTCAATTGGCATCGTGCCTGAACAGTAAGATAATTCAGCCACATCTCTGCTGCAGAACTACTATGATTTAATGTAATCTGTGCATTAATATTTTGTCCAGATAAAATCGTTGAACTACAAGGAAAAGTAACGCGCTTTGCATAATCTGAATAAATATATGTAGTAGTAGAGGGTGTAGTAACACTACTGATTAAATTATTATTAATATTTAAAGTCGATGAACCAGTAGAAAATGCACGCATAGCCAAATCAGATTGAACTATAATTGGCTCATTTTCAATGCGATTAGTAAAAGGAAAATAAAAATCTCTTGTTCTGGTTATTCTAAATGATTCTCCGTACCACTCGCGTCCAGAAGGAGGAAGGGCAAATTCTAATTCCATAAGATTAACCTCATTTACCTCGTGATGTACAAGTGCATCAAAACTAGAAGTGGTATAACTAGTGACTGGAATAGATGCTCGACTAGCAATTCTTTTACCATTATTAGTTGCTATTTTTATAAAATAAAAACTTTTATCGGTATATGGATTAATCCTATGAGTGAATTTGGCACAGGATGCTGCATTATTATATTCCCAATATTCCGTTCCTGAACCATAAAAAAGGATGTAATCATTAGGGTCAAAACTGCCATCAGATTCACCAGATACATAAATTGCATTCTCCAAAACATCATCATCAATAGCTATATCCATCCTTTCCGATAAAATTTCTCCTCCATTACCGAGTAGTTGTATCTTACGAGGATCAATATTATCAACATCCACTCCTAAATTTTTTAAAAAAGTATAGTCGATTTTGTAAACTCCTGTGCCGTTGACGGAAATCTTAAACAATTGTCCATCTGATAATTTAGAAGATGTAGAAAAATTTCTCGCTATACCTGAAGAATAAGGAGATTGTTCGGGACTCAGGACAACCTGTAATTCAGCACTAATTAATTTTTCATATTCACCAGTTATTGGATTTCTTCGAATTGGAACAAAATATACAACTCCAACTGGTCTTCTTCTTTGAAAACTAACAGCGGTCTGAATTTTTATATCATCTATCTGGGAAAGATCAATTTCACTTGTTTGTTGAAGTGGCACATATTCTTCATTAGTAAGACGAGCAGTGATTTTTCCATAACTGCCTAAACGAATCTGTTTTGAAAATATGGGCCATTGAGGTCTAGAATGATCATACGTTGCATTATCAAAGTGAAAATAATGAAGATTATAATCTTCTGATATTTTAAACTGACGTGGTTCATCTTCCCATTTAATATTAATATTCTCTATAGTAGTCTGAGCAACAAAAGTGCTATAAAAAGTTAAAGAAATAAAGATGAATATTAGAAAGGAACGAAGCATTGAATTGTTTTTTAGATTTTGCTACAGCAGATTAAATCTTGCCTAGAATTATTAACATTAAAAATTTAAAAACTAACTATTTCTATTCTCTAAATTTAAAAGATTAGAAAATCTTTAGTAAAAATAACATCAAAGGTAAGTATCTGAATAAAAGGAAACAATAAAAAGGTGGAACAAATTAATATTTTTAGAAGTTATTAACGTTTATTAAGTGTATGTCCAAATTAGAATTCTACTTCCTAATATTCAAAATCAATTGTTAAGATTGACGCATAGATAGTTTTAGTGTAAGATTTATTTATCTAAAAAACAATTAAAATAATTGAATGCAACTATAAAACGTAATCAATAATGAAAGTGTTGATGTTTTTTAATAAAAGTTTTTATAAAATTTACAATTAATATGAAAAGTATGATGTTGTTCTTCCTTCATATATCAATAATAATAACATCAATTCTAATATTTTAAATAACTTTTCCGTTATATATTGTAGGGGTTATTATTTCGTTACTATCCATCTTTGATATTTTAATTCAATATAATTTCTTGTTATTTTGTTCGTTTATAAATAAAAAGGAAGGATATTATGCCTAGACTAGATATTAGTAATTAATTATTGTATTTTTGGCTAGCTAATCGAAAGTAGGCAAATTAATTTTTTTTCGGCCCTGTTTAAACAAAATAAAACCAATAGTTAGCTAATATGTCTCATAGAATTTATCTACTTATTTTATTATTATTGAATTATGGTCAGTCTTTTTCGCAAGACCCTGTCTATAGTCAGTTCTATGCCGCACCATTGCAACTCAATCCTGCTTTAACTGGACTAGTCGATGCACCTGTAGTTTCACTCAATTATAGAAATCAATGGCCAAATATTCCAAATGCATTTTCAACTTACTCTGTTGCTTTTAGCCAATATGTGCCCAATATTAATAGTGGTTTGGGTTTAATGGTAGAAGCAGATATTGCAGGCGGAGGCATCTACAGCACATATCAGGTGGGTATTTTTTATGCATACGATATCAAGTTTTCGGAGAATTTTTTTATTCGTATGGGTATAAATGGTAATTATGTAAATTCACGCCTTTCATGGAACAAATTAGTTTTTTTGGATCAACTTAATTTAGAAACAGGAGGATTCAACAATAATGGCTACCCAAATCAAACATCCGAACCTCTTGGAATTGAAAATATAAGTTATTTTGACATGGGAGCTGGGATTTTGTTTAATTCACCTTACTTTTATGCTGGCTTTTCTTTTAAACATCTCACAGCACCAAAAGAAAGTGTAATTAAAAAGCAAGAAGATGGCTCTGAAGAACTACCTTTGAGAATAGCAATTAATATAGGCAGTGAATTTCGACTGGGCAAAAGCAATAAAATTAAAAACAAGACGTTTTTATCTCCAAATGTGTTGTTTGTCAAACAGAGACAATTTCATCAATTGAATATGGGTGCTTATCTGCGCTATAATTTTTTATTGGGAGGGATTTGGTTTCGACATACTTTTTCTAATTCTGATGCCGTTATATTTATGATAGGTGTAACTAAAAGTATTTTTAAATTAAGCTATAGTTACGACTTAACAGTTTCTCAATTAGGGATGGATTCAGGAGGAGCTCATGAGATCTCCCTAGTAATCAATTTTAAGAACAAAAGCGCTAAATACAAAAATAGATACAATGATTGCCTAGAAATATTTAGGTGATTTAAAAAATTTACTATATTTGTTTGCCTTTTATTTTGATCATAGAAAATCTTAGTTAATAATGAAGAAAATATTTTTAGTTGGAATCCTGGGTTTTATCGTCCTTGTCGCTTGTAATAATAATAATCAGGCAGGTCGTTCGTCTACAACAGGCTGGGCATATAATGACGCAGAATGGGGAGGTTTTGAAAAACCCATGGACTATATGGGACAGGCCACTGGACCAAACCTTGTTTTTATAGAAGGTGGAACCTTCAATATGGGACAAACCGAAGAGGATGTCATGAAAGATTATCGCGGTATTGCAAGAAGGGTGACTGTTTCATCATTCTACATTGATGAAACCGAAGTATCCAATATTGATTACCTAGAATTTCTATACTGGCTGAATCGTGTTCATTCTTCTATACCTCAACTATATAACAGAGCGTTACCAGATACCTTAGTGTGGCTAGAAGAACTTTCTTATAATGAACCATATGTAGAAACTTACTTGAGACATCCAGCCTATATGGATTATCCATTAGTTGGTGTTTCCTGGAATCAATGTCAGGAATATTGTAAATGGAGAACAGATCGTGTAAACGAGATGATTCTTATAGAATCCGGAAAGATTACTGCTGACATGGAAGGTCAACAAGGATCCAACAACTTTGTTACTGAAACCTATTTAGCTGGAATGTATGAAGCTGAGCCAGGCGAAAAACCTATGGTAAGCTTTAGTACCGGTGAAGAGCGATCTGTGAAATTTGAAGATGGGATCGTTCTGCCAGACTACAGATTGCCTTCAGAAGCAGAATGGGAGTTTGCTGCCTTGTCATTAATAGGCAACCAATCTTACGCAAGAGATGAGCGTATCTCAGAGCGTAGAATTTACCCTTGGAATGGAACTACCGTTCGCTACCCTCAACATGGTCAATATCAAGGTATGATAGTTGCAAACTTTAAACGAGGACGTGGGGATTTCATGGGAACAGCAGGAGCCTTAAATGATAATGCATCTATAACCGCACCTATACGTTCATATATCCCCAATGATTACGGTTTATTCAACATGGCTGGCAATGTTAATGAATGGGTTCAAGATGTATATAGGCCTTTAACCAGTTCAACCCTTAGAGATGTTGAATCACAAGACTTAAACCCTTTCCGTGGGAATAAATTTGAAACTATAGAACGAGATGCTGAAGGTCAACCATTATTAGACAGTGATACAATAAATCCTGGTAGATTAAAATATAAACCATTAGATGCTGAAGAAATTGCAAATAGAAGAAATTTTCAATTTTCAAATGTAATTGACCATATGGATGGTGATAAGCAATCCGACGCAAATTATGATTATGGTATTCATAGTTTAGTTTCAAACGAAACACGGGTATATAAGGGTGGAGCTTGGAACGACAGAGCATATTGGCTATCTCCTGGTGCTCGTAGATTTTTAGAACAAGACCAATCTACTGCAGACATAGGCTTCCGTTGTGCTATGACACGGACAGGTTCTCCTGGCGGGAACATTGCACCTGGAGGAAACCAAATCAATACTTCAGGTCGTCGAACAAGCAGACGATACTAATTACAATCAAAGATTTAGATAAAAAAGCTGTTCAGTTAATTCCTGAACAGCTTTTTTTTAATTAAGTAGTAATGGAATCTTAATCTTTTATACGCTTATGGATATAAAAGATGACTAGAGAATACATATATATACAATTTTAATTTGTCAAGATTTATTATTTTAAGACACTTAGATTTGAAACAATTTGTTTTTTAATTCTATAAGTTGTATATTTGAAGCAAGGTTAGATCTCTTAAATTTCACAAGAAATAATTAATTGTGAAATTTATTTCTTAGCACTTTAGTCTAAATTCTTGACTCAAAAATTTTCTGGAACAAAATAAATCTCGATTGTCATATATTAGATTATTTTTTGTTTTTCTCATCGCAATTAAAACCCATGGACAAAAGAATATTTTGGGTTATTATTGAAGCCACACTTGAGCAAAGTGGTGGAGAAACAGCCCTTCAAGAAAACTTGATAAAAAATGAATTGCACAATTTTGACTATAAAGACTTAGTTGGCTTTCAAGCAAATTGTATAGAGTTCATGAATGGGCTTTATAGTTCTGAGATTTGGGCTGCAGAATATGTTCTAGTGAATAGTTGTTCTGAAGATATTTTTACAGAATTCAGAGGTTGGCTTATCACTCAAGGAGAAAATGCCTACATGAATGCTGTTAATAATGCAGATTCGATTTATGACCTTACCCAAAAGTATGACATACTCAATGGCTATATCCCACAATTGAGCCTAGATGTTTTAGTTTATGATGTAGTCAGAAAAAAATGGGCTGCAAACCAAAATGATTTTAAAAAAGAAGTAATATCTTTGTTGAACAAAAAAGGGTTTGAACCTGTATCGAATATAAATTTAAACTGGGACAAACAAAACCCTAAAACTTTAGAAGCAATTGTTCCAAGGTTAATGAATGCATATTATAATTTATTAAATACAAATCCTACTAGCTAAATAGTTTTCACAAATAAAATTATTAAAAAAAAACTAAAGACCTTTTTAACATACTACAAACTAATTGATATATATAATGGCAAAAGTAACATATACAGAAGACAATATTCGCTCACTTGATTGGAAAGAACATATACGCTTACGCCCTGGAATGTATATTGGCAAACTAGGTAATGGCAAAGCTCCTGATGATGGCATATATATACTCTTCAAAGAAGTTATAGACAATTCTATTGACGAATACATGATGGGTGCTGGAAAAAAAATTGAAATTAAACTAACTAATGATGGTAAAATGATCCTCCGAGATTATGGCCGAGGCATCCCTTTAGGAAAAGTAGTTGACTGTGTTTCCAAGATTAATACTGGAGGAAAATATGACTCAAGTGCCTTTCAAAAAGCAGTAGGATTAAATGGCGTAGGTACTAAGGCCGTAAATGCTCTTTCCACTTATTTTAAGGTTAGTTCATTCAGAGATGGCAAGGTTAAAACTGCTATTTTTGAACAAGGCGTTTTAGTTGAAGATTGCAAACTAAATAACACAGATGAAATAAACGGTACTTATATAGAATTCTGCCCTGACATCTCTATTTTTAAAAACTATAAGTTTAACAAACAATATATAGAAGATAGAATTTGGGATTATGCATACCTTAATGCTGGACTTCGATTCAGTTTCAACAACAAGTCCTTTGTTTCTAAAAATGGATTACTCGATTTATTATCTAAGAGAGTTGATCCTGATAAAATTCGCTATCCAATCATCCATCTAAAAGGGCATGACATTGAACTAGCAATGACACATGGTTCTCATTTTGGAGAACAATACAGTTCATTTGTTAATGGCCAAAATACTACTCAAGGAGGTACACACCTAAATGCTTTCCGTTCTGCTTTAGTAAAAACCCTTCGTGATTTTTACGGTAAAAACTATGATGCTTCTGACATACGATCTGCAATAATTGCAGCAATTAGTGTCAGGGTTCAGGAACCAATTTTTGAATCCCAAACAAAAACTAAATTAGGTTCTATTAATATAGGCCCCAAAGGTCCCAGCCTAAACGTTTTTGTAACGGATTTTATTAAAAAACATTTGGATAATTATTTGCATAAAAATCCAGAAGTTGCAACAGCTATCCAAAAACGAATTGTTCAATCAGAACGAGAAAGAAAAGAAATTGCAGGAATTAAAAAATTAGCTAACACACGTGCAAAAAAAGCTAATCTTCACAATAAAAAATTAAGAGACTGCAGAATACATTACAATACTAATAAACCTGGGGCAAATGAAACTATGCTTTTCATTACTGAAGGGGATTCTGCTAGTGGCTCTATTACTAAAGCTCGAGATGTACAAACTCAAGCAGTCTTCAGTTTGCGTGGGAAACCATTAAACTGTTATAATCTTAGTAAAAAAGTAGTATATGAAAATGAAGAATTCAATCTTTTACAACATGCATTGAACATTGAACACGGCCTTGATGATCTACGTTATAACAAAGTAATTGTAGCGACCGATGCTGATGTTGATGGCATGCATATACGTTTATTACTCCTAACTTTCTTTTTACAATTTTTCCCTGAGTTGGTTATCAATGGTCATCTTTATATTTTAGAAACACCTTTATTCCGAGTACGAAATAAGAAAAAAACAATTTACTGTTATAGCGAATCAGAAAAACAAACATCTATTGAAGCATTAGGTAAAACTGCTGAAGTAACAAGATTCAAAGGCTTAGGTGAAATATCTCCTAATGAATTCGGACAATTTATAGGAGAAGACATACACCTAGAACCTGTCCAAATGAGTCCGTCTGCAGATATAGACAAACTACTTGCATACTACATGGGAAAAAACACCGCAGACAGGCAACTTGACATTATTGACAACCTGAGAGTTGAAAAAGATGAAATTAGTGCGGTATAGTCACTATTTGTTTAATTCAAATTAAAGTAAGCTGTTTGTATTTAGTAACTGAAACTTGCCAATACTAAACTAAATGAATGTAGGCTATAAAATTGTTAATGATCCCATTTATGGGTTAATCGAAATTCCAAGTGGAATTATTTTTGAATTAATAGAACACCCTATTTTTCAAAGATTAAGAAGAATTAATCAATTGGGATTGAGCCATTATGTTTATCCTGGTGCCACTCACAATAGATTTAACCATTCAATTGGTGCTATGCACCTCACTATTCAGGCTATTGAAATATTAAAAAGCAAAGGAGTTGCAATAACGCCTGAAGAAGCGGAAGGTGTTATAATTGCTATATTGTTACATGATTTAGGCCATGGTCCATTTTCACATTCATTGGAAAACCAACTATTATTAGTTAATCATGAGTTTCTTTCGATATCATTAATGGAACAATTAAATGACCGGTTCGATGGAAAACTAAATCTAGCTATTAAAATCTTTACAAATGTCTATCATAAAAAATTTTTGCACCAATTGGTTTCTGGTCAACTAGATATGGATAGAATGGATTACCTGACGCGTGATAGTTTCTTTACCGGTGTTCAGGAAGGGAAAGTAGGTTATGACAGAATATTAAAAACACTAAATGTTCATAACGACAAATTAGTAATTGAATTCAAGGGCATTTATTCTGTTGAACAATTTCTAAATGCACGACGATTAATGTATTGGCAAGTCTACTTACATAAAAATGTAATATGCTCATGTGAAATGCTAGGACAAATTATAAGAAGAGCAAAATTTTTAATTAATAAAGGAGAGGAGTTACCAATTTCCAATACACTTAAATTTTTCCTGAGTCAAGATCTTGACAAAGCGGATTTATTAAATAATAAGGCTCAAATTTTAAACTATTTTTACTGTCTGGACGACTCTGACATTTTAATGGCTATCAAAGAATTCACAAATCATTCAGATTTTATTTTATCATTTTTATCTACAAATCTGCTTGAAAGAAAATTACTGAAGGTCGTAATTAAAAATAAACCTATTGAAATAGATTTTTTAAAAAAAGTATCTGATAAAGTACAGGAAAAATATCCAACCCTATCAGAAGAAGATCTCAGTTATTTAGTTTTTGAGGGAAAAGAAGCAAATCAAGCATATAACATTAGAAAAGAAGAAATTCATATCATGCTAAAAGATGGTTCTGTTAGACCTATATCTGAATGGCAAGAACATGGTATACATCGTATAGAAATTGTTAAATATTTTGCATGTTATCCTAAATTGGCCGAGTTAGATTAAATTATTAAACTTATTTATATTAAAGAATTTACTAACATAAAGCTCTGGAGTTATACGTAACCTATTTTAATCGTGCGATAATAATATCTTTCTTTCCCCAATTAATATTATCTCCTACCCTTTTTTTATGTAGCATATCAGTTTTTAGAAAAGAAAACTTATATTTAGTATTCTATTTTAATACTAAATCCACTTTCAGAAAAGCAAAACCTATCTTTTTATCGGTTTTCTCATATAAATGGACTGAATTTAAGATTTTAAATAGACACACAGTATAAACGATTATTAACTACTGAATGATAGACTGATATGAAAACAAAGATTGCATTTTGGGGAACTAAAGAAACTGAAAATACTCCTGAAAAAGTCTTAGTTGCTTTGCAACTAAATCCTTCAGCAAACAAATTAACTTCTTATATTTTTGAAGGTGAATTAGCAACTAATGAATTTTCAAAAATCCTATTTGAGCAATGGCAAAAGGGTGTAGATATTGAATTTCCACCTAATACTAAAACTGAAGAAGTAGCCCTTTCTGCAAGTGGAACTTTGTTGCCAGAAGGAATTACAACAAGCAACAAAGAACTCCTATCGAGAACTCAAACCGAATGGATATTTATCGTTCTTTCAACTAAATTATATCAAAATTATCAGGCTGAGCTTGATGAGTTACAAGAGAAAACTGATGCCCTGGTTACCTACTCAAAAGAAATGTGGGAAAACATGAAAACTTTTTGGGCAAAGGTGCAGGCTCAAATTAATGAACATAACTTATTTAGAGAACACCAAAATACACTAAAAGACCATACCAATGAGCTATTTTCACAACTAAAAAAATTACGCTCAGCACAAGATTCTCAATTTGAAGAAGAAGCCAATCTTAATTATAAAAATATACTTGAAAAACTTGAAGTATTAGAAGACTTGACAGAAAAAACGGGTTCAGATTTTCACCAAATTTTTGAAAAACTCAAATCATTACAATTGCAATTTAAAAATGCCAAATTAACCAGAAACCTCAGATCAAAACTATGGGAGCGGATTGATCTTGCATTTAAAAAGGTAAAAAGTAAACGTTCTACTAGAGGATCTGCAGAAGGGCGTCTTCTTAGGCGTATTGAAGGCCTAAAAGGTGCTATAGATAGAATGGAAAATTCAATCTTTAGAGATAATAAAGATTTATCATCTCAAAATCATAAAATCAATTCAGGTGATGTCAGTCAATTAGAGAATCAACTTAGAGAAGTACGTGGGAAACTTATTCAGGAGCGTATAGATTCTAAAAACAAAAAACTAAAAGACATGTACAACACCCTAAAAGATCTTGAAAAAAAACACACTAAGAATCTTGAAAAAATTGAAAATACTAAAAACAACAAAATACCTGAAACAGAAAATAAAGACTCCAAAACTAATACATCTGACACTCCAGATAACATTATAGAAACTGAAAAAACCGAAGAAAAAATAGAAAATTTAACCACTAAAGAAAAAACAGAAAATAAAGACTCCAAAACTAATACATCTGATACTCCAGATAACGTTATAGAAACTGAAAAAACCGAAGAAAAAATAGAAAATTTAACAGAGCAACATCTCGAAGAAGAAGAAGAATAAACGAATTTGTAATTAAATAAGGAAAACGTTACTAAATTTAATTATTTTATAATCAAGAGTTATGCAAAAGAGACAAATTAAACTGAATTTAATATGTTCAGACTTTTTCTTTTGATTTTACAATGTTTTGGTGTTTAACTGTGGCCAAGTGCTCTTTTTCGTTAACGGATTTATACCCTAAATGAATTGCTCCATTGATGGTGTCCTTTTTGGCACCCGTAATCGATTTAAGACTATTGGGTACTTTTTCTACACGCAAAACACCAAGTAAAGCCATTAGCATGGCCTCTTTAAAATTGATAATCTCAGGGTTCGGTATAAGTAAGTCAATATCAAGAGAACGGTTACAATAAGCATGAATTGTTTGAACCAAAAAATTGTTAAAAACTCCCCCTCCTGTAATTAACATTTTATACGAAGTTTTAACAAAGTCTTCTTTGCTAATAATATCCTGAATGGAATTTGAAATTTCTATTGCAATATGCTCACAAGCTGTTGCTAGTTTATCCTCAGGAGAGCATTCTGCTTCAAGATAAAGAGGAATTAACTTCTTTCGAATCCATCCATTCGACATGGACTTAGGATAAGGATTTGAATAATATGAAAAACTTGAAACCTGTCGCAACAATTTTTCATTCACAGTGCCTCGACTTGCAAACGATCCATTATCATCATAGGCCCTCCCTAATTCCTCTGCTAGAAAATTCAAAACCTGATTAGCCGCACAACAATCCAAGGCAACCCAGGTATCGTTTCCGATATTTGCAGAAACATTTGCAATTCCTCCAATATTTAAATAGAAATCATAGTCATGAAACATATAACGATCTACCAATGGCGACAAAGGAGCTCCTTCCCCATCCAAAGCAACATCTTGAGTACGAAAATCACAAATTGTTGTATATCCAGTTTGACTTGCAAGGGCTGCACCATCACCTATCTGAATAGAGATAAGATGTTCAGGATCATGAAATATAGTATGGCCATGAGAAGCAATAAAATCAATATCTGTAATACTATAATTGTCAATAAATTCATTGACCAAACTTGCCATATAATGGCCAAAATAAGTA
Organism: Saprospiraceae bacterium; assembly: GCA_022448945.1. GTDB lineage: Bacteria > Bacteroidota > Bacteroidia > Chitinophagales > Saprospiraceae > Aureispira. The sequence goes on from JAKVCV010000017.1 coordinate 44,301, forward strand.
TTTGTTTTAGCAAAAATAATTGCATTCTGATTGGGTAATTCTCTAAGGCGATTTTTCCATTGATCAGAAAAAGGCAATGTCTCTGATTGAATTAATTTCCAATTAGTTACCCTATCATGTTCCCAGGTAATACTGCAATATGCAATATCTAATCCATCGAGTGAACTTCCCGACATTAATCCCAATACTTGATATGTTTTACTAGCCATTTATTAATCTCCTTTTTAAAGAACCTAAAAGTACAAAATAATTCCAAGTGAATAGCCTAACCATTAAACATTCTTTTGATAAATAAAAAACATGACAAAAACCATCAATAAAAGATACCAAATACCTAAACAACATTAACAAAAAAAATTATATAGCATTCTGCAAATCAGAAAAGTGCCTAAATGCTAATTAGAATCATTTTAAATAAGCCCCGTTTCAATCCTAGTGACATAAAAATGACAATAAAAATTCATTATTCTCGTATTTTGTGCAGACTGACAGACGAGTGGATATTCTTAGCTCCACTTATCAACTATTTAAATTCTAAATGAACACACTTAGCAGTTATAAAATATTAACTATTACCCACAAGAGCACTCAGCTCAAGAATATTGGGAACTTTGTATTGTCGGGTATTGATAATGACTTTGCACTTCAGCAGAAACTAGAATCAATCAAACAATCACTTGGTTTAGATGAACTTCTATATCTTTCTACATGCAATCGTGTTCTTTTTCTTTTTACTTCTTCTGACGAAATCGATAATCTTTTCTTGAAGCGTTTCGAATCAGAAGTCTACCCAAATCTAGCTTCCAAAATTTCTCTAAAAGAATCTTCTGTCCGTTATTCTGGGGATGAAGCAATCAAACACCTACTAGAAGTAGCATCCTCTACAGATTCTATGGTGATTGGCGAGCGTGAAATCCTTCGACAATTAAGGGAAGCTTATGATCGTTGCTACAAAGTTGGTGCTACTGGTGATTCCATACGTCTGGCAATACGTTTGGCTATTGAAGCTGCAAAAGAAGTTTATTCTACAACACGTATTGGTCAAAAACCCGTATCTGTAGTGTCTCTGGCAATACGTAATTTATTAGCCAAAAAACCTTCTAAGGATGCCAGAATTATACTTATTGGAGCTGGCCAGACAAATACGCTTGTTGGGAAATTTCTTTTAAAATACGGCTTTCATAATTTTGTGGTTTTCAATCGTTCCCTAGAGAATGCCAAGGAATTAGCCTCTATGTTGGATTGTTCCGCTTATAAACTTGATCAAATCTCTAAATACAAAGGTGGATTTGACATTCTTGTTACTTGCACAGCTGCTACTGAACCTATTATCACTAATTCTATATACATTGATTTACTCCAGAATAATGATGATAAAAAAATCCTTATCGATCTTTCTGTACCTAACAACATTGACCACTCAATCCAGAATAACTTTTTTACCACTTATATTGAAATTGAGGGCCTAAAAGAATTAGTAAGTGAAAATATTGCATTTAGAGAAACCGAAATAAATGATGTACAGGCCATAATCAATAAAAGGCTAAAACTTTTCAATAAAATCTTTAAAGCAAGACAAGTAGAATTGGCAATGAAAGAAGTGCCTACTCAAATAAAAGCTATCCGCGAACATGCAGTTTCTTCCGTTTTCAAGAATGAAGTCTCTTCACTTGATGACGATGTTCAGGAGTTAATCAATCGCATGATGTCTTATATGGAGAAGAGATGCATTGCCATTCCTATTAAAGCAGCCAAAGAACATTTAGCTGGTGTCGTTTCCACTAAAAAATAATTTACTTTATATAAAATTTGCCAAGGCTAAACCATCAAAAAAGTGATTGTTTAGCCTTAGTTTTTTCATGCCTGATGAAAATTATAATTTTAATATTTTCAGACTACTCAAAAAAGTAAAATTCGTAAACCTCTATTTTTTAGTTATCAATTCTTTGTGGTATCTTGTGCACCTCAAAAAATAAACAAAAATAATATATATCATTATAAGAACCACTTAAAATATGTGCACTCAAATAACATCATTCAACCATTATAAAGAAGTATATAAAGATAGCGTTAACGACCCTCTAACTTTTTGGGCTAAACAAGCAGAAACCTTTACATGGAAAAAAAAGTGGGACAAAGTAGTAGATTGGGACTTTAAAAAACCTGATGTAAAATGGTTTGTTGGTGGCAAAATGAATATTACTGAAAATTGTCTGGACCGACACCTAGAAACAAAAGGTGATAAAACTGCTATTCTCTGGGAGCCGAATGAACCTGGTGAAAGTGCACAAAAATTCACTTATAAAGAATTGCATTCCGAAGTATGTAAATTTGCTAATGTTCTAAAAGCAAACGGCATTAAAAAAGGCGATAGAGTTTGTTTTTATATGCCTATGGTTGCTGAATTAGCAATTGCTGTATTAGCATGTGCAAGGATAGGAGCTGTACATTCTGTAGTGTTTGCAGGATTTTCTGCAAAAGCGCTTGCCGACAGGGTGATTGATGCTCAAGCTAAAATGATTATTACATCAGACGGAAATTACAGAGGCGCAAAAAATATTCCTGTAAAAACAGTCGTAGATACTGCAATGGATATGGGCTGTGATTCTGTGGAAACAGTCATTGTGTATAAAAGAACACAAATTGAAGTTACAATGACAGAAGGGCGTGACAAATGGTGGCATGAAGAAATGAATGGAAAAAGTAATTTTTGCGAAGCTGAAGAAATGGATTCTGAGGATATGTTGTTTATACTTTATACTTCTGGCTCGACTGGCAAACCCAAAGGAGTGGTACATACATGTGGAGGCTATATGGTCTATACAGCATATTCATTTACAAATGTATTTCAATATCAAGAAGAAGACATTTACTGGTGTACTGCAGATATTGGATGGATTACTGGACACTCCTATATCGTTTATGGTCCACTTTTAGCAGGTGCCACTACCATGATGTTTGAAGGTGTACCTACGTACCCAGATGCTGGACGTTTCTGGAAAATCTGTGAAAAATATAAAGTAAATCAATTTTATACTGCCCCTACAGCTATCAGGGCTCTGCAGGCAAAAGGAGATGAACATGTCTCAAACAGTGATCTTACCAGCCTTAAAGTCTTGGGTACCGTAGGAGAGCCTATTAATGATGAAGCCTGGCACTGGTACAATGAAGTGGTAGGGAAAAAGAAATGCCCTATTGTTGATACCTGGTGGCAAACTGAAACCGGCGGCATCATGATTTCTGCATTAGCAGGACATACACCGCTCAAACCCTGTTATGCAAGTCTCCCTTTACCAGGAATTCAACCTTGTCTCGTTGATACGAATGGTAATGAAATTGAAGGAAATGATGTAGAAGGTTTACTCTGTATAAAATATCCTTGGCCTTCAATGATCCGCACAACCTATGGTGACCATGAACGGTGTCGTCAGGTTTATTTTTCATCCTTTAACAATATGTACTTTACTGGTGATGGTGCAAGACGTGATGAAAATGGATTTTATAGAATTATTGGAAGAGTTGATGATGTTATTAATGTTTCTGGTCATCGTTTAGGAACCGCTGAAGTTGAAGACGCCATAAATGGTCACCTCAACATAGTAGAATCTGCAGTGGTTGGCTACCCTCATGACATCAAGGGACAAGGTATTTATGCCTACGTTATCGCTAATGATAGTATAAGTAATGAAGAAGAATTCAAACAAGAAGTTTTATACATTGTATCTAAAGAAATAGGTCCTATAGCGAAGCCTGATAAAATTCAAATTGTTAAAGGATTACCCAAAACCCGGTCAGGAAAAATTATGCGTCGTATCTTAAGAAAAATTGCGAGCAATGAAACTTCAAATCTAGGAGACACTTCTACCCTACTTAATCCAGATGTAGTTAACAGTATTATGGATGGCGCTTTAGTCTAATAATCTTGAAAAATAAACCCTAGTATAACATTTAAATTACCTCGCATCTATTTATCATTAAAATTAGTATTTATTTGTAATAAGTCTAAATAAATACTTATCTTGGGCTTACATTCAAAATGCACTTAAATATTTTCAATGAATTCTCCAGATTTACTCACAAAATCTTCCTGCAACCTACCTGTTTTTGACTGCAAAAAATGCAAAAAGAAATGCTGTAAGAAATATAAAAAAGGAAAAAAGCAATGTAAACGCTGCCCCAAGTTAACCTTAGGATAAAATATTCAATCTTTTAGTGTGACGCCAATCAAGCGAATTAATACAATTCTTTAGTTACTTTTCCTTTCGTTTTTGTCAACAGCCTTGTCGTATCTGTTTAATAAAGCAACATAGCCCCTTTCAATCGCTTGAATAAATGCTTTTTGATCATCATTTCGTACAATAACAGGGCCAAAATTCCAACCGCTAGATACATCTGCAGCTTTGCCTGTAGCCATCAGGTCAGACCAAATGGGTTTATCAGAAGTCTGATTTCTCAATTTAAAATTAACTTGGGCAGAATAAGCAATATGACTACTAAAAAACACTTTGGTAGTTGAACTGGCAGTAATTGTGATTTGAGCTGTAGCAATAGCATCTACCCCCATAGATTTATATAACCTCGATCTTTGGTCATCTGAAAGGTTATCAGCGTATAGCCCCATTATAACACCATCAGGATAATAATTCATTGATAATTTACCAAGACTAGTTTCCATACGGGCTAAAATATTCTTATCAAGAACCTCCTGATAAACAGCTGAATACTCTGAATTTGATATCATATTATTATATGTTACAACCTCCCAACCCATTTTTTTTGCCAATGCAGTAACCATTTGCTGATAAGCAAGAATTGCATTTTCCTTAATTAATTCTCTATCCCTGAAATAAGATAAACTTATACCCTCTTCCTCTATATTAAGTTTCGCATCATATCCTATTATTGCAACTTTTTTAACTTTTTTAATATCTGTAAGATTCAAGCGTGCAGAGCATGAGGATATCAATAGACACAAACACATGACTTTAAAAATACAATTAATGAAATAAAGAGATTTAAATTGTTGAATTGTTTTCATAGATGGTGTAAAATCAAATTTTTTAAATATCATAGATTTAATTTTTGGATTGATATAAGGGTTTTGAGATTAACAGGAACATTTATATCCGAAATTTAACAAAAAATAACACTAAATACAATGTGTGAAACAATACCCGTATACTATTAGTCATAAAAAAGGAGATTATCTGTATTTAGACAACCTCCTTCAACGAAACAGTAATATTTTTTCTTTAAAAAACTATTCTTTCTTCTCTGTGAAAATAACGTCAACCCTTCTATCTTTAGAGTGACCTTTTTCATCAGGATCGTAGCCATGTGTCGGATTATGTTCACCCATAGGAATAACAAGAATATGAGAGCCATCAAAACCCTGATTGACGAGATATTGCCTTACTTTTGCTGCTCGATGCATAGATAATTCCATATTTCTTTTTACATCTCCATCGACACTGGAATTCCCTTTTATATATACTTTGATCTGACTCCCACTTGCATGTGCATCATCCAATACTTTTTTTACAGCATCCAGATTAGCCTTAGACAAATCACTAAGTTTTTCTGAACCAATATCAAAAAAGACTTCACCAACTTTTTTAAATTGGAGCGGCTTGGCTTCGACTAATTTTCTTAGATGTTCGATCTCTTCACGGTTTTTCTGTATTTCATCTTCATGCTTCTTGAGCGCTTCTTTATTTTGATCTATTGTTGTACCTTGTTCTTTAACTATTTCAAGTGTTTTTTCAATTTTATCATTACTTTCATGGATGATTGTAGTCAGAGAGTCAAAACGATCCTGATTCTTAATTGACTCTGATTCCATAAGTGATTTTATACTATCACTCTGTTCATGTAGCACTTCCATACTTTTTTCGATTTCCTTGAGTTTATTACTTGCTCCAAAACGATAAGCAAGCATAAACTCATGTTGAGTTCCCATATTAGCATTTAAATTTACGTCAACTCCAATCCCAAAAGTATATGCAAAAACAAATTGTTTTTGAACTTCCACTCCTAAAGTAACATCTATTGAAGATGTTACAGTAGTATTATTACTGGAACGATATCCTATACCTAACCAGCCCATACCATCTATTCCTACAACTAGGTTGCCTTCTGCCTGAAATGGTATATTTTCGATGATTCTACCCATAAAAACAGGTTGTAAATAAATCCGATGCTGTTTTGCTTCGGGACCAAAAAGATGCTTATAGCTGGCTGCAACAATCCAATGTCGTGTATTAACATATTTAATATCATCCTGACCTGCATCAAGTAATTTTAATCCAGTATTCAACCCTTGTAACATTGATGCTCCAATATGTAACCCCTTCCATTGATAATCAATTCCTGCACTAAAATCGAAAGAAGTTCCACTTCCTTCAGTAGGTAATAATTGATTATCATTAGGGTCTGCTACAATAGCATCTGGGTAATTAATACGCTGATGGACAAATCCTAGAGAAATACCTGCGCTAAGTCCATGCTTAAATCCCTTGCCTTTTTCAAAAGGTATATGATAAGCGTATGTTGCCATTCCACCTATATTTGTTGTAATATGAACCTGGTCCACATAAAACATGCCCCCCAACCCCATATTGCCTAATTTTTCTGTTTTTATAGGAGATTCCATAGTGAGCGCACCAGTGAAAGGTGAATTTGGCATAGAAGTCCATTGTTTTTTAAAATGAAGGCTTAATGCCCCTACCTCAGTTTGTCCAGTTCGTGCAGGATTGTATAAATACGGGTTATAAATATAATGATTCAATATAGGTAATTGTTGTGCCTGTAAATTACAAGCACTAAACAAAACTGACATTACAATAAAATTTCTAATTATTTTAATCATGATTTTCAATTTTACTTAGTAACAATGATGCTTTGAAAATTTTAAAATATAATTGATACTTAAAGAAAAAGAAAGGGGAAATAATCACCCTTACATCTTCATATCAGTATTGTTTAACGTTTAATAGTAACAGCACCTTTAATCGTTTTATCATCGTTTTCAAGATGAATAATATACCAATAGGTGCCATCTGGAAGGCGCTTGCCTTCATAAGTTCCGTACCAGTCATTCTGATAATTCTGTGTATTTAATATTTCCATACCACCTCGTGAGATAATCTGTAACGTATAAGGTCCTATATTGGTGGCTTGAAGAAAATCTACCTCCCAATAATCATTAACGCCATCGCCATTTGGTGTAAATAAATTAATAATATTATAGTTTGGCTCCAATGATGGATCAACAAAAACATTAACCCTATCTGTTGCCAGACAACCATGAACATTATAAGTTGTAACATTATAAGAATATGTACCTGGAATAGAAGATAAAAATACTGGGTTTGAGACACTTGCATTATCCAGATTGTCTGGAGGTGACCAGTCGTATGCAATTCCTCCTGATGCCCATAATTGTATTGGAACCCCAATTGCAGTACTTGTATCAATTATATGCGTTAAAACAGGAACTTCATATGCTGTTACATAAGTTTCATAAGTAGAAGAACAATTGTTTACAGAAACCACTACCGTATAAACTCCTGTATCAAGTTGAGAAGGCGAAATAGTTGGAGTGCGCAAAGATGACATAAAACCATTTGGCCCAGTCCAGGAGTAAGTAGCACCAAAAACATCAAGCACCTCTAATTGCATTGGTGTGCCAAAACAAACAGGACCATTATTAGTAGCCATGCCTGCATCTGGCAATGAAGTAATCATTACTAAAGTAGAAAGTGGTAATGATGTACAGCCTGTAAGACTATCTATAACTTCCAGGCTATAAAAACCCTGATGATCTGTTTCAAGTACACTACCAATAGAAACATTCTGATCTAAACTGGTATATCCATTGGGCCCATTCCAGGAATAGCTTACACCAGACAAAGCAGGCGCATCTATTGACAAACTATCAAGATCACATAAAGGGCTGTTACTAACTAAAGGTCCAACAAGAGCAGGTCGTGGGTTCACAATTACTATTGTTGAGTCAGCGGAAGAGGTGCAACCATTTGCAGTCACTGCAACATCATATGTTCCCGCCTCAGCACTAGTAATATTCGTCAGAGAGATATTCTGCATTGTAGAAGTAAAACCTCCTGGTCCTGTCCATCCATAGGTAGCACCAAGAACTGTACTTGACTGTAAAAAGACGGTTTCACCTTCACAAACAGGGCTATCATTAAATGCTGAAGGTGTTGCAGGCAAAGCCCTTACTTCAACATTTATACTTTGAAGTGTTGACAGACAATTGCCTAAATCCTGAGCAACAAAATAAACGTAAGAATTTACTGCTAATTGGCCTACATTATAACTACCCCAATTGTTGAGTGCTGTAATTGCAACACGCCCAATTTCCAAACTATCATCATAAAAGACAAGATCACCAGCGCCAGAACCTGTGGCAAATAAAATAACATCTGAACCACTACAAATTACAATATCTGATGCACTTGGAGGATTAGGGGGGGAACTTACAAGGACTGTAACTGGAGAAATAGAGCTAATACAACCCGTTACTGTATCTGTCTCATCAACATAAAAGGTAGTTGTTTGATTTAAAACCGATAGACTTAAAGAATCTCCAGAACCAACCATAACAACTCCCGCTACATCACTATACCAATTTAATACACCTCCTGAACCTATTGCTGTAAGTGTTACAGAAGAACCTGCACATATCGTATCCGCTAAAGTTATAGGAGTAGCCGGTAGCGAATCTACATTTACCGTTACTGTATCAGTATTACTCACACACCCATTTCCATCTAAAGCAACGATATAATAATCTGTTGAACTCGTTAATGCGGTGGTAGTAAAAGTATTATTGGAAGAAACCATATTTGTCAATCCACCATCACTATACCATTGAACGGAACCTATTGCCGTTAGTGTAGCCGTACTACCTTCACAAATAGCAGTTCCAGAAACTACCGGAGAAGCAGGAAGTACATTTACAACTACTCCTATAACACCAAGATTAGATTCGCATGAACCATTGTCTTCAGAAGTATAATACACATAATTACCGGCAAGTAATGGGCCTGCATTAAAAGTAGCATTAGGGTTCCCTGACATGACAACTCTTCCAACCTCTATTAATGTATTATCATAAAAGACAAGATCACCATTTCCTGAACCAGTGGCAGACAAAATAACATCCTGACCTTCACAAACAGAAACTGATGCTGAACCAGGGGTGCCAGGTACTACATCTACTACAGCTGTTACAGCTAAAATATTACTGAGACAAGAGGTTGAACCAACTTCTTGTACATAATAAGTAGTATTCTGACTTAATGGAACAGTTGTAAATACAGTTCCCGTATCAATTATATTAATGCCTGATGCATCACTATACCAATTCAGTGTTCCTCCTGAACCTAAAGCAGTTAAAGTCGCGGCCGAACCGACACATACTGTATCTGCTACCAAAACCGGATTTGCAGGCACAGAATCAACACTAACAGTAACTGTTACGGAATTACTCTCACAACCATTAGTATCTATTTGTGTTAAATAATAATCAGTATCGACAAAAATTGATCCAGCTGTGTAGACAGTACCCGTTCCTAAGAGGTTTGTCAAACCATTGTCACCATACCAATTCACAGTACCTGTAGCAGTTGCATAAAGTGTAGTAAGACTTCCCGAACAAATTGTTGTTCCTGTAGCAGTTGGTACAACAGGTAATGCATTAACAGTTACATCAATTAATTTTAATGGAGAAAGACAATTGCCATCATCCTCTTGCACATAAAATGTATATGAACCGGCACTTAAAGTTCCAGTATTAAAAGAAGCATTGGGTGCCAATGCTGACATTGTTGTTCTACTAATTTCTGTAAAACTGCTATTGAAAAAAACCAAATCTCCTGTGCCCGAACCTGTTCCTGAAAGGACAACATCATCGCCTTCACATACTTCTATAGGATTGCCACTAGGGATATTGGGTAATTGATTTACAATTACTTCTGCAGAAGTTAAAGGTCCATTACACCCCCCTGTGGATTGTCCTGCATAGAAAACAGTATTTTGATTTAATATAGGAGTAACCAAAGCTAATGTAGGTCCTGGACCAGTTGCTATACTAATTTGACCTAAGGCATCACTGTACCAATGTAAAGTTCCAGATCCTGTAGTTATGATATTTCCTGATTGGCCTGCACATATTGTATCAAGAGTAACAGAAGGTCCAGCAGAAACTGGAACTGAAGAAAAATCAAAATAAATAGGAACAGACCATCCACAGCAATTATCCCTAACTCTTAATCGAACATGATAATTAACAGTTGAACCTGTCACTGGAGTCGAAAAAGATGCTATAGAAGTATTATAAACAGCAACAGGTGTAGAAGTTGTATTCGCCCCTTCAAATAACACCCACTCATATTCTGCACCTGAAGTGGGAGTATTCATTGTAAACATATCACCTTCACAAACCGTAGACAACATAGATGAGGCAAAGGTAGGAAGTGCTCTATTCTTCATAATATATACGAAATTAGTATAAGTTACGCCATCTACTAATAGATCATAATGTCCTGTAGAACTATAAGAAACAAGAGCATTAGCACTTGAATTTGTATATGATGATGATGATGATGTGAGGTCATTAATGAAGGTGCCATTTCCAAATGTCCCCCATGTTCCAAAATTTTTGGTGACATCAATTTCCGAATTAGTACAGCCTCCATACATCGTTGAAGTAATAATATGTGTATTAGGTATTGAGGTATTTATTACCGACATCCCACGTACAAGATTATCTACTCCATCTGCACCTGTTCCACCTTGACCACCTTGACCACCTTGACCACCTTGACCACCAGAACCTCCACAGCCAGATTCAGAACTGCCACAACCTCCTCCGTTGGTCCCTCCACTACCACCAAAACCTCCAGTGCCTCCAGGACCTCCAGCACCTCCTGATCCAAGATTTCCAGTTGCAATAATTACATCTTCAAGCGTACCTCCAGTATTTCCAAATTCTGCATAAATACCGAATGTGCCACCACCGCCAAATCCGCCAGTGCCTCCATAGCCACCAGCACCGCCGCCACCGCCGCCGCCGCCGCCGGAACCAGAACCATCATCAACAATACATCCAATAAATCCATCATCTTCCTGAGCACCGCCGCCGCCACCGCCGCCACCGCCGCCGCCGCCAAGCCCAAATCCGCCTGTTCCAGCCTGATCTCCCGGAATAAAATAAGTGCCAAAAACTGGTGCCAAACCAGCAGAACCAGTGCTCCCAATCGTTCCATTAGACCCAGTTGCACCGGCAGTGCCAAAAGATCCATTACAAGATCCTGAACCACCAGATCCAAAACCACCACCAGAAATAGCACCGCCAGCTCCAGTTCCTCCATTCCCTCCTATAGCTCCATCTTCAGCACCCGAACTACTCCCTCCAGCGCCGCCGCCGCCGCCGCCGCCACCATCTGCAATTCCAGCACCCTGATTTCCAAATATTCCGGTAGTTACACCATTACAAGTTATTGCTCCAGCGCCACCTGTGCCACCAACCCCAGCACCATTACCTCCTTGTCCATCATTCCCAGAACATGATGTTCCATCTATATCACCATTATGCCCCTGACGCCCAACAAAACCATTAGAACCTGTAGCTCCAACATTTCCAGTAGAACCATTTGAAGCATTCCCGCTCGTTATATCTAATCTAGAAAAATAAAAATTAGTAGAATTGGCAACATGAACCCCATATACAGTCTGTCCTTTACTACCTACAGTACCTGTTGCATTTGTTACATTACTTAATATAATATCTTTAATAAAAACATCAGAGACACCATTCAACTGGAAAGCGATGTAGTGCCCTGAAGCACTTTGAGTTTCTGATGAAGTAGTAACATTAATTACTGTAGTCAATGATGAATTTTTAACCCATTCTCCTCCAACAATCTGAAAACCTCCATCCAAAACCGTTTCATTGGGAAATACAAATTTCTGAGAATAATTATAAACTCCATTTAACATGAGGATATGATGCCGAACACTTGTAACCAAAGACAATGCTTGATTAAGATCAACAGGATCACCAGCCGTTCCTGTACCTGCAGGATTACCAGTTGGAGTTACATAAATTAACTCATTACAATTTGTTTGCCCTTCTATAAAAGGGGTATAGAGTAACAGCAAAAACAAAAATAAGTGTTTGAGATTCTTCATAGAGAATTACATTTGTCGATTAATTATTGACCTACTTAAAAAAATTATTAGAAAACAAAGCGTTTTCATAGATAATAAAGTATGTATGGGGCGAGAACAAATTTCATATAAGAACAATCCTTTACATTGAACTATATAAACATGTTACATATTTTAGGGGTAAAAAACCATTGACAATTAAAAACCATATATATTAAAAAATAAAAAGAATAGATCTTTAAAAATCAGTGGATTCAAAATTAATAAAAAAATATTAAAAAAAAGGATAAATTTAATTTTATCCCCTAGTAGCTGGGTTAATCTCGTATTGTTTGATGATTTCCATATTTATTTTATTTCTCCTCAATAAAATAGCATCTTTATTTTTATTTTGATAAACAAGCGCCCATTCTCCATCCCCTAAACGATTTCCTAAAAATTCAAGCTTTTCATTGGTTTCACCTTCAAGCTTAAAATATATTGTATTGATAGCATATTTGTTTTTAAGTTCGTGCCAATTTTTAAAATCCTCCATTATTAGCCCTGGAAAATAATATCTATCAACTAAATCTTTAGGAAATCCATTAGCTCTATCATCAATAAAGGGATAATGATTCGGATATAGAGAAAAAATCATAGCTCCTGCAGCGTCTCTATTATTAAAAAACGGACCTTGTATGCCAGTATATTCAATAAAAGCTGTAGCATCAAGGGCATTAGGAGCCAAACCTAAACCAATTTTATGAGACACTGGTTTAAAGAACTCTTCTGTTGCAGACCAAAAAACAAAAGGCAATAAAAAATAGAGGAGTATAACAAAAGGAGACTTATAACTAAACCAAAAAAAAGAGTCTGTTCTTTCTTTTATATAATGATGACCACACAAAACAAAAATAGCCAAAGCAACAACACCTAAAAAGGGAGCATTTTGTGTCGAAAACAAACTAAATCCAATCGTATATACCAAAATTAACACAAGAAAAACAACTGGTATTTTTGATTTGGAATATTTCCAAGAAATATATAGCGCACAACATGCCGTTAAACTCAACATAATAATATAAAAATCAATTGCTGAAATATTAGTATCTAAATTAGCCAAATGCGTAAAGACATTTTGAACTTCATAAGGCGTTGAAGAAAAATTTGCATATCTCAGCTTAAAAGGATGTATCCATACACGCCACCACTGAGGGTTAATAATAGAAACGATCAGTCCGAAGACCAATGCCTGAGCTGTTGGCTTTACCAAAGCACCATATTTATCTGATTTCTTATGTAAAATCCATACCTGAAGAAAAGTGGCAAATAAGACAATCCACCCTAAATGATAACTATTGTGTATGTTAACCCAAATCAATTGAAGAACGACCATTAAAAAAACATGCCTTTTAAACTTTTTGCCTGCCAACAACTTGGCATTCATCAACATAAAGAGAACACACAAAACAACTGGGAAAACCAAGATTGACATTTCAGAAAAATGCACAATCATAGGTATACAGAGGACTGAACAAAATCCTACCCATAAAACATTATAGTGTTTAAACCAAAATCTGACATAAACACCAACAGCTATTAAGGTCATCAGTAGCATTAATAAATGCAAACCGATAAACCCTAATCCACGATGAATAAAAGCCATAAAAAAGGCCGAAAGCCAGTGGTAATTTTCAATCGAATAGTTATAAGCAGGGTAGGAAAAATGATTGATTTTAACAATTTCAAACTTTTCAATAAAAAGACGACCTTCAACAAGTAATCGCCCCAATTCTCCAGTTAATAAATGAACCGTTGCTTGAGAAAAAATGATATAAAGCATTAATGAATAAAAAATCAAAAAGTGATACAAATTTCTTTTTTTCTCCATGATTATTTATGTAACAAAAAAATTATAAGGAATAGGGTTCTTTTAGAATTAATCAGAAAGATTATTTAATATATGATATTTATCATTTAAATTTAGCTGTTTAAGTTATTCTTTTTCATTCTTAGCAACTAAGATCTTTTAATCTTTTTCCACATTTTGATAAAATGAAGTCTTTAAATACAAATTTTTTGTTTGAACAGGTAAGTGGAGCATCACTAGGTTTACTCAGAATTTTGTTTGGCATTTTTATGCTTAAAGATTTTATGAAATTCTACAATTATTTTGTCAACTCTCTATCCAAGTCTGATTTTTTAATAACATATGATGGGTTTCATTGGCTAACAATGCTTCCTACACCTTTATTGTATTTCTTTTTTGGATTAATGTTTATCTCCTGTATTGGATTTATTCTGGGAATCCATTATAGGCTAAATGCACTTTTTACTTTTATTGGCTTCACATATATCTTCCTTATTGATCACGGGCATTACAATAATCATTTTTATTTGTATTGTATGCTACATTTCTTTTTTCTTATAACAGACGCAAATAGATGGGGCGCATTAGATAAACAGACAACTTCTTCAATACCATATTGGCAATTATTTTTATTTAAGTTCCAGATTTTTGTTGTCTATTTCTATGGTTCCATTGCTAAAATGGAATCAGACTGGTTTCAGGGCTTCCCATTACGGTATTGGCTGCATATGGTTTCCGAAAAATTTGGACCACCAATCTCAAGTTTCCTTCAAACAGAAAACGCTGCTTACTTTTTGAGTTATGGCGGTTTTTTATTTGATCTTGTAATTGGATTTATGTTATTTTCACCAAGACTTAGGCGAATAGCACTATTACCTGTTTTTATTTTTCATACTTCCAATCACTTCCTATGGGATATTGGAACATTTCCTCCGATGATGCTTGCCATTTGTGTTATCTTTTTTCTCCCTGATTGGCCTGACAGAGCATTTAATTATTTAAAAAACAAAAAACTATCAATTGGTATTTCTTTCATTATCGGTTTATCTTTAATTGTAGGTGGCACTTTCTTCTATAATTTAAATGTTGTATTAATAGGGACAGTATTTGGGGTCTATTATTTGTTCCATGATTTTAGATTATCTTTTTTTAAATGGTTTTTACCCTATCATCCTCAATCAATTTCAAATCGGTCAAATAAGAAAGAATATATTTTTAATTGGCACAAAACAGTAATTTCTTTTATTAGTATCTGGATTTTTTTACAGCTAACAATACCACTAAGACATAGACTCATCCCCGGCAACCCATCATGGACTGGAGAAGGACATCTTTTTTCCTGGAGAATGATGTTGGTTGCAACAACCGATGCTGTAAAAATGAAATTAGTAGACCCTGAGACAAACAACTCTTATCCTATAAAGTTTGAAGCATATATGAATTTCAGACAATTCAGAAAACTAGGTCGTTCTTCTAGAACCTATCATAGGTTAGCTCATTTTATTAGGGATGAAGCAATAAAAGGAGGCATGAAAAAGCCTATAGTGAAAATGGAGATCTGGAAATCGGTAAATGAGCGCAGACCTCGACTATTAAATGACACTACACTCAATTATGCTGAAGTTCCTTATGTGCAATTTGTACCTAGCACCTGGTTTAACAATTGGAATCAGAATATTGATCCACTTGAATTCAGGGAAGAAAAATTCATACACTGGGAAAAACTCATTAATGAATACTCAGCAAAAGATAAAGAATTAAAATATTGATATTTGAATTAGAAGCATTCAAATTTATATTGATTCTTAAAGCAATCCTTAGCTATTTTAAGTTGAATCAACTATTAATTAGTTTTTTATTTAAAAAGACCTATTTTTAACTTAAAATATAACGCTATCATGCAAAAGATATCACTTTTCTTTTTTTTACAACTCTACTTCTGTGTCATTTTATGTGGAATGAACAGGGATTCAGTTTTATATTCAAGAATTGACCTGGCCTTACATAAAGCCATTATGTGGCTTGTGGAAGATGAAGAAAATTTTAAACCTGAAACTTTCATTATATATAATTATTTAGAAAGAAAATTCAATGCACCACCTCTTTATAATCATCAGGAATACATGATTAGCATGCAAATGAATGAGAGGAGATTTAATGCTATTTACCCTTTTTTAAGACTAATTGATTCTTCTGCAACGCTTACAAAAGAAAGAATGGCTGCTATCAATAACCCCATGAACAAAACTTTAGCTCAGGCGATTTGGTCTGATAAGTTTGGACTTCCTACTAATTACTTTGAAACATTAAAACATGATATTTCTATTGGGGGATATAAGATGACTCATGTTTATTTTGGCCTGCAATTTTTACTAGAACACAATAGTCCTATTTGTAAAACAAAAGAGTTCTTAGACCTTGAAAAAGAAGCTTTAAATGCGCTAAAAAATCACATCAAGGAACATCCATATCCTGGTGACATAACGATAGAGTGCCTTGTTTTTCTAGCTTATACAGACAAAGGAGAGGGCTATATAACCTCTGATTTAATAGAAAAAATATTAGATTTACAATTGGAATCTGGTGCCTGGCACTATGATGAATATAGACATGTTGAAGAACAACATACCGTTATTCTAGCAATGTGGCTCTTATATGAATACCGTTACCCAAATGCCTTAGCTATTAATTGGTTACGGCTACATTAATACAAAAAAATAAATACTACATCAATTAATTAATCGAAAAACCTATATTATTATGTTTGGAGGAATGGAAGAAATGAAAAAACAGATGCAAGATGCACTGACTAAAATTATTGTTGAAGCTGAGGCAGGGGATGGTGCAATCAGAATTAAAGCAAATGCTGCACGTCAAATATTAGACGTCACCATTGACCCTTCTCTAGAGCTTAATGATAAAGAAGAACTAGAAGACTTGATTCTAGAAGCTACCAATCGGGTAATTGCTGCAGCGGCTATGAAAGAACAAGAAGAATCGAAAGCACTGCTCGGCAAAATGCTCCCTCCTGGAATGGAAAATTTATTTGGGTAATAATACATATATAGTTGTAAGAAACAAATTTATTACTTTATTGCAATAAGTGATGACTAAATTATGTCTAAAGAACTACACTATAAAACTCCATTATTTTTTTCGAATTTACTAAGTAACAGACTTAACAAGAAGATATATTTCAAAATGGATTGCTATCAACCGACCGGATCTTTCAAAATTCGAGGGGTTGGAAAGCGATGTCAAGAAGCAGCTAAAAAGGGATGTAAACATTTCATTATTGCGTCTGGTGGAAATGCTGGTCTTGCAGTAGCATACTCAGGATGGAAAATGAAAATAAAAACTACTGTAGTCGTTCCTGAAACTACTCAAAAACCAATGTGTGAAAAGATTTCAGACCTTGGAGCTATGGTCATTATTCATGGAAAAGTATGGGATGAAAGTAACCTATATGCACAAAAACTATGTAAACAAGAAAGTGCCACATATATTCATCCATTTGACCATCCTACAATCTGGGATGGCAATGCTTCTGTTATTGACGAATGTGCACCAATAATAGAAGCTCCCGACTATATAATTGTTGCTGTAGGTGGTGGTGGATATTTCTGTGGTATAATCGAGGGCTTAATTCGTAATAATTGGAATAAAACAAAGATAATTGCAGCCGAGACAATTGGCACAGCATCTTTACAAAAAGCAATATCTGCAGGTAAACTAATCACTTTAGATAAAATTGAATCCATTGCATCATCATTAGCTTCTAAAAAAGTTGCGCCAAAAGCACTTGAACTTGCCTTAAAATACAATGTAAAGCCATATACTGTAAATGACAAAAAAGCGCTTGAAGCGTGTTATTCATTTCTGAATGAAAATGGCTGTTTAGTAGAACCTGCTTGTGGTGCAGCCTTGTCTGTAGTATATCAAAACTCTAAATTGATTGATGATGCTAAATCTATTATGGTAATGGTTTGTGGTGGGAGAAGTATAAGCTTTGAAAAATTCAAGAACCTTTTAGGTGAGTTCAACTGCTTATAGAACTATATACGATAAATAATGGCCAGTTAAATCAGAATAATTTAAGCGTTTAATTTTTTTTCCAAATATTATAATTAACTTAAGTTATATTTCTCATCCCAGAAAATCTATTTTATAAAATGATTGTCCAAGCAATACTTGAAGGTCTCCTTGCGGGATTTATTTTGAGTCTATTTGTTGGCCCGATTTTTTTTACCATGCTTCAATTGGGTGTTGAACATGGATTCAGAGCAGCATTTGCCTTAGCTTTAGGTCAATGGATAGGAGATTTAATTTACATTTTTCTCGCTTTTTGGGGTGCTATATGGGTAGAAGAGATTATTCAAGACCCACTGAAACAAGAGATATTTATTTGGTACAGCGGCACTTTGGGAGGCTGTCTTTTGATCCTATTTGGCGCAGGACTACTTTTTACGAAATCAGTTTCTACAAAGGGGTCAAGTAAAATTACACTTAATAAAGTATCAAAAACTGCATACATAGCCTACACGACACAAGGATTTTTGATAAATACTGTAAATCCTACACCTCTACTTTTTTGGATGGGACTAATGGCTTTTGCTATTACTAGAAATTATGCAGGTGGGGCAACTTTTGCAATGTATTTCACCGTAATGAGTGTTGTTGTAATTACAGACATATTAAAAATATTTCTGGCTAGACACATTAGACATAAACTAAAAGTACATCACTTCCTTTACGTACGAAGACTAGCTGGTTTTGTTTTGGCTAGTTTTGGTCTGGGATTGATTATAAAAGTTGTCATTTTATAACATTACCCATAAAAGTTCTTTGTCTTTCAACAAATCGTTTTTAGATTTGCACACGAAAACATATCAAATAGAATCTGTTCATTTATTAGCCTAGATAAAATACTATAATGGAAGAAAATGTTCAAATTGCTTTTGTTCTTACAATCCTTGCAGGGTTGGCTACAGGAATTGGAAGTTTGATTGCATTTTTTGTAAAAGAAAAAAGCACAAAATTGTTGACCTTTGCAATGGGATTTGCTGCTGGTGTGATGTTATATGTTTCGTTTGTTGAAATATTGCCCGAAGCAATTCGCGAATTAACAGATGCTTATAATGGAGATAAAAAAACAAGTACCTGCTATGGCGTATTATCTTTTTTTATAGGAATGTTGATTGTAGGGATAATTGATAAGTTAATACCTTCTGCCGAAAACCCACATGAATTTGCAAATACACAGTTAAAAAAGATAGAATCCAAAGGTGAAGATACATTGGACAAAGGCAACCCTCAAAAATTAATGCGCGTTGGCATTCTTACAGCACTTGCTTTAGC
The DNA here is from genome assembly GCA_022448945.1 of Saprospiraceae bacterium. GTDB lineage: Bacteria > Bacteroidota > Bacteroidia > Chitinophagales > Saprospiraceae > Aureispira. Next base: position 63,703 of record JAKVCV010000017.1, read on the forward strand.
GATTCATAATTTCCCTGAAGGCATTGCTACATTTATTGCAGCTTTAGATGACCCAGCGCTAGGTATTACAATTGCTGTTGCTATTGCTATTCATAATATTCCGGAAGGCATAGCAGTTTCTATGCCGATATTTTTCGCAACAGGTGACAGGAAAAAAGCATTTATATATTCATTCCTTTCAGGTGTTGTAGAACCTTTAGGAGCAATTTTAGTTTACTTTATATTAATGCCTTTTATTACTCCTGCTCTTATGGGTTTCCTTCTAGCTGGAGTAGCAGGTGTAATGGTATTTATTTCTTTGGATCAATTACTACCCGCGGCTGAAGAATATGGTGAACATCACCTTTCTATATATGGAGTAGTTTTAGGTATGAGTATAATGGCTTTAAGCTTGATTCTGATGATGTAATTCAAAATTACTTATTCTACACAAAAGATATATCTAAAAAAAGGGCTAACATTAAAAACAATGTTAGCCCTTTTATATAAAAACGCTATGCTTATCAAGCATCAATAAGTGTCATCATTTCTATAAGAGAATTTAGTGTAGGGCTAGGGCGCATGGCCATGATCGCTTTATGATCATCAGGGGCATAATAACCCCCCAAATCTACAGGCGACCCTTGAGCAGCATTAAGTTCATCAATGATCTTTGTCTCATTATTTCTCAAATCAAAAGCAATCTTTGTAAAGAAATCTTTCAATTCACTACTATCATCCTGATTTGTCAACCTTTCAGCCCAATACAACGCAAGGTAAAAATGAGACCCTCTGTTATCTAACTCTCCAACTTTTCGAGAAGGTGATTTTCTGTTTTCAAGAAAATCCTCAATGGCTAATTCTAACTCTTTAGACATTATGGCTGCTTTTTGATTATGATGGACGTCTCCATAGTGCTCCAAAGAGCAAACCAAAGCCATAAATTCTCCCAGAGAATCCCAACGCAAATGTCCTTCTTCAACAAATTGGTCTACATGCTTGGGTGCAGACCCGCCAGCACCAGTTTCAAACAACCCCCCTCCATTCATTAATGGAACAATAGATAACATTTTAGCACTAGTTCCGAGTTCTAAAATAGGGAACAAATCCGTATTAAAATCACGTAAAACATTCCCAGTAACTGAGATTGTATCTAAACCTTGACGAATTCGTTCTAAAGAGAATTTCATTGCCTTTTCAGGAGCCATAATATGAATTTCCAAGCCTTCAGTATCAAGGGAGCTTAGATATGTTTTTATTTTCTTGATAAGTTCAAAATCATATGGTCTCTCTTCTTCCATCCAAAAAACTGCAGGGACATTTGTGGCTCTAGCACGATTAATTGCCAATTTTATCCAGTCCTGAATAGGGGCATCTTTTGCTTGACACATTCTCCATATATCACCTTCCTCTACATCGTGTTCAACTAAAACTTCACCACTTTCTTTTACTATACGCACATGCCCCTCGGCTTCAATCTCAAAAGTTTTATCATGGGATCCATATTCATCGGCCTTTTGAGCCATTAGTCCAACATTAGGAACAGTTCCCATAGTTGCAGGATCAAATGCTCCATGCTCCTTGCAAAAATCTATAACAACTTGATAAATGCCAGCATAACTACTATCGGGAATTACTGCTTTAGTTTCTTGTAATTGACCTTCTGAATTCCACATCTTACCGGCGTTTCTTATCATTGCTGGCATTGAAGCATCAATAATAATATCACTAGGAACATGTAAATTCGTAATCCCTTCATCTGAATCGACCATTGCCAAATCAGGCCCTTGGGAATATGCCTTATTGATATCAGCTAATATAGCTTCTTTTTGACTGTCAGGAAGCACTTCAATTTTTTCTAGCAAATCTCCAAAACCATTATTTACATCAACATCTAAATCATTTAAAATTGTTGCATATTTTTCGAATACTTCTTTAAAATAAACCCTAACAGCATGACCAAAAATAATAGGGTCTGAAACTTTCATCATTGTTGCTTTCATATGCAAAGAAAATAACACCCCTTTTTCTCTAGCATCCTCAACTTGTTCCTGCAAAAAGTTTATCAAAGCTTTTTTACGCATTAATGTACCATCAATAACTTCTCTAGCTAAAAGATGAATATTATCTTTTAATACTTTAACATTACCATCTTTATCGATAAACTCAATGCGAACAATTGTGTCTTCAGAAATTGTGAGCGCTTTTTCATTAGCATGAAAATCACCTCCTCCCATAGTAGCTACATGAGTTTTGGAATTAGAAGTCCAAGTGCCCATTGAATGGGGATTCTTTTTTGCATAATTCTTAACAGCCTTTGGGGCCCTCCTATCAGAATTACCCATTCTTAATACAGGATTTACTGCGCTTCCTTTTACTTTATTGTAGCGTTTAAATATTTCTTCTTCTCTTGAATTTTGAGGATCATCGGGGTAATCAGGTAAACAATATCCTTCCTCTTGCAATTCTTGTATAGCTTCTTTTAACTGGGGAATAGAAGCACTAATATTGGGAAGTTTTATAATATTTGTATCTGCTTTCAGAACAAGTTCACCTAATTCTGTTAACACATCACCAACCCTTTGTTCTTCAGTTAAAAAGTCAGGAAATGCAGCAAGTATTCGATTCACTAATGAGATGTCAGCCAATTCAATTTCTATTCCAGCAGCACTTAAGAACCCTTTGATAATAGGCAAAAAAGAATACGTTGCTAAAGCAGGAGCTTCATCCGTTTTTGTATAAATTATAGTTGATTTTTTATTTCCCATGGCCCTTTGATTTATTGAAAGCATAAAATAAATAATCTATATATACCCTCTTTAATAATTATAAATTTTTCATTAATTTGAAGCACAAAGATACAATTTTTTAGTGAAAAAACCGAATAGGTATTAAACAAACTTTTAGTCAATAATATTAAACTAAAAGCGTTTATCACCTTGAATTATATTTTAGAGATTTATGGGGGGGGGCAACAGAACCCTAATAAACAAGCTAAAAGTTACTTATTTATTCAATTGAACTTTCATCCAAACACCAGTAATATTCCCATTAGAGCTTCTAGAAGGTTGTTTATAACCTGGCTGCTGACCACCAATACCTCCCATCATTGGGTTGGACTGCTGATTGCTGCCGGTAATTGGATTATTCCCAACATCATCAAACAGTCCGGAATCATTGTCAGCATTTGCTTCAGGTGGGTTAACACGTATTCCTATACTTAAAATTTCACTATAGTTAATAATGTGATTAAACAGCATATTCAAAGGGATCTTAAATTCACAGATCATTGCAGAGACATGATCAAATCCAATAGCAGTTTTTAAATCCTTTGAAGCTAAATTACTGACACGTATCTTTTCATCTATATCTTCTTCTATAAAACCAATAAGCTCAAACTCTTGAGAAATCTTGGCATAAGCCTTATCCAAAGCCCTATCATCAAGGCCTATACCATCTTTTTGTGCTTCAAAAGATATCTTTTCAATCTGATTTTGAGTCAAGGCTAAAGGATATCCAACACCTACCTTGTCTCTACGTTTAGCTAAAGTATCAATAAAAACAGACATGCCAAGCCCCATAATTCTTCGTTGAATTTCTTTATCAGGTATTCTGACACATATATATAAATTAGAAGCATCATTAGCCGTTTTATATTGTATATCTGTAAAGGTAACTGGTCTTTCCAGTGGCATTTCCCAATCATCAAGAACACCATCAACGACTATTGTACTGTCGGGATTGTAATATTTGTTTTGTATGATATTTTTAGAAGAATTACAGGACAAGAAACATACAAATAAAAAAAACATCGGAAGTATAATAAATATTAGACTATTACCTTTTAAACAATAAACCCCTACTAATATCTCCCTTAAAAACTTTAATCTTTCAATCTTAAATCTCATTATGTAAATATAAAACAGTAAAAAATCAATCTTCTAATTAAAGAAGTAAGTAGTGTTAACGGTGCGTGTAAATTGTGTTTTAATGAAATTTACACATTATTGTAGTTAGTTCATAAAATTAAGTTATAATTTTAAAATGATCTTCTAATACATAATAGAAGCATAAGAAAATCATAATAATTGAAGTTATAATCCCTAAAATTTCTTTTGATTTAGAATTGAATTTTCTAATGAAAAAATAGATGATTATACTAGTTGCTAGTCCTAGAATTATTCCAAACATCATTAATGGAGTTTGAATATCAATCCCATAATCAATAAAATTTAAATTAATACCAACTATAATAATTATTGATTCAATTGTGAATATCCAAAAAGTGGTTTTATAAATCTTTTCAATCATTTGTATTAACTACAACTATAGATACAAGCAATATAAATTGATGTAAATATCGTTTGGATAAAATTTAGTTATAATTTTTTAATTAAATCTTATAACACAATGGTGCCTAAAATCTTGTACATGATTTTCGAACGACCATATTTGCAGACAATATTATTTTTTTTTCTTCACCCTGCTTCTGTGTTCCAGTGGTTATCAATTCCAATAAAATATCCAATGCATGATCACTAATTTCACGAATAGGTTGCGCAACAGCCGTCAATGGTGGATTACAAAATTTAAATACATCTATATCATCATAACTTAACAAGGCAACATCATTAGGAATAGTAAGATTCATGTCTGCCAGATGCTCCAGACATGCTTTTGCAATATTATTATTTGTAGCATACAAAGCTGTTACTGGAGAAGAGCCACGGAGAAGTCTATCTAGCTCAAAACCTACCTGATTATAAATATCATTAAAAGGGATCTCACAAATATTTGTTTCTGTAATTTCTAAATCATGCTTTTTTAAGGCATCTATATAACCTTGTTCTCTATCTCTTATTGTACTTAAATGCGATGGAGAAACAGTTAACAAGCCTATTTGTTCATGTCCATTCCCAATAAGCCGTTCTACCGCTAACATAGAACTATTATAATTATCAACTACAACATAATTACTATTAAAACCTGATATAATCCTATCGATTAAAACAAATGGATATTCTTCATTAATCAATTCACTCAGGACAGAATCATCTTTAAAAGTTGTTGCCATTATCAAACCATCAACTTGTCTGCCCCTTAACATTTGTATCAAAGCTTCCTCTCTTTCAACACTCTCATCCGAACTACAGAAAATCAAATTATAGCCAAACAAACTAGCCCTATATTCTATTCGACGTGCAATTTTAGCATAAAAGCTATTAGAAATATCAGTCACTATAAGCCCTATTGTGTTTGATTTACCAGTTCGTAAGCCACGGGCTATTGAATTAGGTTTATAGTTAAGTTCTTTAGCTTTAGCTTTTACCTTTGCCTGTGTAGCAGCACTAATACCATGCAAATCTCCTTGACCATTAAGTACCATAGAAACTAATGTTCGTGATACATTTAACGACCCTGCAATATCAGTAAGAGAGATTTTTTTCTTCATTTTGTATATTTCCTATCTAACCAACAAATAGAATATAACTGAATAAATAATTTTAAACACTTAAAAAGCAACAATTTAATCTTCTATTAATTTATCGTTGATGATTATCATCACCATCAAGAAGATCTTTGATCTCTTGCTTCATAGCAATATTAATTAGTTTAGAAGCATCACTTTCTTTGGTTTGAATGCCACCGTGTTTATTCTCATCAACAAACAAATAATATAAACTTCTAAGAAACAAAAAACCAACAAAAGGCGTAAATATCAAAACTGCAACAACTGTTGCTAATAGCCCCTTCCATGTCTCATCTTTATATTGATTATAAATTAACTTGATTGCCTTAGCAACCAGGTCGCGATTAGCAATTAATATTATACCTATTAAAAAGGGAATTAAGACGCTTAAAAACATCCTAAATATAAAGAATGCAATAACTACAACTGCAATAATACTCAAAGCAGATTTCCATCTAGCTGGCTTGGGACTAGCTTTCCCATCTTTCTCTAGATCATCAAAAAAATTTGACATAGGTTCTTTATATAATTATATATATGACTATTTTATAAATTAATGCACTAAATTAAAGAATATTTTTTCAAAAGCATCAATTAATAGAGAAATAACAATAGTTAATTACAGAACTTGATGAACATTGAAGAAAGACAAAAAAGATCTTCATTAAAGGCATTGTATTTAGTATATTGAAAAACCCTGAAATAATTATATCTACATATAGTTTAAGTATATGCATAACCAACATAAAACTACGAATCAAAACATAGTAAAACTAATCGGACTTGCACTATTAATGATTCTAATGATTATTGCCTATATCACAAAAAAAGATAATACATCTACATTTGGATTGCCATTCGACAAAATCGATAGTATTAGATCTGAAAATAATTAATGGATCCAATAATCTATAACCTAAAATTTAAAATTATCTCCGGGTCTTAAATATGATACGACAATCATAGGATTTAAATGAACCTATTGAGTTAATTCACTATTAGTTTTTTTACAAACATATGGTTTTTAGTAACAACTTTGAACATATACACTCCCCTATCAATATCATCTAAATAAATTTGAAAGTTATTAGAATTATCTCCAGTGATTTGTTTGTACTGACGAACTAATTGCCCAGATATGCTAAATAAGAATAAATCAATTGAACCCGAATGGTCAACCTTAATAGTAAGATTGGTTGAACCCGAAAATGGATTGGGGTACATACGTATTTTATCAGAAATATAGTTTTCTTTGATTTGCCTAATTGGGGTAACAGTACATGCAGCATCATTCATAATATCACGAATAGTACTTGTCTGAATTGAATCTGAGATAAAATTAAACCATTGTAATGTAGCAGCCCTTTTTAACATGTTATTTGAAAAATTATTAGCGTGGGTTATTAAACCTGTACAATAATTATTGCCATAGTTGTTAAACTGAGCCATAGCATAATTAACAGAAGTATTATTAACATTTGCATAGGTTAAACCACAAACTTGAAAACCGTTATGATTATAAACACTAATTGTACTAAATACATCAGTATGATCATAATTTAAACCCTCCGCTCTATAAATTAAACCTGATGGCCAGTCATATTCCTCAGCAATACCACCAGTAGTTAAGGTTTCCGAACCTGCAATAGGTCTCATGTAAGCTAAAAAATCATCCATGTCACCAATCTTGTCTAAGGAATCAAGACCAGCTTGAGCGATTTCTATATTAGAAGCATTTGTGTAACCATCCCAGGTTAAAGGATTTGCTGCCGACAATCCGTGGTGATGAGCACCAATTTCGTGGCCCTGTAACTGCCATAAGGCTAATTGATTTGCTTTTGATGAATTACTATAAACAGAATCAGCCCATGGTGGTGTCAACATTATGGTAAGGGGAATATTATATGCGTTTGCAGAATCTACAATTTCTACAAGATAAGACCAATTTGGAGAGTGAGGAGGATCACAATGAACCGTAAAAAATGATTTGCCGACCTGAGCAGAAACATTCAAAAAAGATACAGAAATAAAGAATATAATAATAAGTAAAAAATTAATAATGTTTCTATATGACGATAATTTAGTATCAAAAAAGGGGAAATATTTAAAATTAGAAAAGGGTCCTTCTTTCATAACTTACATATTGAAAATTATTAATAAAAAGTAAAAAACTGATCTTATATTAAGATAAGCTATTTATTACACAAAAAACAAAATATCAATAATTAATATACATAATAAGCAACCATCGAAGAAGTGTGTATCGAACTAATAGAATTGAATATTTTTGTTTCTTTTCTTGCTTTTTAAAACAATTTGTTTTATTTTTGGTTTTGAACGTTACTTTATAATTATAAGTTATGCATAATTTTATCTAATCCTCTACTATTATATTAGTTATGAAAACCATAATTAGCAACATACCAATAGGAATCAAACAAGCTTCAGAAGCGTATCTAAATAAATTTAAAGAATATGTAAAACAAATTGGTACAAGAGTTCTTATCTTTTCCTTAATTGCCCTAATTTTGAATCAGAAAGAATTTAGTTTCCACTTTACAATTGGCAATTCTAATAATAAATTAGAAAATAAAAATTATACCCCATTAAAAAATAATATCTCAACTGACCCAAACTCAACTAAAGAATCTGCCATTCGTACATCCAATATCAATCCTAATGAAAAAAAGTGGTGGCAATCAATTCGAGATGAAAAAGAAGATATCCGATTAAAGTTTAACCTTGGGAATTCTGCTACTGCTGTTTCGAACGTTCTGAGTCCGAAACAACAAAAAGAAGCTGCTAAATTTTCAAACTTAGGGTTTCTACTGAACCCTGATTTTGCACGAAAACATAAAATTGACCCTGCAATTGTAGCAAGTAAAAACCGAACTTGTTTTGATTATATTGCTAAATACAGTTCAACTGCACAAGAAGAAGCTGCTATATTTAATATTCCTGCAAGTATAACTTTAGCACAAGGCCTGCTTGAAAGTAATGTTGGCAAAAGCGCATTAGCAGTTAAAGAAAATAACCATTTTGGCATTAAATGCCGAAAAAAATGTCTTGGCTGCCGTTGTGCCAACTATACAGATGACAGTCGTTACGATATGTTTAGAATCTTTAATTCTGCTTGGGAAAGTTATAGAGAACACAGTAAATTACTTTCAACAAAACGTTACAAACATTTAACCAAACTAAAACTTACAGATTATAGACAATGGGCAATTGGACTTCAAAACGCAGGGTATGCTACTGATAAAAAATATGCTATCAAATTAATTGAAATCATCGAAAAGTTAAAATTGTACCGATTCGATCAATAAGCTTTAACAGACACTCCAATACTAAGGTTTTCTGTCTTGTTTTCTTCAGGAATTTCATAATCCTTTAATTCAAAAATTAACTGTATAATATTCACAACTCAAAAAGCAATATTCAAAATGAGAAAGATTCTTATCTTTGTGAACACAAAGGAAATTGGAGATGACAAAAAAAGATATCAGAAGCCTTCACTTAGATGATTTATTACAATACTTTTCAAGTATTGGTGAGCCTAGTTTCAGAGCCAAACAAGTTTTTGAATGGTTATGGAAAAAAAACGCCTATTCTTTTGAAGCAATGACAAATCTTTCTAAGAAACTTAGAGAGACACTTAGTGCCTCTTTTGTAATCCTACCGATTCAAGAAGATCTAACGCAGTACAGTTCTGATGGCACGCTCAAATCCCGTTTTAAATTGCACGATGGACACATGATAGAATCTGTACTAATACCTGTACCAGCCCAAAACAGGTATACAGTCTGCATTTCTTCACAAGTTGGCTGTAGTCTAAGTTGTAAATTTTGTGCAACTGGTCAGATGAATAGAATCCGAAACCTTACTGCTGCTGAAATTTATGATCAGGTTGTTAATGTGAATAAAAAATGTTTAGAACACTTCAAGCACAATATTACAAATGTTGTATATATGGGCATGGGAGAGCCATTACTTGCATATAAACCCGTAATGCAAAGCATTCAGCTACTTACTTCAAAAAACGGGATGAATATGTCGCCCAGACGGATTACAGTTAGTACAGCAGGTATTTCTAAAATGATAAAAAAACTTGCTGATGATGGAAGCCGAGTCAATTTAGCCCTTTCTCTTCATGCTGCAGATGACATTAAAAGGAACTCTATTATGGCCATAAACGAAAGCAATAATCTTTCAACATTAACTGAAGCATTATGCTATTTTTACAAAAACACTAAGGATAATAAAATAACATTTGAATATATTTCTTTTGATGGGTTCAACGATAGTATTGAAGATGCTAAAAACCTATTAAAATTATGCAGAAAAGTTCCTACAGCAAAAGTAAATATAATAGAATATAATCCTGTAAGTGGTGTTGATTTTATAAAATCAGAGGAAGATAAAATTGATGCTTTTGCTAACTTTCTACGTCAAAATGGTGTATCAATAACATTAAGACGTTCAAGAGGGAAAGACATTGATGCTGCTTGTGGACAATTAGCAAACAAAGAGAACTAGACAATATGTTACATTTGTTGAAATTAGAATGGAAAAAGCTTTATCCTAACAGAGCCTTCAAAATTATAACCATTTTATATATCGTTTTACTACCACTACTTTTTTTTACTGTCAAATCAGGTACAAAACCAAATGCAACGAGTCAATTAAACATTATTGAACCCTTATATAAATTTCCGCTTATCTGGGAAAGTATGGCGTATTGGGCAAGCTGGCTTGTATTTTTTTTACTAGTTTATTTATCTGTATGGATTGTTACTTCTGAATACAATTCAAAAACATTACGCCAAAATATAATTACTGGTTTGTCCCGCAAAGATTTGTTAGCAGCCAAATATTTGCTTATAGCATCTTTAGCCGCATTTGCAACTATATATATGTCTATTAATGCTTTTATTATAGGCTATATATCTGGGGGATATGGTGATCCCTGGGGGAATGAAATAACTGCAATTGGAAGGTTTTTTGTGCAAACAATATTTTATATGAATTTTGCCTTTATGCTCGCAATTATTTTCAAAAAAAGTGGTCTATCAATGATTATCTTTTTTGCTTATGTTATGATAATAGAACGAATTATTCGTTACCTAATCTTCTTAAATATATTTGAAAATCTTAGGGCTGGAAGTTATTTACCCGCATCTGTGGCTTGGGATGTCATTCCAATGTATATGGTAAAACATGTACCTAACTTTAATAGCGAAGTAGCAAATATTATCCTCCCATATGATATAGCTATTGGTTTAACAATCCTATATAGTTGTCTTTTTGTTATAATTTCTGTGTTTGTAATGCTTAGAAGAGATCTATAATTACAAAAAGAGCACCTTTTTACAAAAGTGCTCTTTTTTTTAAATTGATTTTAAAATATTATTAAACAGCCTGCGCTTCTGTTACTCTTAATTGAAACCCATTTCCATGAATATTAATAATTTCAATATTACCATCTTGTTTAAGGTACTTACGTAGCTTTGTAACAAATACATCCATACTACGAGCAGTAAAGTAATTATCATCGCCCCAAATTTCTTTTAGAGCTATACTTCTAGGAAGAATATCATTCATATAAACACAAAACATTCTCAGTAGCTCTGACTCTTTAGGTGATAATTTATCTTTAGTTTCATCATCCCCATATGTAAGAATTCGCAATGGATAATTGAAATGATATTTACCTATAAAAAATTCTTTAACTTCTTGTTTTTGACGTTCAGGCAATTGACTCCTTTTTAAAATTGCTTGAATACGACATAATAACTCTTCAGGTGCAAAAGGTTTAGGTATGTAATCATCTGCACCAGCCTGAAAACCTTTTATGATATCGTCTTTCATTGTTTTGGCGGTTAAAAAGACAATAGGTATACTTTGGTTCATCTGACGAATATCTTTTGCTAAAGTGATCCCATCTTTACGTGGCATCATTACGTCAAAAATACATAAATCGAATGACCCAGAATTAAACCTGTTCAAGCCCGCTTCACCATCTGTTTCCAAAACAACACTATAATCATTCATTTCTAAATAAGAACACAACACATCACCAAAGTTTTTGTCGTCTTCTACTAATAAAATTTTTCCTTTAGTATCCATAATTATATTATTTTTTAGTTCGCAAATAGTAATATTACATTGAGAGAATATGTTAAAATTACTTATTGCCTTCCTATTAGGTAATTGTTAAAAAATTAATGGCAAAAGAAGTCTTAAATTTCCCCAAAGACTCATTTAATATCTTTAGAACGTTAAAATTGTGCCAAAACACAAAAAAACCACATTTAAATTACTTTTTTTCCTTAATTTTTTTATAAATGTTCACTTCTGATGAAATAATCAATAAAAAAATGTTCAAAAAATGAGAATTAAAATAAAAGAATTCGATCATTATATATACAGTACTAGAATAAAAGTTCGTGTCACTGACCTGAATTACGGCAATCATCTTTCGAATGAAATGATGTTAACATATGCTCAACAAGCCAGAGTAGATTTTCTTAATAGTTTGGGTTATGGTGAACTAACCTTAGCTGGAAAAGGAATAATTATGACAGATGCAGCAGTAATTTACAAAGCAGAAGTACATGCTGCAGATCAATTAAAAATTGAACTAACAATAGATGAACTAACAAATATAGGGTTTGATATTTATTACAAAATAAGTAATATTACATCCGAAACAGTAGTAGCTAATGTAAAAACCGGGATTCTGTGTTTTGATTACAATACAAAAAAGATATCACCAATACCCGAGGAAGTAGTCAAAAAGTTAAAACCACTAATTACATGAAACAAATCAATCACCCCGAAATTGGGCTAATAACATTCAAAAAAAACAAAAGGTCTAGAAGAATCACATTAAGAGTAAAACCAAATGGTCATGTTACAGTGAGCTTGCCTATGCTAAGTTCTTATTACGAAGCAAAACGAATATTATTTAAAAACATAAATTGGATAAAAAAACAGCAAAAAAAATATTCTGAAAAAAGTGAACTAAACAAATTAACTTATAACAGTTCATTTAAAGTTCGTCATAAGACCTTAACAATTTTACCTACTAATCAATTAAACCTGGCATTAAAAATCAAAGAAAACAATATTGAAATCGAAGTACCTGTTGTTTGGGACCTAGATCAAAACAATTCACAATCAAAAATTCAGGATGCCATAATAAAAGCCCTTAGGGTTGAAAGCAAAAATTATCTGCCTCAACACACAAGATCAATTGCAAAACAAAATGGAATTAAAATAAATGACATTCGAATAAAAAAAATAAAATCCAGATGGGGCAGTTGTTCAATCAAAAAGAACATTAACTTATCACTTTATTTAATGCTATTACCAGATGAGTTAATAGATTATGTAATTTATCACGAACTAGCGCATATTAAACATCAAAACCATAGCGCAAAGTTCTGGCAACATCTTGAAGATCTATATCCTGGCGCCAAGGAGCTAGATAAAAAAATGAAAAAATATCATATCCCATTTGCTTAGATTCATTATCCATCCAAAGCATCACTGAGATCCTTGATCAAATCATCTACATCTTCAACACCTACACTTAAACGAATTAGAGAATCTGTTAACCCAACAGCAAGTCTTTCTTCACGAGGAATTGCAGCATGAGTCATTGTTGCTGGGTGTCCAATTAATGATTCAACACCACCCAAAGATTCTGCACAAGTGAAATAATGTGTGCGCTCCAAAACCTTAACTGCTGCTTCGGTAGTATCATCATACAAAGTAAAAGAAATCATAGCACCAAAATCGCTCATTTGATCTTTGGCAATATGATGCCCTTTATGCGTTTCAATTCCAGGATAATAAACATTTTTAACTTTATTATGTGCAAGTAAAAAATCTGTAATTACAGCAGCATTCTCACATCCTCTTTGCACCCGAAGATGAAGTGTTTTTATGCCTCTGAGCAAAAGGAAACAATCTTGCGGCCCCGGTATAGCTCCTACTGAATTTTGTATAAAGTATAACTCTTCAGCTAATGCATCATCATTACAAATAAGGGCACCATGTACCACATCTGAGTGACCTCCTATATATTTTGTTGCAGAATGCATAACAATATCCGCACCTAAATCAAGCGGGGTTTGAAGGTATGGAGTGGCAAAAGTATTGTCCACACAAGTACGAATACCATGTTTTTGGGCAATTTCACAAACAGCTTTAATGTCTATAATATTCAACATTGGGTTTGTAGGTGTTTCAATCCAAATCAGCTTTGTGTTTTTATTTATAAAACGTTCCAAATCCATTGGATCATCCATTCCTATAAAATGAGTTTTAATACCAAAGCGTTCAAATATTTTGGTAAACAAGCGATATGTACCTCCATATAAATCATTCGTAGAAATCACTTCATCTCCAGGATTTAAGGTCTGTAAAAGGGTGTTAATCGCAGCAAGCCCACTTCCAAAACACAAACCATGTTTCCCATTTTCAAGTGCTGCTAAATTCTTTTCCAATACCTGTCGTGTTGGGTTTTGAGTTCGGGAATATTCAAAACCTTTATGCTTACCAGGTGATTCCTGAGCATAAGTAGAGGTCTGATAAATAGGTGTCATTATTGCTCCTGTAGTTAGGTCTGGCTCAATGCCTGCGTGAATTACTTTAGTTCCGAATTTCATACTTTATTATCTTATTATTTTACTATTAAAACATTATTTTAAAACAATATCGAAAATCAAAAAATTATATTTGAATCTCTTTAATTATTCTTTTATCACTTCTTTATATAAATATGCCATAAACCCATTTCGCATTCTTGGTTCGATCCATGTCGACTTAGGAGGCAGATAATCTCCTTGGTCAGAAATTTTAATTAAATCTTCTAGAGCAACCGGATACAAATTAAAAGCAACTAATGCCTTCCCTTCTCTTACCCTTCTTGCAAGTCCAAATGCACCTTTAGGTCCTTCCAAATATTTTATATCTGGTTCAGAACGTACATCCTTAATTTTGAGTATTCCTTCTAAAATATATTTATTTAATATATAGACATCCAATGTTTCATTAGTTGGAGTATTCTCAGTTGGAATAAACTTATCTTTAAGTCTTAGTTTATACCATTGCTTACCTAAAAACATACCCATTTGATATTTGACAATTGGATTGAAGCCCTTAGGAATAGTATTAACATGATAATATTTTTTGATTTTGGTAAGAAATTGGTCTTCTGTAAAACCATGCAAATCAGAAACTAATCTGTTATAATTATGAATTTCAATCTCAGATGCAGGAAAATAAGCAACCAACATATAATTCAATTGTTCTTTTGACTTAGGAAGTTTCTTGTTTTCAGAAAGCATGCGAAACAACAACTCTGAAGTTTTTGCCCTATGATGTCCATCGCACACATAAGATACTTTAACATGTTTTGCAAAAGATTCAGTAATAATCTTAATTCTTGTTTTGTCTTCTATTTGCCAAAAAATATGTTCTTCATCTTGAAAATTAATGCTAAAAGACGGAGGGGAAGAAACTGTAATTCTTGTTATAATAGCATCTATTTTCAAAACATTGGGATAAGTCAATAGAATTGGCTTTATCAATGCCTGACGTTCATCAAATAAACGCATCATTTTTGCTTCTTTAGCAGCTAAAGTGTTTTCATGTTTTTTTATCTTACCATTTATGTAATCCATTATATTTGCACAGGCAATAATGCCTGTATGACTTCTATGTGGTCGTTTTACTCGATATACATACAAAGCCTTTTCTTTATTTTGCTCATATATCCCATCACTTAAATACAAAGGGAATTTACGTTTAGCAGAGTTAAAGAACTCATCAAAAGAAACAATATCAGTTAAGTCAGGTAAGGCAGCTCTAAATGGTGAAATTTTTGCCATTTTTATTCATTTTATAATCTGTTAAACCGTAAGATTGTATCTTTAATCAAAATTTATTTCTGAATATATTGTATTCATAGTACAAAATTATAAATACTATATAAAACGTTTGGAGAAATAAATTACTAAAAGGTTCTGGGATCGTATATTTATTTTTTCTTTGTATTATGAAATATTGGACACAAGATAAATAAGTTAATTTAAAAAAAAAGTTCCTCACTTGAAATTCAATAGAATATTCTTGGGCTGAAGGTATAGTTTTTGTAATTTGATTTTTAGGAACAACAACCATCAATATATATTCTATACTGAAAATATAAAAAAATTGATTTTTCATTTGTTACTAATATCCTGATAAGAAAATTCCAAAAAAACAAACATTTTAATCTAAGAGTTAATCCGAAGCCTTTTACCTTGTTATCCATTAGATAACTATAAATTTTATAGAACTATGATTCCCATTCAAATGGTCGACCTTAAAGGACAGTATAAAGCCATTAAAGAAGAAATAAATGCAGCGGTTTTAGATTGTATAGAGAGTGCAGCTTTTATCAATGGTCCACAGGTAAAATCTTTCAAAAATAATTTAGAAAGATATTTAGGGGTTTCCTCTGTAATTCCATGTGCAAATGGAACAGATGCTCTTCAAATAGCACTAATGGCATTGGGCCTTAAACCTGGTGATGAAGTGATAGTACCAGCTTTTACTTATGTTGCTACTGCTGAAGTAATTGGATTATTAGGGCTTACCCCCGTTATGGTAGATGTCGACATTGACACCTTTAACACTACTGCTGAATTAATAGAAGCTGCTATAACAGACAAAACTAGGGCTATTGTTCCTGTGCATTTGTTTGGACAAAGTGTAGATATGGAGCCAATAATTCATCTATGTGAAAAACAGAATATCTTTATTATAGAAGATAACGCACAGGCAATTGGTTCAGATTACAGATTTTCTGATGGGAAAACCCAAAAAACTGGTACATTAGGTCATATTGGTTGTACATCTTTCTACCCTTCAAAGAACCTTGGTGCATATGGTGATGGAGGAGCAATCTTCACAAATGATACAGCACTAGGTAAACAACTACATATGATTTCAAGTCATGGACAAAGTAAACGTTATTATCATGATTATATTGGCGTCAATTCCAGACTTGATTCGATTCAAGCAGCTATTCTAGACATTAAACTATCTAAACTAGATGAATATATTAGAGCAAGACAATTTGTTGCTCATTATTATGATAATAATTTAGTAAATATACCTGCGGTAAAAACTCCAGTGTGTCAACACAACTCAACGCATGTATATCATCAATACACAATAAAAGTGCCTTCTGACAAAAGGAATAAACTACAGGATTTTCTAAAAACTAAAGGTATTCCTTCAATGATCTACTACCCCGTTCCACTTAATGAGCAAAAAGCTTTCAAACATATAACAAAAACAAACCATTCAAAATTACCTGTTACAAAAGCACTGTGTAATACTGTAATTTCTTTGCCAATTCATACAGAAATGGATGAAGAACAATTGGAGTATATATGTAAATCTATTATGACTTTTTTTAATTAGATAAAGAATTGAAAAGCAAAGACGACAAAACCAAATTAGTTTTGTCGTCTTTATAATATCAAAATCAGATAAAAGCTAACTATCTAATTAATGTGAATTCTCCTTTAGTAACTTGATTAGGAACGCCTCCTCCGAGATTATATTCTATTAAATAAAGATACACTTCCGTAGGCTGCTCTACACCTTGAAACCGACCATCCCAACCACCATTTTCGAGTGTGTCACCATTATAAATTTCTTGACTCCACCTATTGAAAACTCTAAATGTAATGATTTCATTTACAGTTAATCCTATGGGGAAATACATATCATTAAATCCATCACCATTGGGAGTAAATGCATCAGGCATTCCATTAAAAATAGATTGAACATTTAAAACAACTACCCCTGAAGTATCACAACCTGAACTATCTGTTGCAGTAGCAGTAATAGTTAAAGTATATGATCCAGAAATATTGGACATTGCTATAGTAGAGTGGTCTGTATCATTACCAAAATTAACATCTGAACTTACTGATGACCAACTATAAATCACACCTAAACCAGATTGATCATTCCCCCCATCTACATCTACTGAAGAGCCTAATTCTACGGTAGCTGAATCTTGACCAACTAGATTAATAAATGGATTAATGGCAGGAATAAATGGAGCTCCAACCCCACCAGTTTGAACAAAAGTACATCCTGAACTATTTGTAATAGTAACTGAATACGTTCCAAGGGCTAATCCGGAAACATTTTGTGTTGTTGTACCATTATCCCAAAGATAAGAATAAGATCCTGAAGTATTTATACCTAAAACACCTATTGGGTTGAGATCACAATCTACTATTCCAACAATTGTATCAAGAGGCACATCCGTGCTATCTAATGGAGAACTTGGAGAAACCGGAATTCCACTCGCTACATAAGTACATCCAACCGTGTCAGTAACTGTAACTGAATATGTACTTGAAGAAAGACCTGTAGCAATTGCTGTTGTTTGGCTGTTAGCAGTAACATCCCATAAATATGAGTATCCAGGGGTTCCTCCCGAAGGCACGGCTGTTGCAGTACCATCATTTATAGAAGTACAACCAACAGGTGTAGATGAGTATGAAACTAGAATTTCAGATGGCTCAGTTATGCTAGTATTAAAAAAGTAATTACAATTATTAGCATCAGTAACAGAAAGAGAATAGAGCCCCGCACTTAAACCCGTTACAGTAGAAGTTGTTGAACCAATTGGCTGCCAATCATAAGAATAATTTGGTGTCCCTCCAGTAACTAAAACCATTAATGAGCCATCATTACCACTATTACAGGACACCATCGCAGAATCAAGTAATATTACATTAAGTCCTGAGTCAGGTTCAGTTACAGATACAATCAAGGTGTCCTGACAAGACCCTGTACTTGACACTGTAAGGTAATAGGTTCCTGAAGACAAATTATTCAAATTCGATGTAGTGTTACCCGTATTCCATAAATATGTATATGAACTTACGCCTGACGAAGTAATTATACTCCCTGTACTATCTCCATTACATCCAACATTGACAACTGAGGAGAGTGAAATATCAATTGAATCCACTATTACTATAATAGAGTCTGTCATAGCACATAAAGCTCCTGTTCCAACACTCGCAGACACGACATAAGTGGTAGTTGCCTGAGGGTTTGCATATGGATTCACAATTGTATCATTACTCAAGCTGGAACTAGGTGACCAACTAATAACAGTAGCATTGGTATTAACTAGTAACTGTACTGAATCTCCTGGACAGATATAAAAAGTGTCAGCAGGCAAAGAGAAAAACGGTTGTAAAATACTATCACAAATAGTAGTTACACATCCATTAGTATCCGTTGCAGTAACACAATAATAACCTGCAGGCAAATTAAATGCATCCTCGGAAGTAGATCCATTTGACCAATTGAAAGAAAACGGAGTTGTACCTCCAACTACAGTAAGATCAATTGCCCCTGTAGTATCTCCAAAACAATCAACTGGGGTCGTTGAAAGAGAGGCCACCAAAACATTTGGCTCAGTTAAAGTATATACAGTTGTTGCTGTACACCCATAATCATTAGTAACAGTAACTGTATAGGTTCCTGCTGCAAGACCTGAAATATTCTGTGTTGAATCACCATTACTCCAAATATAGCTAACGCTACCATTCCCTGTACTCCCCGAACCAGAAACATTACATCCATTAAGAGAACCTCCGACTTGTGGGCTCCAATTACCTATCCCATCGGGATCTCTAACTATAGAGGTTCCGTTTACAAAACCTGAGGGGGCAGTTTCAAAAGAAGTTATAGTAGGTATCGTAACAGAGGAAACACATCCTCCTGTACCAATTGTATTAACAACCTGTCCTCCTGGAGTATTACCAGTTGTTGGTGAACCATAGACGACCCCCTGAACAAAAATTCCAGCATCATCATAAAGTGCTATATATTCTCCCCCATCAGTTAAAATCAGTAATGATTGCCCGCCAGTACCTTCAGTAAAACAGGCACAATTTTCGGCATCAAGATCAAAGGTGCCAACTCCCCAAACAGTATCATTTCCTATAGTATAAAACCCATCACTAGGAATTGTAGTCCCAGGAGGTATGGTAATGGACCAATCTCCATCCGTAAGTACATAACATCCAATATCGGCACCGGCTGGACCAATTAATTCAATATATTCGCCTGTATTAGGATCAACACCATTACTATTTACCGGACGATACATAATTTCATTTAAGACAACTTGATTCGAAAAGCAACCCGTTGAGCTAGTATCACCAGTAGCAGTAGTGTAAATTACGCCTGTACTATCCCCATTGCAACCAACATCAATTGCACTGTCTACTACTACTTCTATAAAACCTAGAGTCGTTACCTCAACGGTATCAGTTGTAGTACAACCATTTGTATCTGACACTACTACAATATATGTACTATCAATCAACCCTGTAATATCTTGCAAAGTTGAACCATTAGACCAGTTATATATAATTCCTCCAGTTCCACCAGAAACAGAAATATTAATAAATCCATTCGCAGATCCTGTACAAACAACATTTGCAACTGTATCAATACTCATTGCAAGAGTGTTGGGTTCACCTATTGTAACAATATCTGTAGCTGTACAGCCATTAAAATCGGTAATAGTAACCTGATTAACACCAGCACCTAATCCTGAAACAACAGCTGTAGTTTGACCATTATTCCAAACAAAAGAAAATGGACTAGTTCCACCGCTTCCTGTTGCAGAAACTTCACCATCTAAAGCACCAAAACAACTCACATCTGTGCCATTAAAATTTGAAGTAACAGAAGCAGTGACAGATACAGCAACTGACTGAGTAATTGTTACAGAAGTAGTAGCTGTACAACTATTATTATCTGTAACTGTTACTGTATAAGTATTTGCCATCAAACCAGTTGCATCTTCTAAAGTAGATCCATTAGACCATATATAGGTATAAACCCCTGTTCCGCCACTAGCAGTAATATATGCAGCACCTATTGAAGTTGAACAACCACCCTGACTTGTACTATCAACAACTACAGTTAAAAAAGCAGGTTCTGTAATTGTGACACCAGAAGTTGCCGAACAGCCACTTATATCAGATACCGTTACTGTATAAATATTGGCAGACAATCCAGAAATATCTTCCGTTGTTGCACCATTGGACCAATTGTAGGTCAGTGTTCCTGTTCCTCCAGTAGCACTAGTATATATAGAAGCTGTTGCTCCTCCATTACAATCAACATTATTACTACTATCAATACTAATAGTTACAGCTATAGGTTCATATATAGTAGTATCATTTATAATAGTACAAATTTGCAAGGGCACAAGAGAAATAGTGTCAGTAATAGTCAAGGTATAACTCCCTGCAGCCAATCCACAAATACTATCAACACTTTCACCATTAGACCACATATACCCTAAAACGCCACTACTTCCTGTTACACTAGCTACTATACAGCCATCAGATGAACCGTTACAATTTGTATTTGTTGTTGTAAAACCAATAGTCCCAGAAGCAGTATTACTAACTATTCCTGAGGCTGTCGATGTACAACCACTATTATCAGTTACAGTTATTGTATAACTACTTGCTGTCAACCCAGAAATATCTTCTGTTGTTGCACCATTGGACCAACTATAACTAAATACACCTGTTCCTCCTGATGTTGTTTGATACAAGATTCCAGATGAATCACTACATGCTGTATTAAGAGAACTATCAATTGTAATTAAAATTGAATTGGGTTCTATTAGAGTAGTCGAAATTTCATCAGTACAACCATTAGCATCGGATACGGTAACAGAATAATTACCACTTGCTAATCCTGTCAAATCCTCTGCAACCATCGCATTTGACCATATATAACTATATGCAGTTGTGCCTCCTGAGACAGAAATATATACACTACCATCCAAAATACCATTACAAGAAGGATTGGTTGTGCTGTCAATAGCTACTGACAAAAGTCCAGGTTCAGTAATTGTAATACTGGAAGTAGCTGTACAACCATTATTATCTGAAACTGTTACCGTATAAACATTAGAAGTTAATCCAGAAACATCTTCTGAAGTAGATCCATTAGACCAACTATAAGCAAGTACTCCAGTACCCCCACTCGCACTAATGAATATGGAGCCTGTTGAGTCTCCAAAACAGTCAACATTTATAGTGCTATCTACACTAACTAGTACTGGAGAAGGTTCTGATAATATTGTCACTGAAGCGGTATCTGTACATCCATCACCATTGGTAACTGTCACTATATATGTCCCTACTCCAAGACCCGTGGCCACTGCCGTGGTCTGCCCATCAGACCATAGATAGCCCAATGGTGGTGGTGGCGGAAATGGTGGTGGTGGTGGCCCAACAAAAAACTCCTGTACATATGCTTCACCATCAGCAGCACCATTACAACTTATTTGTGACCCATTATAATTCGATATAACTGATGCAGTAACCAGTAATCCAGGTAGTGTATTTACAAATGATGTATTAGTAGCTGTACAACCATTGGCATCTGATACCGTTACTGTATATGTACTGCCACCTGCCAATCCACTTATGTCCTCCACAGTTGAACCATTTGACCAGTTATAAGTATATGGCCCAATCCCGCCTGTAACACTAATAGAAACTGAACCTAAATCTGTACATGATTCATCTGAAAAACTATCTATATTCACATTTAAAACAGGCGGCTCAGAAACTAAATGTGGTCCCGAAATCGACTGGCAGCCTCTTGGGTCAGTAACAGTTAGTGTATATGAATTAGCTGTCAATCCAGAAATGTCTTCAATTGCAACACCGTTAGACCAATTCATTGAATAAACCATTGGTGCACCTATACATGTAGTGGTAAATACAGACCCTAATGTTGGACTTGGTCCATCGGAGAAAATCGTAACACCTCCAAGCACTAAATTATAAGATACATCTGTTTCAAACATCCCTCCTCCATAATTATATATCAACTCTAAACTTTGACCATGTGGGACAACAATTGTTGCAGAAGCTGAACTTGTTCCAACGGAATAATTGCCTACTGAAACCCCATTAACGACTGCATCAATATAGGATCCTTCCCAACCATCGCCAAATGAATCAAACATATCAAGTGTATAAGTACAATCAGCTGTGTCAGCAACAACAGTGACATCTATTGCACCATCATTGCCACCATTACAGGAAACATTGGTTATAGAATCTAAAGTAATTAATGGCAATGATGTAGTATTTACATTAATATTTGTAGCACATCCATTTCCATCAACAACTGATACAGATATAACTTGACCTGGAGTATAACCGGTAAATACAAGTGTTTCACCTTGGCTTCCAGATTGCACCATAGTTCCTGAACCAGTATTTGTCACCGTATACAAACTTGCAGGATCATGCCCAGGAAGGCCACCACTAAGGCTAATGGTTGTTTGAGTACAATTTTCAGTTATAGAACCAGTAATTAAATCCAAGAAGACCAGTTCTATCGGTGTACCCATAGCATAACAAGTATCGTTGTTATTATCATAATTAATTACACCATTAGGATCTCCATTATCATCTCCATCATCCATAGTAATAGGAACAAACCAAACATTAGTTGGCAATGAGGCACCTAAAACTATGCTGGCATCATTATTACAATCAGAAAAACTATCTCCAGTCCAAAACAAAGAAGAAAAATTAGGGTCAAGGTCAGGTTCTAATGATAGATTAGGAACACCTGTATAAATTGCATACATTAACTCTGGAGCTTCACCAAGAGTTGGAGGTGGCAAAACAAAATTGCTATCAGTAATAATATCATAACAATCGCCTTTACACAAAACCAAAGGACTTGTCGCAGGATTACCATTTATAAAGCTTGTTACTGTACCAGCATCAGCGGCACATGTAGTAGCACAAGTAGTAAAAAAAGTTACATTGCCAGTACATCCATTTCCATCATCTGTAATGCTAACCATAAGGGTTTGACCTGATGTATAACCAGAGAAAGTCAAGGTCTCTCCCTGGGCACCAGATTGCACCATAACACCAGGGCCCGCATTTGTCACAGTATACGATCCAGAACTACTATGCGAAGGATAACCTCCAGTAAGCGTAATGACAGTTGTTCCTGTAGTACAATTTTCATTTCCAGTTCCGGTAATATCATCTAAATAGACAACCTCTATTGGCGTACCCATTGCAAAACAATTATCATTATTATTATCATAGTTGATGATACCATTGGGATCTCCATCATTATCACTATCATCCATAGTTATAGGAACTAGCCAAAAGTTATTGGGCAAAAGTGCTCCTAAGACTATACTAGCACTATTATTACAATCTGTGAAATCATCTCCAGTCCAAAACAAAGAAGAAAAATTAGGATCAAGGTCAGGCTCTAATGATAAATTTGGAATCCCTGTATAAAGGCCATACATTAACTCTGGAGACTCTCCAGGTGTCGGGGGAGGTAAAATAAAATTACTATCCGTAAGGACATCAAAACAATCTCCCTTACATAAAATTAGTGGACTAGAAGCGGCAGTCCCATTTACCAAAACCGTTTGTGTTCCAACATCAGCGCTACATGAGCCACCACGAGTCACATCAAGGTTAATGCAACTTGTACCACTAAGACAAGGATATTCATCAATCAAGAGATTAGCAACACCTGTAAATGTAGCGATCCAAGTAATTATTGCAGGGCCTCCAATATTTCCACAACCATCATCATCAGTTGCCTGAATAACTGTGCCTGCAGTATTATATAAAGTCATTGTGACATCAACTGTTGTTGTACCACAAGTAGAAAACACATACGTTTCTCCTGATATTACACTAACTGTAATTAAGTCACCACCAAACACGCAGGCATCGGTGGCCGTCATCCCAGGACCTGAAGGTGTCAAATCTGTCCATAAAATATTATCAAAAGGACAATTTTGTGACTGGGCAGTTGGTCCGAAAAGATAAAAGAAGATAAAAAAGATTGTAAATCTAAGTTTCATTATGTTAAAATTTAGGGGACTCGTAAAACAGGTTATTTGCTGACAATTCGCTATTCAATAATTTCATACCTAGCGGCATTAGCATCAATAACAGCTCTTCGGGCAGGTGGCAGGTTATCATAAACAGCTCGTGAAATCTTTTGAACTTGATTTTTATCCATTTTTAATTCAGGATGTTTATCTAAGTAAAGTTCTTTTGCTAAATGATAATTAGTTGCATCCTGAAGATGATCTCCTGTTTTGTTATAACTTATTAGGCTTGTTTTTTTTCCTTCTTGGATATTTTTAGACACTTTAAATTGTCCTTCTCGATATGCAAGATTATTTGACACAATGGACTTAGTCACAGAGGAAGATACAATTGTTTTTGAGGCAGATTTCAATGCAGGTTTAAGTGCCCTCGCCCTACTTCTTTGATCAATTTTGTTTATAGTAGCCTCTGGTTGTTGAGAATATATATTACTGTTCATTAACAACCATAGAAATAGGGTAGAAATTAGGTATTTCATAACTAAAAATGTTAATTTGAATTTACTAAAAGGGTATTTCATGCTAATATAACAATAGTATACTAAATACTCAACTAAAAAGTAAACTATTACTTAATGGCAAACGAATATTAACACTTAAAATAGGACAACAGACATAAAAAGGCAAATAATATATATTTAGCCTTATAAAAAACAGGTCATAAGAAGCGCATGTTTTTTTAATTAAAGGCTATTCGTATAAAAACACCAACCCCAATAAATTTGGAATAACAAAATTATGGGATTGTTTAAATTATTACATTAAATTTTCCCCTCTACTATTTTCATTATTTCTATTTCTGTATCATTTGCCTTATTCAATAAATCTTGAGCTTTATTTTTAGCAGCCTCTACATAATCCAAATCTTCCAAACCTCCAAGGTTTATTTTTACATTCAAAAAAGCACCATATACAGCTGTTCGAGCACATAAAGCTCCAACCCCCGCATCAGTAACAGAATTCGGGTTACCTATTTCTGCCATTTTTTGTATTATTGACATACTCTCTAATGCCGTTTCCATAACTTTCAAAGGAACTTCTACAGCATATTTAGTCGCATTCTGAATGGCATTTTTTCTTGCAGTTTTTTCGTTTTCATTACCTTTAGGTAGGCGAAAAGCATTCATGATTTCATTAAATGCATTGGTATCTTCATCAACCATTGCTAACAACTTATCTTTAATTACCTGACCTTGATCAGCATAATCAGAAAACTCTTCCCACCTATTATCCCAACCTCTTTTATGAGAAGACAAATTTGCGACCATTGTTCCTAAAGAGATGCCTAAAGAACCAACATAGGCAGATATTGAGCCACCACCAGGAGCGGGGCTTTCAGATGCAGTTTCATTCGCAAAACCAGGTAAAGTCATATCCAATAAAGGGGTATTTTGATCTGCTGCTAAAAGATATTCAATAATCTTCTTTTGGGGATCAAAAGGAGTTAATTCATCCAACCCCATTGTTTTAACTGCAATTTTTATAATCTGGTCCTCTGATATACCTGTAGAACGATTTTGTTTTTTTAAAAAATATTTGCCAGCATCCAGAATAACATTTAAGGGCATTAATCCTACTAATTCTGACCCCGTTACACGTAGCCCTCTTTTATTGGCAGACTTACAGCACTCTTCAAAAGCAATATGAAATGGCGTTTCTTTTATATCAGTAAGATTCATGGAAACCTGCGCTATTCCATATTCTTCAATAAACCACCCGATTCCTTTTACAGATTTGCATGCTCCTGGCACCCTTACAGCATCACCATTTTCATCTCTTATTATTTTACCAGTTATTGGGTCTCCTTCCCTTTTTGAACGACCAGCCTCTCTAACATCAAAGGCTACTGAATTCGCCCTACGAGTTGAAGTGGTATTTAAATTGACATTATAAGCAATTAAAAAATCTCGAGCTCCAATGGCTGTTACACCAGCAGAAACATTCAAAACAGATGGTCCGAAGTCAGGATTAAAATCATCCTTTAGGAGTTTAGATTCCATTTTTTCATATTCTCCTGCTCTTATATTTGCTAGATTTTTCCAACGGGGGTCCGTTGCTGCTGATTCATATAGAAAAACAGAAATACCAATGTCTTTACCAACCCTTTCTGCTAATTTTCTAGCATAAACAACTGTTTCCTCCATTGTAATATTTGAAATAGGGATAAAAGGGCAGACATCCGTTGCACCCATTCTTGGGTGTTCACCACTATGTTTGCTCATATCAATTAATTCTGCGGCCTTTTTTATTGCCCTATATCCAGCCTCCACTACGGCATCTGGTTCACCCACAAACGTAACGACAGTTCTATTGGTAGCTTTACCTGGATCTACATCAAGTAATTTTACACCTTCGACTGTTTCTATCTGATCAGTAATTTGTTTAATTATTCCTAAATCGCGTCCTTCACTAAAATTAGGGACACATTCGATTAATTGTTTCATTTTAGAAAATTAATAGTCCTATAAACGTTTTACAAATAATAATTTTATTTCAATTTAACATTGAGAGTCAAATGTAACAAGAGCTAGCGCAAATTTTTAAGTTTTTCTATGAAAAAATTAAATTACCAAAGCTATAAAAAAGGAATCTTCAAAAAATAAATGATTAACATTATTGTTTTTCACTAGCCAACCACAAACCAATAAACGTTAACATTCCATTAAGTAGTAGCAATTCAAAACCAAATTGATAACCCCATAATAACACATCAGAATTTGTATTAATAATAAAGGTAAATAAAGGAGCTAGTAAACAAACAAAAGGCACAAATTTATCGATGACTTTTCTAGAGGTAAACAAACCAAATGCATAAAGTCCTAATAAAGGCCCGTAGGTGTATCCTGCAAATTTAAACAGTGCATTTATAACTGATTGATCATTTATGAGCCAAAAACCAACAATTACAATAAAAAGAATAAAAGAAAACCCAACATGTACCATGTATCGAGTTTGAATCTTACCTGTACCCTGGTTTGAGTGGCAATCAGTTGATGCAATATGATTTATTGTAACATCGTCATTAAAAGTTTCCTCTGATTCTACTATAGATGTCTCTAGCCCATCTTTAAATCCAAGAAAATCAACACAGAAAGAAGTGGTTAGCGATGTCAAAGCAGAATCGGCACTTGAATATGCAGCAGCAACTAAGCCAATAATAAAAGCTACACCAATTTGCCACGAAAGGTGTTCAAGGGCTATTGTTGGATACAAACTATCTGACCTATCAATTTCAACACCGTTCTGAAAGGCATAAATAGCAAGTAATGCCCCAAGCATTAAAAAAACAAAATTAGCAAATACGAGAATGACACTAAAACTAAACATATTCTTTTGTGCATCACCAATATTTTTACAGGTTAAATTCTTTTGCATCATATCCTGATCCAGTCCTGTCATTACAATTGAAATAAACATCCCTGCCAAAAACTGTTTAAAAAAATTATTTGGATCAGACCACCCCCCTTCAAAAAAGAAAATTTGTCCCAATCCTTCAGATTGAATATTATTCCACAACCCTCCTATTGAAATATCCATAACACTTGTCAATTCTACAATTGTCATAATTACTGCAATAAGCATAAAAGATGTTTGTAATGTATCTGTCCATACAATGGTTTTTATACCACCTCTAAATGTATATATCCAAATTAAAAAAATGGTTAACAAAGATACCACCCAAAATGGAACACCCCATGAATCAAAAACAAAAATAAACAACACCATAGCTACCAAATACAACCTAAAAGACGCACCAATAATACGTGACAGGAGAAAAAAAGCAGCACCTGTTTTATATGAAGCAATTCCAAATCGTTGATCAAGATATGAATAGATAGAGGTTAGGTTGAGTCTATAATAAAGGGGCAATAAAACTGTTGCAATAACTGCATAGCCTACTAAATAACCAAGTACCATTTGCATGTAGGAGAATTGCATATTTACAGTATTCGAAACTTCGGCACTTAAATAAGCAGCTCCAACCATCCCTGGGACAGAAATAAAAGTAACACCCGACAACGAAGCGCCAATCATCCCAAAAGCTACAAGATACCACGGAGATTGTCTATTAGCAACAAAAAAGTCCTTGTTAGCAGTTCCTTTTCCAGTTAAAAAGGCTACAAAAAGCAAAAGCAAAAAATACCCACCTACAATAGTGATAATCAATGTGGGGGAAAGAACAACATCCATATTAGGAATATATTTAATTAAAAAAGGATAGAAAAACTAATATAACCGTTTTAAATTAGCAATTGAACAATTCTGAATTTTACTATCGAACCAATCTACGAAATTAAACATTATAAAAAAACCTTTTTGATCTTCCTTGTCAGCTATTTTTTCCATTTGTTTTTTATATTGAATTAATAATTTTAATTGATCCTCTTCAGATTTACATTTCACTCGTCGTTTAAAAAACTTAAGGAATGTATTAGCAACTTCAAAAAAGGCAAATTTTCTATAAAGACGAATACGGGTTGATTCAATTTTATTTTGGATTAACTTGTGATTACCAAGTCCGTCATGAATTAACAAATGAGTAATTTTTCCCATATTTTGATAGGGCAAGACATAAGTCTGAGGGATGTTTTTTTCAAAAAAAAGCAACCAATTATAACTTTCTTCATATTTCCCCAGACAAAATGTAGTGTTTATAAACAAAATAAAACTTTGAACTAACAAGTTTAGATCCCAATTTTTTTCATAATCAATATACATTTTCCATAATTTATTAATCTGATGATATGCCTGATGGTAATGTTGTTGTTTAACCTCTGCATATAACAAAGTAACCGCACTAGCAATTTTTAGCTTTATCGTATAAAATGATGATTTATACAACAAAGTGAAAATTAACATGTTGTCCATATTATTTACCAAAGCAAAATGTTCCTTATAGTTTTTATTGCTAAGTAAAACCCATAATAAATTTCTATGATAAGCAAATGCCAGAAAAGGTGAAATATGAGAAGCTGCCCAATTTTGATTCAAAAGATCAAGGCGTTGCTTTTCAGTAGCAATCAATTGTTCAAAATCTTGCAACCCATAATAAACATATATCAAAATGGTTAACAACATACGTTTTTTAAGAAGATTGTGTTCTTTATTTAACTGAAAATGAGTTTTTTCAATGAAACTCTTCAAAAACGCTCTGTGTTTATTATTCCTCCCAAATTGATGTTCCAAAAAAAACAATCGCAAATCAAAAATCTGCTTTTTAAGTTCAACTACATCTTTTGTGTAGCTATTATTTTCACGATAAAGTTCAAATAAATTCTTTTTTTGTTTTACTGCTTCATCATGACTATCTTCTTCTGTAACCCAATCCTCCATCAAATCACTTATTTCAAGTACCAAACCATAATAATTATTGGCTTTGGCCTTTATTAAAGCATTATTAAGAATAGATTTACCTTGTTGATGTAAGCCTTTATCTCTTAAAATAATATAATGTTTAAGACTTTCCATCACCTCATACCGAGGGTGGCTAGCTGCATGAAAATTAGCCAAACTTTTTAAAATTAACTTATATAAGTGGTGTTGAACTCTGGATAAAGATGAAGATATATGCTCTTTAACCAACAACTCCCTCAACACCTCGAAATTATATTTTTTTTGTTCTAAAATTTGATCAAAAAGCTTAATATAAATTGAGCCTTCACGTTTGTTATTTACTTTAAAATAACGCTTTTCATTTTTTCCCATTGAATGGATAAGATCATGGAGTTGTTGACTTTTTCTCATATGCGTGGCAAAACATTTATAACATAAAAGCCTAATCGTACTTTTGTATCTCTTTTTATACAAATACTAAACAAATCAAATTTATCATGAAACGGAAGAATTGATACTAAAGAAAATACAAAAGAGAAAATTACATTGCTTTTTTTATTACTTCATATAAAACACCTGGGTTAAAAGGCTTAATAATATACTCATTAACCCCAGCAGTTCTTGCTTCCTTGATTTCAGTTTGAGTAGCAGATGCAGACAAAGCTATAATATCTATCTCACATCCTCTTTCCCTAAGTTTCCTGGTTGCTATAAAGCCATCCATAACAGGCATTTGCATGTCCATTAGAATAACATCATACACATTTTCTTCATATAATTTCAATGCTTCAAGACCATTAAAAGCAACATCATATTTAATATTCCATTTCTTTAAAAACCTTGCAAGTACCATTACATTAACTTTATTATCTTCAACAAGCATTAATCTTGGCGAATTTTCAAATGGTAGTGTATCTAAAAAACTTATGGAATTAATATCCTTGGATGGTTCTATTATTACTGGACAGTCAATGCTAAAATAGAACCTTGATCCTTTACCAGGATGACTTTCGAGATAGATTTCAGAATTTAATAATTTTAATAATTCTCTTGAAATACTAAGCCCAAGGCCTGTCCCAATTTCTTTTTTTTGCTTAAGCGAATTAACCTGCCCAAACTTATCAAAAATCAACCTATGCTGATCTTCAGGTATACCAATCCCTGTATCAATTACTTCAAATAACAATTTGGCACTATTCTGATTTGAGTCACATTTTTTAACCTTTACAATTACAGCTCCATCATCGGTAAATTTAATAGCATTTGAGATTAAATTACCTAAAATCTGTTTAATAAAATTACTATCAAGTTCAATAAAATTTGGAACATCAGTATCTACATTAAAGGTCAAAGTATTGTTTTTCTCCTTAGCTTTTTCATGATATGTCTGATAAACATTTGTGAGTAACCTTTCCAAATTAGTTTCCTGAGGATTTAAAATAGTTTTACCAGACTCTATTTTACTAAAATCAAGAATGTCATTAAGTAAATTGAGTAAATGTTCACTTGAAGCATTTAAAGCAATCGCTAATTCTTGATCATCTTCTGATTCATAATCATACTCTTTAAGAATGTGTGAAACACCTATTATTGCATTTAAGGGGGTTCGTATTTCATGACTCATTATAGACAAAAAATTAGACTTTACACGATTTGACTCTTCAGCCTCTTCCTTTGCTTTTTCAAGTTCTTTTTGAACCTCTAACAATCTAAGATTCTTATCCTCTACCAATTTTTGATTTATTTGATAAGCTTTTTTAAATAAATAGACTGGTAACGAAGTAAAAAAAAGTGTAGTAAAAAGTGCAATTGCTATATCAAACTCTAGCGTATCTTTATCTGGATACAAAGTAACCCATTCTGGGAAATTAGCTTGTAAGAATATTAATAAAGCAGCATTAAAAAAGACTAAAATTATAAAATACCAATATCTCTGATAATTTATTAAACTAGTCATAATAACTACAACAATAATTAAATTAAAGGATGCAGGGCCTGTTAATCCGTTGACCATAAACCACGATAGACTTATAGAAAACAATGCTATAAAAATCAAAGTAATTAAAGCCAAATTAAAAGTTGCTTCTTTCTGAGCTAAAACATAAAGAATATACAACAATAAACAACAAATGACATTTAAAATTACCATTGGAATATTCCCGGAAAAAATTGCATTAACCGAAAAACCTACCACACAAAGCGCAATTCCTAAAATGCAAGCTTTCAAGAATAAAGCTTGTTCTAGCGTATACTTTTTATTTTGAAAGAAACCCATTTTCTCAAACCATTTAATATTAATTGAATAAAACTTGGTTTTAAAAAAAATTGCAGAAATTTTAGTTGTCAGTGACCTTATTAACTCTTTTCCGAGCAGTTATATATGCCATAACAATTACAATAAAAACAGCAGTTGTTACGGCCCCCATTTTGACTAAATTAAGAAAACTGTCCCATTCTCTTTTTTTACGTATTTTTACATAATCAGGGTTAACAGATGCTGGGCTGCCGGCACGAAGTTGCTTCCTCCAGTTCTGAATATTATTATTGTTCAGATTAAAATCTTTAAGGGCAATAGTTTGCACACCTACAATAGTATCTTGTGAAAAATCATAACCAATACTATCTACCGGGTTATCTAGTTGATCATAGACCCTAATAACCTCTCTTTTATTTCCAATGCCAAAAGTCATTCCTTCAACAAATTCGAGACAATCAGGGAATGATCTTTTAAATTTATCTATGTTATTGCTAACAACGAGGTAATCATTTGGTTTTATGGTAATATTAGGAAAAACAAACTCTTTTTCATCAGATGCTTTTATTTTCCATCCTTCAAGATTCAGATCATTTTTAGTATTATTATAAAATTCTATCCAGTCTCCAGAAAGCGTATCGCTGAAACTAATTTCATTAATTATCATTTGTTTATACTTAGGATGTTCTCCTTTAATAAAAAACGCATGAATATCATGAATTGTATCCGTAAAACTTAACGATAGCTCTTTGCCTTCAATTCGTTCACCATCCATTTCCCAATGCGAAAACAAATAACCAAAATTAGGCTTAGCTTTAATTTTTGCTGGCGTTTTACTAAAATATACTCCTTCAAATTGCTTATTAACAGTAATTATATCATTAACAATGACAGTACCATTACTGTCAACATTAATTTTAAGTTTAACATCATCACCAAAATGAGGAAACATTTCATGAAGAAAATCACGCATAAACGCAGGGCGCTTCCTTGAAAACTCCTTCATGCGATCAACTTCTTTATACCAACGACGAGAGGCCAAATCCCATCTATCCCAATGCCTAGGAAGTTCTGGCATAATACCAGAGGCCATTATATCTATTTGAGATATAATACGAGAAGAATCAAATGTCCAATTAATACGATCTAAAAATCTAGTGACAAATTTTTCCTGAAATTTCTTGTTTTGAAGTAGAGACCTAAGATTCAGTGTGCTCCATGGTGGATTGGGCCATGCAGGGCCATCAACACGAGTATGAAAAGCCAAACTATTATTTTTATACCCCTTACGGCCATAGTGCCCTAAGCCAAAATCTGTATCAAATAAAATCCATCTCCATTTACCTCCCTCCTTCTTGGGACGCCAAAACTTTATATTACCCCCTGCATCCTGATTATCAATATAAATTTGGATAATTTGATATTCCATAAAATTATCTACATCCATTTGAGTAGCTACATAATCATAATTCTCTTGAACTCTAAGGCTATTATGAATCATAAAATTTCGCATTTGATCATATGCCCTTCTTGAACCAGCTTGAATACTCTTTCTATGTTCAATCAAGTTAATACTGTCTTTATCAAGCCGAAAATTTTCAGCAATATAATGGCGAGTTAATTTTTCCCGAAAATTATAAATACCCCAATATTTGCCATTAATAAAAACAACCGAAGGGCGATAGGCCTGTACTTCAAGACCCATTTGTTTACCAAGACTTGTAATCAAAGCATCTCTAAAATGCGTTTCTCCAAAATCACTACCAGAATTTCTCAATACAAGTCGTTTAAATTTCTTTTGATCCTTATCAGGGAAAATACGATGCTTGATATATTTATTGCCATATCTTGATTTACTGGCATACAACGAAAAAGATTTTTGTGGAAAAATACGACTCATTCCTCCAAAAATCTTGAATCCTACATCCATATCACAAACCCTTTTCTTAGTAGTTTCAAAAATTTCTATGTGACACGGGTATTCTCGTCGTGAATAAAAATTAGCTCCATCATGAGGAAACTTTGCGGAAGCCCTAGGGCCCCTCTTAAATATACCTTTAACAGGGTCAAACAATATATAAGACTCAATAGATACTGAAACAACAGGTAATGTTATTGAATCTTCATTGATAAAGTAGGAATTGCTAATCACGTTACTAGCAACGCCGTTGATATAAGATATTGATCTTAATACAGTTGTTGAATCTATTAGAATTGCACCTTTGTAACGTTTTGAATAACTATTGGGTTTAGAACCATTCGTTGTGTAAAATATTTGAGCCTCAGGTTTATTCGATTGTATTTTCACGGCCGTAGCCACCTTATAAAAGCCCGCTTTGGGGATAGCTTCTAAAGTAATAGTATCCTGTCCAAAAAGAAAATGGACAGTCAATTGCAATAAAAAGACAATTTTAAATGATTTCATATAGTTCCTAAAGTTCAAAAACATGATGTACAATTAAATAAATGGCTGGTTATTCTATTCTACTTCGAATCGAAGAACTACATATTTTTTAAGGCATACATAAATATTTCTTTTAAAATAAAAGTGCTCCCAAATAATAAAAAATTGAGCATTAACATAAAACATATTTAAAACTTCCGCGTAGAATGATCATCGGCAGGAATACAAGTAAAAGTACTAAGTTTATTTTAGAAGACAACTTTGGCCAATATGATTTTTCTTTTTAACACATAAATATATGCATTAGCCTTTTAAATCACATTATTAATTAAACTAGAAATTATAGAAATGAATTACCCATACACAAACAAAATTCCATCAATAAAATTATGGGCCGTTGAAGATCGCCCAAGAGAAAAAATGGAACAAAGAGGCCGTAAACACCTAACCGATGTGGAATTATTAGCAATTGTCTTAGGTTCAGGATCTTCAAATGAGTCAGCAGTTGGACTGGCACAAAGAATATTAAACGAAAATGACAACAATCTCAACCAATTAGCAAAAATGAGTATTGATCAACTTAAGCAGTTCAAAGGCGTTGGTCCAGCAAAAGCGATTAGTATAGCTGCAGCTCTTGAACTTAGTTTACGTAGATCCTGCACGCCACTTAATAAAAAACCACAAATTAAACATAGTAAAGATGCATATAATGTGCTTAAGGGCGACTTAATGGATCTACCTCACGAAGAATTTATTATCCTTTTACTTAATCAGGCAAATCGGGTAATCGATCGGAATTTCATTAGTGTTGGCGGTGTAGCGGGTACAGTAGTTGATGTAAAAAAAATATTCAGATCTGTTTTAGTCAACCCATTAGTTGCTGCAATTGTTTTGGGACACAACCACCCATCTGACAATCTAAAACCAAGCAAGGCTGATATCAATATCACAAAAAAAATACAATCAGCGGGCAAAAATCTAGATATTGCTGTGCTTGACCACATAATAGTCACATCTAATGGCTACACGAGTTTGGCAGATGAAGGGTTAATGTAAAAAAAATTCTATTCTAAGACGAAATCACAAATCAATTTTTATCATATGTGTTATCAAAGTTAATACGTTGCTATTTAATCCTCCAAATTTTTTTTTTTTAAAAAAAAGGCCTATTATGCAAGTTGATTATATTTTGTTGCAAACTCATAAAAGAACCATGACTTTTAGTTTAGTTTTTATTAAAAAAATTATTTTTTTGCACACTTAATAGCCCCTATTCAACCAACTATTTTCTTTTTGTTCGTTCAAACACCAAATCAAAAAGAATAGAGAAAATATTTATAAAAAATGAAACTAACCAACACCTATACTCTTGTAGAAGGTCTTGAAATCAGAGGTAAAAAGATAACAGGATTTGAAAAAATATTAAGTCATGATGCTCAATGTTTTTTAATAGAGTTACATAAAAGATTCAACAATAAAAGAAAAGACTTATTGTCTCAGAGACAACTATCTCAAAAAGAAATCAATAATGGAGAATTACCTAATTTTCCAAGTGAAACCAAAGCAATAAGAGAAGGCAATTGGCAAGTTGCCCCATTGCCACCAGATTTACTTGATCGCCGAGTTGAAATCACTGGACCAGTTGACCGCAAAATGATAATCAATGCGCTCAATTCTGGTGCAAAAGTTTTTATGGCTGATTTTGAAGACAGCAATGCCCCTTCATGGGAAAATACGATACAAGGGCAGATTAACCTTAAAGATGCCGTAGATAAGACAATTTCTTTTGTAAATCCAAAAAACAATAAATCATATCAACTAAATGAAAAAATAGCTACATTAATGGTCCGGCCTAGAGGGTGGCATTTACAAGAAAAACACATTCTATACAAGGGAGAAATGATGAGTGCTGGTCTTGTTGATTTTGGTTTATTTTTTTTCCACAATGCTCATAATCTAATAGCAAGAGGCTCAGGCCCATATTTTTATCTACCCAAACTAGAACATTATTTGGAAGCACGACTATGGAATGATGCGTTTGTTTTTGCTCAACAATTTCTTAATATACCTCAACAAACAATAAAAGCAACTGTTCTTATTGAAACTATTCTTGCCTCATTTCAATTAGATGAAATCTTATATGAATTACGAGATCACTCTGCGGGTCTTAATTGCGGCAGATGGGATTACATCTTTTCATTTATAAAACGCTTCAGAAATATTAATGGTTTTGTCTTACCTGATCGTGCTAAAGTTGGCATGACTGTTCCATTTATGTCTGCCTATTCAGAACTGGTTATTAAGGTTTGCCACAAACGAGGTGTACATGCTATGGGTGGGATGGCTGCTCAAATTCCTATCAAAAATAATATTGAAGCAAATGATAAAGCCATTCAAAAAGTAAAAGATGACAAATTAAGAGAAGTGAAAAATGGACATGATGGCACCTGGGTGGCTCATCCAGGCCTTGTCAAAATTGCTACTGATATTTTTAATGATTATATGCCTGAAGCAAACCAAATTAAAAACAAAAGAAATGATATTGTAGTGACTGCTGCTAATTTAATTGAGGTCCCTCAGGATTCGATTACAGAACATGGCGTAAGAGAAAATATCAATGTTGGCATTTTATACATAGAAAGCTGGCTTAGAGGAATTGGTGCCGCTGCACTTTACAATCTTATGGAAGATGCTGCTACTGCAGAAATTTCAAGATCACAACTATGGCAATGGATACAGAAAAAATCTAAACTCGATGATGGTCGCACAGTAACTTTTGAACTTTATGAAGAGCTACTTCCCGAAGAATTAAAAAAGATTAAAGATTACGTAGGCATAGACAACTATAATAATGGACGATTTGATGAAGCTATAAAATTATTTACTGATCTAATCAAAAAGGATGAGTTTATTGAGTTCCTTACGTTACCTGCATACGATTTATTATAATTTTCTATAGATAACAAAATCATTCTAGAATAGTCATTATATTATATATTTTTAATTTTCAACCCATTAATCAACAATCATAAAAACACCAAAAATGAAAAAAGAAGCAAGTATTCAATTCCTTCTTGACAATTGGAAAAACAACCCTCGTTGGGAAGGCATTATCAGACCATATACCGCTGAAGATGTAATTAAATTAAGAGGATCGGTTCAAATTGAATACACATTAGCAAATTTGGGAGCTAAAAAATTATGGTCAAAACTTAACTCACAAGATTTCGTTTGTGGACTTGGAGCTTTAACCGGAAACCAAGCTGTACAGGAAGTTACTGCTGGGCTAGATGCGATATATCTTAGTGGTTGGCAAGTAGCTGCAGATGCTAATTTAGCAGGCCAAATGTATCCTGATCAATCTTTATATCCCGCAGACTCTGTACCTAATGTTGTAAAAAGAATCAATAACGCATTACTTCGTAGAGATCAAATCCAATCTGTTACAGGAGAAGGAGATATTGATTGGATGGTTCCTATTGTAGCTGATGCTGAAGCAGGTTTCGGCGGAAACTTAAATGCATACGAATTAATGAAGGCCATGATTGAAGCTGGTGCAGCTGGAGTACATTTTGAAGATCAACTTTCTTCTGCTAAAAAATGTGGCCACCTGGGGGGAAAAGTTTTAGTTCCTACACAAGAAGCTATAAACAAATTAGTTGCTGCCCGCCTTGGTGCTGATGTAATGGGTACTCCAACGCTACTTGTTGCGAGAACAGATGCAGATGCTGCTAATCTTTTAACATCAGACATAGACGAGCGTGATCATCAATTTATAACAGGCGAACGCACATCAGAAGGTTTTTTCAAAGTTAGAAATGGTCTAGAACAAGGTATTAACCGAGGGTTAGCATATGCTGAATATGCTGATTTGGTATGGATGGAAACCTCTAATCCTGACTTAGGCATTGCAAAAGAATTTGCACAAGCTATTCGAGAACAATATCCAAATAAAATGCTAGCCTATAATTGTTCTCCTTCCTTTAATTGGGCCGCCAAACTCAGCAATGATGATATGCTAACTTTTAGAGAAAAAATTGCTGCAATGGGTTATAAATTCCAATTTATTACACTTGCAGGATTTCATGCACTCAATACATCTATGTTTGAACTTGCTATGGCTTATAAAGCCCGTGGAATGGCTGGTTATTCTGAATTACAAGAACGAGAATTCAAATTACAGACAGATGGTTTTAAAGCTATCAAACATCAAACTTTTGTTGGTACTCAATATTTTGACTATGTCCAAAGCACTGTTCAAAGAGGAAAATCTTCTACTACTGCAATGGATGGATCGACAGAAACTGAACAATTTTAAGCTTGCATTTGATTGTAACTTTTCAAAATAAATTTAAAAAAGCCAACCCGAATTTTTCGTGGATGGCTTTTTTTTTATATATATAGTAGACAAAATCAAATATTCAATGCGTTATCTACCCTGCTATCTCCTATTGGGATTTTTAATTAGTTGTTCTATCACTTCATCGAATGAGATAGATAATGAAAACATGGTCAATAGAGCGTTTTCTCTGATTCCAATACCTAAAAAAATAAAAAAAACTAATGATTTTTTTGTGATCGACAATAAGACCCTTATTAGAACATCCATAGAATTTAAAAAAGAAGCAGAATATTTAAAAAACCTAATTGAAGGCAGTTCTTTTTTTAAACCAAAAATCATTTATGATACACAATCCGAGTTAGCTAATGTTATATCTTTAGAAAAAACAACTGATGTAAATAATCAGATAAAAGAATACTATTATCTATCAACGGGCAACAATAGTATAACAATCAAAGCTTCACATCCAGAAGGTGTTTTCAGAGGTATTCAGACTTTAAGACAAATTATGCCTGTCAAATTTCACAAAAAATCAAAGAAAAATTCATGGGCTATTAGTGGGGTTACGATAGAAGATTATCCTGTTTTTAAATGGCGTGGGCTACTCTTAGACTGTTGCCGTCATTTCTTTGATAAAAAAATAGTCATGAAATACATAGACCTTCTTGCCTATTACAAAATGAACACCTTGCATTGGCATTTAACTGAAGATCAAGGTTGGCGTATTGCAATAGATCAGTATCCTAAACTAACAAAAAAAGGTGCCTGGAGAACAGAAAAAGATGGAACTAAATATGGAGGGTTTTATTCAAAAGAAGATATAAAAGAAATTATCGCCTATGCTGAAGAAAGGCATATAAATATTGTCCCTGAAATTGAAATGCCGGGACATTCTCAGGCTGCCATTGCTTCATATCCATATTTGTCGTGCACAGGGGAACAATTAGAAGTCGGTAACAAATGGGGAGTGTTTAAGGATGTATATTGCGCAGGTAATGATAGTACCTTTAAGTTTTTAGAGAATGTACTTTCAGAAGTAATCGAGTTGTTCCCTGGAGAATACATTCATATAGGAGGAGATGAATGCCCTAAGTACAGATGGGAAAATTGCAATAAGTGTCAGAAAATAATCAAATCCCACAATCTAGAAAATGAACACCAACTCCAAAGTTATTTTATAAAACGAATAGCAGATTTTCTTCAAAGAAAAAAAAGAAAACTTATTGGATGGGATGAAATTCTCGAAGGTGGTCTGCCTAAAAATGCTATAGTACAATCTTGGCGAGGAATGAATGGTGCTATGGAATCTGCAAATAACAACCAATTTGCTATTAGTTCTCCAACGAGCCATTCGTACTTTGATTACGACTTACAAGCAATCGACCTTGAAAAGGTATACAGCTTTAATCCAATTCCCAAGGATCTTAACAGTGAAAAACACAGCTTTATTTTGGGAGGAGAATGTAATATGTGGACAGAACATGTACCGTCAGAAAAAAATCTAGACAGCAAAGTCTTTCCGCGTATTTTAGCTATGTCTGAAGTATTATGGTCCGCCCCTAAAAATCGTAATTATAAAGACTTTTATGAACGTGTTCAATATCAATATAAATATCTTGAGGCTTTTGGTGTAAATTATGGAGCAGAGACTATTCCTGTTCGATTAGACGCTTACACAAGTCCCGAAAAAATAAATATCACATTGACAAAAGGTGCTAAGGATCTGGATTTGTATTACACAACAAATGGCATTATTCCATCTAAAAACTCAACTTTATATAAAACCAACATTGACCTTAAAAAATCTTCTAATTTACTAATCCAAGCTTACAAAAACAACAAGCCTTATGGAGAATGTTCTAAGCACAAATTCACAAAACATCTTGGAAATGGGATTGAACCAAATTTAGACTACAAATACAGTAAATTTTATACTGGTGGCGGAAAAAATGCACTAACAAATGGTGTTAGAGGAAGCAATAATTTCAGAGATGGGAACTGGCAAGGAGTCCAAAAATCAAATATGGGAATAATAATAAACCTTGGAAAGGAACAAAAAATTAATACTCTATCAGCAGCTTTTTTTCAAAAACAAGACTCATGGATTTTCTTACCTAGAAAAATAGAATTTTTCTCTTCAAACGATGGCAAAACATTTTCTTTAATCAAAACTTTAACTAATACCATATCACCCAAAAAAGATGGTGAGTTCATCAAAGAATTCACTATTGAACTACAAAACACTACTTCAAAATATGTAAAAATTGTTGCTCACAATATCAGTTTTTGTCCTAAATGGCATCCAGCTGCAGGATCAGAAGCATGGTTATTTATTGATGAATTCGTAGTACAATAATAACAAATAAACAAATAATGAAAATAGAAATTTGTCTAGACACACCATTAATGGCGCTTGAAGCACAAAAAAATGGAGCTAATCGCATTGAACTTTGTTCTAATATTTCAGAGGGAGGCACTACTCCTTCTGCGGGATGCATTGCGAAAACTAGAGAATTAATACACATCGATCTTTTTGTAATGATAAGGCCAAGAGCGGGTGATTTTTTTTACAATGAAAAAGAGATTGAAGAAATGATATATAACATTGAAATATCTAAATCCCTTGGCGCAAACGGGGTTGTGTTTGGGTTATTAGAAAAGGATGGGAATGTTGACATTAAGAATACTAAAATGCTGACAGAAATAGCAAGTCCAATGAAAGTTACTTTTCATCGAGCATTTGACAGATGCAAATTGCCATTTAAATCAATGGAATCACTTATAGATATTGGTGTCGACAGAATATTAACATCTGGCCAATGCGCAAAAGCAGTAGAAGGTATAGCGCTAATAAGTGATTTAATCAAACAAGCAAATAAC
This sequence comes from Saprospiraceae bacterium, assembly GCA_022448945.1. Lineage (GTDB taxonomy): Bacteria > Bacteroidota > Bacteroidia > Chitinophagales > Saprospiraceae > Aureispira. The sequence goes on from JAKVCV010000017.1 coordinate 105,390, forward strand.
AGAATAATTATTATGCCCGGAAGTGGTGTTAATGAAAAGAATATTAAACTAATAGCAACGAAAACAAATGCAATTGAATTTCACTTTACTGCACATAAATTCATTAAGCCTAATCCTATATATCAACATACAAATTTCAATGTTTCTGAATATAGACAAAAAGTATTTGATCATAAAAAACTAAAATATTGTATTGAGGCATTAGAAAAATATAACAGCTAAATTTTATAACTATTTATCTGACTATAGAAAATAATTTCAAGCATCTAAAACCATGCATTATTTATTACTTTTAATTTTCATCTTACTACTCTCTTGTAAATCTGAGGTCAACTACAGAATAGATTTAGATCTTAATGGAGAGTGGCAATTCCAAAAAATCGGTGACAAACAGTGGACGAAAGCGAATGTTCCTGGGGTTGTTCAATTAGATATGCTAAACGCAGGTCTTATTGAAAACCCTTTTTATGGAAAAAACGAATATAAAATAGATTGGATAGGAAATGAAAACTGGGAATATAAACGAAGTTTTACCGTTGATAATTCAATACTCAATCAAGATATAGTTGATCTCGTTTTTGAAGGACTAGATACGTATGCGGAAATAAAAATAAATGGCAAAAATATCTTAGAGGCAAATAACATGTTTTGTTCCTGGCGAATAAACTGCAAACAAGAACTAAAACTTGGCAAAAACACTATTTCGGTACTTTTTAAATCACCAATTAAGAAAAAAGAACAGGAATATAATAGGCTTGGATATAAATTGCCTGCAGGAAATGATGCTGGTAAAATAAAAATAAGTCCTTTTGTAAGAAAAGCGCCTTATCACTTTGGTTGGGATTGGGGACCAAGAATTGTAACTATGGGAATTTGGCGCCCAGTACGTTTAGAAAGCTATAGTTTAGCGAAAATAAAAGATATTTATTTTGAACAAAAAAGTGTAGAAACAGATTGGGCAAATGTAAGTTGTGAAATTGAATTAGATGTCGTAACAAAAGGCGAATTTCAATTAACTGTCAAAGATAATGATCAAATTTTATCACAGAAAATGATCAAACCACAAAAAGGCCTTCATAAATACACACTTGACTTTGCTATAAAAAATCCTCAATTGTGGTGGACTAATGGACTTGGCAAGCCACATTTATACAATTGGAACATTGAATTAAAATATAAGAACAAAATTTTATCATCTGAAAATCACAAAATTGGTCTAAGAAAAATTGAGTTAATACAAGAAACTGATTCTATCGGAACCAATTATTATTTTAAACTAAATGGGGTTCCTGTTTTTATGAAGGGCGCAAATTATATTCCCCAAGATAATTTATTACCTAGAGTAACTCCAAATCATTATAAAGAATTGATCACTAATGCTGCAGATGCAAATATGAATATGCTCCGAGTATGGGGTGGGGGCATTTATGAAAATGACATATTTTATAATCTATGTGATGAACTCGGGATTCTAGTTTGGCAAGACTTTATGTTTGCATGTAGCATGTACCCAGGTGATAAGGATTTTTTATCCTCAGTTCAAAAAGAAATCAATCAAAATGTCAAAAGGTTACGCAATCATCCATGTATTGCACTATGGTGTGGCAATAATGAAATTCAAATCGCTTGGCAATACTGGGGCTGGCAAGAAAAATTTGGCTATTCAAAAAAAGACTCTTCAAAGATTTCAAGAAACTACAATAAAATCTTTAAAAATTTAATTCCATCTGAATTAAAAAAACTTAAAACGCACAGGGATTATGTGCATACCTCTCCTTTAAGTAATTGGGGCAGAAAAGAAAATTTTAATCATCATAGTATGCACTATTGGGGGGTTTGGCATGGAAATGAACCATTTGAAAATTACAAAACAAATATAGGCAGATTTATGAGTGAATATGGCTTTCAATCTTTCCCTGAAATGAAAAGTATTAAGTTGTTTGCTGATTCGAGTCAATGGTTTTTAAATTCTGAAGTAATGGCCCATCATCAAAAAAGCTACATTGGGAATGGAATGATAAAAAAACATATGGAAGAATATTTCCCGACACCGAACACCTTTGAAGAATTTGTTTACCTAAGTCAATTAACACAAACATTAGGAATAGAAACAGCCATTAACAGCCATCGTAAAACCCGAAGATGTATGGGGACGCTTTATTGGCAAATGAACGATTGCTGGCCAGGACCTTCATGGTCTGGAATAGATTATTATGGTAGATGGAAAGCGCTTCATTATAGAGTGAAACATTTATATGAAGATATAAGTATTATTATTGATCAAGGACAAGAAAATAATCTTGAAATAATTATTTCTTCTGATAAATTAACTACCACATATGGCAATTTAAAGTTAGAACTAATTAGTTTCAACGGAGATAAAATATGGGAAATGAAAACTCCTATAACTATTAATAAAAATAGTTCACAACTCGTATTTAAAAAGAACTTTGCTAAAGTACTTAAAGCTCAAAAAACCAACAATCTATTTCTCAAAGTAACAGCCGAACTTAAAGACAAAAACTATCAAAAATTATATTACTTTAAAAGACCCAAAGATTTAAATTTAAGACAAGCACAAATCCAAAAGACAATTAGAAAAATCCCCAGCGGCTATCAACTGGATTTATTTTCTTCAACATTGGTAAAAAACCTATTTATTCAAATTGACAAAAAAGAGGGAAATTGTTCAGAAAATTATTTTGACCTATTACCGAAAGAAAAGAAAGTAATTAATATTAAAACATCTGAAAACTTAAACACTACTGATATTAATTTTTTAAGTATAAATAACCTATTAAATTAATTAAATTTTGAGTTCGAAATTCTCATATCACTCAAGTATCCTGATACGTACTATAATAATTATTGATTATAGTTCATAAGCTTAAAAGACCTACAAAAGATAGTGGGATTAATTTAAAACACTCTTTTTCTTACGCATAGGGCTTGAACGATTTTTGTTCCTAGCGGGATATGTAGAAATTAACACTTCCTTATTTGAACTTACCTTAGAAGAAAAACCTAACTTTACGAAACCTAAAAAATGTATTAATAAAGCAGACAATAGGCCCAAAGAAATTGATCTATATCGTACAATAGTTCCAGCATTAGGAACCAAAAGACCAATGAGTAACAAGTTACATAAAGAATAAACAATTATAAATTTTAATAGCAAATTGGGAGCCTGAACAGATTTTCTCTTTAAAACTAATGCAAATAAGATTAGGCCTAGAAAGCACATAATTTCTAGACATGCAAGGACTTGTAAAAAATCTTGACATTCCCATATAAACGGCCTTCCTATAACATTAATTGATGCCATAGGTGCCATACTAAAGAGACCCCAAAATGTTGGTTCTAAAGATTGGATATCCTGCATAGATGAGCCTCCTACTTCTGCCAAAAAAGCAGCTTGCTTACTTGCAAGAATCTCAAAGACTTCAATATCTAGAAAAACCCTAACAAATAAAATACCTAAAAATGCAGAAATACTGCAAACAAGTATATAGGTTGTCCAAATACGTTTAGAAGTTCGCAAAGTAATCAAATAAGCAATTGCAGAAGGAATTAACAAGATCAATAAATAATGGCGCGCAAGTCCAATAACAAAAATTGAAGCTATAAATTTCAAAGTAATTTTATTGCTATTGCCATTTTGCTGCAGTTCAAATAAAGCAAGTAAAAACAAACTTAAGCCAAAATAGACATATACATCCTTATGTAAACCTGCAGTCCAAAAGGTCAAGGAAGGAAGAAAGAAGCAACTAATAATAAGTATAGTTTTGGGCAAATCAAGAACCTTTTGAAATAGTTTATAAAAATTAAGACTAGCAAAAAGACCAACTATAGCAATAAAAACGACATGTAATTCATAGTGCCCAAAAGTAAAAATGTGGAGAAAAGCATGAACATGAACCAATACATAAGTACCTAAATCTTTCCAAAAGAGCGCTGAATCTGGATAAGTGAAAACCTCAGCAGATGGCAAAACCACATCAAGACCCAATATTGATCGAATATAATATTCAGGATAAGAGAAAAATGTACTTCCGATTAATGTGCTTTCTTTAAGAAACAAAAAAGTATCGCCTCCATGAAAATAAGAAATATGAATAGCTCCATAAACGAGGCCAGCAATTACTTTTGATAAAAACACAAAGGTTATCAATGGACGTGATAATCCTTCAATGTTAAACAAAGAAGAGGATTTAATCCACCACAGAACAACTAATACATAAACAACAAGTAAAAAGTATATCATCTTAACTACTTCGTGACACTAAAAATTTAACTAGATAATTTATTAGTAGTAAAATTTTCCCAATAAAAATGTTTTTACAAAATAGAAATAATGTGGTGTCGCTTCAGAATTGATGCAAAACTACAAAGTAATTGTTTGAACAACAAATATAAAGCACAATTATTAAAAATAGCATAGAACTATATAACGCAACAAATGTATAATTTTATATATCAAGCAACGAGTTTTTACCTTTTAATAGTGGGACAAAACGAAATTTACCAAATGCATCCTCTTTAAATTCAGTTTGAGACACTCTTGTTATTCTTAACATCGTTTGTGAACTTTCATCACCTACAGGTATCACCAATACACCTCCAATCTTAAGTTGCTCTTTTAAGGCAAAAGGCAATTGCTTGGCACCTGCGGTCACCAAAATTTTATCAAAAGGAGCAAACTCTCCAAGACCTTTGTTCCCATCTGCAAAAAAAGCTCTAATGCCCATAAAATTGAGTTTTTGGAACATTTTAACTGCATTTTCATATAGCAACTTATGTCTTTCAACTGTATATACTCTAGCTCCCAAAAACGCAAGCACAGCAGACTGATAGCCAGAACCTGTTCCAATTTCGAGAACTTTATCACGTTTATTAATATTCAATAATTCTGTTTGAAAAGCAACCGTATAGGGCTGTGAAATTGTTTGCTGTTGATCAATAGGAAATGCTTTGTCTTCATAGGCGTGTTCTTCAAAAGCTTTGTCAAGGAAAAAATGTCTTGGAATATTCTGAATAGCATCTAAAACTTTAGTGTCTCGAATTCCTTTAGTATTTAATGACTTAACAAGACGATTTCTCATTCCTTTATGTCTATTATTGTCTTCCATTGATTCTTATTAGAGTTTAGGTACTAAAAATAATTAGGCATTCTGAAGTTAAACACAAAATTAACTTAAATTAATTCCTTTATTGCCAAACAGCTAGAATAGATAGTAGTTTTTTGCTATTTTGGGCCAAACTTTAAATAAAACTTACACAAAATATACAAATTAATTGAAAACTATGACAGAAATAAAATTTGGAACAGACGGGTGGAGAGCAATTATTGCTCAGGAATATACTGTTGACAACGTAAAACGGATTGCTACTGCTACGGCATTATGGATAAAACAAAATGGTGGCAATAGCCTGGTTTTAGGTTACGACTGCCGATTTGCCGGTTTATTGTTTGCACAAACCACTGTACAAATAATGGGACATCACGGTATTAAGACTTACTTTGACAAAAACTTTTCATCTACACCTATGGTTTCATTAGGGGTAGTTAAAAAGAAAGCTAAGTTAGGAGTTGTAATTACTGCAAGTCATAACCCTCCCTCCTATAATGGCTATAAACTAAAATCAGAACTTGGAGGACCTTCTATACCAAAAGATATTAGTGCTGTTGAGGCACTTATACCACCTCATAATATTACAGAAACATTACCTTCGTTAGAGCAACTAGAAAGCAATGGGTTAATAGAATACATTAACCTTGAAGACATCTATATGGCAGAAGTTGAAGCGAATTTCGATCTTAATACTATTAGAGATTCAGGTGTTATTTGTGCTTATGATGCGATGTATGGAGCTGGTCAGAATATTGTAAGAAGAATCCTCCCCAATGCTGTTCCTTTACATTGTGAAATCAATCCAGGATTTAACGGACAGGCACCTGAACCTATCCATAAAAACTTAAAAGAGTTATCTGAGTTGATTAAAAACAATGATAATATAACTTGTGGGCTCGCCAACGATGGAGATGCAGACCGTATAGGAATGTATGATGAAGATGGTAATTTTGTGAGTTCTCATCAGATACTGCTACTTATCGTACATTATCTATATAAGTACAAAGGCTTGACTGGCAAAGTAGTCGTTTCTTTTTCTGTCACTGACAAGTTAAAAAAATTATGCAAACTATACGGATTAGAATTTGAAGTGGTTAAAATTGGCTTCAAACATATTGCTGAAATAATGATTACAGAAGATGTTTTGGTAGGCGGAGAGGAATCTGGAGGAATTGCTGCAAAAGGTCACATTCCTGAAAGAGATGGTGCATGGATTGGGTTGCTAATCCTTGAATTTATGGCAAAAACAGGCAAATCAATTAAAGAGTTAATGGAAGAAGTATATGCACTTGTTGGTCGTTTTGCCTTTGACAGAAATGATCTTCACATTGCTAACGAAAAAAAGTGGGCAATTATTGACAAATGCAAAAACGGCGAATATAAACATTTTGGAAATTATATGGTCCAACGTGTAGAGACTATCGATGGCTTCAAATTCTATTTGGCTGAAGATAAATGGGTAATGATCAGACCATCTGGAACAGAGCCTGTTTTAAGAGTATATGCACAAGGGCCTTCTGAGGAAGAAGTTAATAATATTTTATCTGCCACACATCAAACATTAGGCTAAATATAATTACATATTGAATAAAAAACGCTGACTTAAAATTGTCAGCGTTTTTCACCATATCCTTTAACAGAATATCTAGTAAAAAAAGCATCTTTTTTGATTAATTGATATATATATTAATTTCATAAAACACTTCCCTTTAGATGACAGAAAAATACAACTAATATTTCTTTGAAAACTAAAAATAATGATTAGGACATTATCGATAAAAAACTACGCCATTATAAATGAGTTGGAAATAAAATTTTCTAATAACTTGAGCATTATAACTGGAGAAACTGGTGCAGGAAAATCAATTATATTAGGTGCATTAGGGCTAATCATGGGCAAAAGGGCAGATAGCAAAACACTTTATTTAGAAAATGAAAAATGTATAGTTGAAGCTGTTTTTGACATAAAAGCTTATTCATTACATAGCTTCTTCGAAAAAAACAATCTGGACTATGAAGTAGAAACCTGTATTAGAAGAGAAATAACTCCTACTGGCAAATCCAGAGCATTTGTAAATGATACTCCTGTACTTTTAAGTACGCTCAAAGAACTTAGCAATAACTTAATTGACCTACACCAACAATTTGATACACTAACTATTCATGACACACATTTTCAAACAAATGTAATTGATACTATTGCGAATAATAATAAATTGCTTGAAGAATATCAGCTACTTTACAATATTTATAAAAACAAAAAGGAAGAACTTAATCGACTTAATGAAAAAAAAATTAACGCAAATAAGGAATCAGACTTTTTAAACTTTCAACTAAATGAATTAACAATTACTGGGATAAAAACAGGAGAAATAGAAGCGCTAGAAACAGAACTGAAGATACTTACTAATGCTGAAGAAATACAACAAACCCTTGGGAATTCAGCGCTACAGATTAATGAAAATGAAAATGCTATTTGCACCCAAATAACTGAATTATATAACGCTATATCAAAGGTAGTGGATTACCACCCAGACTTGCCAGAACTTCTTGAAAAATTTAATTCCACACTACTTGAATTAGAAGAAATTGGTAATAAATTTCACCAATTAGCCGAATCAACTGAACATGATAATAGCCGTTTAACAAAAATAAACGAAAGATTATCGCTCTTATATGGTTTGCTGCATAAATATCATGTCCAAACTGATAAACAATTATCAGAAATAAAAAAAGACCTGGAGTATCGTTTGTCTGATTTTAAAGATCTTTCAAATATAATTACAGATTTAGAATTAAATATTCATCAACTAGAACAACAACTGTTGAATTTAGGACAAGAGCTATCTTCAAACCGCCAAAAAGTTACACATAGAATCCAAAAATCTGTACACAAACTATTATCTAAATTGTCTATGCAGCATGCGATTTTAAAAGTGGAGGTTATGCAAAACCATACTTTAATGTCTACAGGTATAGACAAAATACGTTTCTTATTTGCAGCAAACAAAGGCAGCAAACTTGAAGAAATAAAAAATATCGCCTCAGGAGGTGAATTGTCTAGGTTAGCACTTTGCATAAAGTCTTTAGTTGCGAGTACAATTCCTTTACCAACATTAATTTTTGACGAAATTGACACCGGTATTTCTGGCGTTGTTGCGCATCAAATGGGAATTATACTCCAAGAACTTTCAACATCACACCAAGTAATTTCAATTACACATTCTGCTCAAATTGCTGCAAAAGCAAAAACACATTATTTTGTAACTAAAATAACAGATGGTAATAAAACAACTACAAAAATAAGTGAATTAACCCCTGAAGATCGTATTATAGAAATTGCCAAAATGCTTAGTGGCAGCCCACCCAGTGAAATTGCTAAAGAAAATGCGCGAGAATTATTAGGGCCCTAGAAAAGAAAAACATCATACCAAATCACTAGATGGATTTGAAACATCTGTAGTTTGCAGAATATCATCGACAGATCCTTCCTCAGCACCAAAATCATATTTATGGGTTTTATCGCTTACACTAATATCTGCAACCCAATCTTCATCCGGAACTTTATCGGCTAAAACATAAGGGCTCCCATCATAGTTTAATCTTTTTCCAGGATATATATATGCCTTTATTAAATAAGTCAACATGTTTTTCTGACTTAAATTTGGATGTATATGCGGTTCTATATTTTTATCATGATAAGCTGGCAATAAACTCCAATGCAAACTTGGACGATCATGGTGCGCTCCATGATAACCATTATTAAATAAAAAATAATTCAAAAATGTCCCTTTAAAAGTTCTTGAATGATTGTATTTATGGTCTACATCGCATCCATCGTGTTGCCATACATTGGTACTAACAACGCCCCAAGCTGCATATAAATGAGGTCCCCATATAAAGATTAAGGCAGCAGGTAAATTAATAAACAACACTAATATTCTCAATGTATGCACTAAAATCATTTCTGCCCTCCATTGGGTATACCACTCTCTTTTATCTTGTTTCATTTTAGCTACAAACTTCTTCTCTGCTTTTAGTAGATCGGGTGTAACAATGAAGAAAAAAAACAATTGATTGAGCAAATGCCACTTAAACCGCACCTTCGAAGTTCGCATATTATCCTTAGCTGTTTGTACTTCTTTATGATGGCTAAAATTATGGCCTGGCACGTATGCACTAACCGAATAACCATAAGCCAGACTTAAAATATATTGGAAAATTTTGTTATGAGACTTTTGATTAAAAATTGGACAATGAATCGTATTATGTACAATAATAGCACAAGAAAAGGCAGATAAGCAAGCAACAATACACCAAAAGACCATTATATACCAAACCCGACTTTCAGGATAAAACATATAGGTTAGAAACCCTCCGTAAGTTATTATAAAATAAGCCGCAACAAAAACAAATGTTCTATAGTCTGCCTTATAGCGAAGAAGAGATGAACTCATAACAACAACTAATTATTTATTTTATTCATACCTATTGAAAACTCCCATAGTACGCTGAACCTAGGAATTAAGACTGGTATATAGCATTAATAAATGCATTACAAAAGTAGCAATTAAATAAGAAAAAATCACTAATAACTACAAAAACTATATACCAATGTCATAATTAACAATTACAAACAAAGAAAAAAGAGCTATATAAATTCTGCTAGTAAAAATACGTTTAAAGATTATCCAAAATAAAGTTGGTCATTTTGTTATATAAATGAGCCCTCGTATAACCTCCATAAATACCATGATTTTTATTAGGATAATAGGCCTCATCAAATGAAATATTCTTTGCAACAAGAACTCTTGCCATTTCTGCACTATTCTGAAAATGAACATTATCATCTGCCATTCCATGAATCAACAAGTATTTGCCCCTTATTAGGCCTGCAAAATTTATAGGAGAATTATCTTCGTAGCCTAAATTATTTTCTTGTGGTGTGCGCATAAATCTTTCGGTATAAATAGTATCATACCATTTCCAATTAATCACAGGAGCAACAGCAATTGCCATTTTAAAAACATCTGCACCTTTTGCCAGACAAGCAGTAGAAAGATATCCTCCAAAACTCCATCCAAAAATTCCAATTCTATCACCATCTATATATGGCTGATTGGCTAAATATTTTGCTATTTCAATTTGATCAATAGTTTCCTTTTTTCCGAGTTGCATATATGTTGACTTACGAAATTGTTCACCTCTTGCATCAGTGCCTCTGTTATCTACAGATACAATAATATACCCTTTTTGTGCTAGCATTTGAAACCACATATAATTTTGGCCACCCCATTTATTCATAGCTGTCTGACTACCTGGACCTCCATAAACATACATAAAAACAGGATATTCTTTTGAAGGTTCAAAATCGGAAGGCTTAATCATCCATCCGTTTAAAGTTACAGAGTCACTATTAATAAATTCAAAGAACTCTAAAGAACCCATATTAAATGCTTCAAGTTCCGATTCCAAACGTTTGTTATCTTCAATAGTTCTAACAAGACTATTGTTTTTTGTTTTAAAAACCTTATATGTAGGTGGTTTTGTAGCCCTAGAAAAACTATTGACATAATAATCAAATGTAGCGCTAAATTGTGCTTCATTAACCCCTTTTTCAACATTCAAAGCTATAATTTCTCCACCTTTCAAAGGCATTTGATAAACGCCACGATAGCTAGCTCCTTCTATTGCTGCTTGAAAATATATTTGACCATTTTTTTGATCTACCCCATAAAATTCCGTTACATCAAATTGACCTTTCGTTAACTGTTGTATTTTTTTACCCTGTTTATTATATACATAAATATGATTATATCCATCTTCATCACTTGTCCAGATAAAATCTTCATTATCCAAAAACGAAAGATTATCATGTATATCAATAAAATATTGATTTTGTTCCTTAAGCAAAATCGTTGTTTCACCGTTTTTAGGATTGGCTAATAGAAGTACAAGCTCATTTTGAAGACGATTTAGCCTGGTAACACAAAGTTGATTATCATTCACCCATTTAATACGAGGTATATACTGATCATCATCCCCTTTTACCTGAACCTCAACTGTTTTTTTACTTTTCAAATCATAAATATGAACCGTTACTCGAGCATTTACCTCTCCCGCCTTTGGATATTTAAAGGTCGTATATACTGGGTACAAGCCATTATTGTATGATGTATAAGTGAATTCTTTGACTTTACTCTCATCAAATCGCAAATATGCAATCTTTGTACCATTTGGAGACCATAAAAAAGCACTGGACATAGCAAATTCTTCCTCGTAAACCCAATCTGTAGCCCCATTAATGATTTTATTTTTGATGCCATCATTAGTGATTTGAACATCACTCCTAGAATCAAGTTCTTTATAAAAAAGATTATTGGATCGTACAAAAGCAATTTTTTCGCCTTTTGGATCTAATCTTGCGTAACGTTGTTTACCTTTATCTGAAACTTGTGTTAATGTTTCTTCCTTGCGATCCCATACATAAAAATTAGCTTTCGATGATCTTCTATAAATTTGTTCTCTATTTACCTCAAGAACAATTTTATTTTCATCCTCACTAAATGTATAGTCAGAAAACTCAAGATCTAAAGGGTTATATATAACACTTGTTTTTTTACCTGATGTCAAATCGTACTGGACAATTTTGTTATTTTCTTTCATTGAATAATGTTTCCCATCTTTCATAAAATTAAACCCAGGAACCATCTTGGGATAAAACTGATAATCTTCCCAAAGCTGAGAAATAGTAATATCCTTAAGTTGTGCAGATATAGTTATTGAAAAAAAACTAAAAATCATTAAAGTCGAAAGTATGTTTTTCATAAAATTATAATTCAGGTTAAGAAAGAAAAAACCAATCTATAGATAAAAGAGTGATTATAATAAATAAAAATTATTGTTTTGGGGCGATATTGATCCAAAAATAAAGACGAAATTATTTAAAGATATGTAATTTAATTCTATTTACCCATATTTACAAAAACCATACAAGGTTGAAAAAACATCTGTTTTTTTCTTCTTTTTTAACAATTGATTATAACACACAATACATAAATTGTTTTAATGTCCAATACCGATTGAGTTTTTAATTAAATGCCTCTACTAATAGGCCTTTTAATAATTCGATTTAGAAGGAATAAGTGGTTTAATTCTGGAAGTTTTGTTGGCAGACTAATACGCTTTATTTACAATGGCAGCATAAAGATTGCTTCGATGAGGGTTTTTCACTGTTATATTCAAACAACTATAAAAAAAACGGCATCTTCAAGGGTTTGAAGATGCCTAAATTTCATTAGGATAGAAAATGGTTTAATACCATTAAATTTCTTGTTTGTTAGCAACGATGTTTTCTAACTTAACCATTAAAACACCATCTATAAATGATAATTCTTTGGCCAAATCAAGTGGCATATAGATATCGTTGGAGGCAATTGCTACAATTGCCCTGAAATCAGTAGATATATCATAAGAATTAACGATTTCTAAACCATAGCCATCAACAACAGCATGTATATACCCATCATTATCTGCCTTTCCTATTGTCTCATTAAAATAAAGAACAAATTGTATTGTATCTAATACAGAGATGGTGGAACTTTTTGCAAAAACATTAAAGGACATAATAACTAAAAACCCTAAAAGCAACTTTCTAATCATATCATTATATAAAGTGCTCATATCCAGATTGTTTTGCATTTGTTTTATTGTCGATATAAGTAATAATTAAAAAACAATACCAAACAAATCATAGCCCTGAATATCAATGCACTATATATCTAAAATAAACAACTGAATTCCCTTTTTGAAACAGTTTTTTCAAAAAAAAACTGCGGCCTAAATGATTATTAAGAAGTTAGGTTACTTAAAAGGAAAGATATAATTTAGCTTTGAGAAATTGCTGCATCGCGGAGTCTTTGTAAAAAAGGAGAAGCAAAAATAAAATCCTGAAGCATTTTATTATCACTTGTCATTACTTCATTACAATTACCTACCCATGCCAATTCACCTAGGTGCAACAAGTTGATATTTTCTCCTATTTCCATTACTGAGTTCATATCATGGGTGTTTATTACAGTAGTCATTTGATTCTCAATAGTAATGTTACGGATAAGTTCATCAATTTTCATAGATGTGGTAGGATCTAACCCAGAGTTTGGTTCATCACAAAACAAAAACTTTGGATCTAAGATAATTGCTCTAGCAATCCCAACTCGTTTTTGCATTCCCCCACTAACTTCTGAAGGATATTTATTATTGCTGCCCGTCAACTCAACACGAGCTAGGGTTTCATTAACTTTTTTCTTTTTTTCAACTAAAGTAAGTTTTGTAAACATGTCTAAAGGGAAACGGACATTTTCTTCTACTGTCATAGAATCAAATAATGCAGAACCCTGAAACAACATTCCCATGTCTGTACGAATTGCTTTTCGTTGTTTGGTATTTAATTTAGTAAAATCTGTATCCCCGTACCAAACCTTTCCACCAGTAGGGTGTATTAATCCAACAAGGATTTTTAGAAGAACTGTCTTTCCTGCTCCAGATTTACCTATAATTAAATTAGTTTTTCCTTTTTCAAACTCAGTAGTGATACCATTCAGAACAACCTGATCGTCAAACTTCTTTTGTATATTTTCAATTCGAATCATTCTAAAAGGTAATTTTTAATATTATTTTTTTAATAATTTACTGCAATATGCTAGGTCAACAATAAAGCTAAAATGTAATCTGCCAAAAGAATAAGGATATTACTAATTACCACAGCACTCGTACTAGCCTTACCCAATTCTATACTCCCCCCAACAACAAAAAAGCCCTGATAACAAGAAACAGAAGTCAACAAAAATGCAAAAACTACTGCTTTAACTTGCATAATCCAAATATTATAAGGATCAAAAAATGCTCTCAATCCTTGCATAAATTCAGCATCAGAGACTAAATTTCCAATGGTACAAGCTACATATCCCCCTGCCATTCCCATAAATGAAGCCAAAACAACTAACATAGGTATAACTACTACTGCAGCAAAAATCTTAGGCATTATTAAATAAGCTGTGGTATCAACTCCCATAACTTCCAAAGCATCAATCTGCTCTTTTTGCCGCATACCTCCCAATTCCGCTGCAATATTTGAGCCTACTTTCCCAGCTAACGCAAGGCAAGTAAATGTAGGTGCAAGTTCAATAATCATTATATCCCTAACAATATAACCAATATAATACTTAGGGATAGATGATGATCCTAATTGATAGGCAAATTGAACAGCAGTTACTGCACCAATAAATACAGAAACCAATCCAATGATAACTAAAGAACCGATACCAATGTTTATCATTTGGCGAGTGGTCTCTTTCCAGTACATGGATAATTTCTCAGGACGGGCAATTGTGTTTTTCATAAACAAAATATACCGGCCAAAATGGAAAAAAATATTCACTATTCTAATTTAATTTAGATTAACGATAACTAATAAGGTCAAAAAGTAAAGCCAAAATAAATAATTTGAACAATAAACCCAAAAATCAGCTTAACACTACTTCTAAATATGACTTATCATACTGCGACAAAACTCGCATTTTTTTTAGAAAAACTACTATTTTTTACAAAAACGTTGTTCATTTAAAACAAATTAAAATATAAACCCAATCCTACTACTTATAAAATTAGTGCCAAATATGTGACAATTTTTCTTCAAATAGTTATCAATAAATACAAATCTGTTTAACTTAGAAAAAATATACCGCCGCGATTATGACAATACATGAAGAACTCAATCAAGTACTCAAATTATTAAAACAGGAAAAAGAAGAAGAAAGTAAACAATTTGATTTGTTACTTAAAGAATTATCGATACATCAACGCGTTCAAAGAGGAGCCTGTTGGTATCCTATTCAACTAGACAGCACAGGATGGAGCTTGGGCGAACATCCATTCATTATAATTGAAAAAACCAAACAACTTGATAAACCACATAAATTTAGAGCGGGACAAGTAGTTAGTATTTTTTCCGAAAAACAAGGTGGTGAAGAAATAGAAGAAAAAGGGGTCATCTATTACATCAAAAAAAACAAAATGAAAATCATTTTGTATGGGACACAAATTCCAAAATGGTTATCCGGGGGCAAACTAGGCATTCAACTAAACTTTGATGAAAAAAGTTATAAAGAAATGGAACGGGCTGTTGTAAATGTAATTTCTGCAAAAAATAACAGACTTGCAGAACTGCGTGATATTTTGCTTGGCAAAATACCTGCAAGTTTCAATTCTGAAAAATCTAATTTTGAATTACCAAACCTTAATAAATCGCAAAATAAAGCTGTATATAATATATTATCAGCTGAAGATGTAGCATTAATTCATGGACCTCCCGGCACTGGCAAAACTACAACTCTTGTTGCTGCAATCGAGCAATTAATAAAACGGGAATCTCCAATTCTCGTCTGCGCTCCTTCCAATTCTGCAACAGATCTTTTAACATACAAACTTGCAGAGGCTGATTTAAATGTTGTACGAATAGGAAATGTTTCAAGAGTTGAAGATGACCTATTAATTCATACAATGGAAGGAGTTTTACAGTCTATTCCTGAAATGCAGGAAGTAAAAAAAATGAAAATAGAATCGGAGAAATTACGGAGAAATGCACAAAAGTTCAAAAGAAAATTTGGCCATAAAGAACGACAAGAACGACAAGAAAATTACAAAGAAGCTAAAGAACTGATGTCTCAAGCCAGAATGTTAGAGGATTACATAATAACCAAAGTATTAAATGAGGCAGATGTTATTTGTAGCACCCTAGTTGGTGCTGTTAGTAAGTATATTGAAAAGATGACATTCAAAACTGTTATCATTGACGAAGCAGCTCAGGCATTAGAACCTGCTACCTGGATTCCTATTTGTAAAGCTAAAAAAGTGATCTTTGCTGGCGACCCTTTCCAACTACCGCCAACAGTGAAAAATATAGATGCAGCGAAAAATGGCTTTAATGTTACATTACTTGAAAAGAGCCTGCTCCGGCTTCAAGAAATTAACCTTTTAGACACGCAATATCGTATGCATAATACAATAATGGGCTTTTCAAACCTGCAATTTTATAACAACCAACTTAAGTCGGATGATTCTGTATCTAAATGGCAACTGACATTAGTGGATGGCAGTTCAAGTTCGCCTCTTGAATTTATAGATACTGCTGGATGTAGTTTTGAAGAAAAAATAAATCCTGAATCTCAAAGTTTTTTTAACCCTGAAGAATATTATATACTCCGGCAACATTTAGATAATTTACTTGTGACCCTTGGCGAACAGAATATCTCAATTGGTATTATATCTCCTTATCGTGAACAAGTAATTGCAATTCAAGATGCCATTTTGAAAGATTTGGACCATTTCCCGAATGCAGACATAGAAGTAAATACGATCGACGCTTTTCAAGGTCAGGAACGTGATGTCATTTACATCTCTATGGTACGCTCAAATGACAATGGTGAAATTGGCTTCCTTAAAGATACAAGACGAATGAATGTCGCTATGACCAGAGCAAAAAAAAAGCTTGTTATTATTGGTGATAGTGCAACTTTGGCAAGTGATAAATTTTATGCTGATTTTCTAGACTATTGTGACGAAAATGGCGCTTATGGTTCTGCATGGGATTGGCAATAATCATATAACTAAATATAGTTATACCGAATCAGAAATTCATTGTTCATACGTTGATTGAAGCATATTAATAAATCCTTAGTTCGGATATATGCCAATATTAAAAATTGAATTAATAAAAAAACGATTATACGAATATTATTCCTTGGTAGGTTTTTAAATGTAAAACCCATTAATACTGAATAATTTAAACCCTAAAAACATAAGCTTAAATCCATAATCCGAAAAGACCTCAAAAAATATTAGTTAATTGACAAAAAAAAATGGCAAAAAGCTGCGGAGAATAAGGTAGAATATCGTTACCTTGATAGTTTAATTAAAGAAATGAAAGAATTTATTTAAAGATTTATTGCTTAACAAACTAGCTAAAATTAATCTAATAATATTCTACTTTTTTTTTCGTTAATAAATTATCTTAATTAATAATAAAGTTTTTATCGCCTTGCCTAAAGTATTCTTAGTTGATCAAAATGATTTGCCCTCAAAATTTTAATCTGCTCGCTACTTGTTAATTGACATGGGACAGACTTTAAATGATTGACAAATTGTATCCATACTACTAAGAAAATATGTGAATTTTGGCAATAGCCTTTTGTATAAAATAAGAATCTATGCAACTTCTTTTACGTTCCTACCTATTTAATTTAATATTAATAGGATGTACATGGTTTAGCATCTCTACCCAAAGTTTTGCAACACATTATACTGGATTTGACTTAACATATTCATGTGTTGGTCCCAATCAATATCTGGTTACCTTAAATGTTTTTCGAGACTGCAATGGGGTCTCTGTGGGATCTTCACACGTCATAAATTATAGTTCAACATCCTGTGGTGTAAACGCAAGTCTTTCTCTAAGCCGTATATCTGTAACAGACATAACACCACTGTGTCCCAGTCAAACAAGTGCTTGTAATGGTGGAGGTGGCTCAATTGGTGTGGAACGCCATGTTTTCGAAGGAATCTTAAACTTGCCTCCAGGATGCAATGACTGGGTATTGTCTACTTCTTCCTGCTGTCGAAATAATGCTATTACAAATTTAAGTGGCCCAGGAAGTAATGACATCTATGTAGAGACAACCCTTAACAATACACTCTCACCCTGTAACAGTTCACCTTATTTTACCTATAACCCCCAATTATTTGCCTGTGTTGGCCAAAATGTAAATTACCAACAATTAGCTACGGATGTTGATGGTGATTCACTAGTTTATTCGATGACGAACTGTTTGCAAGGGTCGGGTTCACCTGTAAGTTACTCAGGTGGTTTTAGTGGCCCAAACCCACTTACCGATCCTGTGACAATTAATTCCCAAACAGGTGAAATTTCTTTTACACCTACACAATCTCAGGTAGCAGTTATGTGTGTATTAGTAGAAGAATATAGAAATGGCGTTCTAATAAGTACAATAATGCGCGACATTCAGTTTAACATAACAAACTGCAACAATATAATTCCAAACATTTCAGGAATTAATGGAAGTCTTACCGTTTTTGATACATCAATTTGCGAAGGGGGAACTTTATGTTTTGATATTTTATCAAATGATATAGATCCAGGTAATAATGTAACATTAACTTATAGCAATAATATTGCCGGTGCTGTTTTTACACAAAACACTACCGGAGGTTCAGTAGCTGGAACTTTCTGTTGGACAACTTCACAAGGAGATATGGGCACTTATGTTTTTGCGATAACTGCAGAAGATGATGCCTGTCCGCTTCTAGGCCAAAATGCACAATCATTTACTGTTGTTGTTGGACCCAACCCTAACCCCCCCGTATCAGCTGGCAATGATGTGCAAATCTGTGCAGGAGATGTAACACTACTTACAGCAACAACCACTGCTGCAGCTCCTCTTATTGATAATTTTGCCTGGACTCCTACAACAAGTCTTTCCAGTACAAATACTGCATCTACAAATGCATCTCCGACTACAACAACTTCTTATACTGTAGCACTTACCTACACTGATGGCTGTATTTCTACAGATGCTGTCACTGTTGATGTTGCGGCCGATCCCTTAGCATCTGTCTTTCCAAATACAGGAGAAGCTTGTGGTGGTGCAAATTTTATTCTTACCGGTTCAACTGACCAAACAGGTATGACTTTTGAATGGTTTGATCCATCAATGACTTCTTTAGGACCGGGAACTGTATCCGGTTCACAATCAACTATTGCTATAACTGTTCCTACTGCTTCAGGAACACATCCTTTCGTTCTGGAAGTTACAAACCCTAATACAGGATGTGTATCTACAGATACATCTTTTATTGTTGTAGGAACCCCACCGGCTTTACCTAGTTGTGTAAATATTTATGTTTCCGCTTCTGGATTAACCTTTGCTCCAGGAACTCAACAAAACCCAACTACATTAGCAGAAGGTTTGAATCGGGCTGCATGTAATAATGCTATAATAAAAATTGCTACCGGCACTTACAACATTGACAATGCTCTTAATCTGCGTAGTTTCACAACACTAGAAGGTGGTTTTGATCAAGCTAATGGATGGCAAAAAACCAGTATCCCGGG
>JAKVCV010000018.1:0-19209 GCA_022448945.1 Saprospiraceae bacterium
TCCTCCATCTGTAGTTTGCTGGACAGATCTTCCATAGTCATTATCTGTTCCACCAAAGGTTTTAGTCCATTGTTCTACTCCATTATCATCCGTTTTTATAAGGTATACATCAGAACCTCCATTTCCAAAAGAATTGGTACTTCCAGTTATTATACATCCTCCATCTGTAGTTTGCTGGACAGACCTTCCAATATCATATCCTATTCCACCATAGGTTTTTGTCCATTGTTCTATTCCAAGATCATCCGTTTTTATAAGGTATACATCAGAACCTCCATTTCCAAAAGAATTGGTACTTCCAGTTATTATATAACCCGCATCTGTAGTTTGTTGGACAGACTGTCCATTTTCACTTCCTGTTCCACCAAAGTTTCTACTCCATTTTTGTCCTCCATTATTATCCGTTTTTATAAGGTATACATCAGAACCTCCATTTCCAAAAGAATTGGTATATCCAGTTATTATATATCCTCCATCTGTAGTTAGTTGGACAGAAGTCCCTTCGTCATATGAATATCCACCAAAGGTTTTACTCCATTGGTGTCCTCCATTATTATCCGTTTTTATAAGGTATACATCAGAAATTCCAAAATAATAAGATTCATTTTTTCCAGTAATTATATAACCTCCATCTGTAGTTTGTTGAACGGAATTTCCGCCTTCATTATCCACTACACCAATGATTTTGGTCCATGTATTCGAAACATTATTATTACCATCTTTTTCACAAGAACCAAAGATTAACGGAATGGTTAGGAGAATTAATAGTATTTTTTTCATAATTAATAAATTATCTAATAAGTTTTGAATTCTATTTCTGACTATGAATAAGTGTAATAATAATGAAAATCTAACTATGGATGAACATCACCATTACTATCTGTTTTTATGAGATATAAGTCATAATCTCCATTAACAAAAGAATTGGTATATCCAGTTATTATATAACCATCATCTGTCGTTTGTTGGACAGACTTTCCAATATCATCTCCTGTTCCACCAAAGGCTTTACTCCATTCTTCTACTCCATTTCCATCTGTTTTTAGCAGATATACTTCATATCCATTACCTAAAGTGTTCACACTTCCAGTTATTATATAACCACCATCTGTCGTTTGTTGGACAGAAGTTCCTCCATCATTATCTGTTCCACCATAGATTTTACTCCATTGTTTTACTCCATTTCCATCTGTTTTTATCAGATATACTTCAAATGCATTACCTAAAGAGTTGGTATGTCCTGTAATGATATAACCACCATCTATCGTTTGTTGGACGGAATATCCATCATCAAAACCTGTTCCACCATAGGTTTTACTCCATTGTTCTATTCCATTATCATCCATTTTTATCAGATATACATCATAATCTCCATTTCCAAAAGAATTGGTATATCCAATTATTATATAACCACCATCTGTCGTTTGTTGAACGGAATATCCATCATCATCTCCTATTCCACCATAGGTTTTTGTCCATTGTTCCATTCCAATACCATCTGTTTTTATAAGGTATACATCACTACCTCCATTTCCAAAAGAATTGGTACTTCCAGATATTATATAACCACCATCTGTCGTTTGTTGGACAGACCTTCCAATATCATCTCCTGTTCCGCCATAGGTTTTACTCCATTGTTCTACTCCATTTACATCCATTTTTATCAGATATACATCATAATCTCCATTTCCAAAAGAACGAGTAAATCCAGTTATTATATAACCACTATCTGTCGTTTGTTGGACGGAATATCCATCATCAAAATCTGTTCCACCATAGGTTTTTGTCCATTGTTCTATACCATTATCATCCGTTTTTATCAGATATACATCATAATCTCCATTACTAAAAGAAAGGGTTATTCCAGTAATTATATAACCACCATCTGTCGTTTGTTGGACAGACCTTCCAATATCATATCCTATTCCACCATAGGTTTTTGTCCATGTATTCGAAACAACACCATTAGTATTATTATTGTCTTTTTCACAAGAACCAAATAGTAACGGAATGGTTAGGAGAAT
Source organism: Saprospiraceae bacterium (assembly GCA_022448945.1). Taxonomy (GTDB): domain Bacteria; phylum Bacteroidota; class Bacteroidia; order Chitinophagales; family Saprospiraceae; genus Aureispira. Next base: position 2,025 of record JAKVCV010000018.1, read on the forward strand.
TAATAGTATTTTTTTCATATTTTGGGAGTGTGTAGTTATTTCTAATCTGAAGTTGTTAAAATATAATATTTAAATCATATATCTTACTGATTGAAGTTATATTTTATGTAAATCAGGAGAAATTAAAACACGTTAAACATGTTTTAACCAGACAAAAAAAGAGTTCCAACGAAAACGCTGAAACTCTTTAGTGATGGTAAGTCGGGGTTGCAGGATTCGAACCTGCGGCCCCCTGCTCCCAAAGCAGGTGCGCTAACCGGACTGCGCCAAACCCCGAATATTTTTATTTTTTATGATCGAAAAAACTTATGTCCGTGTAAGTTTTTTGTTGCCAAAGCAAAGGATCAAAATATGGCGGAGAGAGCGGGATTCGAACCCGCGGTACCCCGTTCAGAGTACGTCAGTTTAGCAAACTGGTGGTTTAAGCCGCTCACCCATCTCTCCTGTGCGACTGCAAATATAGAACTTTATATTATAATCTGAAAAGTTTTTAAACAAAAAAGTCGTTATTTATACAATAAAGATTTATCCTTGTAATATACCCTGTTGGGACCATTGTATCACTCAGATGAAAGAACATTATGCTTAAAGAAAAAGTTCAATCGTTGGCACAAAAACACCATCCTGAGGTCGTTAATTTTCGCAGGCATCTGCACCAACACCCGGAATTATCATTTCAGGAATTTAATACCTGCAAATTTGTAAAAACACAACTTGAAAGCTGGGGTGTTAAAACGCAAATAATGGCAGATACGGGAGTTATAGGTATTATAGAAGGTAAGAACCCTACTTCAAAGATAATTGCACTACGGGCCGACATGGATGCCTTGCCCATCCAGGAGCGCAATGAAATACCCTTCAAATCGCAAAATGAAGGAGTGATGCATGCCTGCGGGCACGATGCTCACACTTCTTCACTATTGGGCACAGCGCGTATATTACAGCAACTCAGAGAAGATTGGCAGGGAACGATCAAACTGATCTTTCAACCCGGTGAAGAAAAATTGCCTGGTGGGGCTTCTTTACTGATCAAAGAGGGTGTTCTTGAAAACCCTAAACCTACAGAAATTCTCGGACAACATGTTGAGCCACTTCTCGATGTTGGAAAGGCAGGAATAAAAGGAGGACTGTTTATGGCTTCCGCAGATGAAATTCACGTTACTGTACGTGGTAAAGGTGGACATGCTGCAAAACCACAAAACTGTATAGACCCTATCCTCATTACCTCACAACTTATTGTACAACTGCAACAGATTGTAAGCAGAAATACCGATCCACTAATGCCTACTGTACTAAGTTTCGGAAAGATTTATTCTGAAGGTGGTGCTACTAATATTATTCCCGACGAAGTTAAAATATTAGGGACACTTAGAACCTTTGACGAGGCCTGGCGCATAAAATTACACACAATTTTAGTGGATCGAGCACAACTTATCTGCAAGAGCATGGGCGGGAGTTGTGATTTTGACATCAGTGTTGGTTACCCTTTTCTACATAACGATCTCAAGTTAACAGAGAAAACCAGAAAACATATGGAAACCTACCTAGGCAAAGAAAATGTAGTGGAAATGCCTGCAAGAATGGGTGCAGAAGACTTTGCTTTTTACTCCCAGAAAATGCCTGCTTGTTTCTACAGACTTGGCGTGCAAAATCCAAACGGTACTGGGCTGCACACTCCAAACTTTAATATAGATGAAAAATCTCTAGAAGTTGGCGTAGGGCTGATGAGCTGGCTAGCCATGCAGAGATAAAACTTAAAAAGAAGAAACCACATTGAACTGAACACCATTGAAAGCAGGCTGATAACGGCAAACACCTCCGGTGCAAACAATGCCCTCAACCTGACGTTTGTAACCAAGCTCAAACTTGTTACTGTGGTGGGTATAATTGGCACCGAATTCATAGAAGACTTCTATGTTGTCATACTTTTTGGGAATAACATTTACCATTGCTGATGCCCAGAATGAAAAGTCTTTTATATTGAATTCTACAAGCCCGTATGCCCAGGAACCATAATCCTGTTCGGTGGCCATATAAGACAATTCAACCCTTAAAGATTTTCTCTTTTTCATGCGCACCCTAAGCTCTGCATATGGTATAAGCGTTTGGACGATCGGAGCACCAGGTTTTTGTTCATATATATCCTGATTGTATTGCTGAAACTGAAAACCAGCGATCAGCTTGATTTTTTTTGTAACTTTCCACAAAGCATTAAAATTTACTTCTCTATATAACAAATAAGCTTCATCGCCGGTCTTACCCTCTATAGAATCAAGGGTATAGATATTAGATAAATTAAGATTAAGGGTTAATTTCTTTTTGATTGGGACGACTGTAATATCAAGCTGCCCTGCCTGCTCTCCAACATCTTGAGTAGCAGCATTATATCTGGAACATAAACGATATGTATTTTGTCTGGCCATAGGTGGCAAAAATGATAACAAACCGAGGTTTAAGGTTTGCAATGGAGAAGTACGCATAATAAAATGGTCTGTGCGTTTATACTGGGCCAAAATTGAAAACCCTTTCATTGAATAACTCAATGTAGTAAAAATATTATACCCGGATTTGTTTTCCAGAATACCTGTGGGATTCAACGCATTTACTGCTTCCTGTGTCTTATATGCTCCCTCAACAAACCAGGTTAACCCTTTCCATGTTAAAGTATTATATACAGAAAAAGCGTACATGGTATACTTTGGAACAAAAACATCCTCCGGCGCATAGGATCCAATGTCAGTAGCAATTTGATTCATGCTGTTATCGTCAAGTGTTCTTCGTATTACTCCTGCTCCAGGTGTTAGTGTCACCTCCTCTTCTTTCCCTATAGGAATGAACCCATCAATCGCGGCACCAGCAATAATGGGCTGGTAATTTTCAAAAAGATTAAGTTGTTTCTCAACCATTTTCTGCTGACCAACAAACGCTTTTGCCTGCCAGTTATCATTGATCTTATATATTAACCTTCCTCCTACTAATGCATTATCTATTGGAAGATACCTGGCATTATAAGCCTGAAAAATTGTTCCATTACCTATTTGATCATAAAAGTACCCGGCTGTAATATCTAAGCCATGAATTTCCTTTCGAATATGCCAACGGCCTAATCCAAGCGCAGAATAAGAATCAAGCGGATCAATAAGATTAGAATTATAATAGGCATCGAATCGAATTCCTATATCAAAACCCATTATACTGTAATTAAGTGTCAACCAATTATTGGTCCCAAACTTTTGCCGATCATATTGAGGAGTATTTGCGGCACCAATTATCGAATCACGTATAAAAAAACTAGTTTGGGTTTCAAAATCCCCGGTTAATGTTCCAAAATTATTGTTTTGGGCAGTGATTTCAACAGCACTAAAAAAATAAATAACAACTACTAAAGGAATCATTATTAACCGCATAGCTATAGTATTTACGTGATAATTCAATAATTATACGTTAAATATAATATTGTTTTTTAAAGAAAAGGTAGAAGTGAATTAAAAACAAAAGAATTCCTAGTGTACTAAGGAGGCTGAACCTATTAGCTTTTTATCTTCAATAAGGTCACTTATAGAATCCCATAAATTAATTCTTTGTTGTAAAGACTGCTTGGCTACTTTAAGTGTTTCTTCCCATTTAAGATCATCTTCACCACAAAGTTCAGAAATCATCATCAAGGACATTGGACCATGTTCATCACCATCCAACTCTATATGTCTGTCCAGATAATAACGTAGTTTGTTATACAATTTATTTTCAGCATCTGATCTTTTAAGGATCTCAATAAACATATCAGGGATAAGGTCCTCCCTTCCAAAAGTAAAGGCCGAAGCAATAATGTGTGGTTTTTGCGTAGCAATTACATCAAAAGTAAAACGTACAAAATCTAAAACTTTAGAATCAACTTCAATTTGATTTAAAGCATTATTGATATCACTACCCGATATTATAAGTTCTATTAATGCATTAATTTGATCAGTATTAGCTCCTATCTGATCCATTGCTTCGATGTACATCTCAAAATGGCTCTTTGGCTCACCGAGCTCATTAATGTCACTTTCTTCACCATGAATTATTTCATTAATGAATCTTGCAAGGGTAGGGTTTTTCCTGGGCACCCATGGAGTTTCAACATTGGTTAATATTACCTGTAATGACTTTAAGAGAGACATAAAATCCCATACTGCAAAAACATGATTTTCCATAAAAACATGAATATCCTCAAGTGACCTTAGATTATTATACAATTTATGCTTGCGCAACTGGTCTTGAAGGTCAGACAATTCACGCTCTATATGTGCTATCATTTTAATGCTGTTTTTTAATGCCAAAGCAAAGTATAAGTCTTTATTAAAAAGAGCTTTATAATAAGTGAGCACAAGATAAACTATTTTGTTTTTTTTACAAAATGAGTTCTAATATTTAATTGTATCAAATAGGAATAAAAACAGATTTTTTTTTGTTGAATATATTTGCATCAATAATTAAATATGCCTTTTTTTAAAAAAAAAGATTAACTTGGCATAGCAATTGAATAGATGTAAGTATACAATGACAGTGATGCCCACTTTTATTGTTTAAATTTTTCTAATATTTTAAGAAAACATCCACTAAATACAAACAGATTAAATTATGAAAATTTCAAAAATTCTGCTAATTAGTTTTTCCCTCCTATTAATATGTTCTGATACCTTTGCCCAAAGTAAAAAGCAATTACCTGGCTCCCTCAACATGGAAACCCTTAATGGTAAAAAAGTTAACCTAAAAGACTATGTTGCCAAGAAAGGTAAAGTAACTGTCGTTAACTTTTGGGCTACTTGGTGCAAACCTTGTAAAGAAGAACTAGATAATATCAACTCCGATTATCTTGAAGATTGGCAAGATGATTATGATATTGAATTTATTGCCGTAAGTATGGACAATTCCCGTACAAAGCCAAAAGTAAAAGGCGTAGTAGACACCAAAGGCTGGGAATATGATATTTTGTGCAACCCCGACAACAGCGCCTATCAAATGCTTGGCTTCAACTCCTGCCCTTATACTTTGCTATTAAATAAAGAAGGTAATATTGTGTACAAACATACCGGATATAAACCGGGCGACGAAGAGGAGTTAGAAGAACAAATTGCAAAAGCATCTAAGTAAAATTATACTAAATACACCGCTAAAAAAAGTGCACTTTATCAAAGCAATTATGATAAAGTGCACTTTTTTTGACTAAATTCTAAATAATATTTTAATTTTTTAATGCTAAAAAAACGTTATTTCAATTTTTTTTATCTAAATTGTTTTCTGTTGGTGCATAAATTACACAATATTCTTGCTGTACGGCTTGCATCATCCCCACCATCTCTCCCCTACATTTTTTAGTATAAATTTAATTTACAGGATTATCCAGATTGACTTAATCACTTTCTGAGAAGAGGCAAAATCTACTACAAATTAGATACCTGTTTATTGAAGATCTGCTAAGAGGCGAATAATAAAAACTTTTAACCTAAATATTACAGTATGCCCTACACTAAACAAACGTTGCTTTTTTCTGCATTTAACCTATCAAAATACATTTTTTACGACTCATTACACTTTTCTTTTGATCATAAAATTTGATTTTTGCTAATCAGTTTTTAATACAACTGTTTGTTTTTAGAAGCAAAAACCCGTACCATTTTTTCTGCCATTAAAAATATATAATGGTGGATATTATGAACATTACAGAGACAGATATATAACCCTGCCGAATCATATTGAAAAAGCTTTTACCTCGACAATGCTTTTTTATTGTCGGATATCCGACTAAAGAATGCCATTAATCTAATTATTAACCTTGATTTGAAAAAATTAAAAATCAAAAACTGACCGGAAATTCAATCAATTGTTAGTGGTCTTAACACTAATTCTATTTCTAATTAATTTCGAAATTTCAAAACCTCATAATTATGAACCGATCCGTTTTTAAACTTACCAAACTAATGTTTTGGGTGATCTGTATAATCTTTACAGGAGCATCTGAAATAAATGCAACACATATAATGGGAATGGATTTAACCTATAAATGTCGCGGCAACAACCAATATGAGATCTATCTAACTTTTTATAGAGATTGTAATGGCATTCCTGTAGATAGTTTACCAATTGTTAACTGGTCAGCTGTTTGTGGTTCTGGAAGTATACCCTTGCAATTAACAAATATGACAGAGATCACACCTACCTGCCCGGGAGTTACAGGTAGTGCCTGTAATAATGGCAATGGTCAATATGGTATAGAGGAATATTCCTTTCAGGGGATAGTAACTTTACCAAATGGATGTACAAACATTGAATTAAATTATTTTAAATGTTGTAGAAACGGAGCAATTACAACCCTTCAGAACCCTTTAACTTATGGGACATACGTCGAGACTTTGATAAGTGACGTTACAGATTGCAACCATTCTCCAGAGTTTACAAATAAACCTGTCCCTTTTATTTGTGTTGGCCAACCGGTTTTGTATAATCATGGCGCAATTGATATTGATGGTGATCAATTATCTTATTCTCTCGTAGACTGCCTAACTGATAATGCGCTCCCTGTTCCTTATAATGCAGGTTTTAGTACTTCAAACCCTCTATCAACAACAAATGGTTTTACACTGGATCCTGTTACGGGTGCTATCTCTTTTACCGCTAGCACAACTCAAGTAGGTGTTATTTGTGTGCTGGTAGAAGAATTTAGAAATGGCGTTAAAGTTGGTGAAGTAGTTCGTGACATTCAATTTACGGCCGTTAACTGTACAAATAATGTTCCTTTGCTAAGTGGGATAGACAATACAAATAATTATTCTACTACTGCATCTATAGGAACCCAGCTATGTTTCGATGTTTTCTCAAATGATATTGATTCGGGCCAGACCACTGTTCTGAATTGGAATTCAGGTATAACTGGTGCTACATTTACAACCAATCCAAATACTTCACAAAACACCAATGGCACTTTCTGCTGGACTCCAACTCCGAATGATGTAGGAATTAATACCTTTACAATAACTGTATCAGACGATTACTGCCCTATTGTAGGTCAGAATACTTATACATATACCATTGACATCTTATCAGAAGACCCATGTGATTCCCTTGATCTGATTGTAACTTCAACTGGTGACATTAACTGTACCAATAATGATGGCTCTGCTGTTTTGGTAGCATCAAATGGAACACCACCATACAATTATCAAATTGTAAATTGGTCTACTGGTGCATTTTTCAACAATTCAACTGGAATTTTTAATAACCTTACTACAGGAACATATAGCATTTGGGTAGAAGACAGCAACGGATGTACCCCTGCATGTTCCGGAGAAAGCTTTAATATTGGAGGAATTGCAACACCAATTAATGCATCTGCAACAACTACAGATGTAAGTTGTTCTTCTAATTCGTGGAATAGCTCCTCCAATGCGGATGGAAGTATTTCAGTAACAGCATCAGGAGGTGACCCTCCTTATTTGTTCTCTATTGATGGTATTAATTTCCAACCATCTGGAATATTTAACAACCTTCCTTCTGGAAGTTATTCGATAGCTGTTTTAGATACTAATGGGTGTAGCATTAACATTAATGCAAACATCTCAGAGCCACCAGCTATGCAAATCACTGTTACTAATTTGACTCCCAGCACCTGTGGACAAACTAATGGCTCTATAACATTAAGTGCTTCTGGTGGAAATGGGCAATATACTTATTATATAGATTCAGTATCGCAGGGAAACAACCCAATATTTACAGGATTGTCTCCTAACACCTACGTATTCTCTGTATATGATGGTAATAATTGTACCGTTGACACCTCAATTGTAATCCCTGTCGGCACAGCAGGATTTACTGTAAATGCTACTGGTGTAGCGCCTATATGTAATGCTGACTGTAATGGTAGTGCATTGGCTACTGTAACTCCTGCAATTAATGGAGCAAGTTTCCTATGGGACAATGGAGCGAATAGCCCTTCCATTTCAGCCCTCTGCGCAGGAACATACACAACAACAGTAACGGATAATAATGGATGTACTGCTACAGCTTCTGTAACATTAGTCGATCCAGCTCCTATAGCTGTTACAATTGTTTCTTCTTCTGATGAAACCTGTGCTTTTAATGATGGTACTGCAACCCTTAATGTTACGGGTGGCACTAGCCCTTATGTAATAGAACTTGCAAACTTTAGCAACAGCAATATCTATACAAGTACCAGTAGTACATTCAATAATCTAAACGAAGGTAAACACATTGTAAAAGTGACTGATGCAAATGGATGTATGGAAGATTGTTATACATACTTTGACCTAGGTGGTTGTGATACATCAACAACTCAAACTATTACACCATTCTTAACAAGTCCGAATTTTGTTCCTGTTTTGACTATTAACCCTAATCCTGCTAATTCAATGATACAGGTTTCCTATAGTACCATAGAAACACATGCTGCTATAACAATTATGGATATTAATGGTCAGATCATTTATAGTAAACCTAATTTAAATCCTGAAGGTAGCCTGGAAGTGTTTATCACTGACTGGTCTAACACCACTTATTTTGTAGTGCTCAGAAGCCCTGATAACAAGGTACTTAAAACCGCAAAATTAGTCATAACCAATTAAAACACACAACCAAATTTTAGGACGAGTTTATTACCCATGTCCCTATGACGACTCCTTTCTATAAAAATAGAAGGAGTCGTTTTTAGTTATAGCCTATTGACTAACATAATCAGTAAGATAATGAAAACAGGGGCCTAATTTACCTTCATGGGCAATCATCGCTCTTTCCATCATCCCTGTATCTTTAATTCCGAGCAATTCCTCGATTACGTGATTGGTAAATTGTTCACCAAATGCTTTTGATGCATCTTTTGGCAATTCATTAGGAAGATTATCAATAGTCATCATATCTATCGTATGTTCCTGATAAGGTTCAACAGCTGATTCAGAATGCGGATCATAACCAAAAACAGGTTTGGCAATAGTTGAAGCAAAAAGTGTTGAAGGTATAGAAGCTACGGGAGCAATATCGCAAGTTACATCTGCTATCACTTTGATTTTAAAATCTGATCTCTTCATATCCTTTTTAGTAAAAAACTGTGGCGCATCATTATCCCAGTAAATGCCGTTTACCATTAGATCAGCAACTTTGGTATAAGGGCTAAATATGGATTCGTAATCTTTTGGGTTTTTGAAAAAATCCATCATATCAAATGGCAAAACAGGCTTATGCATTCCTTTGTGCATATTATCCTGCCATTCCTGCCACAAGTCTGCAGGTAGTGATTTTGTAGCATAATCGACACAATCCAATTGGGTGTAAACTGCTTCATCGTAGTTATTATTCAAAAAGTCTTTTGGGGTGACTTTACGAATTCCCATATGATCAAAGACTTCTGCTGCACCATTTGCTACCCTTCCTGTACCCGTAACAACAATCTTTATTTTCGGAAATTGTAATGTTTTGTAATACGAAATTGCTGCTGCATAATCATCATATAAATGCATTTGTTTAAGGTCAAAACTCCCCGTGCGATTACCATATGTCATCATCCCATTATGAGCACCTACTATTCCCGCAAATCGGCCAAAAGCAATTACCCGCTGTTTTTTTTCATTTGTCAACACTTCGTAATCAAACAAAGATATATTATCACGCAGGATCTTCTGTAACAATGCTCTGTTATAGGACTGTTCTTTTATGGTATGCGAAAAGAAAAAATATTTTTTATTAGGAATCAGCTGGTCTTTTGGTACTTCTTTAATACCCATCAGATAATCACAATCTGAAACATCTTCTGACAAGCTAATACCTGCATTCCTATATAGGTCATCATGCAAACAGCGCCCTGCTGAAGGTTGTACTATAAATTCAATATTATACTTTTCCTGTAATGCAACACATTGTGAAGGCGTAAATAAAACCCTTGAATCCGGCGGAACTTTGCCCTCTCTGATAATTCCTATTTTCATTTAAAAAGTAATTTGAAACATCAATTATAAAATACAAACTCAATCTACTCTGAATCAGACTGCGATATTACTAAATTTCCTTAATAAGACAAGTTTTATTAACAACATATTTGATGAATAATCACGAAAAAGAAAAGAAAACACTTTCTTTGCATTCAAAGATTAGCTTAGTATATTGATAATATTCCACATATATATTGCATAACTTATTACACTTTCATTTTCAATACCTCATAACACCTTACTTAAAACTATGACAAATAAATTTTTCCCAATCTTTGCGATTGTGTTTTTTTGCACAACCATTAATGCTCAGAACATCCTTACTAAAATTGATTCTATCTCAATAACAGATGCAAAAATATGGGGTGGCATTTCCTATGATGGCACCTCCATTAATGTAACGAGTATGATCCATGATAACTCGTCTACCCAGAATCATATTCATCTGATAAAGTTCGATACCAGTTTAAATCAAAAGGGCAACCCGGTTCAACTAACAACAAATAGTGATCTTGTTATGGGCAGAGGTATCACAGACCATAAACAACTTTTTATTAACAATAATATATACATTACCTATTCACTTCAACAGGATCAGGAATTATTACTATTCAGGATCGATACAGCCGGTAATAGGATCGGATCACTTGATACAGTTGAAATCGGCACCAACAACCCAACAAATGATATGATCTTCTGTACGGATAACAATCTTATCCATACATTACATTTTCTCCCTCCCCACCGACATATCATTAATTCATTTGATCTGAATTTAAATAAGGTCGGCAGAGATACAACTTCCCACATTTTAGCTCATAATAATATCGGAGAAGCAGTATACAAAGACTCCGTTTTTCATATGTTTACAGGCAATTTTTTCGGGCACAACAGTGAACTGATTCTTACGGAATGGAAAACCAATTGGGACCCCTTATCAAACAATGCCATACAAACACTTATTCCTAGTGTCAATGGTGATGGAAATTGGTTTTCAACAGCGGCAGAATTTGACCCTGTGACAGAATTATGGTTCGTTGGTTTTCAACATGTAGACCAAAACACATCTATTAACGATGAACATATTGACATTGCTGTTTTTGACAAAAACTTCAACCTTCTGGAACGACATCATGCAACTGGCGATCATACTTTCAGACCTCACTTTTTAATCCTAGACAATCATTTATATATGATTTATGATAAATCCGGCAATGGTGTTTTTATACACAAATACAGAATCCAACATACTTTAACAAATCAAAATATTATCTCAGGTAAAACTAAAAAAAGAGTAAAAGCGTTTCCCAATCCTACTGGAGGTCTGTTAAACATTGAAATAAAAGATTACCATGGCCCTGTAAATGTTGAAATTTATGACTTTACGGGAAAAAGATTGTCAAGCGCATCATCAAGAACGATCAACATAAAAAACTATAGTCCTGGTAACTATTTTTTAAAAATTATCTGCGATGATCACAAAGAAGAAATAAAAATCATTAAAAATTGATCTGATGATATTCTAAAGAATATCTTTATATTATAAATAACGTAAATCTATATAAAAAACAATAGTCGGAACTTTCATGTTCAAAAATTAGTTATAGTTTTGCATTTCCTGATTTTTCTAAAAACAGGTAATACCGTTACCCAAAAGGGGCTGACTGGAATTGACAGCATAGAATGTTCTTTAAGTAAGCATGTCGAGACAGGTGTGATTATCTCGTAACAATATAGCACATAACAACTTTTGAATGGCAATAATAATTATGCCATGGCTGCCTAATCACTCAGTGATCTGGTAACCATTGCGGCTCGCGCTTGACGCCTAATACACAGCGTGCCCCGCATCAACCAACCTTTAGGCTAGCCATAAGTGCGTGTCTCCGTAACCCGTGGCGAATCAAGAAGAGACTGGAGTAGTAGTGCGTATGTCTTCAGACTTGCTGCCGCTCGAGATCCGACTGATGACTAAACATTGTAGAAAGCTTATAGATGCTTTGACTGGACGAGGGTTCGACTCCCTCCAGCTCCACACCAAAACCCTCATTTGCACAAAACAAATGAGGGTTTTATAATTTATAGGTATTCATATTTATTTAGCACCAATAGTTACATCTTTAAGGATCTCAAGGTGCAGTCCGGCACGACTATTTATACGATGCTTAATTTCATCCTTCAAGTCATCGTGCAACTGAGGCAATGCATGAAAAGGAACAGCAGGATAGGCATGATGTTCTGCATGATAAGGCATATTCCACATCATAAAATTCGTCAGTTTGCCTGCCTTCACCGACCTCGTTTTTTCAAATATATTACCTTCATGCGGAAGACCATTGTGCTCTGCAGTTGTGTAACAGGCCAAAAAACAATGTCCGACAACTTGTGCGGTAAAGAGCGCCCAGAAACCCTCATGGACATAAAGTGCCAAATATATAAAACTTACATTAAGGGACAATATGACCATACATTCAATAGCAAGCTTAAAACGCACCTTGGGGTCAACATAGGGATGAAGATTTTTCCTCAAAAATTCAGGCATAAGCAAAACACCATTTATCAGCATCAATATTTTGAACATCAACAAAGGTAAACCTGTTACCCACGAAAAATAATATGGAAGATTGCTGACAATAGATGGCATAGCCTTGCCGCCAATAGAGATCTCTGGGTCGAGTCCTGGTTCGTGGGTGTGACGATGGTGCGTAAAATGCAATTCGCGAAACATAGTAGGCGCATAAAGATGAAATAAGCCTGCCAAAAAAGCAACTGTTTTATTGAGCCATATGGTCTTGAAAGCAGTATTATGAACGGTTTCATGTTCGCAGGCAAAGAGCCCACAACAGACTATCCCAAAAAGGAAATGACTAACAATGATCTCTGGCCACGAACGGTCCCAGGTAAATACCAAAGCAATACATGCAGTAATCAGCAAAGTATAAAGAACCAGAAAACGTATCAAGCCGGGTGTATCGCTCTTGTGGAGCAATTCCTTCATTTTTTCTTTACTAACCAATTGGGTTTTGTGAAAACTTTCATTCATTATTCTTAGTTTTTCAGGAATCAGAAATGATTTCAATACAAAATCATATATATACCAATTTACATTATTTAAGGCAGGACATACGGTAGACAAAAAATTGAAAAATGATAAATCAATTCAGCCAGATTCAAAAAGGGGGAGGCAATAATTTAAGATTTTAAAATAGTAAAATACACCCCCTGCAGGAGCTCTAATCGATCAAATGCTCTGAAAGGTCATCGTCCGAACTATTATTTTCTATAGGTGTATCATCCGAATCATTGTTTTCCAAAGACGCATCATCTGAAAGTACAGGATCGACATCTGTAATTAATGCATCTACAATTTTGTAACCATATTTTTCCATATGCCGGGTCAATGCTTTCTTTAGAGTAACTGCGATATCATCTTTACGCGAAAAAACATCATTAAGATTTAATTTAGGGACTTGTGTACGAATAATATCAAAAATACGGGAAGAAATATGTCCGTAGGGATCGTCCAGTTCATAAAATGCTTCGCGAACTTTGTTTTTTATTATTTGTACCTGAAGAGATACTTTCAACTTTACATAAACATCATCCTGTGTTTTGGTCTTTAGAATAATATCTAATTCTTGGACTTTTAGATTGACAGTACCAGCAATATTTTCAATTATTGGTATAATAAAGTTAATTCCCTGATGGAGAATTCTGTTAAACTTTCCCAGACGTTGAACAATTTTTGCTGTTTTTTCCTGTACTCGTTTTACGCTTGCAGAAAGAAAGAAAAAAGCTAGAACTACAATACCTATAACATTCATAAGATATAATTTGTTTTTATTGTTTAAAAATAAAGGATAGTCACTGCATATACTATTGGATGATTTTAAATACAGGAAAATATACACCCCCTAATCGATCAAATGTTCTGAAAGCTCGTTGTGGGAACTATTATTTTTGTGAATAAATGCATCTAGCTAGTAGTATTCCTCTAGCTCCATAACTAAACCATGAGATACTGTTATCTATTCAAAGAGTCAAAAAATTAATACCTTATTCACTTAAGCTTTATTCCTTCAAAATTTTCTCAAAAACTGATTGATACTCATTTTGTATCGTCAAATAATATAGTCCTCGGGGCAAAGGTATTCCCTAAATGATTTACGGTACCAGCGAGCCCTAGATCTAATGCGACACTTCCCATGGACCTTGCCCATTCAAGATTTACGTCTTGTGCATAAGGTTTTACTTGTAGAAATATTAGTATAAGCCCATTTAATAATAATACTATAAGATTACGATTAGATTTCATGTACTTCTTTCTATATAATGAAACTATACAATCTACTCAAACCAAAAACTATTGTAAAATCAATTTATTAAAATAGCGCTCCTTTTCACTTCGTAGTTCCACAAAGTAGACCCCCGGATGAAAACCTGCAGCCTTCAAATCAAGTGTAACTTGTTGTTCTCCTGCAGATGCAGTAACACTACGATGAAACACCTGATGTCCGGAAATATTATAAATCATTATTTGTACTTCAGAGGGTTCTTCAAGAACAAAATCAAACTGCACCTTGTCATCCACAGGATTAGGAGAAATTCTCAGTTTTTTAGTATTAAAAGATTTTGATTTATTTATACTTGTTATAATTGACTTTACACAACGGCATTGATGTCCATTCGTATTATAATCTAAATCGCGTAATACCCATGGGTCCCATTGTACTTTTATTGTTCTTCTCGTTGGATACAGATAACTAAGCCCCCCCGAAGTCCAGAAGGTAGCAACAGATCCCAAATCGACGAAATTATTCGAAGAATTGTAGTAGCCTGCGGGCAACGCATTAAAGCCAGAAGTATTTGTCCCATTCATTCCTGACACCCAACCAGTAGTAGATTTCATATGACCCGCATGTGTTCCTCGTAATCCATAAATAGCGGTATCAGCCGCAGGCAAACCCAAAGCCATTTCCAATTCAGTCCATTCAGCATCAGAAGGAACGTGCCAACCATTTGGGCATATTCCCTGAACACCACTAGGATTAGAATTACTTAGAGCTTCACCATTCATAAGTGTAATCCATGTATAATGGCGACCAAAAGTGGTAGGGTAAATACTATCAATAAGTGGATTGATCATTGAATTGGGAGCATTGTATCTTAAATTTTCTGCCATCCAGCATTGATTACCGATTTGTACAGTAGTATATACTTCACCGTCACGGGAATCTGTGAAGGTTGCGCAGGTTTGTGCTATCAGTAGTAAAGGGAAAGAAAGTAAGAATGTGAGTAATATTTTCATAGCATTTAGTTTTTAGATAGTGATTTTATGTTCTTTTAATTTTTTTAATTTGAAGTGTTCTGTCAAATTACACAAATGCTAATACATATGCAATTAAGGGATAGAACTTTTTTAGTTCCTACAAATAACATTTAGATAAATTTTGACATGAAACTGCATTAATCAGTTATCATAACGTACTAATCATAGATTTTTGAGCTTCATATCAATTTTATTATCCAAAAATTTGTTAATAAATGTTAAAAATATTTTATTGCGGCCTTTTCTATTCTTGATTTTCTGAACTAATTAATAAATTTATTTTTTTTTTACAAATCGACGTAAATGGAAACACAAAATACAACTACTCCAACAGATGATATAAAGGCAATCAATGAGAAAATTCATAAGGAAAGTGCCTTTGTAGATCTCCTGACCATGGAGATAAATAAACAAATAATCGGTCAGAAACACATGATAGAGCGATTGTTGATTGGACTAATCGGGCAGGGACATGTTTTGCTTGAAGGTGTACCAGGTCTTGCAAAAACGCTGGCAATTAATACCTTATCAAAAGCCATTGACGGAAGTTTCAGCAGGATTCAGTTTACGCCGGATCTATTGCCTGCAGATGTTATCGGTACCATGATCTACAATATGCAAAAGAATGAGTTTGCAGTAAAAAAAGGCCCGATCTTTGCGAATTTTGTCTTGGCAGATGAGATCAACCGTGCCCCTGCAAAAGTACAGAGTGCCTTATTGGAAGCTATGCAGGAAAGACAAGTAACCATAGGTGATACTACACACAAACTACACAATCCATTTTTAGTATTAGCAACTCAAAATCCAATAGAGCAAGAGGGTACATATACCCTTCCCGAGGCTCAGGTAGATCGTTTTATGCTGAAAGTGATTATTGATTATCCTGAATTGGATGACGAAAAATTAATTATAAAGCAAAACCTTCAAAAAGTACCTACAGATATTCAACCTGTTGTTTCTCATAAAGATATTTTGAATGCTATAGATGTAGTAAAAGAGGTTTACATGGATGAAAAGATCTTTCAGTACATTATTGATATAATCGGAGCAACAAGATATCCTGAGAAATACAAACTAGCTGAGCTCAAACCATTAATAAGTTTTGGTTCTTCACCAAGGGGAAGTATAAATCTTGCAACTGCTGCCAAGGCATATGCCTTTGTAAAACGTAGAGGATATGTACTTCCGGAAGATATCAGAGCAGTTTGCCATGATGTACTAAGACACAGAATAGGACTGAGCTATGAAGCCGAGGCAACAAATGTAAAAGTAGAAGAGATCATCAAACAGGTATTGAACGTAGTCGAAGTACCATAAAAAATTCCAAAGCTCAAACTATGGATACGAAAGAGATCCTACAAAAGGTAAGAAGGATAGAGATTAAAACACGCCGTCTTTCAGATCATCTGTTTTCAGGAGAATACCATTCTTCTTTTAAAGGCAGGGGTATGTCCTTTAGTGAAGTACGTGAATATCAGTTCGGAGATGATATTCGGGCCATCGACTGGAACGTAACTGCCCGATTCAACACGCCATATATCAAAGTATTTGAAGAAGAAAGGGAATTGACTGTAGTTTTGCTCGTCGACGTGAGTGGTTCCGGATCTTTCGGCACCAGAAGCCAGAAGAAATGCGATATGATCACTGAAATCTGTGCGGTTCTTGCTTTCTCCGCGATACAAAACAATGACAAGGTAGGTGTTTTGTTTTTTTCGGATAAGGTAGAAAAATATATCCCCCCAAAAAAAGGGAAAAGACATATCCTCAGAATTATACGGGAATTAATTGACTTCAAACCAGAGAGTAATGGCACAGATATCGGGGAAGCACTCAAATATTTGTCAAATATGATGAAGAAAAAAGCCATTCTTTTCCTGTTGTC
>JAKVCV010000018.1:19309-102364 GCA_022448945.1 Saprospiraceae bacterium
CAGGATTTTCTGGTTACTGCTTTTGATTCTGGGGTATATAAAATAGATTCTGTAGAATTGTTGTTTCAGCGTGGTTCATTGGTAGATTCTATTTTTGCATATCCTGTTTTTCTGGGCTATGGCACCATTAAGTTAGATTCTACAAACAGAATCTATGATATCAAAAAACCGATGAACATAGAATACAATTATTGGTTTGAAATACTTATGGGAATACTGGGTTCCATTCTTGTAATTGGATTAGTTTGGTATCTATTAAAAAGGAGAAAACCTAAAGAAAAAAAGAAACCCATCAAAATAAAAATACCTGGACATAAAACAGCACTTAAAAAATTACAGACCATGCAGGATCAGAAAGCATGGCTGAGCATGGAGATAAAAAGTTATTATGTAGAGCTTACTGATGTGCTTCGTATTTATCTTTATGAACAATTTGATATCAATGCGCTGGAATCTACCTCAGATGAAATAATGGAAGATATCAAAGTCATTAGGATGGATGATAAGATAAAAATCGAATTCAAAGAATTATTGCAAATGAGTGACCTAGTAAAATTTGCCAAGGCACATCCACTACCTGAAGAAGGTGAATCATTCCTAACTATCGCCCTGAATTTTGTAAACCAGACTAAGCCTAGCGAAAAAGAAAAATCAAAGGAAGGGGAAAAGGAACAGGAAAAAGATATAAATAACAATAAAGAAGATGCTTAATTACGAATTTGCCAATCAGGGTTTGTTGTATTTGTTATTACTATTGCCAGTAATGCTTGGGTGGTATTTATACAGATCTAAAGATAGCTATGTCGATGTCGTACTTTCTACTGGGAAACCATTTTCTGAAGACAAAAAAAGTTTTTGGGGAATTATCAAACACGTACTTTTCATCTTTCAATTAATCGCTTTTGCACTCATTATCGTTGCACTGGCCCGTCCACGTACAACAGAGATCAGTGAAAAGACTATTGGCAATGAAGGAATAGATATTATTTTAGCCCTGGATATTTCGGGATCCATGCTGGCAGAAGATTTCAAGCCAAACAGGCTGAGTGCTTCGAAAGATGTCGCTTTAAACTTTATCGATGGCCGCAAAAATGATCGCTTTGGCCTTGTAGTATATTCAGGCGAAAGTTTTACCCAATGCCCTTTAACAGGAGACCACAATATTGTTAAAAACTTAATGCAGGATGTTAAAACAGGCATGATCGAAAACCAAAGTACAGCAATTGGCATGGGATTGGCCACTGCAGTTAGCAGACTGAAAGATAGTAAGGCTAAAAGCAAAGTGGTGATATTATTAACGGATGGCGTCAATAACAGTGGTTTTATAGATCCGTTGACTGCCGCTGAGATAGCAAAAAAATTCAACATTAAAACATATACTATTGGTGTAGGATCAATGGGTGAAGCCCCCTACCCTTTCAAAGACGCATTTGGAAGAACAATTTATCAGAATGTGCCTGTAAAAATCGATGAAAAACTATTAAAGCAGGTGTCAGAAATGACAGGGGCAAAATATTTCAGAGCAGATAGCAAAGAAAAATTATCGGCAATATATAAAGAGATCGACAAAATGGAAAAAACAAAGTTGCAGGAACTAACCTTTCAACAATTTGAAGAAAAATTCTTTATGTTTGCATTTGTTGCAGCACTAATATTACTGATTGACAGAATACTTAGGTTTACTTTATTAAAAGGGATAGTTTAATCTTATGGATAAGATTTATTTCGAAAATATTGAATATTTCTACGGACTGATACTAATACCAGTCCTTATATTCTTATATATATATTATAAAGCCTGGACAAAAAGAGCAGAGAAGAGTTTTTGCGACAGCCATCTTTTTGAAGGCCTTACCCCAGATAGGTCAAAAAACAAACCGCTCATAAAACAAATATTCTTTTTACTAGGATTCTTCTTTCTTATCCTGGCTTTAGTAAACCCTCAAATTGGTTCAAAATTACAAGTATTAAAAAGAAAGGGTGTTGATATGGTAGTTGCTATAGATGTGTCAAAAAGTATGTTGGCAGAAGATGTACAACCAAACAGATTGACCAAGTCTAAGCTGATGGTTTCAAAGTTAATAGATGAACTAAGAACAGATCGCATTGGATTAATCGTATATGCAGGGAAAGCATATCCCCAACTTCCTATTACAACCGACTATGCTGCTGCAAAAATGTTTTTAAAAACAGTAGATACAGATATTGTACCCACACAAGGTACAGCAATTGGGGAAGCCATCAATATGGCCCAGGATTATCTGGAATATGGCCTGTCAAAAAACCAAATGCTTTATATTATTACAGATGGAGAAGACCATGAAGAAGGTGTCGACGATGCTATTGCAGAAGCAGTAAAAAATGGCATAAAAATCAATACCGTAGGAATTGGTCTCACCAAAGGAGGTCCAATACCTATTAAAAAAGGTTCCAGTACAGATTTTAAAAAAGACAGTGAAGGAAATGTAGTTGTAACAAAACTTAATGATAAATTACTTAAAGAAATTGCCGTTAAAGGCGGTGGAAGCTATATTGAGCTAAATAATATACAAGGTGCTGTAGATTATATAATGGAAAGTGTATCCAATGCTGAAAAGAGTGAATTTGAATCAAAACGTTACGCAGATTATGAAGATCAGTTTCAGTGGTTTTTAGGCATTGCATTTTTCTT
This sequence comes from Saprospiraceae bacterium, assembly GCA_022448945.1. Taxonomy (GTDB): domain Bacteria; phylum Bacteroidota; class Bacteroidia; order Chitinophagales; family Saprospiraceae; genus Aureispira. Next base: position 21,981 of record JAKVCV010000018.1, read on the forward strand.
TTTTATTATAGAGTGCCTGATTCCTGATTCCAAAACAAAATGGATAAGAAAATATGATATTTTTTAAAAAAAATACAATCAGAAATACAGCAATATTATTATTATTTGCACAGCTTGTTTTTGGCCAGGCTGAAAAAAAGGATGCATTAAAAGGAAATAGTTCTTATGATACAGGAATAGAATTCCTGGATTTGGCAAATCTAGCTTTAAATTCGGGTGACTCAATCAAGTATAACGATCTAAACAAAAAAGCTGACAAGCACTTCCTTGATGCAGAAGTAAATTACAAAAAGGCTCTGCAAAAAAACCAGGACTTTTTAAAAGCTGATTTTAACCTTGGAGATGCTTTGTATAAACAAGGAAGATATGATGAAGCAGTTGATAAATTTGAAAAGATAATTGAAAAATCAGATAACAATATTGTAAAAGGAGGCTCTCATCATAATATAGGTAATGCACATCTGCAAAACTTTTTTAAAAACCCACAAGAGAATCAGGGAAAATTAGATGAAAGTATAGAATCCTTTAAAAATGCACTTAGAAATAATCCACGGGATAATGAAGCCAGATATAATCTGGAAATGGCAAAACGCCTAAAGCAACAAATGCAACAACAACAACAACAACAAAATCAGGACCAGCAGAACCAGGATCAGCAGAATCAGGACAAAAAGGATCAACAGAAACAGGAGAACAAGGAAAATGAAGATCAAAAAAAGAAGGAGCAACAAAAACAGGAGCAACAAAATAAAGATAAGAAAGACAAAGAAGATGAAAAACAGCAACAACCTAAAGAGGGAGAAATGAGTAAAGAAGAAGCAGAACGTCTGTTGGAAGCCCTAAAAAATGAAGAGGATAAACTACAGGAAAAATTGAAGAAGAAAAAAGTTAAAGGCGGTAAAAGATATATTGAAAAAGATTGGTAAAATATACACTTAAAGTATGTTTAATGTTTAAAAAGGTAATTTACATATTGGTGATTTTATTTTTTACACTTCTAAATGAAGTGTGGGCTCAGAATTTTTCTGCATCTGTAAACAGAAAAAAAGTTGCCGTAAACCAGACTTTTACGCTTAGTTTTAAAATAGATGCAAGTGGCAATAGATTCACACCTCCTAACCTAAGTAAATTTCAGGTTCTGAGTGGGCCAAACCAATCTTCAAGCATGACTTATGTTAATGGGCGAATGACGCAATCAATAACATATTCTTATCAGTTAAGGGCAAAATCTAACAAGCTTGGTGTTATCCAAATTGGCCCGGCTTCTATTCAATCTAATGGTAAAACGATCAAATCCAATATTGTTTCTGTAGAAATGGTAAAAGCATCACAACAGAATAAGAATAACAACCAAAATAATAATATCACTGATCAATTAAATGATAATATTCACCTTGTCTTAACAGTTAACAAATCTAACTTATATGTAGGAGAGCAATTAACGGCTACGTACACCTTATATTTTAACGCTAATATTAATGGATTAACAGATTATGTAAAAGTCCCAGGCTTTAGTAGCTTCTGGTCTCAGGAATTTGAACTCAAAGAAAATAATGTTACTCAGGGCAACTACAAAGGAAACAGATATTATAAGTCCGTCATCAAAAAAGTACTACTAACACCCCAAAAGTCAGGTGAACTAACCATAGAACCTATGGGTGTAGAACTTTCTGCCCGTGTAAGGATTCCATCTCGCAGTTTTTTCTCTAGTTACCGAGACATTAAACATACCGTTCAAAGTCGCTCAAAAAAGATAAAAGTAAAAGCATTACCTTCAGGAAAACCTGCTACATTTAATGGCGCAGTAGGTAGTTTTACCTTAAAATCAGATCTTTCAAAAACTGAAGCAAAAACAAATGAAGCCATTAGCCTGACAATAAAAGTGAAGGGCAATGGAAATTTAAAGTTGTTCGACACACCTGACCTTGAAATTCCACCTGATATTGAAACGTATGAGCCAAAGATCAAAGAAAACATTAAAATGTCCAATAGTGGGAATTCAGGTTACAAATCTTTCGAATACGTTTTAATACCAAGATATGCGGGAGAATACAAAATTCCATCTATTACATTTTCCTATTTTGACCTTACAAAAAAAAGATATTTAAATTTAAAAACACCTGATTATGTTTTGAATATCGAAGGAGAAGAAAAAGCAGAAACAACTCCCACAACAGGTGTCAACTACTCAAACAAAGATGAAATAACACTATTGGGTGAAGATGTATTATTTATCAAAACCAATTCAGACCCTTTTAGAGAAATTGGCAAATATTATTTTAAATCAGGACTGTTTTATTTTCTGATCTATTGCCCCCTTATAATTTTATTTGCATTAATATTTATCTTCAAAAAACATAAAGCCCTAAATGAGGACCTTGTTCTCGTCAAAAGAAGAAGGGCTAGCCGTTTGACTAAAAAACGTCTGGCTTCAGCCCAAAAACATCTTAAAGAAAACAATGTTTCCGGATTTTATGAAGAGCTATCCAGGGCTTTATGGGGGTATTTCAGCGATAAGATAAATATTCCTTTTTCAGAGATTAGTAAAGAAAAAATTGCCTCTTTATTAACAGAAAAAAAATTAAACGGAGAAATAACAAATGAACTAATGGAGATTATTGATCAGTGTGAATTTGCACGTTTTGCCCCTGGTTCAGTTTCTGATGACCTAGAAAGTGTGTATAAAAAAACAGCTAAAGCCATAACTAATATTGATGATAAAATTTAAAGCCAACATATTGAACCCAATACTCAGTTTTTGCTTTTGCATACTGATTGTTTCGCTAAATGCTCAGGATCCAAATACCTTGTTTCTGGAAGGCAATAAGAAATATCAGGAATCTGCATTTGAAGATGCTGTTAAACATTATGAAATGGTTATCCAATCGGGTTCGGAATCTGCTTCACTCTTCTATAATCTTGGAAATGCATATTTTAAAATCGGAAATATTAGTGCAGCAATCTTAAATTACGAAAAAGCTAAAAAAATAGACCCTACTGACAAGGATGTAGCTTACAACCTTAAACTAGCTAACACAAGGGTTGTGGATGAGATTGAATCTATCCCTGACTTCTTTTTTGTGGAATGGTACCATAACCTCATAAAAACGCATTCATCTGATTTTTGGGCATATGGTTTTTCTGGCCTTTTTTTACTGGCCATGCTTTCCTTTTTTCTATATTTTTTTCTACATAGCAGGTCTCTAAAAAAAGGATTTTTCTTAATAACTATTATACTACTTATTTTTTCAGCAAGTACATATTTTATGGCAAGCTCAAAATACACACTTGAAAACCTTCAAAGGGAGGCTATTATTTTTGTAGAAAATATTTATATCAAGAGTGCTCCTTCAGAATCTAGTCAGGATGTATTTATATTACATGAAGGAACAAAAGTAAAAATAATTGAAGAAGTAGAGGGCTGGAATGAAATAATTCTGACTGATGGAAAACGTGGATGGACAGAGATAAAAAATTTACGTGAAATTTAATTGGTATCCCTGTCCACCTGAATTTTAAGAACAATAATTATAAGTTACCAGGAAATTTTTTTAGCCTTTTCGCAACCTTCTAATTCAACAAAATAGACATTACCTTCAGGCAAATCTATATGTGAAAGGTTGAAGAATTTCTGTCCTTTCTCGAGTGTGGATGAAAAAACATCCTGTCCCAATACATTATATATCCTTATTGCTTGGCTTTCGTTTAATGCTTTAGGTAAAGAAATACATAATCCTATTCCGCATTTATATATATTGAACATATTTTCATCTACATATGAAACATCAACTACAGAATTTGGTATAATAGTAATCTTAAATCTTTTATCTCCATTAGCAGGATCTCCAGAATAATTATAAGGACCAGTAAGAAGATCATGAGTAGTTGACAATATTGAATCTTCCAAAATTAATTGAGTTCCTAATGGGAAATTTGAAAATTCTACCTCAAGAATAGAATAATTATCAATAACTGAAATTTCAGTATGTAATGGGATTGTTACCGGTAATGTTGTTAACGGTGGTAAAGCATTTGAATTTAACTCATTCGTTCCTGCCATTGTTGCAAATTGAAATGAAGTAAATCCATTCAAATATAGTGCATCATACATGAAATCATAACCAGTGGTTGCTGAAGGATAGAAATATACAGCTGTGTAGATGGTATCAATATTATAAGCCATTGCTAAGCGCAATAAAGGATAATTACTTTTAGTGAATTTATCTATGTTAGTTCCTGAATCTGAAATCTGAGATGCACTTTTATTTTGTGCAAAAACTAAAAATGGAAGCATTGTGAACATTGATAAAATTATAAACTTTTTCATAGATTAAATATATTTGATAATTCATAAAATGTAATAAAACATGTTTTTCTGATGTATAATAGCAGTTGATTATATAAGTACAATTCAATATTACATATAAAACAGCAAAAAAATAAACTAAAAGATAAAAAAACTGAAAATCAAGGACTTAAAAAACAAAATAGAGAAAGCTTTAATATGTCAATTACAATTTCTTTCCTTTCATAGCATCTGAAATATTAGCGTCTAGCGCCCTGTGCGCAAGTGGTGTTGTATATTCGTTAAGATCTTCCATACATGCCTGAATAATATCTTTATCTTCTTTACTTGTAGCGTCTTCAAGTTTTTGAACAAGAAGAATGGTTCTATCTATTTCCTCAGGGCTTAAGATCGAAGCATTTTGTTTAACAAATTTATGAGATGCATTTATAACAGTTTGTGCCTCTGTTCTTGCTTCAATCAATGCACGTACAGCTATATCACCTTTTGCATTTTGTACTGATTCAAGAAGCATTCTACCCATTTCTTCTTCTGAAATTCCATATGGAGAACGCATTTCTACAGTTTGTTCTACCCCTGAACGCAGTTCTTTGGCCCTGACATTAAGTATGCCATCGGCATTAAGGAGAAAATGAATCTCAATTTTTGGAATACCGGCAGCCATTGGTGGAATACCACGAAGTACAAACTCTCCCAATTTTCTGTTATCAGAAACAAGATCCCGTTCTCCTTGAAAAACTGCAACTTTAAGATTTTTTTGTCCATCAACAGAAGTAGTATATTCTCTTCCTGCTTTTATAGGCACCTTGGTGTTTCGGGCAATTATAGTGTCCATTAAACCGCCTATAGTTTCTATTCCCAATGAAAGCGGGGTAACATCCAAAAGTAAAATATCTTTATTGTTTCCCGCAAGGACATCAGCCTGCACTGCAGCTCCTAACGCCACCACTTCATCGGGGTTAAGATCATTATTAAGTTCTTTCTGAAAAAAATCACTTACAAAATCCTGAACTATAGACATCCGAGTAGACCCTCCTACCATAATGACTTCATCGATAGAATCGATAGAAATTTCAGCATCTTTAATAGCATTACCACAAGCTATTATTGTCCGTTCAACAAGTGGTTTTACAAGTTTTTCAAAAGTTGATCTATCAATTTTACATAACTGATCATTGATTCTGGTTTCAAAACTTGTATTGACCGAAAATGACTTTTTTGCAGCTTCAGCAGCAAGACGCAATTGTTGCGACAAAGCAACATTATTATCTAAATTAAAACCATATTCAGAAACCCAATACTGCTGTATGGCCCTGTCAAAATCATCTCCACCCAGAAATGTATCACCGTTTGTAGCCAAGACCTCGAAAATACCATGTTCAATATTTAGAATAGAAATATCGAAGGTACCCCCTCCAAGATCATAGACTGCTACAGTTTTAACATCGTCTGCGTCAAGACCTATACCATAGGCTAAAGAGGCTGCAGTTGGCTCATTAACGATTCGTAAAACTTCAAGACCAGCCAATTTACCCGCATCTCTTGTTGCCTGACGTTGAGCATCATTAAAATATGCAGGTACTGTAATAACAGCCTTTGAAACCACTACATCCAAAGATTTCTCTATGCGTTTTTTTAATTGTTCCAAAATTTTAGCAGAAAGTTCCACAGGTGTATAGAATTTATCTCTAACACGTATTTTGACAAGACTATCTTCCACATCATTATCAATGATCTTATAGGAAAAGAAATTTTTAAAATCCTCTACATCTTGAAAAGACTTAGCCATAAGTCTTTTTATAGAAAAAATGGTATTTGAAGGATCTGAGATCAATTTCTCTATAGCATCTGTACCTACTATAACAGAATTATCCTGCTCGAAATGTATTATTGAGGGAACAAGTGTATTTTGCCCATCCGAATCAGTAATCACATTTGGTTTACCGTCTTTCAAATAAGCTACGAGACTATTTGTTGTTCCAAGATCAATACCAATAATGATATTATCAGTAGTTTTCTCAGCTTCTTTCAATTTCCCTTTTGATAAATCTATAGGAATTCTGGCCATTACTATTTATTCCGATTTTAATTAACGTTATTAAATGGGGTACAAAGATAATAAAGAACTTATGAGAATGCTAAAATGAAAACATTTTTATTTGTAGTACTAAAGGTTTATAACCAAATAAAACTACCATCAGTTAATAGCTGAAATAGAATATACATAATCTGGCTAAAAAAAATAATACCTGAAAATTTCCCCATCCAATATGATCTAACTTACTTTGGTAGACTGATATAAATTTAATTATATTATTTTACTGAATTGATCTAAAATAAATAATGATTTGTACAATTTAGATAGGGTTACAAATACAAATAAGGTTTGTTTTTTAAATTATTTTTTCTTAACTTTACCCAAACTATTGTGTCAATATTAGAGGTGGTAAAAGAAGTGCTGAGGTTAAAATAGTCTACAAAAAAAAGTCGTAATTATCACACTAAAAATATCTACACGTGGCATTTAAAATCGTCCAAAAAATAAAACCAGCACAAATTCAGGACAAAACACTTGACCCTGCCTTTTTAAAAAAATACTACAAGCAGTTGCAACAATTGCTTATCAAAAAAACAGACCCTGAAAACCCTACAGGTTATTTTTTCTGCGTTGATTTTTTCGGAGATGATAATTTATTAATCATGGGTAAACAAACGCCAGCATATTTAAAGATTTTCAGGGCTGCTGGGAAAGGTAAAGATGGTTTTGATAAAAAAAAGGTGTCCATTGGCAATTGTTTTATTTTGGATGAAAATGGAAAAAAAATACTCTGCTTAATGCCAAATCCATCTTTAGCAAAAGGGAAAAAACAATTAATCCTCAAATCATTAAAAAAATTACGTAAATCATCCATGAAAAAAATCATGGACATAAGATGGTTGACTGCCCCACTAGAGATTGAAGATGAACAAGAGGAAGAAACAACTGCAAACGCTGCTTCAGACAATAAAAAAGAGAAAGTTCAAAAATCAGGCACTACTGCTTCTGGCGAAGGAACAGAGTATTTAGTTACCGAAGATGAAATCGTAAAACGTACTAAAGAACTTCAAAAAGGGATTGAAAAATTGAAAAAAGATGTCTTACCAAGATACAAAAACAAAGAAACCTCTTCCAATGATGCTGATTTTGTAAAAGCATTACGTAAGGCAGGTCACCTTTTCATAAGTAAGCTGATGATGACCGACCCTAATGTAAGTAAAAAATTTTCCACCCAAAAAAAACAATTGGAAAATGGAATCCCTCAATGGGAAAAACTTGAAGAAAAGATAAAATCACAAAAAACCAGATCAGAAACATCAGATTCAATCAAGAAAGAATTACAAGGTGCTGTTAAAAGAATGAATAATACACGAAATGAAATTAAAGAATTACTAAAGCGCGTTAACTTAAAAGGACTAAGCTAAATTTATCAATTACTAGTATTCAATTAAATTTCTTATTTAACTTATAAATAAAAATATATTACTCAATATCTTATAATATGAAAATTCAAATTAAAGCTAAAGATTTTGCTGATAAAGAGACTTTGGAAAAAAACCTAAGTACTAAATTAAAAAAGCCTCTTGCGGCCTTATTAGATAAGAAAGTACCTTCACTTCCCTTTTGTTATGAAGTCGATTACTTCTCAGTCGGCATGGGTTTTATTTCAATAGGAGTAACTAAAGAAGTATATAAGCTTTACAAAACAAAAAGATCTAAAGGACAAGGAACTGAAGGAAAAATTGATAAGAAAAAAGTTGCCTACGGGAATGTTTCTATAAATGATGAAGGACAAGTAGAATTTTGTGTGCTTGGCGGTATTATGAAACATATGCAAGCCAAAAAAGTTATCAAAAGTATTCCTATACTAAAGAAAAAAATTGGTGACAATTTTGTTATTATTAAAGGGGAGGCTGCTGAAGATGAAGAGGTAGTAACAGATTCTGAGACTCCGAATGTTAATAGCGAACTCAATAAAGCACAAACTCCTTCAGATGTAATATCTATAAAACAAGAAGCTTCTAAAATTGTAGCAGCTTTTAAAAATTTTATTGGTACGGAATGGGCTGAAGTTCAAAAAAATAGCAAATCTGCAAAAAATATTTTAGCAGCCGACAAAAAAGGAAGAGCAGTTGCTGCACTATTTAATAAATGGCTAGAAAACAATAAGAATAATGAAGAACTTTCTAAAGAAATAAACATTCTTAATAGTCATAGTACAAAGTTAAATACATTGCTTGAGCAAATTAAGTCTACCGTTGACAAAATCAAAAAAGCTAAAGGAAGCGATATATCTATCAAGGAATTAGATAATATTTTTGTTGACCTAAGTGGTAAAATTACTGACTTATTATCTTCTTTTGGATCTGAAATTGAATCTATTGAAGGTTTGAAAGAGTCTCTTGAAGCAATTAAATGAAAATAATAACAATAATCATTTTAAGGCTGTTCTTTTTAAGACAGCCTTTTTTTATTCTTATCCGTAAAAAAAATCTTAAACGACTTAAAGCAAAACTTTTTAATTAATTTTCAAATTAATTACTTTTGTTTTGCCTTGCAGGCACATTATTGACTAATAAAAATTATCGTAATGACTATCAAAAGCAACTATGTTGACATCAAGAACAAAAAAATATATCCTGCTGAAATTAGTTTTTCCAATGGAAAGATTGATTCTATAAAACAAATAGAAGAAAATGTTGATGGTTATGCGCTTCCAGGATTTGTCGATGCTCATGTACATATAGAAAGTTCAATGCTTATACCTTCAGAATTTGCACGTTTAGCAGTGATTCATGGTAGTGTTGGAACTGTTTCTGATCCACATGAAATTGCAAATGTGATGGGCTTAGAAGGCGTATATTATATGATTGAAAATGGCAAAAAGGTACCTTTCAAATTTAACTTTGGCGCTCCTTCATGTGTCCCTGCTACAAGTTTTGAAACTGCTGGTGCAGAAATTAATGTAGATGGCATTAAAGAGTTAATGGCAAACCCTGATATTAAATATATGGCAGAGATGATGAACTACCCAGGTGTGATTTTTGAAGATCCAATGGTAATGGCAAAACTGGAGGCTGCAAAAAAGTCCGGAAAACCGATAGATGGTCATGCACCAGGCGTTAGAGGAGAAGATGCAAAAAAATATATCAGTGCAGGCATAAGTACAGATCATGAATGTTTTACTTTAGAAGAAGCATTGGACAAATTAAAATTAGGAATGAAAGTAATCATCCGTGAAGGGTCTGCAGCCAAAAACTTTGAAAGCCTGATCAGTATTTTGCCCGAACACACTGCAAATGTGATGTTCTGCTCGGATGACAAACATCCCGATGATCTAATGTTAGGTCACATCAATAAATTAGCAGCACGTGCGGTTGCAAAAGGTATCCCACTCTTTGATGTTTTACAGGTTGCCTGTATTAACCCTGTAAAGCATTACGGTTTAGACATAGGACTGATGAAAATTGGTGATCCTGCTGACTTTATTCTGGTAGAAGATCTGAAAGAATTTAATGTAACAGCTACTTATATCAACGGACAACAAGTAGCAAAAAACGGTATATCATTAATCGATCGAATCGAAGAAAAAACAATAAATAACTTTAATACTAGCCTAAAGAATATAAATGATTTTAAACTTAAACCAATTACAAATCACATTCATGTGATCCAGGCAATAGATGGTGAATTAATTACTAAATCCTTTAAAACTACTGCCAATATTGAACAGGGAAATACAGTTTCTGATACTAAAAATGATATTCTTAAAATGGCCGTTATTAACCGCTATTCAGAGAGCCCCCCTACTATAGCTTTTATCAATGGCTTTAATTTACAAGAAGGCGCTCTGGCCTCCTGTGTAGGTCATGATTCGCATAACATTATTGCAGTAGGCACAGATGATGCTTCTATTTGCAAAGCTGTTAATTTAATTATAAAAAATGAGGGTGGAGTTTCTGCCGTAAGCAATAACAATGAACATGTACTCCCCTTACCTGTAGCAGGTATAATGTCTACAGATGAAGGCCAAAAAGTTGCTGACGCTTATTCCCTAATTGACAGGTTCTCAAAAGAAAAATTAGGCTGTCGCCTGAGATCTCCTTTTATGACACTTTCCTTCATGGCCCTATTGGTAATCCCTAGGTTAAAACTCAGTGATTTGGGATTATTTGATGGTGGGGATTTTAAATTCACCCCGTTGTTTATAGAAGCTGAAAATGTGGTATAAATATTAAATATAACCATTTTTATTGATGCTTATATATAGAGGGAGACTTAAAGATCGTATCCGAATTAGCTTAATAATCAAAAATCTATAAAGGTGCCGGATGAATCAGGGAAGATTTAGAACAATTCCACCCTCTTTGCAACAAAACTACGGCACCAACAATTGCAGGTGAAACCACATTTATTATCCACAAACTAAAAGTAGATGCAAGAATAGCAACAGGGGCTATTGCAGAGGAACTAAGGTATCCGAAGATCAATAAAGCAATATTCCCACGCGCAAGGAGGCCAGTTGAGGGAGGTAATGGAATACCTGTCTGAAGTAAATAAACAATCATAATACCTAAAATAATCTCGCAACAACCAGCTTCAAACCCAAAAAAATAAAGTAATAATAAATACTGGGAAGAATAAGTGAGATAACGAAAAAACGAAAATGTCAGGGCAGCCAACAATTGTTTTTTTGTATGCTTATAATAAGCCTTCCTTTTGAGTTTAGAAACCCATTTTCGGGTAAAACGGAATCGTATACAGAGCCTAATGATTACGTCCAATTTAAAATACAAAACAAATAAGACTACTGAAAATATAAATCCAAGGCCTAGTAAAATCGAAAAAATCAAATTTTCAATTGGAATTACCCCGTAATAAAATGCACCCATCATCCCCCACCAACCTCCAACTACAAGAACAATCCATTGGCTAAAACTACCAACTATTGTAGCATAAACTGCTAAAACCCGTTTATCTTTTTCAACCATTAATAATCTTCCTCCATATTCTCCAATACGGTTAGGCGTAAACAATGAAAATGTAAGTCCTGCTAATACTGCTTTAAACGCATAGCCAAAAGGTATATGATGAAAATTTTGCATTAGAGAGAGCCACTTTCTGGTCTCAAAAAACCAATTCAATGGCATCAATAAGACAACAAATAGTACAAAAGGAAAATTTTGTAGGGTTACATTATTGACAAATTCTGTAGATAAGGTGTGAATAGAGAGATCCTCCCTATTAAATAGTTGAAAATACAAAACTACGAATAAAACTCCTGCAAAAAGTATTTTGAATATCCATGCAAAAATTCTATGCTGCATTAAAGACTTTAAAGAAAAGCCCTTATCTTTAGTTGGTAGTGGTTGTATAATTTCCATTGGCATAATACAAATTTAAGATAATTCGTTTACTACAAGCATTGAACAGTCAAAAGTTTAGAATAAATTTAAGACATGATACATCAATGTCCTTTTAAATGGATTTTTTTTCTAAAAACCCAATATCGAATTATAACTCAAGCATGACAGATAAAAAACAAAAAATCATAATGGGTATTGACCCTGGTAGTAATTTATTGGGCTATGCATTTATTCAGGTTATTGCTAAAAATAAACCAAAAATAATTTCTATGGGAACATTAGATATGCGTAAATATGAAAATCACAGTCAAAAATTAGCTCATATCTTTACTCAACTCCAGAAACTTATTGCCCTATACGAACCTACTGACGCAGCCATAGAAGCTCCTTTTTATGGGAAAAATGCACAATCTATGCTCAAATTAGGTCGTGCACAAGGTGTTGCAATGGTTGCTATATCTGAAAAAGGAATTATAGTAGAAGAATATTCTCCTAAAAGTGTAAAAAAAGCAGTAACAGGAAATGGAAATGCATCAAAGGAACAACTTGCAAAAATGTTCCCCCATATTATTGATGGAGAAATCGATTTAAATAAACTAGATGCTACTGATGCGCTTGGTGTCGCTTTTTGTCATCACATTCAAACACAAGGATTGGAACTAGGGCAGAAAAAACACAAAGACTGGAATAGTTTCCTTAAAGAGAATCCTCAAAGAAAAGCCAAATTATAATTAATAAACATTTTTATAGATTTCAAACGAAATTGCTAGATAAAGCTACATTTTCAATAAGCCACTAAGACAACAAAACGATTAATGAGCTAATCAAAACAATATTTAATGATTTTTATCCTATCCATATGCTTTCTTTTACTTTCATACTCAAGCTGTACAGAAAGTATACCTAAAGAGATCACAAAGGAGGATTTGATAGCATCACTTAAAAAACAATCGTATCCAAAATTTGGAAATGTTGATTCAAAACCACATAAAAATAATATCCTCAGGCCTTTTAATTGTACTCTTGAGGGCTTGCTAGGTGATGAAGAACCAATAGAAATGTATTTATATTATAACCCCCAAACCCTTAATGAAAAAAACCCTTGTATTAAAATAAAAGGTGATTATCAATTATATACTAATGAATCCTCCAGTCAAAAACTAGAAGGAAACTTGTGCTTTGACACTGGTATTATTACACTTTATGCAAAAAAATTCAACCAAACTAAAGAATCCTTTAAAGGAATCATTAAAGGACAATTCCATTTCATGAGTGGCAAATGGTCTTGCAAGCAACCGCCAGAACATACTAGATTTCATTTAAAAAACACAAGCCAAAATATTGATAAAAACAGTCTTGCGCTTTTTGCAATAAAACTTAATGAACACTTTAAAAACCAAGAGGAATTTTCTGACACCAAAGTAGGCTTTGACGAAAGAGGGATATATATTGAAGGAATAAAAGGTAAAAAATTGAATATTAAATATTTCAGCCATACTAAGTTACAATGGTCAAACTGGGAATTTACAACAAGTAAAGATTCCGATTTTAGTGAATCAATAGAGTTGTGGTTTTATAATAATGACTCTAAATTTGTTATAATTATTAATACAATCAATTGGAAAGAAAAAAAACAAGACAATGGGAGTATAGAAGAATCAGAATACTTTCATACTGAAGTATGGCAATATGATGGAAATAAATTCCATAATATTTTTTTGGAGGATCCCAAAAAACAAAATTTAGCAAACACAGAATGGTATGCCAATACAAGAAACAATGTAATTCAGTTACATAATACGAGGACTGAGGATCTTTGGGAAAAAGAATATTAAAAGTTACTTTTTCTTTAAAACAAATCCTTACATCTTTTGACCATGATAAATTATATATTACTTTTGTATACTACACTAAATATTTCCCTATCAGATCATTTACTGTAATCTTAAAATGAAAGAAAAAGACAATTACACCAAAAAAATCACAAAAAAGAAAGACAGTATATCATCGGTTTATGCTGGCAAAGTACCACCTCAGGCTGTCAATCTTGAAGAAGCGGTACTAGGTGCCTTAATGCTTGACAAAGATGCGGTAGCTCTAATAATCGATATTTTGCGTCCTGATTCTTTTTATAAAGATTCTCATAAGCATGTATATAAAGCTATTTGCAATTTATTTGAAAAAAGTGAACCTATTGATCTTTTAACTGTTAACGAAGAACTGAAAAAAACGGGAAAACTAGAACTGATTGGTGGGCCAGCTCAATTAGTAGAATTAACTAATAGAGTTGCCTCCTCTGCTAATATAGAATTTCATGCACGTATTATTTCTCAAAAATTCATCCAAAGGGAACTTATACGCACAGCAACAGAAACAATTCGATCATCATTTGAAGATACAATAGATGTTTTTGACTTATTGGATAAAGCCGAACAGAACTTATTTGATATAACTGAACAAAACCTAAGTAGAGGCTCATTGGGAATGAGTACACTTATGAATATGGCTATAAAAAAACTTGAAGAAGTTAGTAAAAATGAAGAAGGCCTAACAGGAGTTCCTACTGGATTTGTCAACTTAGACAAAGTAACATCAGGTTGGCAACCATCCGATTTGATTATTATTGCTGCTCGGCCTGGTATGGGGAAAACTGCTTTTACAATGTCAGTAGCTAGAAATGCAGCTATCGACTTTAATAAAGGTGTTGCCTTTTTCTCATTAGAAATGTCATCTTTACAATTAGTTAATCGTCTAATTTCTATGGAAACTGAAATACCTTCCGAGAAATTAAGAAAAGGTAATCTAGAAGATTATGAATGGCAACAATTACACGCTGCGGTAGACAAATTAAGCGCTGTACCTCTATTTATTGATGATACTCCCGGAATTAGTATTTTTGAATTGAGAGCAAAGTGCAGACGTTTAAAAATGCAGCATGACATACAAATGGTTGTCGTCGATTATTTACAGCTTATGACTGGGGGCAACGATAATAAAGGTAATAGAGAACAGGAAATTTCAATGATTTCACGTGGTTTAAAAGGGCTAGCAAAAGAACTTAATGTCCCAGTAATTGCATTATCTCAGTTGAGTCGTGCTGTTGAGACAAGAGGTGGGTCTAAGCGTCCACAATTGTCAGATTTAAGAGAATCAGGAGCAATTGAACAAGACGCTGATATTGTTTCATTTATTTATAGGCCTGAATATTACGAAATTCTTGAAGATGAAGATGGAAATTCTCTAAAAGGCATTGGTGAAATTATTATATCGAAACATCGTAATGGTGCACTTGATTCTGTTCGACTAAAATGGGATGGTCAATATGCAAAATTTTCTAATCTGGATGATGATGCCTTTACTGGTCTAGATGATTCGTCATTTTTTGATCAGGCAAATACTCAATTTTCCGGAGAAACTTTTTCATCTAAAATGAATGCAGAAAAGGAAATAAACGGAATTGATGATGTTCCATTTTAAAACCTTAATAACTACCATATCAATAGAAATCCCAAAAACGATTTAACTAAAAAATCGTTGAAATAGCATATCTAAGTCTTATTTTGATTATTTAAACTATTCATATTCTTAAAGTAGGATTTAAGCTGTGGCTGTCACCAATATATGCTTATATAAATTAAACGATGAAAAAAGTATTTGCATTCCTAAAATATATATTTAGAAAACGTCTCTGGGTTTCCTCTCAACTAATAGATGTCAAAATCAAGGACTTTTCTTATTCATTATCTAAAGAAAAAATAAATTTTTATAATGAGGTCGTTTCTAATCACCATAACCATTCGAAATTTATTAATAAGGCCGATTTTTTACATCCAGTAGTTTTTGCCAAAATCAACTGGCAAATGATCCAAAACCTAAATAACTTCCTCGAAAAAAAAATCAATCCTGAAATTCTTGAAACGCTAGTACATCAATCAGAACAAATAATTTTAAACAACATCCCCAAAGACCTTAACAAACTTGTTATAAAATCTAAATTAATTGAAATCTCTAAACACAAGAGGGGAACAAAATTAGCCATAAAATTTGAATATTTTGTCCAAGATAATATCATAGCAACCGAATTTTCATCTGCTATATTGTTTGGGGTGAAATTACATGGAAAAGATAGAATACTTGAACAAATGCCGTGGCCAGAAAAAATCAACAGAAAACCTATTTGGACAGAACATTTACGAATAGAAAAGGATCTGCCCTATAAATATGCAGAAAAGGCAGAAATTGATGCTGCTATTCATACTGATCCTGTATTTGCAAAGTCTTTAGGATTACCAGATATCATCCTACAGGGAACCTGTACATTTGCGAAATCTCTAAATACAATTATTCAAAAGGAACTAAACAATGATTATAGTAATATCCAAGCTGTTTCAGCAAGGTTTACAGGTCATGTTGTAACACCAAACATTTTGAAAATAAATCTTTTAAAACAAAATGAAAAGAGTTTAAATTTCAATGTTACCACAAAACAAAACAAAGTTGTTATTAAAGGTGGCACCATTTTATTAAAATAAAGTATTAATTTTTAAGGCTAGAACGTGACTTTTAGCGACTTAAGGAAAAATCTTGAAAAAATCGACCAATTTTAAGTAATAAAACACATCAAATTGTATTTATATTAAAAATGGCATGCATTTTACTCTTATAATATAAATTAACAATTTTATTGAATGTTTTACATAGCACTACTACATTAAATAAAATAAATGAATGACTGATTTCAGCAATAAGATAAGAAATAGTACAAATATTATTTTTTAGACAAATAAACTTCGCTAACTTGTTAGCTATATTAAAAGATGCTATTATGAATTTCAAATTTCTCATCATTTTCGTCCTTTGTTATTGTCAGATGACTAATGCCCAAATAATGGATAGTGTTATTGTTAGTCCTGAATTACTTTCTCAGGCAAAAGAAATTGAAATCCCACAATACGATATTTCCAGAAAGAGTAAATATATTATTTATTTACCGATGAATTATTCTAAGTTTCTTTTTACAGAAGACGACAAAAAATTATTTTTCACTCTGAGGGATACGCTTATTGAACGAATAGATCTAGTATATACTGTTTTTAGAAGAAGTAAAACTTTTGATCAGGTAGAATTAAACAGAGAGCGATATAAAATGTTTCAGAATCACTTCCCTCAAGCCTTTAATAACAATTTAATAGACTGGAACCTAATAGCTCAAAATGGGACAATGGAATATGAAGAAGCCCAGGGATATTTTCATGGGTTTGTAATTTATCTTAAACCACACAGGGTTACCACTAAAAATGGAGTTACCATTGAAACTGTTATGGACTTAAGGGTAGATGACCCTGAAACAAAAAAATTAGAGACTAATGAAGAGGTAGCTAAAATAAAAACTATGCTGTCCGAATCAATAGCTACAAAAATCATTAAAGATACATCTTATATAAAAACAAAAAGGCGTACATGGACAGGTATGTATCTAGCCAAAAGTTTCAACAAAAGAAAAAAGGGAATAAAATTTAAAGAAAAACGCCCCGGTCGACAAAAAGAATATATCATAAAATATAAAACTGAAATGAAGATTACGGATCGTGAAGTACCTGACCCTGACGCCTCACCTCAACCTGAAAAAGTTATAGCAAAACTAACTAAAGATTCCGTTGTTTTCTCTGTGTTGAAGAGAACACTTGAACGTTGGGAAGATTACGTAATTGTACAGGATGTAACGGGTAGCATGCATCCTTACTTAACTCAAACTTTACTTTATTTACAAACTCATATCAAAAAAAATACTACAGAAAAATTTGTTTTCTTTAATGATGGAGATAATAAACCAGATGGAAAAATCGGTTATTCAGGGGGATGTTATTATGTGAGTGCAGATAATGCAAAAGAAATTGAAGAAATGGCATTTGAAGCTATGCGGAATGGTAATGGTGGAAAAGAATCTGAAAACGATATTGAAGCTATTCTATATGGAATTACGAAATTCCCAAAATGTAAAGGAGTTGTTCTTATTGCTGACAATTTCTCCAGAGTTAGAGATTTTAAACTTATTCCACGTCTAATGAAAATTGGAAAACCAGTAAGAATTGTTGTTTGTGGTATTGCTAAAGGCGATGTGGTAAATCTTGATTATATATATCTGGCGAAATATACGAAGGGTTCGATTCACACCATCAATGATGACATTAGTGATCTGGCTACAAAAAAAGATGGAGACACCTTTAAAATAGGTTCACAGCATTTCAGAGTTGACAAAAATATAATTAAGCTTATCAGACAAAATTAATTACAGTATCAAAAAGTAGGACATCCTAATTTGCGACCTTTAGGTTGACATAATGTCCATACATAAGACAACTCAAATCCTCCATTTGCTCGGGTTGCTCCAACTAGTTGAGATACATTGATATCATAACTAAATCCAAAATGAGATGATCCAAAGCGCATTCGAAGTAATGCAATAATAGCATCTACACCAAAAGTAGTCTGATCAGTACCCACTTGAACTTGATTAGCACCACGCATATAAGCACCTATAGTAAAGGCCTGGTTACTTTTTGCTTTTTTACTAAAATCAAATTTAATACCAGTACCAACATTCAATTGGGTAGAAGGCCCCTGAATAAAGACAGCAAAATTAGGAACTATTGCTGTCCGCCTTCCTACTCTACCTTCAGCACCACCATGTATACTAAACCTTGTAAATAAAGGCTCTGTTCCTTGTTTTATAAAAGATAAGTTTGCCCTAGTTAAATGTTGAAACCCTATACCAGCATAAATATTATTTTTATTCTTTTTATCTAATGCACAAAACCATAATACACCAGCACTCAAATCAGCCACTGTAAGATTTTGATTAAAAAGATTTTCATTATCTGGTAAAGTACCATTATACTGAGTTCCATCCCAGTTTGAGCCCCACCTGAGTTCATTTAAACGAATACTACGCTGATTAAAACCAACCTGGGCACCAGCGACTAAATATTGTTCATTAGAGTTTCGCCCACCAATTTTTTTCAGATAAGAACCTGAAAATGCAGCCTGTATAGAGGTAAAAGCTGAAGCTCCTGCCCTGTCTACCCATACTGATAATCCTAAACCTACATAATCCTTTTTACCTGCATTAATTTTTCCTTCTACACCAAGTCCAAAAGTATTGAAAGCATATTTTCCAGCTACACTAGCCCACTGGTTCCTATAAATTGCAGAAACGCGCATATTACAACTCATAACTCCGGTAGTTGCAGGATTTAGTGTCAGATTCGATACATAAAACTGTGAGAAATGCATGTCTTGTGCATTTATATTGTTCATACTAATTAATAGAACAATAATCAATGTATATAATTTCCCTATTTTCATAATATTTAGATTTTATTCTATCCTTTTTGCTAAATAGAATATAGTTTCTTATGTTTTATTTTAATCTATTTAATTTTCTAAGTTTACATATAAATATATGGAACTATGTATCAAAAATACAGTTCCTGATTTTTATCTTACCAATGTAACATCTCCCTTTCGTAATACCGTTTCACCATTTGCCATTTCAATTTCTACGTAAAAGACAAATACAGCGGGATTCATCGGTTGACCATTAAAAATACCATCCCATCCATTTGAAGGATCAGTACTTCCAGGAGCAAAATTCTCTCCCAAATGGACAAGTTCTCCCCATCTATCAAATACCATAAAGGACTTAATCATTGCAACATCAGTTGAACCATATACAGTGAATATATCATTTATACCATCTCCATTAGGAGAAAAAGCATTGGGTACATAAACGGATTCTTCAGGATTAACTAATATTTCTACTATTGCACTATCTCCACATCCATTATTTAAATTAATAATAAACTGCATATCTGTATAGAAAGTATCTGGCGTAAAACTAACCAATGCAGAAGTTCCTGTAAACAAGTGAGTTACAAGTCCAGAGTTGGGGTCCATTTGTGACCAGGAAACAATAGAACTATCTATTCCTGTATTATTCAGAGCACCATATAAAGTTACTGTTTGACCTAGTGTAATCGTCTGATCCTGGAATGCAGTTACAACATAATCTACTGTATCACTAATAATAATATTCTCTACAGAATCTATACATCCATTGGCATCTTGTATATATACAGAGTATATACCCGAAGCCAATCCCTGAGATAGTATAGATGTAGAGCCATATGGTCCTGCGGAACTAAAAGAAAATAGGTATGGAGGTGTCCCTCCAGCTATTGAATCTAATGAAATTATACCATCTGCCTGATTAGCACAAAGAACAGTATTCCCTGTCATAAATGCACCAACTGGTTCTAAAGGCTGACGTATATCAATTGTATCAGTAGCTACACAACCTGCAGTATCAGTTATAATAATTGTATAACTTGTATCAACACCCATCGCAGTTAAGTTATCTACTAAACTATTAGTAACTCCATTACTCCATAAATAAGTAACTGCCGAAGAATCTCTACCNATCACAATNGCCTGAGCAGCTCCATCGTTTCCATTATAACAATTTACATTTTGTATCAGGGATGCTGTTACTATCATAGTATCTGGACTTACAATATTTGCTGAATCTATATATTGACATCCATCTGCATCTGTCACTGTTACAATATAATGATGTGTGCCTCCAGCCAATCCTGTTGCAGTTTGACTAGTACTAATTACAGTTGAACTTGAATTAGTTGTCCATACATAGGTATAGCCACCAGCAGTACTTGAAGTCGTTACTGAAGCTGTCCCATCTGCATACCCAAAGCAACTTTCATCTGTTACACTAATTGATCCAGTTATATTGCTGTTACTACCCAAATCTAGTGCTAATACACCAATACAATGCGTAAAATTAGTATCTCGAACAACTATATCATAAAAACCGCTAGTAAGACCTGAAAAAGTCAATGGATTACTACCGCTTATGAAAGTTGCACCACCATCTATAGAGAATTCATATGCATCAAAGATATTAGCATTTGCTGATGGCCCACCACTAACCTGTAACCTTATCAAACCATTGTTTTCAGCACAAGTAGCTGATACTACAGAATCTGCAACCACTATTATTGGTGAAGGTTCTACAACTGTTGCAGTAGCAGTTTGTACACATCCAGCCGCATCTTGTACAGTCATTGTATAAATTCCTGCTGTTAAATTACCTAATGTATCTATAGCTCCAGGAGCACTTGGCGACCAGGTAACAGTATAACCAAACCCTGTACCATATGGTGTTCCCCCTGTTACTTCTGCAGTAACTAATCCATCTGTCATTCCAAAGCAGGAAACATGTATTGTATCTAAATCAATTTCAAGAGAATCAGCATCCTGAATAGTGACACCAACTGTGGCTGTACAAGTATTTAAATCAGTAGCAGTTACAGTATAAGTCCCAGATGGCAAACCAGTAAAAACACCTGGTGGGTTTTGTGTTGCAGCAGGAAAATCAATACTATAAGTATAAGATGGCGTTCCAGCCAATGCACTTACTTGAACTGCTCCTGTAGCCTGTCCGAAACAAGCTACATTTACAGTAGTATCAATGTTAGCTACTAATAATGAAGGTTCTACAATAGTTACAGATGCAATATCCGAACAATTAGATATTGTATCAGTTACCGTTACAAAGTAAATACCTGCAGGTAAACCGGTGGCAGTTGTTCCAGTCTGAGATCCAGTATTTATATCCCATTGATATGCAAAGAACAATCCTCCCAAAGAACCTCCTGTAGCACTAGCTGTTGCTGTACCTGTACTATCACCATTACATGCAATTTGTTGTCCGTTGAATGGTGCTAATACATTTGTTATTATTGTTATTGGTGCATCCTGTCCTATTGTTACAGTTTGCTGTACAGGTCCACAACCATTAGAATCCTGAACATATACAGTATAAGTCCCTTGCGTTAAGTTAGTCCAGATACTATCAGGACCAAATGTACCTGGTATACCTGTTCCAATACTATCAATAGCATATGTATATGCCGGACCAATAGACCCTGCTGGTATTACCGATATCGTTCCATTACTTCCACCATCACATCCTGCCGAATCTGTTGTTGCACTCATTGTAAGTGGTGTGGGTTGTGTTAGTGTAATAGTTGTATCAGCAGTACATCCAGCTATATCTGTTATTGTAACTCCATAAGTTCCTGCCCTCAAGCCTGTAGCCGAAATAGTTGTCTGAGAATTTGCATTCAAATCCCATAAATAACTAATTGGAGATGAACCTCCCGTATGTATTATAGTTGCAGAACCATCGGCCGCACCAAAACATGAAATATCAAAACCATTAAAGTTAGAAGTAACAGAAGCACTAGTAATATCCAATACTGCAGGAATAGTAAGGAATGTATCCATTAACGTTGAACATCCATTTCCATCGGTAATTGTAATAGAATATTGAGTACCTGTTAATGAACCATTAAGATTTGTAAATGTACCGTTTGCTATTGGCCCAGAGCCAATATCATAGGTATATGAACCCACTCCAGAACCAGCATCAGCAACTACAGAAATGATACCATCATTACCAAAACAACTTTCATTAGTAACTTGTACAAAACTACCAGTTAAAGGTGTAGGCTCTGTTAAAATTATAGAATCAACATCTATACAACCATTAGCATCTGTTACTGTTACAATATATACAATATTAGCACACAAACCACTTAATGTTTGAGTAGTAGCACCAGCAGTAGACCATTGATAGCTGTAAAGACCCAAATTACTTGGTGTGCCACCACTTGGAGTAGCAGCGACTGCACCATTGCAATCGCCTGTACAAGAAACACCAAATCCATTAAAATTAGTAGTAACTGCTGGATTTGCAATAATAACTGAAGGTTGTGTTAAAGTAACAATTGTAGTCGTAATACAACCCTGAGCATCTCTAACATATAATGTATAACCTCCAGCACATAAATTTGTGAAATTTCCTGTGGCCTGATAATTTATTCCATCAATAGAAAATTCATACCCAGGCGTACCCTGAGAGGCACTTACTTGGATTATTCCATCACATACACCGGTACAAGAAGGATTACTTGATGTATCAACATTAAGAATTAAAACTGCCGGTTGTGTAATAATTAAGTTATTCATAGTTGTCTGACATCCATTAGCATCTGTAATTACTACTGAATATGTTCCTGCATTCAACCCTTCAAAAACTCTTGTAGTATCTGATAAACCACCATTAAAACTATAAGTATATGGTGGTATTCCCCCAAGTCCATGCAACGCAATAATACCATCAGCACCACCAAAACAACTTACCATAATAATACTATCTACCAAGCCTTGTAGCTGAGGTGGCTCATTAATATTAACACAGGCTGTTGCTTGACATCCATTACCATCCTGAACAATCACACAATATCCTGAACCAAACATATTAGCAGGAAGGTTATTGTATTGAACAGTAGATGTAAATGTTATACCTCCATCTACTGAATATGTATAAGATCCAACTCCCCCACTACCAGCAACCGTAAATGATCCTGTAGGTTGACCAAAACAAAGTATATGTGTTGTATCTATTATAGAGATTGATACAGAATCTGGAGAAGTAATACTGACGCTATCAGATGTTGTACAACCAAAGAAATCTGTTACTGTTACATAATATGTTCCAGCACTAAGTCCTGTTGCTGTGGCAGTAGTTTGATTTAAAGTAGCAGGATCCCATATAATATTATAAGCAGCCTGACCACCAGTTATATTAACAGTTGCTTCACCGTCCGAACTACCACTACAACTTGTTTGGGCTCCATTATAGTTTGAGCTTACAAAAGCCGTAGCTTGCAATAATGTATTTTGAGTTAAGGTTACACATTCTACAACAGAACAATTATTTGCATCTGTGACAGTTACACAATAGGTTCCTATAGCTAAACCAGTAAATAGTCCTGTGAGATTGGTTTGACTTCCCAATGAATATGAATAATTTGGTGTTCCAGTTCCAGGTACAGCAGTAACTTGTACTGAACCAGTAGAATCACCAAAACAATTAATATTCCCAGCCAAACTTGTTGCTATTAGTTGAGGTGGATCAGTCAAAGTTACTGAATCGATAGCAATACATCCATTTTGGTCAGTAATAGTAACAGAATGTGTTCCAGCACATAAGCCGGTTGCTGTAAATGTAGTTTGATTATTTGCACTAGTGCTCCATAAAAAATCATAAGTAGAACCTGGATTTCCGCCTGCTCCAACTGAAGTAGCAGCACCATCACAAGCTCCATTACAACTTATTACAGTTCCGTTAGCATATAATGATGTCACTGAAGCTGTATTCGTTAACAATGGTGGTGATGTGATTGTAAATGGCACTAATACCTGACAACCATTCCCATCAGTTATTGTTGCCGTATATCCACCAGCAACAAGACCTGTCAAGGTTACTGACGTACTTATTGTAGTAATTGAACTTAGACCAATATCATAAGTATATGGAGCAGTACCACCGGCTGCGAATAAATCTACTTCGCCAGTACTATCACCAAAACATAAAGCATTAGTTGTTGCACTAAGTCCTGCAGTCAATTGTGGTGGTTGAGTAACTGTAACAGAAGCAGAAGCAGTACATCCCAACGAATCCGTTATTATTACAGAAAATACTCCAGCACATATACCGGTAACTGTAGAAGTGGTTTGAGATGTCATCGACCAGTTATAACTATAAGGAGGTGTTCCTCCAACAGAAGTTGCTGTAACTTCAGCATCACAGGCACCAAAGCAACTTATATCCTGACCAAGATAATTTGAGGTAACAGCTGTTGTAACCAAAGGAAGTGATGAAGGTTCTGTTATAGTAACACCAACTGTAGTTGAACATAAATTAAGATCAGTAACTGTCACAGTATAAGTCCCTACAGACAAACCACAGAACAATCCATTATTTGCCTGTGTAGTACCTGAAACTATTGAATAAGTATAACCAGATGTTCCATCTACACCCTGAATTGTTACACATCCATCTGAAAATCCAGTACAGGAAACATTTATCTGACTACTTATGGAAGCTCCTAATGTATTTGGTTCTGTCACTACTACAGAATCGACAACAACACATCCTCCATTATCAGTTACAGAGGCTATATATGTACCGGGACATAAATTAGAAATTGTATCTGTTGTAGCTGATGTATTCCATACAATACTATACCCAGGAATTCCTCCAGTTATTTGTACCTCAACAGCACCATCACAAGCACCATTACATGAAATATCTGCTCCATTATAATTAGTAATTACAACCGGGTTTACAAATAAAACATTAACAGGTTGTGTAATGGTAACTGAACTAACAGATGAACAACCATTAGCATCTGTTACAGTTACATTTATACCCGTTCCACCAGGCAACCCAGTTGCTGTTGCTGTTGTCTGATTATTTGCCGTAGCATCCCATAAGAAAGAATAACCAGTGACAATTGTACCTCCAGTTCCAACAACAGTAGCTTCACCATCAGACCCTCCTCCACAACTAACAGTTACTGTTGAAACAATCGTAGCTGTAACTTGAGATGGATCTGAAACTGTTACATTTGTAACATTTGAACATCCTCCATTATCAGATACAGTAACTGTATATACACCAGCACACAAACCACTTACAACTGCTGTAGTTTGATTTCCAGTATTTGCATCCCATAAGAATGTATATCCAGTTGTAACTGTACCTCCACTACCAATAGCAGTTACTTCTCCATCACAATCTCCGATACATGTGACATCTGATCCATTATAATTTGAAGTAACAGTCGCAACAGCTGACACACCAAGAGCAGGCTGATTAATAAATACACTTGTTACATCTGAACATCCATTATTATCACTGACTGTTACTGTATGAGTTCCAGCACATAAACCAGTTGCTGTTGCTGTTGTCTGATTATTTGCTGTTACAGACCATAGGTAAGTATAACCAGTTGTAACTGTACCTCCACTACCAACTACGGTAGCATCACCATCACACTGACCATTACATGTCGCATCATTATTCGCTGTTATAGTTGCTGTTACTGCAGATGGTTCTGTCAGTGTTACTGCAGCTGTAGCGGTACAACCATTAGCATCTGTTACTATAACATCTACAGGACCAACACAAGCAACTGTCATTGTATCCAAAATTCCAGCTCCTGATGTAGACCATGTGTAACTTAAATATGGTAAAGTACCTCCTGTAGCCGTAGCAAAAACAACTCCATCGCAAGCACCAGCACAACTAATATTTTCACCATTATAGTTTGAATTAATAGTTGCAGTGGTTGTCAATAAAGTTGGTTCAGCAATATTTGTACAAGTAGAGGCAGAACAACCATTAGCATCTGTTGCTGTAACACAAATAGGGCCAGCAATTAAAGCTGTTGCTGTACTGGTAGTATCGCCATTGTCCCAATTATATGTAAATGCACCAGTGCCTCCAGAGGGTGAAACAGTTGCTGAGCCATTAGCTCCTCCATTACATGTAACATCAGTTTGATTTGTAATAATTGAACTAACAACAATTGGCTCTATCAAATCAAAACAGGCCGTATCTGTACACCCAAGAGAATCCTGAACAAAAACACAATGTGAATTACCTGCTACTGAAAGTCCAGTAGCAATATTTGTTGTTGATGAATTTGAACTCCAACTAAATATATATGTTCCAGGTCCAGTACCTCCGGCAACAGTAGCAGTTAATTCACCATCTGATGCTCCAGAACAAGAAACTTGCTGCCCATTATAATTTGAAGTTGAAGTTATGCTTGTTGTGAGAGCAGAAGCTGGAGCTCCAATTATAGCAACAGCAACACTAGAACATCCGTTGGCATCTGTAACAGTTACATTATATGAACCTGCACACAAATTTAATGCAACCTGAGTAGTTTGATTACCAGCAGCAGAATCCCATAAGAAATTATATCCTGTAATAGTTGTACCTCCTGTACCTGCAGCTGTAGCAGTACCAGTACATGTTCCAAAACATGCAACATTAGTACTAGCAACAATTGTGGCTGTGACTGCACTAGGCTCTGAAACAGTTATACAATCTGTTGAAGAACAACCATTATCATCAGTAACAGTAACACAATGTGGTCCAGCACCTATATTAACCAAAGGATTGCTATTGAAACCACCAGACCATATATAGCTATAATCAAGTGCTATTGAACCACCAGAAGCAGAAGCATTAATTGTAGCATCATTTGTACCATTACAACTTACATCAGCACCATTATAATTTGATGTGATTACCAGCGCAACATTCACTCCTGTTGCAGGTTCTCCTACAATGGCAGAAGATACTGCAAAACATCCGTTAGCATCCGTAGTAGTTACAGGATAAACACCAGCAGCAAGTCCAGTTGCTGTAGCAGTCGTTTGACTTGAAGCAGAAGTATCCCAAAGGAAAGTATACCCTCCAGTACCTCCTGAGCCAGTTACCGTTGCTGTACCAGAAGAATCACCTCTACATAAAACATCAGTACTAGAAACTGACGAAGTCAACAATACTGGTGAAACCAAAGATATACATGCAGTATCTGAACAACCCAAAGAATCAGTTACCAAAACACAAAATGATCCATCAGGAAGACCTGATATCGCTGCAGTAGTTTGTGAACCAATATCCCATAATATAGCGTATGGTGCAGATCCTCCAGTTATTGTAGCCAAAGCCGTTCCACTGGAATCTCCAAAACATTGTAAAGGAGTTCCTCCAGGATAATTAGAGGTAACAAGAGCACTAACATCTACTGCCGAAGCTGGTTCAGTAATAGGAGTACATAAAGAATCCTGACAGCCACTAGCATCAGTTACTACAACACAATAAGTTCCAGCAGACAAACCAACTAACAAAGGTGTAGTTAAGCTATCTGCTGTCGCATCCCATTGAAAACTATATCCAGGATTTCCACCACTTACACCTAAGGTAATCTCACCAGTTGAATCACCTCTACATATAATATTTGTAATTGAAGTAGCAGATATAGAAATTTGCGCAGGTTCTGTTAATATTACACAGGCGGAATCTATACAACCTAAACTATCAGTAATTGTTACACAATATGTATTTGCTAAAAGGCCTGAAACTAATTGAGTATTTTGACTACTTGCATTTGCATCCCATTGATATGTAACAGGGGCACTACCTCCTACTGAGGATGCCTGAATAATACCATCACTTGCTCCAAAACAAGTTACAGAAGTTATCTCGGAAGCACTTGCTACTAAAGAAGAAGTTGGTTGAGTCAAGACTACACATACGCCTGGAGATGAACATCCATTATTATCTGTAATAGTTACACAATAAGTAATATTTGCTTTTAAACCTGTAGCTGTTGCGGTTGTTTGATTGCCAGTATTCGAAGACCATAAATAAGTATATCCAGTAGTGGCTACTCCACCTGAGCCAGTTACAGTTGCTGTACCAGAAGAATCTCCAAAACAATTAATATTAATAGTAGAAGTAATTGTTGCTGTAACCGTAGATGGTTCGGAAATAGTGATACAATCCGTATCAAAACAACCTAATGAGTCAGTTACAGTTACACAATGAACCCCTAAAGCTAATCCAGTAACAGATGAAGTGGTAGCATTATTATTCCAAATATAATTATATCCATTTGAAATAGAAGGTACTCCCCCTGCAGCAACAACAGTTGCTCCCGCATCAGATAATCCATTACATGAAATATTTGAATCTACAGACATACTTGCTATAACAACGGCTGATGCTGCTTCAGTAATATTTACACAAGTTACAGCATTACAATTATTAGCATCTGTCACAGTTACACATTGGTTGCCAGCTAAAAGACCATTAGCTGCAGCCGTTGTTTGACCATTATCCCATAATATAGAATACACAGAAAGTAATGTACCCCCAGCAGGAATAACAGTTGCAGCTCCTGTTGAATCTCCAAAACAATTAACATTGACAATGGATGTAACATTAATATCAGCTGTTAGTAAAGATGGTTCTGTAACCGTTGCACAATTAGTAGCAATACATCCAAGAGAATCTGTTACTGTAACACAATAAGTCCCAGCGGCTACATTAATTAAACTATCATTATTAGGCTCTATTGCACCCCAATTATAAATATAATTAGAAGGGTCACCTGTACCATTACTAGCCGTAGCAACAATAATTCCATCAGTTGAACCAACACAACTAACATCAGTACCATTATATGGTGACAAAGTTAATGCGCCTGCAGTAAAAAGTGCTACAGGTTGAGTTAACGAAATATTTGTCGAAGCAATACATTGGTTATCATCAGTTATTGTAACCTCATACAATATTCCAGCTGATAATCCAGTTGCTGTAGCTGTAGTTTGATTACCCGCAGCTGCATTCCACAAATAACTATATACACCTCCTACAGCTGATCCACCTGAACCTAATGCAGTTGCCGAACCGGTAGAATCTCCGAAACAATTAACATTAATTGATGAGACTATTGTTGCAGTTAAAGAACTTGGTTCGGTAATCGTAACACAATCAGAAGTCGCACAACCAAGAGAATCTGTTACAGTGACACAATAAGTATTTCCAGCCACTGCCAGTAATGATGCAGTTGTTTGTGTAGGAATAGAATTCCAATTAAAATTATAACCTCCAGCAGCAGGTGTACCACCAGTTGGACTTACAGTAGCACCACCGTTACTAAAACCATTACATGTTACATTTGAATCTACAACTAAACTTGTAAAAGTCAATGGGTTTATCGGTTGCGTAATATTAGCACAAACAGAAATATTACAACCATTGGCATCTGTAACCGTTACACATTGCAACCCTGCTGGTAAATTATTAGCTGTAGCCGTTGTTTGACCATTTACCCAGGAATAATTAATTGCTCCTGTACCACCTATGGCTGAAACCGTAGCAGAACCAGACGAATCTCCAAAGCAATTAATATTTGACGATGAACTAATGGAAGCTGCAATAATTGAAGGTTCAGATATTGTAACTGTAGATACAGCTGAACAACCAAGTGAATCTGTTACTGTTACAGAATATGGGTTATTGGCAAATGAAAGACCTGTAGCAATAGCAGTCGTTTGATTTCCAGCATTTACATCCCAATTATAATTATAACCAGTAGCTGCTGGTGTACCCCCTATGGGTGAAGCAGTTGCCTCACCATCATTGGCACCAAAACAACTAATTTGAGCACCATTAAAATTCGATGTAATAGAAGTAGAAACACTCAATGATGTTAGTGGTTCTGTTATTGTAACACATTCAACTGAATTACATACTCCTGTAATATCTGTGACAGTAACACAATAAGTACCTGCAGGTAAGCCAACTGCTGCTGCAGTCGTTTGATTTCCGGCATTTGAATCCCATAAAAATGTATATCCAGGTGTTCCTCCTGAAGCGCCCACATTCGCTATTCCTGTAGAATCTCCCAAACAACTAACATTCGTTTGACTAAAAATAGTTGTAGTTATTGCACTAGGTTCAGTTAAAGAGACTGAAGCCGTAGTAGTACAACCAAAACTATTATCAGTAACCAAGACAGTATATAATCCATTTGAAGCTGGAAAACCACACACAACATCCGCAGCTGTTGTTAAAGGTGCTGGTGCTGAAGGTCCAGTCCAATCATATGTATAAAGACCAGAACCACCAGTTGCGTTTACGGTAATACAAGCAGTTCCATTATTACATGTTATAGGTGTAGAAATTACTGGTGAAGTTGTTAAAACTTGTTGCGCATTTAAATTAAAACACATAGAATTTGAACAGTTATTTTCATCAACAACAGTGACACAATACAATCCTGTATCAATACCCGCTAATATTCCAGAGTCAGCTGCAATTCCATTTGACCAAACATAAGTTATCAATCCTGTTCCACCAAGACCTTCAACTTCAATCCGTCCATCAGAACTACTCGGACAAAGAGGATTAATCGTATCTATGACAACAATAGTTAAAGAATCTGGCGTAGGCACATTAAAAGTTATAACCGAAACACAACCAACAGCATCTGTAGAAGTAACGGTATAATCTCTTGGAGCCAAGCCACTAACTGTATAATTTACAGATGTTGGTGCACCAGGTATTCCAGGAACAATTGTATCCCAAACATATGTAAATGGAGCCACACCATTTGAAGTACCAATAGTAACAGTTCCATCAGAAGCACCTGCACACGTTACAGCGGATACATTATTAACAAAAACAATTGGAACATTAGCATTTGGAGCTACAAAAACACATCCTGAATCAACACAACCAGTTACCGTATCAGTAACAGTAACACAAAATGTACCAGCAGGCAAAGAGGTTATTGTACTGGAAGATACCGCTAAATCTGTTGTACCATTGGACCATACAAAATCATAAATCCCAGAAGCTGGAGTAGCAGTAGCAGAACCATCATTATTACAAGTAACATTAGTTGAAGTCATAACAGGATCCGGTAAAGAATTTACAGAAACTGTATAATTAATAGATACTGGACATGTTAAACGTAATTGACCATTAGTGATTACCTTTGAATATACTGAAGCATTATAAGTTGTTGTAATTGTAGGGTTTACAGAAACAGAATCTTGAGAAATCACAGTAAGATCAGAAAGTGGCGACCATACGATACTATCATTTGAAGTAAATCCAAGAACTGCAAGTGTAGTTGCATCACCAATACATATATTCTGATCGCCATTACCAAGAACTGCAGGAACTGGATCAACATACAAATATGCTGTATCAATAGGTGTTTCACCACAACAATCGGTTATCAAAAACAATTCAATCATGAAAAATCCTTCAACATTAAATTGCGTACTTGGCACATTCTGTACATTAGAAGGGTTAGGTATTGCTCCATTAAATTCCCATATAGTAGTATCACCATATAATGAGCTTGCAAAAGTTGCAAAATCTCCAACACATAACTGAAATGTATCTAAACCAATTACATTTGCAGAACTAGTAATTTCAGGTTTAATTAATTGATCAAATGCAATATTATGAAATCCTCTATATTCTTCTAATGCATTACCTCCAGCACCACCTGTACTAGGGCAACCAAAACATGTATTATGGATAATGCTATATCTACCGATACTATCATAACGTGTTGTGTCAGCATTAAAAGTACCATTAGCCGGCTGAGAATAACCATTTAAGGCATCAAAAATCCAATTTGTAACAGGAGTTGAAGCTCCTCCAATAGGAATATTCTGAGGAATCGCAGTAGTTAAAGGATGTGAAGGCATACCTGAAGAATCCCAAAACATAACCGCAGTATTTGTACAATTAGTATTTTCAACATAAATAATTTGTTGATCGTAAAGTGCATAAGTCGAATCTTGAGCTACTGGTATTATCCCATTACTATCCCAAAAAATATCAAAAGCTACACCATCAACACCATTTCCTCCATTTCCTCCAGCCCCTCCGTTTCCTCCGTTTCCTCCGTTTCCTCCAGCACCAATTTCAGTTAAACCAGCAGTACCTCCAATTCCTCCATTTCCTCCATTTCCTCCATTTGCACCTAAGCCACCAACACCTCCAGTCCCAAATGAACCTGAAATAATATTACAATGTTCTATGAATCCATTAGCACCATTACCACATATATAAATACCAAAAGAACCACCACCACCAAAACCTCCTGTTCCTCCAGTTCCTCCAGCTCCGCCGCCGCCGCCGCCGCCGCCGCCATTACCTGTACCATTAGTACAACCAATGCAATCTTGACCACCGCCGCCGCCACCGCCGCCACCACCAGAACCACCAGATCCAGACATCCCAATTTCACCTTGCAAACCTACATGATAACGACATGTTTGAATAGCAATTGCCCCATCGGCACCATCACATCCATTAACACCATCTATCCCATCTGTACCATCATTACCTGCTGTTCCATTATTTACTGTATTGGATGTATTAACAATACCTCCTGTCCCACCAACAACACTTGATCCTAGCCCAGATGCTGTTGCTGAACAACCTGAAAAAGGAGGGTTAAAAGGAGTCCCACCCTGACCAGATGCTCCTCCATCAGAACCTTGTATAGTACTACCTTCTCGACCTCTTCCACCTCCACCACCAGCACCGCCATCAACAACACCAGCAGTAGAACTAACACCAGTTCCACCATTACCTACACCATTCCCAAAATCTATAGCTGATCCACCAGAACCTCCATTAACAATTACAACAGAATTACACTCATTTCCTCCATTTCCTCCAGCACCACCATTAACTGATGCAATATTATCGATAAATCCATCTGATCCAGCAGCACCTGGCGCACCATTACTTGAAGCTGGAGCCAATAGACATCCATCTACTCCAGGAGTACCATTTGAAGCATTACCTAATTCTATATTTACTCTTGTTATGTTGTAATTAGAAGCATTTTGCATATAGATACCATATGTTGAAGTACCTGAAACAACCGCATCATCTGTCGTAATAGTTAGATCCTGTAATCTAAAATCAGAAGACCCAATTATCTCAATTGCAGTAAGGTGTCTGTCTACATCCTGAACTCCACCTGCATTAGCAGTAGTTCTATTAATTGTTGTTGCACCTACTTCAGAAGTTTTAAGCCAACCTTGATTTTCAATAAAACCACCTTCCAAAGTCAAAAGGCTCGTTATATTTAATGCAGTATCAATATTATATGTACCAGTAGCTAATTTAATTACAGACAAATTACAAACAGACCTTCGTAGAGCTTCCTGTATAGTTACAGGATCAAATTGGGTACCTGCAGCTGAAGAACTTCCAGTAGTTGAAACATAAATATTTCTACAAGAAGGATCTGGTGGTATAAACCCTACAGTTAAAGTAATAAATTCAATTGAACTACATAGTGTAATTGGATTTATGACTTCCACGGACCAGGTGTATGTACCAGGTGTATTTGGCATCAGTATAGAAGCAGAAGCAGATGTACCAGAAGTTGTATTTGGTATTGTATTAAAAGTTCCAAACATTTCAGTAAAAACAAAAGTCATCCCAGGTGCATCAGTGGTACCACTAAGTGTAACATTGGCCCCTCCACAAACATTAATATTATTTGGAGCTACTGAAAGAGGAGGATCATTTTCT
This sequence comes from Saprospiraceae bacterium, assembly GCA_022448945.1. Classification (GTDB taxonomy): domain Bacteria; phylum Bacteroidota; class Bacteroidia; order Chitinophagales; family Saprospiraceae; genus Aureispira. Next base: position 55,781 of record JAKVCV010000018.1, read on the forward strand.
ACTATTACAGTAACAAAATCTGTTGATGAACATCCATCATTATAATCAAGTGTTACTGTGTAAGTTGTAGTTGAAAGCGGAAAAGCTTGTGGATTAGGAATAGAATTATTAGATAAACCTATATTTGGCGTCCAAGTATACTGAACCGCATTAGGAGACGTTGTAGTGGCAGACAAAGGCGTTGTGTCTCCAACACATATACTCACATCTGGACTCGCTACGACTGGATCATTAGGGTTGCTTATAACATTTACAACATAAGTAAAAGTATTAGAACCTTGTAAGGGGCAAGCATCATCCTCAATTATTACAGTAAAACTATGTGTACCTATATCCGCAACCGTTGGTGTCCAACAAAAAGTTCCAGTAATTTGATTTCCAGAAGGAAAACCAGGGCCAGAAACATTAAAGGTACTATTGGGTATCGCATTATTAGTAGTCATAGTTAAAAGATCACCAGGATTACCAGGATCTGAACCTATTATATCAAAACACAATTGAGTGCCAAAACAAGTTGAGGTTATAAAATCTATAGAATCTATACCTGAACCATTAACTCCAGAAAGAATTGGTGCATTGTTACAAGGAGCAGACAAAACCCTAAATTGAATATCACGTATAACACTACCTATAAGTAGACCATTCCTATACTCCTCTACCAATACACAAAGAACACCAACATGAGTTGTGGTTGGTGTAAATGAAATTGCGCCAGTTCCGGGATCTATAGTAACAGTATTAGCAGGTCCAAATGGAGCAGCACCAGAAAAACCACCCAAATAGGTAACAGGTACACCTGCATTGTCAAGACATGATATAAGTGAAAAATTGAGAGAATCACCATCAGGATCTACTGCACCATGATTATAAAAAACAGTATTGGTATTACAAGAAAAAGAAATTGGGGTATTAGTAAACACAGGTGAATTATTACAGGGCGTAACAGAGTTATCAAGAGTAGCTTCTACATACATTCTCTGACTACTAGGGCTATTCAAAGTAGTTATAGCATTATTCCTGCAACAAAGTCTCCATGAAAAAGTAATATCAGTGCAACCGGGAGGCAAAGTAATAATAGCAGTATAAACATGTCTTTCAACACCAAACTGTCCTGTTCCATTATTACACGACGATTGGTTCAAAGGGGGAGGACAATTAGAATTTATAGGCGTTATATCTAACTCCGTAGTATTAGTAGCTGTAACAGATCCAGAACCACAGCTACCAGACCAACTAATAGTGGCATTATTACCTAAATTGATAGAATTACAATCACGATAAATACTCAATGTAATTTCGTATTGGTTCGGTCCTACGCAAAAATAATTTAAATCTGCACCAAGAACATGATTAGCTTTAGTGTGGTTAACATAAAACAAACTTAAAGCGAAAGTTAAAAAAATGCTAAATCTCAAGGAGGATAGAAATTTTTTACAACGTAACATAGGATATGATTGTTTTGCGTGTAAGTATAAGGTTTTAAACATATATCTATAAAAATTTCACTAGGTATATTAACAAACAAATGTCTGTTAGAAATTACGTTTACGATAAAAAATGAAAATTTAACGTAAAATATGTATCTGGTTGGGCTATAACAATAACGAACCTCAAATTATATTTGTTGCCTGTATCAAACCGGAATAACAGAATTATTATAGTTAAAATTTTAAATCATAAAAAAACATTAGCTTAAATTATCTATAAACGAAAATAAAATATAAAGTTAAATCCCAAAAACTAAAAGAGTTTAAATAAAAAAACAATAAAAATCATTTACTTATTTTATATACATCATATTGATTATCAATTAAAACAAAGGGTATTTGATCGAACCTATAAAAAAATTATCTTAATCAAATCTTAATCTTTAATCAAAAAGGAAGAAAAACAAATTGTGGGGCTGGTTTTTCTAGAAGAAAGATACAAAAACTATCTTTCTTTTCTCTATATAATTTGCGAAAGTCATCAATTTTTTCTAAATCAACAACTTTCTTCATTGCCAATTCTTCTAGAGTAGTAGCATTAAACGAAAATCTTTCACCTTCAAATATTGGCAGACCAATATTCAGACTTGTAAAAGATGGAAAAGCTACTAGAATAGGGTAATGAGAAATATTCTCATTTTGTATCGTTTTTACCGTCTTAATAAACCAATCTTTCTTTTTATTGATTTCTGCTTCAAGCACGTTAAGAATTCCAAAATCTTTATCCAAAATAATCAATACTTTTTTGATTGTTATTGTATGAAATAATTCTTTAGACAAAAGTAAGATTTTGAAATGAGAAAATGAAGTTTTTGATATTCAGTTGCACATTATTTTGGATATACTGTAATGTAGCTTAATTTTGAGTTCCTGAATTAATTCTTTAATTAATTAATTTAGTATGTATTAATTGATTTTAACTTTATCAAAAATTCAATTCAGGACATAAAAAAACTTTAATAAATAATATATTTTATATAATAATGAAACCAAAACTAGTAAGAGGAACCAGAGATTTTTCTGCTGAAATAGTAAATAAAAGGAATTATATCTTTGATATATTAAGGAATATTTTTTCAAAATATGGCTTTAATGCACTTGAAACTCCTGCAATGGAAGCATTAAATACACTTACTGGCAAATACGGAGATGAAGGAGATCAATTGTTATTCAAGATTTTAAACAATGGAGATTTTCTTTCAAAAGCAAATAAAAATGCGATAGAAAAAAACGATTCTAAACAACTGACATCTTCTATTTCGAAAAGAGCTCTACGATATGACCTGACCGTACCATTAGCAAGGTATGTGGTTATGAATCAAAATAATATCTCTTTTCCTTATAAACGTTATCAAATACAACCTGTTTGGCGTGCAGATAATCCTCAAAAAGGTCGATACAGAGAATTTTATCAGTGTGATGTCGATATTATAGGTAGTGATTCACTAATAAACGAAGCCGAATTGACACAAATATATGATGAAGCATTTGACAAACTCGGCTTAAAGGTAATAATCAGACTAAACAACAGAAAAATTCTTGACGGACTGGCTCAATATTGTGGAAAACCTGATTTGTTTATGCCTATAACTGTAACCATTGACAAATTAGATAAAATTGGTTGGGATGGCGTTGAGAAAGAGCTCCAAAATTTAGGTATAGATAAAATAGGTTTCGAGAAAGTTAAAGCAGTAATTAATTCGAAAGACCTTTTAGAACTAAAACAATTGTTTTCAGAAATTAATATAGGATTAGAAGGAATTAAAGAACTAGAAATCGTAAAAAACTTTTTGGAAGGATATCAATTCAAAAATGAATTCAAAATTGATTTTTCTCTTGCCCGAGGTCTCAGTTATTACACTGGCTGTATTTACGAAGTTGAAGTTGATACTTCAAAACCCTCTCAAAAAAACATTAAAATGGGTAGCATTGGCGGAGGAGGCAGATATGCTGATTTAACAGGAATTTTTGGCCTAAAGGACATGTCAGGTGTTGGTATTTCTTTTGGTGCAGCACGCATTTATGATGTGATGGAAGAATTAAATTTGTTTGAAAACATTGATTTCAATTCGAGCAAAGTACTTTTTCTGACTATGGATGAAGCATCATTATCCTATGGTTTTAAAGCAATTCAAAAAGTTCGTGCTGCCGGAATTTCTTCAACTATATACCCCAAATCATGGAAATTTCAAAAACTAATGAAATATGCTAACAAGGTAGGAGTACCGTACGTTGTAATAATTGGAAGCCAGGAAATGGAAAGTGGCAAACTAGGATTTAAAAACATGATTAATGGTGAACAACTTGCCTTAACCATAGAGGAAATAATTAATTATTTACTTGAGTAATCCTTAAATTAATTAAATAAAAATTTAGACTTGTAAAGTATTATTTATTAGGATAAACATGTCTTTCAGCATGATATGAAGAACGTACCATTGGACCTGACTCAACATAATCAAATCCTTTACTAATACCTATTTCTTTATATTCAGCAAAAACATCAGGATGCACATACTCTGCAATTGCAATATGCCGTTTAGTTGGTCGCAGATATTGTCCTATAGTCAGCACATCACATCCATGTTCAAGTAGATCATCCATGGTCTGTAGCATTTCATCCTTCGTTTCACCAAGACCAGCCATGATTCCTGATTTAGTACGTTTTCCATAAACTTTAGTACGTTTGATTTGCTCAAGACTACGAATATATTTTGCCTGAGGACGGACTTTACGATAAAGAGATGGGACAGTCTCAATATTATGAGAAACAACTTCCTGTCCTGCACTTATCATTAATTCTAGCGCATTCCATTTAGCACGAACATCTGGAATCAGGGTTTCTATTGTTGTTTGTGGAGATAATTCTTTTACAGACGTAACAGTTTCATACCAGATCTGGGCACCCTTATCTTTGAGCTCATCACGATTAACAGAAGTTATAACTGCATGTTTAACCCCCATAAGTTTTATAGCTTCGGCAACACGATATGGCTCATCCAAATCTAATTCTGGTGGCCGGCCGGTAGCCACAGCACAAAATGAACAAGATCTGGTACAAACATTTCCAAGAATCATAAAGGTTGCCGTACCCTCTCCCCAACATTCACCCATATTAGGACAGTGCCCACTTTGACAGATCGTATGTAATTTATACTGATCTACAAGTTTGCGAACTTTTTTATAATTTTCTCCAATTGGCAATTTCACCCTTAGCCAATCAGGTTTAGATACACGTTCTTTCTTTTTCTGGACAACCGGAAGTTCTATAAACATGATAAAAAAATTAAACTGGAACAAATTGGTAACTAACAAAATTCTACCATCTATGACCCAGATGAATATTAATATACAAATTTACAAAAACGGGTGTATTTTCTTCAAAAATCATCATAGGAATTTCTCTAAAATAGAAATCTGCAGCAAAGCCAAGTTCAATATCTTTAAGAATAGTGTCAAATGCACCCCAATCTATTAATAGACCAGCTTTAAGAAAAAGACCAGGTGCCAAATCCAATTCATCCCAACCGTAGTTAGATCCAGATGGACCATCAACTTCCTGCGGATTGAGAAATTTAAGCATATTTGTTTCACTATATTTTTCAGCTACAATATTGGGTCGGTTTAAATTATCTCTGTAAATCAAATCTAAATAGTATGGTCGGATCATCCCAAGAGAAAATCCCGCTGAATATACAAAGCCCAGTGAAACTGCACGGCGGTTTTTTAGTGAAAGATAATATTTTTCGCCATATCCGAATCTTGTAAAAAAAAGATTATTACGTTTCCCATAAATAAATGCTTTGGGTGCCCCTCCTATTATAGATAGACCATCATAAGTTTGTTGTTTTTCTTTTGGGTTTTTAATTTCTCCAAAATCAACAAAAAAATTCATAGTTCTAACAGGTGTTTTAATACGTCCATAAGCGACTCTTACCTGAAATCCTCTCGTACTGATTCCTCCACCAACAAATAATTCATTTCTTAATGGAATTTCAACATCAGTCCACTTATTTGCATTTGAGATCTGCCCGAAGGATGTCGAGGAAATAAAAATTAGTAGGATAATGAAAAAACCTTTAATCATAACACTTACTTGTAGAGAGATTGAAAGTTAAAATAATGTTCTTTTACAACACTTTTATAAAGTAAAAATACAACTTTTAGACTAAAACTACAAAGTCGGCTTGTTATTTAAATTTTCGATAAAGAAATTGGAATTTCTAATAAAAAATAAAATCTATGCTTTTTGTTTTTTTAATAAACATTAACTTACTAGTTCGTGATTTTTTAAATGAACAACTTTATCTAACAATATTAAACAATTGACATTCAACAGAAAAGAAACAACTTATCTTTAGATAATTGTAGCAAAATATTAGAATATATATTTATTTTAATAAAAAATAAAAAATAGATTAGTCTCTCCTTCTATTTGCTAAATCAATGGTTCTGTTTTTATTGTATACTTTCAGTTTACAGTTAAAAAATTTAATCAAAGCAACTTACTTTAACAGAAAAATGTACCTTTGTTCTTGTTGATGATGGGCTAAAGAACGATTATTATTATTTTTAATTGTGGCCTAAATAACCAACACCCTCAATAAGAACTAATACAATTAAGATCTAAAAGTAAAAGCAATGAAAGGACTTTCTACTGTTATACTAATACTTTCCATATTTTATTCAAACATTATTATTGGCCAAAACACTGGGATAATAACTGGAATAATTGCAGATTCAATAAGTCAGGAATCACTGCTAGGAGTAAATGTGATTTGTGGTGATTTAATGAGAAATTCAGATTACCTAGAAGGTAAATATACATTGGAACTAGAGGCTGGAGAACATACAATAGAATTTAGTTATTTAGGTTATGGCACTATAACCAAATATGTGACAATTATAGCGGGAAAGACAGTTGTTATGAACATTAACATGTCTGAACAGGCAACGCTACTCAAACAGGCAACAGTTACGAGTTCTAAATTCAAAAAACCTTTAGGTGAAGTTACTGTATCACTAGCGATCATTTCACCTGATCTACTAGAAAATACGAATGCAAATGCTGTTAATCAGGCATTAGAAAAGGTGCCAGGTATAAATACTATGGGAGATCAGGTAACGATTCGTGGAGGATCTGGATTTGCTCAAGGTACAGGATCACGTGTTTTGATATTGATGGATGACATGCCCGCAATGCAGGCTGATGCCGGACTACCAAACTGGCGGGATCTGCCTACTGAAAACATTCAGCAAATGGAAGTTTTAAAAGGTGCTGCTTCAGCGCTTTATGGATCTTCGGCTATGAATGGAGTAATAAATATACGTACTGCTCTACCAACAAAAAAACCATATACTAAAGTCAGTTTATTTGGAACTTTATATAATGACCCAAAAAATTTAAAAAACAAATGGTGGGACCGTTCAAATATGCCTTTTGAAATGGGGCTACAGCTTGCACACCGAAGAAAAATAGGAAAATTTGACGTAGTTCTAGGATCTAATCTATTTTATAACCAATCTTATATGCGGGGGCGCAGGTATATAGACCCTAACGCTCCAAATCCAATCTTAGATTCTACATCCGCTTCTCAGGGATATGATCGCAAAGCAAGAATTACGATAAATGCAAGGTACAGACATAATGAAAACCTCATTTTCACACTGAATACCAATATTAATATGGGGAGTCAAAATACATTTATTTTTCACTCACGCGTACCATATCCCTATGGGCCAGACATCGGATTATATGAAACAGATTTTGATCCCGCTCCCAAAGGACAGAATTTGCGGATGACAATAGATCCTGCTCTAACTTATTTTGACAAATTCACTAACCGCCATAGATTTCAATTCCGTTATTTCTATATAGATAACAATAATGAAGGTGATCAAAGTAATGCTTCAAATATGTTTTATGGAGAGTATCAATTCATGAGAAGATTTGAAAAACTTGGTGGTTTAGAAATAGTTGCAGGAGTTGTAGGAAACACAATATTGTCCAGTTCAGAGGTATATTCAAACGAAAGCTATCAGCATACAAATTTCGCAGCATATTTACAGTTAGACAAGAAATTTTTTAAGCGCCTGAACTTGTCTTTTGGCATGCGTTATGAATTAAATTCGACCACATATCCCGATTCAATCCATTACACACTTACATTCCTAGGGGGCTCCTTAGGACCTGCGGGAGAAAAACATGTTGACCTTACAGACACAATTGAACACAAACCTGTATTTAGAGCAGGGGCCTCATATCAAATAGGCCAAGGAACATTTGTACGTGCATCATGGGGGCAAGGATACAGATTCCCAACCGTTCTTGAAAAATTTATTTCAACAACAGCTGGTGGAATTTCTATCGCTCCTAATCCTGACTTGGTTTCTGAAACAGGGTGGAGTGCTGAAATTGGCATTAAACAAGGATTTAAAATTGGAAAATGGACAGGTTTTCTAGACCTAGCTGGCTTTTGGACTGAATATGAAAATATGATGGAATTCCAGGCATCTAAAATATTAAATGCACAATTTTTTAATTTACCAATTGCTTTTCAGGTACAGAATATAGGAAATACGAGAATTACAGGTTTAGATTTTAGTATAGCCGGGCAAGGAAATATTGGCCCCGTTAATATCGCTTTATTGGCTGGATATACTTTCTTAAATCCTGAATACAAAAATTTTGAAGATAGTATAGTTAAGGCTGAAATACTAGAATATTCGACTTCTGAACAAAACATTCTTAAATATAGAAACCGACACACTATAAAATTTGATGCTCAAGCAACCGTTATGGGTATAAGTGCTGGGTTTACTTTACAATATTTATCCTTTATGGAAGCGATAGATAGATTTTTGGATGGCGATCAGGACCCCAATGTATTTCCATTAACTCAAAATCCATATACAAACATTCATTACTTTAGAGAGGAACATAGCAATGGCACATTAATTTTAAACGCACGTATCGCCTACCAAATTGCTAAATTTGTAAAAGTATCGCTTTTAGTAAATAATTTACTTAATGATGAATTTGCTATTCAGCCAGGCAAACTTGAAGCGCCAAGAAACTATGCTATACGTGCTGATTTCACCTTTTAGTATTCCTAACAATAAATATTTAATATAATATATTTTGAGTGCTATACTTCGGTTTATTAAATTTTACTGGCGTTCTGAAACTAAACACAATATTAAATCATCATTTGTAGTTTCCTTAATAGAAAATGTGTTTGAAGACAATCGGACCTATTATGACTTTAGCGCCTTAAGAAGACTTAGGAATATTTTAGAGCAAGATAACACTAAGTTGAAAATCAATGACCTAGGAGCTGGATCAAAAACTATAAAGAACAAAGAAAGAAGTATAAAAAGTATTGTAAAAAGTGCTGTTTCACCACAATGGCAATGTGAATTTTTATTTCGTCTTGTTCATTACTTACAACCTAAAAACAGGCTAGAGTTGGGCACTTCTCTTGGTCTTAGTAGTTTACACCAATATATACCGTTACGTGAAGCGCCTTTTTACACACTAGAAGGTTGCCCTAGTTTAGCAAAAACTGCTAAATTTAACTTTAAAAAACTAAAGGCGAAAAACATTGAATTATGTGTTGGTGATTTCTCAAAAACATTGCCTGCAGTCTTAGAAAAAATAGAGCGTTTAGATTATGTATTTATAGACGGGAATCATCAAAAATCTCCTACACTATCCTATTTTGAACAATGCCTGTATTACAGTCATTCTGATACTATCTTTGTTTTTGATGATATTCACTGGTCTGCTGATATGGAATCAGCCTGGAATGATATAAAACAACATCCAAAAGTTAAATTGACGATTGATCTTTTTTATATGGGTCTGGTTTTTTTGAGTTATGACAAAGAAGAAAAAGATCATATAAACATTATTCCGACAAAATATAAACCATGGAAAATGAAATTTAAGAAGTTATCGCCTCTGTCTTAAAGCTTGCATACTCCACCAACCTAAGAATGCTATAAATCCTATTGGGAAAATAAACCACCATATATGCGTTACAGGTTCACTTATTTCAATAGCATCATAGTTGCCTATCTGAACGAAGCCTGCCCAATATGCTGGATGTGCATCAATACCTTCTGTAGTTTTTAAATATTTTAATTTAGCGTTTTGTAAAGCTATATCTTTATCCATATTAGCTTTTAGATTTTCATAAAAATTATCCAACAATTTAGCATAATAATCTGTTTTTTGTTGCCATAGTGACATTACTAAAGAAGAACTACCTGCAAACATAAAGCTCCTGCCAAGGCTAATAATAGTCTCTCCTCTATGGTGTTTTCCATAACCACTTTCACAATTACTAAGTACTACCATAGATGCATCCAAGTCCAACTGTTTGATTTCATTGATTCTAAGAAAATTATCTTCTGCCTCATATCCATCTTCTGAAAGGACAAGGCAGGAATATTCAGGACTCTTCTGATTAACAAGTCCTTGTACAGCAAGATGTATAACACCATATAAAGGAGCATATTCCTTAAGATAATACTCAGAAGTATAACGATCGGTGTAAAAATCTCCATCATATTTGGATGCTAAAAATATCATTTCCTTTTCTGCACTATTACTTTGAATTATACTGGTTCTTAAAAAACGTGATCTATCGGTTCTAAAACCAGGAATTGTTTCATTTTTATACGTTGCTGCCATTCCCAAAATTTCATTATTAATGGAAGAAGCAGAATTCTTGCTTTGTCTATACCAAAGCGTACTGGAATAATTGTATGAAATACTTTTTTGTTTAAGTATATAAGCAAGTTCAGGGAAATTAATATTATGAACTGAATCCATTGGAATATCAGTTAATAAAGTTTCAAAAGGCACATAATTCAATAAGCCATCCGGAATGATAATTAAGCGATGTCCGGTATGAAGTAATTCATGATGCATTAATTTATGATACAGTTCATAACTAGTGAGGCAAAAATCCTTAAAAGCCCCAGCATGTGAATGTTGGATTAATTTCGGATCTGTAAAATGTTTATAATATTTTAGAACAGTTGGCTTATATGTCCTCCAAAAGACTCTACGTATTGCAACAGTGTCATGTGTAACAACAAATTGATAAAGCGCATCATTACCTTCAAAATATTGAATCAAAACTGTCGTACTCTCCAATGCTTCCTGTATAGTATCAATATTCACAATTTGATTCTTATAATAAAAATTATAGTATGCAGGATATTTTTCTTCGAGGTGCAAAAGTAATGATTCTAATTTATTCTGCAACATTGAAATATGCTGCTGATACCAGTCAAGATTAACACTATCTTTTTGGGTGAGTATATTTAAGCGTTCTTGTTGATTGTATTGAAGTTGATATTTTAATTTTAGTTCAAGCTGTATCAACTTATCAGGAACACCACCAAAAGATCTAGAATCAGGTTCCAAAAGTATTTCATTATGCATTAACTTCTTAGACTGTTCAGCAAGTCTAAAAGCCTGATGCAAATAAGAAGTATCCTTATTATGTGCATGCAAAAGCAAACAGGTCTCTAAACCTTGCTCGTAAATAGAAACACTATGTTTTAAGAAATCATATTTAGGCTTGTTTTGTGTTGTAATACTTTTAAGCAAATTAAGGTTGTATTTACAATGCTTATGGATGTTCAAAAGCGATACATTGTATCTTGATTTTTTATACAATGCCAACATACTATTAATTTTAGCAGTAAAAATTTTAAGCATTTGCATTTTTAAAAATATAGATTCTGCTGGAGGGAAACCATTATTATAAACAGTAGAGGCAGCTTTCATTGCCAAATTAAAAAATTGATTTGCAGTTGCCATGTTCTTTTGGGAAAGAAACTCTAACCCTATTTTATAATAGAATTCTGCAGTTTGATCATGATGTTGCCCTTTTTCTTTTTTTATAGCATTTAGTCCCTTCTTAAGTGCGATAATAACATCTTTAGATTTATTTTCAGCCTTGAATAAGTCGCTTTGTGTAGCCCATAAATGACTTAGAATTGATGGATATTTTTTTTGATAAATTATAGCCTTATCAATGTATTTATTAGCTATATTAAATTGTTTTTTCTGAATATAAAATTTAGCTGCCAGAACACATGCATTTGTATATACTAAAGAAGCTTCTTGTTTATCAGTAAACCTTAGGCTATTAAAAACCTTATTTAAACACTCAATAATTCGAGCATGTTTTTTATCCAAATATGTAAAACAATTAGCCAGATCATACCAAAATAAAGCTGTTTCTATATAATAGTCAGAATCACCACTAATAAAACTTATAGCCTGATTTACAAATTCCTTTACCCTTTTAGGATTATCCTGAGCCAAAAAATTACAAGCAAGTTGTCTATAATTAAAAGCTATTGTTAACGAATCAGGATATTTAGCTTTAAGTAGATGATCAATGACCTTAATACGAGCTTCAGATGCCAACTCCAACTGACCAGTTTTATAATAAAAAATTGATTGTACTGGATATAAATACAAAGAATCTTTTTTGTTTAAAGCTAAATTTTCTGCTTTTTGTAAAAACTCAAAAGCCTTTTTTAAATTAAAATCTTCTGTTACAAAAAAACCAGATAATGAACTATACGCATAAAGTAATGCTTTGTCATTTTGGGGAGATGTATCTAACTGCCTAAGAAAATAAAAAGCAGAATCTTTTTGTTCCATCTGTAATTTTAAGGAAACCATAAAAGCATTGCTCCATGCTTCTGATTTTGGTGTATTAGTTAGAATTTTCAATTTTTTAGAAATATCTAGCTTACTGCTTTGACTAATAAAATCTAAATAAGAAATACAACTATTGAATAATTCCTCTTGACTATCTTGCTCAAGTAATAATTGAGACAATAAGTTTTGATAATGAATTAGACTATCAATCAGCTGATTACTTTTACAAAATTCAATTCTAAGTTTGAGGGTTTCAGTAGTATTTGGAGATTGAAAACTAGAACATAAAATAGTTATGAAGGATAAGAAAAATAAAAATGTTGATATAAAAGAAAAGTGTGCCCTCATAGGGTAGGTTAGAATATTAAGTGCCAATTGATAAATATGATTAGACAAAACGCGATTACAAGGTTATCGTTTTATTTTCAATAATATAAACCTTTCCTTGAAAAAGTAAAAAAAAGAGTTCATTTTTATACATACTGAAAATCTTTATCTTATATTTAATAATGTTTCAATAAACTTATATTCAATAGAACTATAACAAATTTGTAATCGTAAGATATAATCATGGAAAACCAAGTAGATATAGATCCTTATTCTGACGATGATAACATTCCCGACTTATCAGCCAAAGATAAATTTATATACTTTATACAAGATCATTCACAAAAAATATTAATTGGAATTGGAAGTATAATTTTTATATGTTTTGTAAGTGTAATCTTATATTTCTTTGTATTTCACAAAACAAATTTAGATGAATTTGCTGATCAATTTTGCAATTGTGCTGAGCAATCTGAAAGTGAATACTACAATTATAGCAAAGATGGTTTTGGGTACAAAAGTGATATAACTACTTGTTTTGCTGAAGATTTCAAAGCATATAGTAATCGATTCAGCAAAATGGAAAAACATCAACTTTTAATAGAATTTAAAGAAAAAGTTATACAAAAATGCCCTAATAAGCTTGCCAACATCTTTGAATATAAATAATCTCTATAATAAATCCCCGGTCTTTGACATTATACTAATTTATGTATGTACACATCGTCTAAACAAAAGCAGTTATTTGAGCTATCGAAACAATTATTAGAATTTCCCTCATCCAATAATGATCTTGAAACAAAAAAGCAAATAGATGAACTTATAGAAGTTATTGTTTATCATGAATGGCGATATTATGTTTTAAACCAACCAGTTATAAGTGATTACGAATATGACATTTTATTCAAAAAATTAGAGTCATTAGAAAAAGAAAACCCTCATTTATTACGTACAAACTCACCAACACAACGCGTATCTGATGACTTAACAGAGAGTTTTAAGACTGTACCACATCTAACAGCTATGTTATCTCTTGAGAATTCTTATAATGGTGAAGATTTGTATGATTATGATGAAAGGGTCAAAAAGTTAATAGAAACTGATGATCCTGATATTGATATTGAATATTGTGTAGAACCCAAATTTGATGGCGGCACAATAGTTCTAATATATGAAAATGATGAATTAGTTCGCGCTGCCACTCGTGGGAATGGTGCTCAGGGTGATGAAATCACTGCAAATGCAAAAGCGATTCGTTCAATTCCTCTTAGAGCAAATTTTTCAAAGTATGGGATACAAAAGGTTGAACTCCGTGGTGAGGTCTTGATACGAAAAGATTTATTTGAAAAAATAAATAAATCACGTGGTAAACAAGGAGAACAATTATTTGCCAATGCACGTAATGCTGCAACTGGGGGGTTACGTTTAAAAGACCCTAAACAAGTCAGTGAACGTGCTTTAGATGCATTTATATATCAAATGGGATATGCGATTAATAAAGTTGGAGAAGATGTATTGACACAATTTAATAAACATAATGAACAAATAGAATTATTGGCAAATCTTGGTTTTAAAGTGCCAAAAATTAATGAAGAACGTGCTGTATGTAAAAACATATCAGCAGTAATTCAACATTGCAACAAATGGGAAGCTAAGAGAGAAAATTATGCATTTGAAATTGATGGCATGGTCGTCAAGGTAAATGATCTGGAAAAACAAGATTTATGCGGCTATACCTCCCATCATCCAAGGTGGGCTATTGCTTTCAAATTTAAAGCTAAACAAGCAACAACAAAACTTATAGCCATAGATTATCAAGTAGGGAGAACAGGTGCGGTAACACCCGTTGCTCGTTTAGACCCAGTTGAACTTGCTGGAGCAACAATTTCAAATGTAACTTTACATAATGAAGATTTCATTAAAGAAAAAGATATTCGTATTGGAGATACTGTATTGGTAGAACGGGCAGGTGATGTAATACCATATATTGTAAAGTCAATGAGCGAACTTCGAGATGGCACAGAAAGGGAAGTTATTTATCCCTCTAATTGCCCTATTTGTGAAACATCGCTAGAGAAACCGAAAGATGAAGCCGTTTGGCGATGTACAAATTCTGAATGTGAAGCACAGATAGTGGGCAAAATGGTTCATTTTGTTTCTAAAAATGCTATGAATATTGATGGATTTGGTGAAGCCTATATTGATCGATTTTATAAAGAGGGTATGCTAAAAAACCTCGCAGATATATATCGCCTAGATTATCAACGCATTTCATTCTTTGAAGGCTTTGGAAAACGTTCATCTGAAAAATTAAAATTAGCAATAGAAGCTTCTAAAGAAAATCCTGCTTACAGACTCCTATATGCTCTGGGTATCAGACACGTAGGAAGAACAAATTCTCAATTACTTATAGCAGAAGTAAATAAAATACAAGAACTTGCAGATTGGACATTAGAGCAACTTTGTGAATTAAATGAAATCGGCCCAATTGTAGCACAACAAATCATAGATGTTTTTGGGAAACCAGAAACAATTAATCTATTAAACGAACTTGAAGCATTAGGTGTAAATTGTTACCGACTTGAATCAGAAAAAAAACAGGAAATAGCAGCAGACGCCCCTTTAGCAGGAAAAACAGTAGTATTTACAGGTACTTTAGTACAAATGAAACGCAGTGAAGCAAAACAATTAGTAGTAAATGCAGGCGGCAAATCTGTAGGATCAGTTAGTTCAAAATTAAATTATTTAGTCGCTGGTGAAAAAGCAGGCTCAAAACTCAAAAAAGCACAGGAACTAGGTATTAAAATTTTAACAGAACAAGATTTTCTTGACTTAATAAAATAAATATAAGGGATTTGACAATTTCTTAATATTTAAAAGAACGACACATAAAGCAAAAAAATGGCAATACTAGAATCTCATAGGCAATTAATTAATGACGCCATCCTCAGTCTAGGAATAGATCCTGACGTTTGCCAACAAAAAACACAACCAAACTCATGGAAACTACACCGTGGACAAACTCAAATAATAATAATTGTTCAGGAATCAACTAACCATAAAAACGATAAGATTCCAACAGTGTCAATGATGGCTCCTATTCTAAATATTCCAAAAGACTTTGACCAAAAACAAGATTTGTACGAATTTATTCTTTCTGCTAATCACAAATTAATAACCGAATCTTTTAGTATCTCAAATCAATGGATAATTTTAAGTTCCACTTATTTTATTGATGATATGCGTCGTCAGGAAGTGGCACAGTTATTAGATGCATTAAGTTTTCATGCACAATCTTTAGTATCAGTTTTATCGGATAAGTTTGAATTTTGATATTGAATTACTCCCTATAATTATAGATCTACATAATAAAAAGCAATATCAAACAAGAGCAATATACTGTAGTAATTCTTACAAAACAGATCGATTCTGAAAAGACAACTAATATGTCAACTTAAGTTTTTTATGCGCTCTAAAAAGACATTTTTTCATACCTTTGTTTATCAAAGAAGTTGTATACTAAAAAAAATACGAGAAAATAATGAAAATAAAAGCAAGTAGCATCAATAACCTTACAGATGCAAGGTATTTCGCTGCATGGAATGTTGAATGGCTAGGTTTTTCATTAGAAACTGGCAATTCCAACTATACAACACCCCAGGACGTCAAAGAGATAAAAGATTGGTTAGTAGGCCCAAAGATTGTTGGAGAATTTGGAATAGGACAAAGTGCTGCAGAAATTAAATCATGTGTTGAATTACTCCATTTAGATGCTATTCAATTGGGTATGTTTTTCGATATATCGATTATAAAAGAGTTATCAGAGTTTACTATTATCAGGGAATGGGTACTAGAAAGTTTAAATAGTTTGAATCAATTTAGTATTCAATGTGACGAATTGAACAACATAGTTGATGTTTTCTACCTTGATCTGGAAAAAAATGGCATTACGTGGGAAGAGTTGAATAATAATAAAATAGCTTTAGAGGAACTAAAAGACTTATGTCAGAAACATCCAATTATAATTAGTTTAATATGTCCTCCATCTGCATTGAAAGACTTTCTTGAAAGCATCCAACCTCATGGTATAAGTCTTAAAGGAGGTGAAGAAGAAGCCGTAGGAGTAAAATCATTTGATGACCTTGATGCAATATACGATGTATTTGAAACTTTGGATTTAATTTATTAGGTAGTCATAAAAACAAACCTGAATGCAACATTTCTGGAAAACACTAGGTTACCTCCGTTACTACAAAACACATGCAATATTAAACATCCTGTTTAATATATTAGCTGCCGTTTTTACTATTGCTTCCTTTTTAGTCCTAAAACCATTTCTTGACATTCTTTTTGTAAATGAAATTGTTAATTCAGCGTCAACTTCAAATTCGGGATTTATTTCCAGCTGGAAAACCTACTTTAATTCAAATTTAAGTAATTATATAATTGAAAATGGCAAAACATCTGGCTTAATATTGGTGTCTTTTATTGTAATGCTCACCTTCTTTTTCAAAAATCTATTTCGCTATTTAGCGATGTATGTAATTGTACCTGTTCGATATGGGATTGAAAAACAAATTCGCAGTGAACTCTTTGAAAAATTAATGCTATTACCAATTTCTTTTTTTTCAGACGAACGTAAAGGAAATTTAATGTCAAAAATGACAATTGATGTACAGGAAATACAATGGTCTGTATTACAATCAGTTGAAACTGTCGTTCGTTCACCAATAATGATTATTGGCTCTTTAGGAGTGATGTTTTATATCAGTCCATTATTAACCGGGTATTCTTTTATTCTAATTCTATTTGTAGGATTAATTATTGGCGGAATAGGCAAAACTTTAAAACGCAAATCTAAAGCAGCCCAAGAATCTCAAGGACGATTATTATCTATTCTTGACGAAGCAATATCAGGACTACGTGTAGTTCGAGCATTTAACGCAGAAAATTATCAGAACAAAAAATTTGGTGATGAAAACAATTATTATGAACAAACCATGAATCGCATAATGCGACGCAAAGATCTATCATCTCCTTTGACTGAGTTCTTAGGTGTAGGTGTGGTTGTATGTTTATTAATGCTTGGAGGAAATTTAGTTTTTCAGGGGGCTTTTTCTGCTTCTACTTTTGTAGTTTTTATCACAATGTTTTACAATATTATTGACCCTGCAAAATCTTTCTCAAATGCCTACTATGCAATACAAAAAGGAAGTGCTGCAATAGAACGCATTAATCTAACAATGAATCTACCGATTGATTTAACAGATAATATAGATGCAATACCAATAAAAACGCTAAAAAAAGATATTCAATTCAAGGATGTAAATTTTTCTTTTAATAAGGAACGTCAAATCCTTGAAAACATAAACATTAATATACCAAAAGGAAGTTCAGTTGCACTAGTAGGAGCTTCTGGTGCCGGAAAATCTACTTTAATTGATCTATTACCTAGATTCTATGATATCAACCATGGAGAAATCTTATTTGATGGAATCAATATCAAAAACTACCAGATTAAAACCTTGCGTCAACTTATGAGTATTGTTTCTCAAGAAGCAGTTTTATTTAATGATAGTATTTATAACAATATTGTTTTTGGATTGGAAGGGGTTAGTATAAAAGAAGTAGAAGAAGCTGCTAAAGTAGCAAATGCGCACGAATTTATTATAAACACTGAAAATGGTTATCAAACCTCTATTGGAGATGGAGGCAACAAACTAAGTGGCGGTCAAAGGCAACGAATTACAATAGCTAGAGCAATACTTCGAAACCCCCCTATCCTAATTCTTGATGAAGCTACCTCTGCACTAGATTCTGCTTCTGAACGCTTGGTGCAAGAAGCTATTTTTAGGGTAATGCAAAATCGAACTTCAATTATTATTGCTCACCGCTTGTCTACGATTCAAAACGTAGATAAAATAATAGTAATGGAAGAAGGGAAAATAATTGAAATGGGCTCACATGACACACTATTATCATCAGGTGGCGTTTATGAACAATTGGTGAAATTACAGAAGATGTAAAATAAATTAATTCTGTAATAATTAGTTTCAATTGCATAATTAAAAAAGAGATAATTAACTTTTTTATCCTTAACAAATCCACAATACTATATACTTACTAATTCATCGATTTGTTATTAACAATCAACTCACAAAACATTATTTTTTCTTAAAAACACACTTTATTTTCCCCTAATAATAATGTATATTTGTATGGTGAAAGACTATTATCAAATATTAGGAGTCCATAAAGAGGCAAGCTTACCTGAAATACAGAAAGCATATCAAAAACTATCACTGAAATTCCATCCTGACAAGAATGGGCAAGACCCCTTTTTTATAAGACATTATGAAAATATAACCGAAGCGTATGACACGCTAAGTGATGATCATAAAAGGTATAGATACGACAAGACATTCAATAGACAACCTACTAAAGATACTAGTGAAGACCTCGATGGACCTTCACCTGTTATTAGTTCATTTTTTGCATCTAAAAAGGCTGGCAAAAAAGGAGATTTATTAACAATTTCCTGGGAAGTTTTTAACGCCGAAGATGTACATATCAATCTAATAGGGAATGTTGCTTCTAATGGAACACAAACAATAAGAATTCTTGAAGAAGCAAACACTGAACCATTTTTCAGAATAGAGCTAACAGCCTCCAATAGCTTTTCAAAAAAAAATAGTCATAAAGAACTTAAAATAATAAATCTGGCTTATTCGAACATAGATAAGAAATTAAAGCCAAACCAAGAATCACTGACTAAAGATAAAAAGAAAAGAAAAACAAAACATAAAAAAGAAAAAAGTGCTACTGTCATTTATAAGCATAACAATTCAGGCACTGCTTACCTATTGGTTGCTGTTATGTTTTTTATTATTATAGTAATGCTGTATCAAATTCATACTATAAACCCATTTTTCTAATGTTTAAATTTTTTAATACTACAAAGTTCAAACCAAGAGAATTTGGATATAAACCAAGATTTTATGACCCCGAAAAGGAAGAATTTGAATCACGCATTAAAAACAGAGCAAAAAACAATCTAAAAGGAGAACAAACAAAATCTCGTATACATAGAGAATTTAACAATTTAAAATCAGGCAATGAGTCCAAAAAAGGCAAGGGACTAACATCGTCTTCGTTGAGATTGTTTTTTATTATCATTATACTGGCCATAGCTAGTTACTTTGTATTAGATAATTTATTACCTAAACTAATTCAAAACTGGTTCCCTGAACAAAATGAACAATATGAATTTTTAGAAGAGTATGAAAACTCCTGATTTAATGATCATAACATCCCTCTTCTATACAAAGCGAAAAATACTTTTTTATTTTATTCAAGCAATGACATTTTACTTGTTTTACCAAGCATTGAGTATCTTGTGCAAAATATAATTACGGATTAAATACATTACCAGACCATATAAATAATAAATGAAATAAATGGCCGACCTTATACAACTATTACCTGATCATATTGCAAATCAAATTGCTGCAGGTGAAGTAATACAACGCCCCGCTTCTGTAGTAAAAGAATTACTAGAGAATTCTATTGATGCTGGTGCAAAAAATATACGTTTAATTGTGAAAAATGCAGGAAAAACGCTTATTAAGGTAGTTGATGATGGTATAGGAATGTCTGAAACTGATGCACGTATGTGTTTTGAGAGACATGCAACCTCTAAAATTCGGAAAGCTGAAGATCTTTTTTCAATTCTTACCAAAGGTTTCAGAGGAGAAGCAATGGCTTCTATTGCAGCTATTGCACACATCGAATTACGCACTAAAAAACATAAGGAAGAATTAGGGACAAAACTGGAAATTGCAGCATCAAAAGTCCTGTTACAAGAACCTTGTCAGAATGCTGCAGGGACCTCTATTTCAGTCAAAAATTTATTTTACAATATTCCTGCACGTAGACATTTCCTAAAGTCTGATACTGTTGAAATGAGACATATTATTGATGAGTTCCAACATGTAGCGCTTGCACATCCTGAAATATTTTTCTCCCTTCATCATAATACCGATAAATTATATCACCTACCAGTAAGCAACCTGCGACAAAGAATAGTTGGCATCCTGGGAAATAAAATTAATGCATCCTTAATTCCAATAAATGAAGAAACTGATATTTTAAAAATATCTGGATATATTGGAAAGCCTGAATCTGCAAAAAAAACAAGGGGGAATCAATTCTTTTTTGTAAACAACCGATATATAAAAAGTGGTTATTTTAATCATGCATTGCTAAATGCATATGAAGATCTCTTACCAGAAAAAACCTACCCTTTGTATGTTATATTTTTTAAAGTTGATCCAGCAAAAATTGATGTTAATATTCACCCTACAAAACAAGAAATCAAGTTTGAAGATGAACGGCTTGTATACAATTATCTGAGGGTTAGTACTAGACATGCACTGGCTCAAAACAGCATTACACCAAGCTTAGATTTTGAAGTAGAAAGTAGTATTTCTAAACATTTAGACCACTCCAATCCCGATACCCCAGCCTTTAAAACTAATAAAACGCAACAAGCAGAAACTTTTGGTTCCAAAGCTAACAATTCTACTAAGAAATTATCAGACTACAGCAAACCAGAGAAAACAGAACAACAGATTAGCAATCTACAAAACTGGGAAAAACTATATGAAAACATTGAAGAGAATGCATTAAAACAAGGACAAGAACTTGAACAAGACAAACATAACTTATTCTCATCTTCTATATCTAATAATGAACATGATAACGATGATGAAGAATTAATTTTATCGAGTAAAGCTTCTTCCACCCCATTGGAAGGAGAGACTACTGATACCCAGACAACCAAACACTTATATCAACTACATAATAAATATATCATAAGTCCTGTAAAATCAGGATTTTTACTATTCGACCAGCAAATTGCTCACCAACGTATCATGTATGAACGTTATCTCTATCAATTTGAACATAAAAAATCAACTTCTCAAAAATTATTATTTCCGCTAACTATAGAACTTACTGTCGGCGATTCTACCTTATTAAGTGATCTTTTACCAAAGCTCAATGAATTAGGGCTAGATATTAAAGAATTTGGTAATAATAGTTTTGTGATTCATGGACTCCCACCAGAACTGAGCAATCAAAACGAACAAGAAATTATAACCCAACTTCTTGAACAATTTAAACTGAATATTGACTTAAAAATTGAAATATATGACAATATTGCGCGTGCATTGGCTACCCAAAGCGCTATGAAATCAGGGACAAAATTAACTGAAATTGAGATGCAACTATTAATTGATGAACTATTTGCTTGTCAGACCCCATATGTTGGTCCTAATGGAAATAAAACATTCATCTCGGTTGAAATGGATGAATTAATTAAACGCTTTCAATAAACAGCTTAACCCCAATATATATCGCCCTATGGCAGAAAGTCTAAAATTCCAATTATGTTTTTTTCTATAATTAATTTATAAATCATGCAAAATTTAATGAACCTATTTCAATTTACCTACTTGCTTTTATTATTTAATTTTCTGTTTTCATCTGGTTTAAAAGCTCAGGTAGAGTTTAATGGGAAAGGGATCTTAGGTAAATGGAGAATTGTAGATGTAAAAACCGACGAAGACAAAACCATAATGGAAATCTGGGAAAAAAACGGTAATTATTTCGCCAAGATAGTTGATATTCCTGGACTTACAGAAGAAGAGAAAAACTCAACATTTTGCAAGAAAAGTACAGACAAAAGAAAGGGACAAAAATTAGTAGGAATGGAAATTATCTCAAATCTACAGAAAGGAAAGGAAAAATATTCTGAAGGCGATATACTTGATCTTTCAAAAGGTAAAATATTTAAATGTGATATATGGCTAGAAAATGAAGATCGTCTGAAAGTGAGAACACATGTTCCTATTATTTATAAAGATGAAGTATGGCTTAGAAAAACTGACTAAGGTGATTTTTGTGTGCCCTTTAAAAATCATAAACATTTTTTAGCTCACTATATTTGTATCAAAAGTTACCAGGATTCACCACAATGCATGATTGAATACCGTTTAAAATACAAATTCTAAAATAAATAGGATTTTTTTAATGTAACCTAAAAAACAAAAAAGCCGAAAGTAGACAATATGAAAACGTTTTTATATGGTCTTCAAAAAGCTACTTTCGACTTTATATGAATTATAAAAAAGTATCAACCAAGATCAAAACGGTCTGCGTTCATAACTTTATTCCATACATTGATAAAATCTATGATGAATTTATCTTTGTTTTCATCTATTGCATATACTTCAACAATAGCGCGCAATTCTGAATTAGACCCAAAAACTAAGTCTGTTCGTGATGCAGTTCGAACGATTTCTCCCGTATTACGATCTTTAGCTGTATAGCTATTGAAATCCGTTTTTTCCCATTTCACATCCATTGAAAGTAAAGTTTTGAACCAATTATTATCAAGATTTCCTTCTGTCCATAAACCGTGGCCACTATTTGAAACCCCCATAGCTCTGAGCCCTCCGACTAGAACAGTCAATTCAACAGGATTTAGATCTAATAATTGAGCTTTATCTAGCATGATTTCTTCTGAAGTTACTGCAAATTCTTTTTCTGCAAAATTACGGAAACCACAGGATTTTGGTTTAAGTAATTCAAAAGATTCTATAGATGTATTTTCCTGTGTAGCATCGCCACGTCCAGTGGTAACTTCTACTTTGGTTCCACTAGCCATTTCTATACCTACGGCACCGCCAATAACAATTGCATCAGCCACACTAATACCATTTTCAACTGCAATTGTTTCAAGAATAGATAACACACGTTTGAGTTGTTCAGGCTTATTGACAGTCCAATTAATTTGTGGTTCTAGACGAATTCTGGCTCCATTGGCACCACCTCGGTTATCAGACTTTCTAAAAGTTGATGCCGATGCCCATGCTGTTTCAATAAGTTCTATTTTTGTCAATGCTGTATTTTTAATAGCTGTTCTTACTTTTTCTTCTTTTTCTTCAGAAAGTTTAGGTGTTGCTACTATTGGATCTTGCCATACATAATCAACATCCTTATAATCACCAGCTATGTAATTACTTTTAGGTCCCATATCTCTATGAAGTAACTTAAACCATGCTTTTGCAAATGCCTCTTCAAACGCCGCAGGATTTTCTAAAAAATACTTGCATATTTTATTATATGCTGGGTCCATTTTCAGAGACATGTCAGCAGTAGTCATCATAGGAAGCACTTTTTGGCTGCTGCCATCTACTTGTGGTACCATATCCTGCTCCTCACAATTTATAGGATGCCATTGCCAAGCTCCTGCTGGACTTTTTTTACATTCCCATTCGTATTTGAATAACAATTCCAAGTAACCCATATCCCATTTAATAGGATTTGTAGTCCATGGCCCCTCAATACCGCTCGTAATAGTATCTACACCTTTTCCAGATTTATACGAGTTGATCCATCCAAAACCTTGTGCTTCAATTTCAGCTAATTCTGGGTTGTTACCATTATAATCTTCACTAGCTGCACCGTGCGCTTTACCGAATGTATGACCTCCAGCAGTCAATGCAACTGTTTCTTCGTCATTCATTGCCATACGCTTAAAAGTTTCTCTTACATCTAGTGCTGAAAGGGAAGGATCTGGATTGCCGTTAGGTCCTTGGGGATTTACGTAAATTAACCCCATCTGAACAGCTGCCAAAGGGTTTTCTAAGTCTTGACGACTTTTACCGTAACGATTATCTCCCAGCCATTCATCTTCAGATCCCCAATAAATATCTTTTTCTGGATGCCATATATCCTTTCTGCCCAAAGCTGTCCCGTGATTGGGACCACCCATATCTTCTATTGCGACATTCCCAGCCAGGACCAAAAGATCTGCCCAACTCAAGCTGTTACCATATTTTTCTTTAATTGGCCATAAAAGACGTCTGGCTTTGTCCAAGTTACCATTGTCTGGCCAAGAATTTAAAGGTGCAAATCTTTGTGCCCCTGTTGCAGCACCACCGCGCCCATCGCCAGTTCTATAAGTTCCTGCAGCATGCCATGTCATCCGAATAAAAAAGGGACCATAATGACCATAATCAGCTGGCCACCAATCTTTGCTGTCGGTCATTATAAATTTTAAATCCTTTTTAACAGCTTCCAGATTTAATGATTTAACTTTATCATGATAATTGATTTCCAAAACAGGGTTGCTTTTTACATCTTGCTGACGAAGAATGTCCAAATTTAAATGATTCGGCCACCAATCTTTATTTTGAGTACCAAGATTAGGTGTAGTTGTTGAACCATGAAAAGGGCATTTACCATTATGATCGCCATTATAATTGAAAGTTTTTATGTTTTTATTATGATCCATAGTTTTGGTGTTTTTTAGAAAAAAATTAAATTTATTTAAAAAAGATACACAAGTTAAAAATTATATAAAGTATTTAACTTCATGAAGTTTACAAAAAAAAGCCTAATGTATTATTTAAAATCATTCTAAATAAAAAAGAGTCTTAATACTTTAGGTTATAAACAAAATTAATAGTGTACAAAAAACTAAAAAAAATAGGCCCTGGAGCAGTCATTGCAGCTGCATTTATTGGTCCAGGAACGGTGACAACTGCTACTATTGCAGGTAGCAGTTATGGTTATACGCTTTTATGGGCAGTAATATTTTCAGTTTTTGCAACATATATTTTGCAAGAAATGTCTGCACGACTTGGTGTAATTGGTGGCATAGGTGTAGGTCAAGCTATCCGGAAGAAAATAACAAATAAAAGCCTTAGGATAGTTGCTTCAGTTTTAATAATCGGAGCTGTATTTATAGGCAATGCCGCTTATGAAGCTGGAAATATTACTGGTGCTGTTTTAGGTTTTAATGATTGGTTTGATCAGTGGTCATTAAATCCTTTAATTTTAGTAATCGGTTTAGTTGCATTTATGCTATTGTACAGTGGTAAATACTTATTCATTGAACGTTTTTTAATAGCTTTGGTAGCAATAATGGGTTTAGTTTTTATCATTGCTTGTTTTGTAGTACAACCAGACTTTATTCAAATATTGCAGGGCATGTTTGTACCTTCAATTCCTGAAGGTGCATTATTAATGGTAATAGGATTAATTGGAACAACAGTAGTGCCATACAACTTATTTTTACACGCTTCGTCTGTTCAAGAACACTGGTCAGGTAAAAAAGATTTGCATATATCCAGGCTCGACACCCTATTATCAGTTGTTTTAGGAGGAATTATAACAATGGCTATTCTTATTACTGCTGCTGTAACTTTTGAGGAGATAAATCAAGCAGTAACAACAAAAAATCTGTCTGAAGGATTAACACCGATCTTTGGCAATTTTTCTGCCCTGTTTCTTGGCATTGGCTTTTTTGCTGCTGGCATTTCTTCGGCAATAACAGCTCCCCTTGCAGCTGCCTTTGCAACTTCTGAAATTTTAGGGTGGGACAAACAATTAAAAGGGAAAAAATTCAGAATAGTATGGATGTCCGTTTTGTTTTTCGGCCTGTTTTTTTCCTGCCTTGGTTTTAAACCAACACTCGTTATCTTATTTGCTCAAGTTGCGAATGGAATTTTATTACCTATTATTGCAATATTTTTACTATGGATTATGAACGATAAATCAATCATGGGAAAATATATCAATTCTACTTTGGTAAACATTCTAGGTTTGATTATTATTGGCATAACTTTAATGCTAGGTTTGAAGCAAATTTTATCAGCATCAGGTTTATTATAATGGGAATATTGTAAAATGAGAATAAAAAAGATTGACATTAACTGCGACATGGGTGAAACTACAGAACAGTCAAAAATGGAAATTGACAAACAAATATTCCCCTATATTTCCTCATGTAATATCTCTTGTGGTTTGCATGCTGGAAATCCACTCTATATTGAAAAGACTATTAGAGGAGCAATAGACCATAATTTACGGATTGGTGCACACCCCTCCTATCCAGATCGCCAAGGTTTTGGAAGAATAAAAATGAATCTAGCAACATCTGAACTAAAAGCAATAATTAAAGATCAGATATCTGCATTAAAAGGATTAACCGAAAGTTGTGGAGGCAAATTAGAATATGTCAAACCTCATGGAGCATTATACAATGAAATGGCTAAAAACGAGGAAGAGGCGATACATGTTATAGAAGTAATTCAAACAATTGATACTAATTTAGCAATAATGGGTTTAGCTGGAAGCCAATTAGAACAAATAGCAAAAAAAATGGGTATTAATTTTATAAGTGAAGCCTTTGGAGACAGGTATTATGAAGCAAATGGAAAATTGAGATCACGAAAAAAAAAGAAAGCTGTAATTAATGATGCCCAAGAGGCTATTGATCAAATATTGAACATAGTTTTAGAACAAAAAGCAATAGCATTTGATGGGAATAGCATACCAATAAGAGCACAAAGTATATGTATTCATGGTGACAATCCGGCTGTTTTAGATATATTAAAACTAGTACATAAAAATTTCAAAAAAAATGGTATTCAACTAATTTAAAGCTTATGGTTTTTAGTCCTTATGGCGATAAAGCAATTCTAATAAATTTTGTACAGGAAATATCATTAGAAACAAATAAAAAAGTTATTGCTCTAAACAACGCAATAGCCTCCGCTCAATTAAAGGCGATTGAATACTGTATTCCTGCCTATTGTTCCTTAACAGTTGGTTACAACCCTCTGCTAACAAGCTATAATAGCTTATGTAAAAAAATAAAATCATTATCAACAAATAGGAATTCTAATTATAAAGGCACTTCTGAAAGAACACTTAATATTCCTGTTTGTTATGAAGAGCCTTATGCTCTAGATTTTGACGAATTAATTGAACAAACCAACCTAACTAAAAAAGAAATTATTGACTATCATACCTCAACAAATTTCAGAGTCTACATGTTAGGTTTCATGCCGGGTTTTGCATATATGGGCAAGTTGCCCCAGCCTTTATATTGTAACCGAAAAAAAGAACCCAGATTAAATATAGCTCCCGGTTCATTGGGGCTGGCAGGACTTCAAACTGGAATATATCCCTTTGAATCTCCTGGAGGATGGCAAATTATTGGTAGAACCCCAATTCCTCTTATCAACCCAGAGGAAAATAAAACCTTTTTATTTAAACCTGGTGATCTTGTTTGTTTTAACGCAATTTCTAATTCGAGTTTTTTAAAAATTCAAAACGACGTTTCATCTAATCATTTTAATTGGGAAAGCATCTATGGCTAAGGAAGCAATTTTTTATTTCGAAAAAGCAGGATTGTATACTACCCTTCAAGGTGCAGGCAATAAAGGGCAACAACATTTTGGATTGCCCATTGGAGGACCAATGGACCAGACATCAGCAAAAATTGCGAATTGGTTAGTTGGTAATGAAGCACAAGCAGCCGTTCTGGAAATTACTATGATGGGCCCTGAAATCATAGTTAAAGGTGATTGTAAAATTGCAATTACAGGTGCAGATATGTCTCCTAAGCTTAATGATAAACCAGTCTCTATGTATAATACTATTGCAATAAAAAGTGGTTCAAAAATCAGTTTTGGAAGATTAAATTCAGGATGCAGGACATATTTAGCAATTGGAGGAAAAATCTCAGAAAATAAGTTATGGTCAAACAATGTCAGTTATGCTTTAAACAACGACAACTTTGTATTCAACAAAAAAATTGAACAAAACAGTTCATTAAGCTTTAAAACAAACGGATCTGTTGAAATTAAAAACCATGTAGAAAAAAGGCCGTTACTTTTCAATAATAAAATTGACGTCAGAGTCGTACCAGGTCCTGAATACAATTTATTTTCTAAACAAGCTATTAAATCATTTTTTGATAATAAACACTATATTTCTAATCAATCCGATCGTATAGGATACAGATTAAGAGAAACACTAAAACATTGTAATCAGAATCAGGAAATCATCTCTTCGGGAATTATTCCTGGAACTATTCAGGTTACAAGTTCCGGCAAAGCAATTATCTTAATGAATGATGCTCCAACAATAGGTGGTTACGCTCGTATTGCAAATATTATAAGTACTTACATGGACAATGTTGCACAGTTAAAACCTGGAGATCAAATTTCATTTTCTATATAATTACTTACTATCAAAAATTTTAAACAATAAATATTTTTTTAACTACATTTACTTAGAACAACCAAGAAAGCCTAAAACAAAATTAAAATCTAGTTTTTTATGAAGATTATAGATAGGATTAATAAAGAAATTAAGAACAAAAACATCTATTACTCTTTTGAATATTTCCCACCCAGAACAAAAATGGGATTACAAAATCTATATGTCAAATTAGATAAAATGAGTGCTTTAGAACCCCTTTTTATTGATGTAACTTGGGGAGCAGGTGGAAGTACATCGGACCTCACATTAGACATTTGCAAAAACACTCAAAAGTTCCTTTGTTTAGAAACTCAAATGCACCTAACTTGTACAAATATCAACAAGGCATTAGTTAAAAAGACTTTAGACGATGCAAAAAAACATAACATTAAAAATATCTTAGCCCTCAGAGGTGACCCACCACATGGAGAAAGTTGGGTAGTTACAGATACTAATTTTCAGTATGCAATAGATTTAGTTAAATACATTAGAAAAGAATATGGTGATTTTTTTGGCATAAGTGTTGCCGGTTATCCAGAGGGGCATCCAGACGGCAATTATGAGGCTGACCTTGAATACCTGAAAATGAAGGTAGATGCTGGTGCTGACTTTATAATCACTCAATTATTTTATGATGTTGATAAATTTCTGAAATTTGTAGAAGATTGTAGAAAAATAGGTATTAACTGTCCTATTTTACCTGGTATTCTTCCTATCATCAACTACAATAATTTCCGAAGAATGGTTGGTTTTTGTAATGTTCACGTTCCAGAACAAATTTGGGATGATCTAAAAAACATTAAAGACAATGATGAGGAAGTTGCCAAATATGGAATAAAAGTGATAACTGATATGTGCCAAAAAATTATAGACAACGGTATATACGGTTTACATTTTTACACCTTAAATCGTGAAGACACATGTAAAAAAATTATTAGCAATTTAAATTTGATGGACAGTATTCCAAACAAAAGAGAATTGCCATGGAAATCACGAATTGACACCAATGAAAGCACACGACCTATTTTCTGGGCGAATGCAAGAAAGTATTATATAGAAAGAACAGATGATTGGGATCATTTCCCTAATGGTAGATGGGGAGATTCTGACGACCCACAATTTGGTGATATTATGGATTACCATTTATTTGGTATAACTTCTGGATCCATCAAATCAAAGAAAAAATTCTGGGGAGAATCATTAAATGGAATAGATGATGTCACTAAAATTTTTGTAGATTTTTTATCTAATAAAATTAAATATATCCCATGGTGTGACTACAAAGCCTCTGAAACAGATCTCATCACTGATGATCTATTAGAATTAAATAAAAAAGGATATTTTACAATAAATAGTCAACCAAAAGTTAATGGCTTACCTTCAGATGACAAAGATGGCTGGGGTGGCCCTGGAGGTTTTTTATATCAAAAAGAGTATTTTGAATTTTTCTGCTCTAAAGAAGACTTCGAAAAATTAAATTTATCAGATAAAGCCCTATCCTACTGTGCAATCAACATCAATAATGAGATACACACAAATTGCGAAAACTGCACCATTGCTGTTACCTGGGGTGTATTCCCTAATAAAGAAATTATTCAACCCACAATAGTAGATTATAATAGTTTTTTAATTTGGAAAGATGATGCATTTGGTTTATGGTTAAATGAATGGGGTAATATTTATGAAAAAGAATCCAATTCATACAAACTTCTTAAACAAATACACGATACTTATTTTTTGGTTTTCATAGTAGATAACGACTACATCAATGGCAACCTATTGAAAAAAATAAAAAATGAAAATCATAATAAGAATGAAAAAACAATACTTTGAAGTTTGCATGAATCATTCCCATATCTATTGATAATTTGTAATAACTGCTAAAATTAAAACAATCCAACAGAGCAACAACAAAATAGCTGCGAGTGGAAAAATGAACCTGATCCATCTATCAAGTGGCACCCGGCACATACTTAACATTGCAATTAATCCACCTAGTGCAGGGTTTATAAGATTAGTTATACCATCACCTATCTGATAGGCCAGAATCGTAGTTTGACGGGTCAGGCCCAGTACTTCGCCCAAAGGAATCATAACAGGCAATGAAGCCAGTGCCTGACCGCTCCCGGAAGGAATAAAAAAATTCAACACCGATTGAGAAATGGACATAGAAATTGCTGCAGCATACAAAGGTAATCCCTGTAGTATTTCTGACAGGTGAAAGGACAAAGTATCGCCGATATTACCCATTTCCATCAATACTTTTATTGAAGTCGCATATCCAACCATAAATGCCCCTGGTGCTGCAATTGCAACAGAATCCAGTAAAGTTTCGCTCATCTTAGTAGCATTCATTTTTGATATTATACCACATGCGAGAGCAATCATCAAAAATATTGCAGAAAGCTCATTGATATACCAATTCAAATTAAACACACCATACAAACTAACAGTCAACCCCAGGATAAAAATAAGGAGAACAAGCCAATTGTTGACCGTCATATTATATTCCTCGATTGGCTTATTTAATGACAACCCCTCCTCTTTAAGTCCATGTCCCAAGCCACTTTCAGGATTCTCACAAATCTTTTTAAAATACCTTACATTGTAATAAGCCATTATACACAAGGCGCTTAAGCACAAAACACTTCTTAGTAAAGCACCCGAAAACAAAGGGAGTTCCGCAATTTTTTGACCTGTTCCTACAGTATAAGGATTTATTGGTGAAAGCCCAAAACCTACTGTCATAGCTCCAACTGATATTCCGGCTGCCAAAACAAGATCACCACCTAACGCCAAACTCAACACAGCAGCTATAGGTACAAGCGCAATATTATTTTCATATCCTACAGCAACCCCCAAAAATCCATAAACAAAGGTCAGAATCACTACTATCAGATATTTTTTGCTGATCCCCATCCGCTTTACAAGAGTTCCTACACTATTCTCAATGGCTTTGGATTGTTCCATAATCCCAAACATAATACCACCAGCAAGCACAATAAAAATAATTTCAACTGCAGATTTAAACCCCAATGGAATCGCTTTAAACATATCCAGTAAGCCTACAGGAGTTGCTTCAATAATTTGATAAGAACCAGGTACTACCCTATTTCTACCATCTACAAGAATTCTTTCGTAAACACCTGCTGGAAGAAGATGAGTTAGCAGAGTCACAAAAAGAATCATTCCAAAAAGAATGGTAACGGAATGCGGAATACGCTGATGTAACTTTTTAAAAGTCTTTTTCTCCATGGTATTCATTTTATTTGTTTTTATTCTTGGTCAAAATAAAGAAATTAAAAGCAAAACCGATAGCTACCCCACAATAAATGTTTACCCAGGCATTTTATTTATGCTTTTGAGTTTTGCACCAACAAAATTTAGGTATTGATACATTATAATATTAAATTTACTATTTCGATAAAACATAGTTTCATATCCACACAAAGAACCTATAATCTTTAAAAATAGAAATACAAACGCTAAAAAAATGAAGTTAAAAAAACCAATAGTTTTCTTCGATCTTGAAACCACAGGAATAGATATAGTAAAAGACCGTATTGTACAAATAGGAGCAATTAAAATAGAACCTAATGGTGAAGAAACCATCAAAAATGTTTTGATAAATCCGACAATTCCTATCCCAGAGGGTGCTACTGCAGTTCATGGAATTACAGATGATGATGTAAAAGACAAGCCTATGTTCAGGCAAATTGCAAAAAGCATGCTTGAATGGCTCGAAGGCTGCGATCTGGCAGGTTACAATTCAGATAATTTTGATATCCCGCTTCTTGCAGAAGAATTTGGACGGCTTGGGTTTGATTATCCTTATGAAGACACAGTCTATATCGACATTATTAGGATTGAAAGAATGATAAATAGTCACAAATTAGGAGATACCTATAAAAGATATACAGGTCAAACACTTGAAGATGCACATGATGCACTAGCTGATGTTAAAGCAACAATGGCTATTTTCGAAAAACAGGTAGAAGAAAATGAAAATTTACAAACATCGATATCTGACATAGCCCTTTTATACACCAACGAAAATAAACGAGTAGACTTTGCAAGAAAAATATTTGAAAACGACGGCAAATATTACTGGAATTTTGGAAAACATAGAAACCAATTAATTTCAGAAACACAAGACTATGCAGAATGGGTATTGAATAGTGATTTTGCTTACGACACAAAAAAACATATTCGTCGTATTTTGGGAAATTTATAAGTAAACCTTAAATATTCCGTCTTTTTAAAAAATAAAAAGTACATATAATTAGGAATATTACTAATATACCCATATAAAAATATTGATGCAATATAAAATAGTCAAACAACTTCTAAATAATAAATGCTTCTTTAAAATTACTTTCTTATAGCTATTAAAAGAAAAGAAAATTTAATCCTATAAACATGACAAAAGCAATCGCAATTATTATACAATAAGCAATTAAGAATATCAAAATCTTAAGTCCAGTCTTTATCGCTTTCTGTTTGTACACCTTTTTGATTGAAATAACCAGATAAAGACCTAATAGTAAAATAATGAAGGAAAGAGGACTTGAAAAAGTATAGTTCTGATTCTGAAATAGAAGATAAGTGATCAGCAATGAGCTAATCGCAAAGAAAAAAGTATGAAGATGTAAAATATAGACTAAATGTTCAACATAGAGACGCTTTTGACGATAATACAGGAATTTCAAAAACAGTGCTAAGAGTGGTACAGAAAAAAGAACTATCCATGATAAATGACTCAATAAATATAATTGAAATCCTTGCTGTTTTTGAAAAGCTTTAACAAACTGCCCAAAAAATAATTGACTCCAATAGTTTTTAATTTTATATTTTTGAATTATTTCCTCAGGGCTCATGGTCAATACATCATCATAAGAAATTATTATTTCTTTCCCATCAAGTCCTATTGAAAACCACTGCTCACGATCATTATTCCCTGTTTGTTTATGAACCAGAAAAATATCCTTTATTTTTTGTTGATGAACTGAATCAGGAAAAACATTAATAAATTCTTGTTGAAGGGAGTCCCTGTGAATTTGAAGAAAAACCTCTAGGTTTTTTTTATTATCAAGACTATCTTCTATCCCTTTGGAGGCGATAATATTAAATAGAATAAATGAAATAGTCATCCAAAATAAAAACATCCGGATAGGCGTATAATATAGCTTGCGCTTTCCTGCTAAATATTCATTGGTTAACTTTCCAGGATTTAAAAACAAAGGCGTGAATGTTCTTACAAACTTGGAATCCAACGTAAGAATATTAGAAAAGAAGTCACTTAAAAGGTCCCAAAGGGAAGCTGATCTGGTAATTTTTTTCTGCCCGCAAATACTACAAAAATTCTCATTTTCTTCAATAATGCAATGACAACTTTGACACAAATGTTTTTGGGGTATCATAGAAAAATCAGGTTGATGACTTTTATTATTCACTGTACGAATATAAATCTAAAATGGTATCAAATATAGTATTAATAAAATGCAAAAATAAAAATATAATAAAAACCACATTTGTTTCTATTATAATTCCATTATTCTTGTAGAATAAATACTATCTTTCAAGAATTAAGTTATAGTATGCAAAGAAGCTATACCCTGACACCAAAATTAATTGTAACAATTAAAAAAAATTAAGAAAATAGGTAAATTGAAATTCTTCATAATAAAAACTACAGATATGTCTCTGAAATATTATTTTATTCTAGCTTTTTTAATCTTATTTATTACTTCTTGCTCCGTTAACAGAACAAGTTCTTCAAGAGCAAGTAACGCAACCAAATATACAATCCAAGGACCTTCAAATGCTGTTGCATATGTTGAAAAATATAAATACATAGCTGTTTCCGAAAGAATCCGTACAGGCATTCCGGCAAGCATCAAACTCGCTCAGGGTATCTTGGAATCAGGTTATGGTAGCAGTACTTTAGCAAGAAAAGCTAATAATCATTTTGGAATTAAATGCGGAGGAAAACAGTGGACAGGGAAAAAACACTATCGCCGGGGTAGTTGCTATCGCGTATTTAAATCTGGCAATGATGCCTATAAAGAACATTCTTACTTTTTAGTCAGAAACCCGAGATATGATTTCTTATTCAAACTGCGTAAAACAGATTATAAAGGTTGGGCAAGGGGTCTTAAAAAAGCTGGGTATGCAGAAAACCCTACCTATCCATCTAAATTAATTAATCTAATTGAAAGATATAAGCTTTATAATTATGATAAATAATAAGTCCTTACTTAATAAATCTGTTTGGTTATTAATCAAAAAATACCTATTTTACTTTGTTTCCATTTTTTTACCTATAAAATAAAATTCGTTAACTCTAATTGTACAAATTATTTAATTGATGCGACATGTAATCCTCTTGTCTATATGTAGTTTTTTCTTAGCCACATTAGGTATAAATTTTTTCCTAAGCACACCCATGTTTCAGGAAAAAAAATGTAAGCACGCGAGCCATTCCCATGGTAATCATACGCACAACCATGCACCTCCAATTGGAGGGTTTTGTGGATTTGATAGCATGCAATTGAATCTTTCCCCACAGGAAATACAACTACAAAATCAACTTGAACAACAATTATATAGTTTATTGCAAAAAGGGTACCCTACTTTTGGCAAGGCTCTGTATACCATCCCTGTAGTAGTGCATGTTGTACATAACAACGGTCCTGGAAACATCCCAAATACCCAGGTTACAGATGCTATACAACATCTTAACGATGCATTTGCTAATATTGGAGTGTATAATCCTGCTACAGGAGTTGACGTTGAAGTACAATTTTGTCTTGCTCAACGTGACCCTGCAGGAAATACTACAAATGGTATTACAAATACTGTTTCTCCCCTGACAAATATGAATATGAATACGCAGGATTTAGCACTTAAAAATCTGATTCGCTGGAACCCTCTTGATTATGTCAATATTTGGGTAGTAAATGACATCCAGGGTGGTGTAGCTGGTTATGCTTATTTCCCATCCTCACACGGAAACAATAATGATGGTATTGTATTGGAATCAAATTTTATGGGTACCAATACGAATAATTCAAAAGTTCTAGTACATGAAATGGGCCATTATCTGGGTTTATATCACACTTTTGAGGCTGGATGTACAAATAATGATTGCCTTGTTGATGGTGATAAAGTATGCGACACTCCTCCTGACAACACAACTGCTAACATACCTTGTTCTGCAATTTCAAACTCCTGTACAACAGATGAAGATGACCTATCTGCCAACAACCCTTTTCGTCCTATAGTTAACGGGGGACTTGGAGATCAAAATGATCAGATAGAAAATTACATGGATTATTCTGCTCTTGCTTGCTACGATCGTTTTACCGCTGGCCAAAAAGTAAGGATGCATTTTTTCCTTACAGGAACACGTGCAAGCTTACTGTCTTCTGAGGGTTGTCAGCCGCCCTGTACTAGTCCCATTAATATTGGATTTAATGCTTCAGCAACCACCATTACCACAGGAACAACTGTGAATTTTACTAATACAACTACAAATGGAGTTTCTTTTGAATGGTTCAACAATGCTACATCATTTGGCACAACAACTAACAACAGCCAGACTTTTAATACTCCGGGAATATTTAATATTGTTCTTGAAGCTAGTAATGGCGACCCTAATTGTACAGTCCGAGATTCTGTAACCATTACAGTTAATTGTGCAGCACAGGCAGCTTTCACTGCCAGTAGCAATGTGATTTCTACTAACGATGTCGTTTTTTTTACCGACAATTCCAGTGGTGCAACATCCTACGAATGGTATGTCAATAATATTTTGGAGGGTACTGGTTCAAGTTTTAATTTTAGCTTCACTGCAATAGGGAATTATGATGTTTTTTTAGTAGTTTCTGATGGTACATGTACTGACACCTCGTCTACAATAATCATTACAGTTACATCTTCAGGTTTGGCTCAAACTGGTCTACCTGTATGGCCACTGGCTGTGAATGGCAATGTATTACCACAGATAGTTGATTGGCGCGATACCATTCCTGCAGTTAATACAATTTTTGCTACAACTACCAATGGAGGACAAACGGGAGCAGCCTTTAATGAATGTGGTCAACTTGCTTTTTATGTACTTCATACAGGTTCTGGCAACCAAAACAATCTTTTTATCTATGCTGACGATGGCACACCATTATTAACCAATGGTACTGCTAATGCTCCAGGACTCGATGCAGTAAAAGGAGCTCAGGAAATACAAGTTATAAAAGTCCCTCTAACAAGTGATGAATGGTATATTATTTATAAAAAATGGACCACTGATGTCGGTGCAATAGGAAATAACGGAGGATATACTGAAGCGAATTGGCTATTTTCAAGAGTTCAGTATTCGGGAGGAAATATATTAAATATCATTCAAAGAGATATACCACTCGTAGATGCTACAGGAAATACCCATACGTATACTGATGGTGCGGCTGTATCAAGAACTGCAGGAGGTGTTAACAACCAACATTATCTTTATTTATGTAGACGTACTGCCGGTGTAAATAACGTTTCTCTCGATCGTTTTTTAATAACAAATACAGGTATTACTTTTGTAAGTAACACAGGAAATATACCAGCAACAACTTGGTCATTATCAATTGCTGGTTCACCAATAGAATTAAGCCCTACTGAAGATAAAATTGCAGTGGTTTGCAGAAACCAATCCGTCAACTATACAGATCTTGTTCTTTTTGATGCGAACTTATTCAATACAGCTTCAGCACAAACTATCAGCCTTGGTAATTTAATATTACAACCTGACGGCACTCCTATAGACCAGTCCAATATTCTTAATATTTCTGGTGCTGTTGATGTCATAGCTCTAAACAATTCTTTTCCGCTTAATTTTCTTCGAAATATGGAAAAGAAGGTTAATAATGTAGAATTCAGCCCTAATGGTCGTTTCTTATATTTTACAGCCGGAGGATATGTAGCAAGTGGCACTTCCAATGTTACCTATCTGGGACAAATTGACCTTGATCAAACTCCTTTCGAAGTTAGACTTCAGGTTCAAACTGTACCAAGTGGCCTTAATATGTCAACAGGAGGAGGTTGTTTAACATCAAACACTACTTGTCTCAACTCATTAAATTCAGTTGTAGGTGTTGAATCATGTTTTGATGGAAATTTATACTTTAGCAAAAGGGCCTCAAGTACATTATTTGTAATTCCAGATCCAAATGGCTTTATGCCACAAAACCTTGTCCCATCAGATATTGATCTTTCTAGTCCAACAGAACCCAATATCAATATCAATGCAGGCATCCCTAGAATTTTACCGGATCAAATTGATGGCTTTAATTATCTATCAAATCAATTCAGAGAGGTAGAACTTATTGTCCAAAAACTAGATTGTGATAATAATTGTGACTCTATCCCATATATACTTGAAATCACTGACAGTAGTGGAACTGTGGTAGAAAGTTTCCAAATCACTCAATGTCCTGATACGATTACGTTTTGTGCTGACACAGGTATAGTATATAGTTTAAGAGATACTACTGGACTAGTTTATCCTAATGCTATTTTTTATGGCTCAACACTATGCCCAAATGCTAACTGCATCTTTGATTTCACAGATAATTCAAACTGTGGTCAATTTATTTGTGACGGAAGTTTTTATCAAACTATTGGTGACACCCTAGGATCTATGATCCTTTATGAAGTCTTTGATAATCCAGTTCAATTCAATCTTATTTCCAACCTATCTGCTAACGGCCTTTTTACAGGAATAAATGCTATAGCTTATAACCCTGTCGACAATTTTATATATGGTATAAACAGTGGTATGCCACACCAATTATATAAAATTAACTCCTTTGGTATAGTTTCTCATGTAGGTAACATTACAGGACTTATGGGCAATAATTTTGTAGCTGGGTGCATGGATGGAAATGGCACTTACTATATCACAGGTAATAACCAATTTCTATATTCAATTGACATTAACACACTTGTTGCAACTCAAATTGGTACTTCTACAATAGTATCTGCAGATATAGCTTATAACCCTGCTAATGGTCTTTTATATGGTGTCGATGATATTGTAAACAGATTGATAAGCATAAATCCAATAACCTCCGCAATTACCCCTATAGGACCTCCTAACCCTCAATATTCTATGTTTGGTGCCTTATATTTCAATGCACAGGGTTCAATCATTGCTTATGGTGATAACGTAACCATTCCATCTATGGGACAAGAATCATTAGTTAGAATAAACCCTATTACAGGAGCAATTACACAGATAGGAATTGGCCCAAATGCTGGAACAAATGATGGCTGCTCCTGTCCTTTTGGAGTAGAATTAACGAAAGAGGCCCCATTATCTGTTCAAGCGGGAAGTACCTTTAGCTACACTTTTAAAATCTATAACAGGACTAGTTTTCCAATTACCAATGTTCAATTTTCTGATATTCTTACGAATGGTCTAGTCTGGACTTCAGAACCTCAAAACTTATCAGGAGTTACTATATCCGGAACTTCTATTACTGGATCGAATACTGCTATTTTTACCATCGACAGTCTACAAACAGGATTAGATTCATTTACAATTGATGTTACGGTTCCATGTGTTTTTCCAGATACTATTTATAGTAATAGTGCTATGATTTCTGGGCTATCATCTACAATAACAATTGCAGATACTGCTTTTTCTGACAACCCATTTACTGCCGCTATCAATGACACAACTGATATTATAATTACACCATACATAAATACTGAAACGCTGGACCTCGGTCCTGATACTTCTTTATGTGAAAATGCAGTTCTATTACTAAATGCAGGAGATGGTTTCAATAGCTATTTATGGCAAAACGGACATATAGATTCTTCTATTACTGTTAATGAAACTGGATTATATTGGGTTGAAGCAATTACAATCTGTGGAGATACACTTAGGGACAGTATAATAGTATCCTTTGATTCTATTGGTCTTCTGACATTAATAGACACAACTATTTGCTTAGGGGACACGCTAAATATAACCCTTGACAATAGTGTATTTTATCAATGGTTGCCAAACCAGGCGATCAGCTGTAACAACTGTTCCACTCCTAGCTTCTTTCCTTCTGCAACTACATCATATATAGCTATTACCAATAATGCATTGGGCTGTTTTTCTGTTGATAGTTTTACTCTAACTGTCGATTCCTGTTTTATTACATCAAGAATAGATACAAGCATTTGTCTTGGCACCTTTTTCTCATATGCAGGATCAAATATTCCTCCAAATACTATTGATACTATTACTCTAACCTCAAATCTTGGGATAGATTCATTTGTTATTGTAACAGTAACTGGTCTGGACACTTTCAATATTACTATTGATACTTCAGCTTGTGCAGGAGATAGTATATTCTTGAACAATCAGTTCCTTCAAGCTGGAACCACCACTACTTTTAACCTGCAAACCAGTAGTGGTTGCGATTCTATTATTACTGTTAATGTAGCAAGCCTGGAT
Source organism: Saprospiraceae bacterium (assembly GCA_022448945.1). GTDB lineage: Bacteria > Bacteroidota > Bacteroidia > Chitinophagales > Saprospiraceae > Aureispira. The sequence continues at coordinate 95,907 of JAKVCV010000018.1, forward strand.
ACTTTTAATATTACCATTGATACTGCTGCATGTAATGGTGATAGTATTTTCTTTAATAATCAGTTCCTTCAAGCTGGAACCACCACTACTTTTAACCTGCTGACCAGTAACGGCTGCGATTCTATTATTACTGTTAATGTAGCAAATCTAAATTCTTTCAATACGATCATTGACACTGCAACTTGTGCAGGAGACAGCATTCAATTTAATGCTCAATTCCTACAGGCGGGATCCTCTACTACTTTTAATCTGATTACAAATGATGGATGTGACTCTATTATTACCGTTAATGTCGCAAGCCTGGATACTTTTAATATTACCATTGATACTGCTGCATGTAATGGTGATAGTATTTTCTTTAATAATCAGTTCCTTCAAGCTGGAACCACCACTACTTTTAACCTGCTTACCAGTAACGGCTGCGATTCTATTATTACTGTTAATGTAGCAAGCTTAGATACGTTTAACATTATCATTGACACAGCAACTTGTGCAGGAGACAGTATTCAATTTAATTCTCAATTCCTGCAGGCAGGAACATCAACAACTTTTAATCTGCTTACAAACGATGGGTGTGATTCCATTATTACCGTTAATGTTGTAAGCCTGGATACTTTTAATATTACCATTGATACTTCTATTTGCGCTGGTGACAGCATTCAGTTTAATTCCCAGTTCCTCCAGGCGGGAACCTCTACTACTTTTAATCTGCTTACTAACAATGGATGTGATTCCATTATTACCGTTAACGTTGCAAGTTTCAATTCTTTCAATACGATCATTGACACTGCTACTTGCGCAGGAGATAGTGTTTTCTTTAATGCACAGTTCCTACAGGCGGGAACATCCAATACTTTTAATCTGCTTACTAACGATGGGTGTGACTCCATTATTACCGTTAACGTTGCAAGTCTGGATACTTTCAATATTACGATAGACACGGCGATATGTGCGGGAAACAATATTTTATTTAATGGCCAGATATTACAATCAGGCACTTCTACTACTTTTAATCTCCAAACATACAATGGTTGTGATTCTGTTATTACTGTTAATGTTGCCAGTTTAGATACTTTCAATATTTCAATAGACACTATTATTTGTAACGGAGACAGTATCTTATTTAACGGGCAATTCTTGGATGCAGGAACCATAAATACATTTAACCTCCAGACGATAAGTGGTTGTGATTCTATCGTTACCGTTAATGTTCAATCATTTCCTATATCGTTTACAAGTTCCAGCACTAATGTTTCCTGTAATAATGGTAATGATGGAACTGTTACAATAAATGTAAACGGTGGTTTAGGAGGATTTAATTTTATTTGGAACAACGGACAAACTGCGTCTACTGCTACTGGCCTGACCGCAGGAATATATTGCGTAACAGTTACTGACTCAATAGGGTGCTCCATAGATACTTGCATTACGATTAGTGAACCTGCTGCTTTAAGTAATATTTCTTTTTCTACCCAAAATGTTAGTTGCTTTAATGCAAATGACGGACAACTTACTGCCAGTCTTAGTGGAGGTATCCAACCATATGACTTCCTTTGGTCCAATGGACAAACAGGTAGTATTGCAACAGGGCTTGATGCGAATATCCACAGCGTAACCATAACGGATGATAACGGTTGTACCATTACTGATAGTGCACCAGTGACCCAGCCAATTCAACTTCAATTATCATTCAATATCGATTCTGTTCTGTGTAATAACGGAAATAGTGGACAAATTGAAGCAATTGTCTCAGGAAATACCACCCCACCCTCCTTCTTATGGGATGTTGCGGCTAACAATCAAAACACTGCTATTGCAACAGGCTTATCTGTTGGAAATTATTCCGTTACAGCTTCAGATTTATCAGGATGTACAGTATCAGGAAATGCTACTGTTCAGGAACCAACACCCCTGATAGCTAATATTATTAACCAGAGCAACCCGCTTTGTAATAGTTTCTGCGATGGAATGATAGAAGTGGATGCCCTTGGCGCTACTCCAAACTATTCATTTATCTGGACCAATGGGCAAACTACAAGTATCGCTACTGGTGTATGCTCTGGCAGCCATAATGTGACAGTTACTGATGCCAATAATTGTACGATCTCCGTTGGAGGAGTACTTACCGATCCTGCACCAATAGTTGTAAACCCTCAGGTCCTATCTAATTTCAATGGCTCTCCTATTAGCTGCCCTGGTGCGGCAGATGGCTCGGTTGGCGTAACCGCTTCCGGAGGAACTGGAGGGCTCACATATACTTGGTCTCCTCTGGGCCAAAATACTGCCGTAATAAGCGGACTACTGGAAGATACTTATTGCGTTTCTGTAACCGATGCTGTTGGCTGTACTGCTGATACCTGCATTACCATCAGCGACCCGGTTCAATTAGCTGCTACGTTTACAAAGGTGGATGTTTTCTGTAACGGTGATACCAATGGACAGATCCTTGTGACGGCTACACCTGGTACAGGAACGCTTGGAGTGAATGGTTATGAATATAAAATAACAGGCCCCGGACAATCCGGAAACGTCTTTAGTGCAGTAAACAACTTCAGTAACCTTGGTGCAGGAACCTATACGATCGTCGTACGTGATGGTAATAACTGTGAGATACAACTTACTATTGATATTCTTGAACCACCGGCAGTCTTAATAGATTCTGTAGTGGTAGTGGATGCCCTTTGTTTTGGTGCGGCTTCAGGAACCGCTACGGCACACCCCTCTGGCGGAGTGGGCAACTTCACCTATCAGTGGAATAGCACGGCTGCAGGGCAAACTACTCAGACTGCAACAGGTCTGGCTTTTGGGGTTTACAGCGTTACTGTTATCGATAGCAATGGCTGCCACGAGGTGGATGTCTTTAATGTCGGACAGGCAACACAATTAACTGGTTCTATTTCCGGTGGTACTATTCCCTGTATTGGTGGAATTGCTTCTGCTACTGCTAATGGCAATGGGGGAACTCCTATAGCAATTACATCTTATATTTATAACTGGACAAATGGACAAACAAGTGCAACGGCTGTAAATTTAGCAGCAGGAGTACATTGCGTTACTATAACAGATGCTAATGCTTGTACCGTAGTCGAATGTGTTACCATTACAGCGCCTTCTACCGCTGTATCAGCATCCATTAGTGCCCAGACAGATGCCTTATGTCTGGGCTCCTCAGATGGAACGGCTACTGCTCAGGGAGTAGGCGGAACCCCAGGATACACCTATGTATGGCAAACCATACCCAATCAAAATACCCAAATAGCCACAGGGCTTGCTGCAGGCAGCTATACGGTGGTTGTTACAGATACCAATGGTTGTACGGCACAAACTACAGTGACCATTAGTGAGCCTTCGTCTGCAGTGGCGGCTGTAATAACAGGAACAAATAACACAAGTTGTAATGGTCAGGCAGATGGTGATGCTACGGTCAGTGGTAGTGGCGGAACTCCTGGATATACCTTCCTCTGGTCCAATGGTCAGACGGCTGCTATAGCTACCGGATTAAGCGTTGGCGTTTACGCTGTAACAGTAACGGACAACAATGGATGTACGACATCATTAACAACCAATATATCGGAACCATTGCCAGTAGATATTACACAAATCCTAACCACAGACGTAGCCTGTAAAGGCGATGCAACAGGAACAGCAAGTCTGTCCGTCAATGGCGGAACGCCCGGCTTTACTTATCAATGGAGCGGGGCTCTTGGACAAACAGGAACGCTTGCTACTGGACTGTCGGCAGGAAGCCATACGGTAACAGCGACAGATGTAAACGGATGCTTTGACATCGACACCTTTGTCATTAGTGAACCAGCACAAGCCATGTCGGGAATATTGACCGGACAGGATGCCCTTTGTTTTGGATCGGCTACGGGGGAGATCGGTGCGGTTGTCCAAGGTGGGACAGTTGCAGGCAACTACAGCTATGTGTGGAATACAGTACCTGTTCAAACTACGGTTATTGCAGACAGTATTCCGGCAGGAACGTATACTGTGATAGTAACAGATGACCAGGGTTGTACCATTAGCCTTACAGGAACGATTGGAGAAGCTACTCAATTATTAATTAATGCTTCGATGCAGCAAGCCGTCACCTGCTTTGGTGGGAACGATGGTATTGCAACTGCCTCACCTGCTACAGGAGGAACACCAGACTATAATTACGTATGGTCTGATGCGCTCGGGCAAACAAGTCTAACAGCAACAGGATTGTCTGCAGGTGTCTATACTATAGTAGCTCAGGATACCAATTCGTGTACCGCCTCTTCATCCGTAACTATCACAGAAGATACCGAGATGACAGTCAATGAAAGTATCATCAATGTCAGCTGTTTTGGTGGTAATGACGGAAGTATAGATATTGTCAGTTCCAACAAGAACATATCCAACTTTGTCTGGGATGTTGGTGTGGGAAATCCGATCATTGGTCTTTCTGCAGGGACTTACAGCCTAACGGCTACAGATATCAGTGGCTGTCAGAACAGCTTTAGCTTTACAGTAACTGAGCCTAATGAGTTAGTCATTAACATGGTACAGAGTGGAATAATCGCTTGTGCCGGTGACAGCAATGCCATAGCAGAGATCAATACAACTGGAGGAACGCCAAACTACAGTTACAACTGGAGCAGTGGTCAGAGTACAAGCACAATAAACAACCTTGCACCCGGTAATTATACAGTAACGGTTAGCGATAGTAAAGGCTGTATAAAAACAGAAAGCCTTGATGTTACTGAGCCAGAGCCACTAATGATAAATGGCACGACCACAGCTACCCTTTGTGCGGGAGATTCTACAGGAACAATAGCAGCATTTGGTAGTGGAGGAACAACAAATACCGGACTATTAAGATACAGCCTTGACGGCACGAACTGGCAGACAGGAAATCTCTTTACAGGACTCCAGGCAGGTATTTATACGCTAACGATCGAAGACAATAATGGTTGTACCAAAGATACATTAATAGTTGTACAGGATGCAGATCCGTTCTTTATCACCAATATGACACCGGACACTACTATGGAGTATCTGGACAGCCTGATGGTAGAGGCCGAGGTCAACGATACAGCTGGAGTACTATTCAGTTGGACACAGCTGGAAGGAACAACCCCTGGTCTGATAACAGATAGCAGTTATAATTTTATTATAACACCTATTGAAAAAGTCACCTATCAATTCACGGCGATCAATCCAAATGGATGTGAGTTGGACAGCATTGTGATTATCGATGTGAATATGATCAGAAGAGCCAATGCACCATCTGCCTTTACACCAAATGATGACGGTGTAAACGACTTTTTCTTTATACAAGGTGGTGAAAAAGTTGAAGAAGTAACTATATTCAGGATCTATGACCGTTGGGGGAATCTGTTATTTGAAGGTAACAACCTTGATATCAATGTAGATATACAGGGCTGGAATGGGAAGTTCAGAGGTAAAAAAATGAACACAGGTTCATTTACCTGGTATGCTGAGGTGTTATTCAAGGATGGTCATACTGAAGTTATAAAAGGAGATGTTTTATTGTTGAGGTAACAATCCAAACAATAAGTATCTAGCACAAACAAAGCCGATAAGACTAATGATCTTATCGGCTTTGCTTGTATTAAAAACCGACCGCTTCGCGGCTACCTTAAATGGTTGAATGGATAAATTGTTAAAAAGCCCGAACCGCACGCACATAGAAAGTGCTGTGCTTAGCGTAGTTGCCCTGGCTCCCAGACCAGAAATCCTGAACCGCCGCAACGCCGAAGAAGTAGTGGTACTCCGTAGAACTCCAATACTTGAAATTGGCAAAACCGCCTAATTGAGGATAAGCTAATTGCAAATTAGTATACATCAAATACAATTCCTCTTTTGAAGGCAAAAACCAATCTGAGTAACCACTCAGAACTAGGTCATCGCAAAGCTGTGCCGCATAGGCTCCTAGACCTTGATTATTAACAATTGTCGTTGTATTTCCCTGGCCAAGTCCAATATATACGCCTGTAGCACCTGTAGTAGTGTTTGATCCATTATTCCATTGTATCCCAGTACTTTGATCGCTTAAAGCACAGATTAAACCATAGTTTAGATTTCCATCTCCATTTAGATCAACAGGTGTAGGGGCAATATAAAAAACAATGCCACCATATAGTGTATCACCAATGTTGAATTGTGTTGTACCGGAAGCTGTAGCAGTACATCCATTTACATCTGTTACTGTTGCCTGATAAGTTGTTACAGGGCTCAGACCTGTTGCAAGTGCTGTCGTCTGATTGTTTGCCGATGCTTCCCATTGATAACTATAAGGAGGCGTGCCAGTGCAATTCGGATAAATTTCTAACGCAGTAGAGCTTAGTGCAGTTATGTTGATAGAAATATCACATACTATTGGTGGTGGGTATGAATTTTGGAGAGATATCCAAACGGACCCGGTATAATAGTATAAGCCCATGGTTCCATCTGTTTGGTAAATCAGC
>JAKVCV010000019.1 GCA_022448945.1 Saprospiraceae bacterium
AGTTTGTCCTGCAGCCGAACCACTCCACTGGTAGGTGAAGTTACCTACTCCGCCGGAGGGGAATGCCGTTGCAGTACCTGAAGCGGCACCAAAACAAAGGGCATCGACTATTACTACAGAATCTATTAATACGAGTGGAGGTTCAACAATATCAATAGTAAGTTGTATTTCACAGTTGTTACCATCACGGACAACGACCGTATAGGTTCCTGCACCAAGATTACTGAAGTTATTTACCGCACTAAAGACGTTTCCGGATTGTCCGGGGCCTGTTATTTTATATTCGTATCCGTTTACTCCAAGGGTTCCTGTACCGGGCGTAGCCGTTACAAGGATCTGTCCGTTGGCATCACCATTACAGAAAATATCAACTTTTGTAAAAGTAGCAGCCAGTGGTACCGGGTCACTAATGGTAACGCAAGTATCAGCAGTACATCCAACAGCATCGGTTACGGTAACGCAATATGTATCTTCCAATAGTCCGCTGATCACGGGCGTGTTTTGGCCTAGTGGAGACCAGGTATAGGTGAGCCCGCCTGTTCCTCCTGAAGCGGTTACTCCAACTGATCCATCTGCTGCACCGGGGCAGCTAATGGGAGATCCGTTGAAATTGGACAGCACCTGTGGGTCGACAACTATAGGCGCAGGGTCGGACAAAGATCCACCTACACTAACAGTACAATTATTGGCATCAGAAACGGTAACATTATGCGTGCCGGAGCATACTCCAGTAGCAATACTCGATGTTTGACCATTGCTCCAGATAAATGTATAGTTCGGTGTAGCACCAAGAGCGTCTACTTCTATCATTCCATCACAGGAGCCATTACACAGCGGATTGCTCTGATTAATGATACTTGCTGTAAGTATTGTCAGCGGTTCAAAGACCTGGTCATTATCAGTAATTGTACAACCATTAAAGTCTGTTACTGTAACTGTATAAGTTCCAATAGCTAAACCTGTTGCTATAGCTGTGTTTTGATTGTTTGCAGTTGGATTCCATAAATATGCATAAGGGAAATTTCCGCCAGATACAATAGCTTCAATTTGCCCGCTGCTACCATTTTTGCATTGAACGGAGTCTACAACAAGGGATATTTGTAATGGTGTTGGTTCAGAAACGGAGGAACTAGCTGATATTGTACAACCATTTGCATCACTAATTGTTACGGTATATGATGTTGCGCTTAAACCTGTTGCAGTAGTTGTAGTTTGATTATTTATATTCCATAGATATGAATAAGGAGAAACACTTCCAGTGACATTTACATTTAATTGTCCGTCATTCCCACCAAAACATGAAACATTTATCGGGATGAAAGTAGGTGTGCTAAACCCAGAGGGTTCATTTACCTGAATACAGGTGTCCACTGAACAACCATTAGTATCTGTAGCAGTTACACAATGTAATCCAGCCAAAAGTCCTGTTGCTGTAGCAGTGGTTTGAGAACTGCTGTTCCAGACATATGTAAAGCCACCTACCCCTCCGCTTACATTAATGCTTGCTGTACCATCAGCATAACCATTACAAGAAGCATCTGTTGTTCCAATTGTAAAGCTCATAGCTGATGGTTCGGTAATTGTATAATTTTCTGTTATAGTACATCCATTCCCATCCGTAACAGTTACAGTATGAACTCCTGCGGTGCCAAATGGAGAGCCAGGGCTAGTCGTTGAAGTTGTAGATCCGTTGCCCCAATCAAAAGTGTATGGAGGAGTATTTGGATTACCTCCTGCAATGATAGTTGCTATTCCATCATCGCCACCATTACAGCTTATAGGAGTTGTTGTTATTGTAGCAGTTATCTGACTAGGTTCAGTTATAGTCACATTTGTAGTATTAGTACAATTATTAGAGTCAGTTACTGCAACAGTATATATTCCTGCTGTTAATCCAGTAGCTTGAGTCGTAGTTTGGTTCTGAATATCTGACCATGAAAACGAATAAGTACCTCCTGTTCCGCCTAACCCAATTGCAGTAGCAGTACCATTAATACCATTATTACATGTCACACTTGTCGAACTTGAAATAGAGGCTGTGACACTAGTTGGTTCTGTAATGGTAGTACTAGTTTGACTTACACAACTTGAATTATCAGTAACAGTTACAGTATATGTTCCTGCAGCTAATCCAGAAATATCTTCAGTTGTGGCATTATTTGACCATAGATAAGTTAAGCCAATACCTGCGCCAGTAATGAATATAGAACCATTAGTCCCTCCATTGCAAGAAATATTAGTTGTGCTATCTATGAGAACTGCTGAACCTCCAGTCGAAGTAATATTAACAGTTATAGTGTCAGTACAACCATTTTGGTCTGATACGGTCACTTGATAAGCGCCGCCAATTAAACCAGTTGCGGTTGCTGTAGTTTGATTTGATGCAGATGCTGGCCATAAAAACGAGAATCCACCATTGCCGCCACTTCCTGAAGCAGTAGCTTGACCAAGAGTAGCACATGAGCTATTGACAACGTTTGAAATAGTGGCCGTTACAGCTGAGGGTTCAGTAACAGACACATTAACAGTATCAGCACATAGATTATCATCAAAAACAATCACTTGATAATTACCAGGACATAAACCAGTTGCAGCAGCAGTAGTTTGACTACCTGCAATAGAATCCCATTGATAGGTAAAGTCGCCCGTTAGAAGTGTAATGCCACCAGCTCCTATTACTGTAGTTACAGCATCACATGCACTATTACAACTAATATCAGTTCCATTATAATTACTTGTAACTGCAGCTGCTGCAGTTACAGGAGCACCATCAATAATTACAAAAGGAATTGTATCGGTTTCACAGGCGGATTTTTGAACTTCAATAAAAATAGTTTCAGTACCTTCACTTAAGCCATCAGCTATAGCAGTAAGCGATATAGTGACAGAACTATCTCCTGAATTAATAAAAATAGTATCAGGTAACAGGGAATAATCAGTACCGTTGATTGCGGAACCAAAAATATTTAACGGAATAGGATATGGAGATGATACAATACCACTCGCTAAAGTAAACGTTAAAAAGGGATCATCTCCACAACCTTCTACTAAAATTGAATCAGGCCGATCCCGAACTACATCAATATCTAATACGTCTGAAGTAAAACTATTTGCTTCAAAAAAAACAGCAGAGTCAAATGCTCCGTCGAATGCATCAGCAATGGCTAATTTGATGTGGTAAGTCGAACAGGGAATTACAACAGCAACCGCTTCTAAAACAGTTGTTAAGCCATCAAATTGAAATGTAGCACTAACAGAGTTGTCTACATAAAATGCAGAAAAAGCCAACGAGCCATTTGGAGGCACACATGTATGAGGAATAGAAGCACTTAACCCTGGAATACCAGGATTAATAGTATTGATAGAAACGGGTAGTGGAGGTGCTGAGCCTGGCACTACTGCAATGTTTTGAGTTCCAGCAATTCCGGGCCCACTTAAAAAGAACGCAAAAACGTCATTAAATGTAGCGCAGGCAAATTCAGGATACTCTTCGGAAGCCATTACATATCTAAATCGAACAGTATCTGATAATGGTATGAAATCGAATTCAAGAACAGCTGCGTCATGTGATGGATTTGGTGTAATAATAGCGTCGAGGTCTGTATCATTTGGACCACATACACCACCTCCTAAACATCCACCACCTCCTATGGAGGTGAATCCTTGTTGAGTATTTCCAACATTATTAAAATCATCTGAATAGCCAGAACATAACATTACTCCTGAGCTAAATGGAAGTGCTGAATTTGCATTGGTAAATCGTGCAAATTGACGAGGGTCGGCTCCCGCTCCAATATTTGTTGTGATGTTACTAATTGTAATACCAGCTCCAACAAGATCTTGCTGTACTAAAGATGTAGGTGTAACACCAACAATATTTGTTCCGGTAGCAACAAATTGTGCATTAAGATAAACGGGGGCTATTGCTATTAATAATAAAAGAATGTAATTACGAACCATATGGGATAATATTTTAACAAAAGGCAAAGAAACGCACTAAAACAACCTGTTGTATATCTTTTTGTTCAACATTTTGGCCTCTGATAATGTGATACTGTAAATACTAAATAAGAATGTAATATAAAAGTACTTATTATACAAAACGTTTTAATTACTTAATTTGTATCTATTGAAACAAAAAACTTTATACAAAAATAAGAAAATACAGCTAACATTGTAATTTCGAATTAAGAAGATCATTTAATCCCGAATATTTCTTTTAGCTAATAATCCTTTATTAGTCATTACAAATAATACTATACCCGCTTTTTTAAGGAATCAAAAGAATTAATCTCCTATTGCATCGATAATTAGAAACAAACTATTTTTGTTATACTTGTTGAAACATTTTATAGCTATCTGATTTATGTTTTATTTACATTAAATTTTTTTAGATGGGAATTCATAAACATTACCTTCAAATACATTTGGCAGTTTTGTTATTTGGTGGAGCAGGGTTATTTGGTAAATTAATTCAAATGTCTTCAGGGGGGATTGTTTTAGGACGTGCTTTTTGGGGCGCTTTTTTTATTTTGTTAATAAAAAATAGTTTTAATGTTAGCTTTAAACCAAAGACTACAAAAGACCTGTTAGTTTTTTGTTTGCTCGGAGTTATTCTTGCATTTCATTGGGTTGCTTTTTTTGAATCGATTCAATTATCTTCAGTAGCCATTGGAGTGCTTACTTTTTCAACATTCCCAATTTTCACGAGTTTATTGGAGCCATTTGTAGATAAAGAAAAAATTAAACTTAATAACTTAATTTTATCAGCTATTACTTTTGTAGGCGTTGCGCTTGTTTTACCTTCTTTTGATATTCAGGATGAGTATACGCAGGGGGCATTATGGGGAGTCGCTTCAGGAGCATCCTTTGCTGTGCTGGCATTAATTAGTAAACATATGATTAAAAATTATTCAGCTAACACAGTTTCTTTTTATCAAAATAGTGTAGCATCTATGATTTTGATGCCATTTTTCATAGTAGATGTTATAGTTGGAAGTTATCAGGATTGGCTATATTTGATTGTTTTGGGGGTGATTTTTACAGGTATAGCACATACTTTATTTATTCATAGTATGAAAGGGATGAAAGCACAAACAGCTAGTTTGATTACTTGCCTGGAACCATTATATGCAATTTTACTGGCTTGGATATTGTTAAATGAAGTTCCAACTTTTAGAATGTTCATTGGGGGCTTAATAATTTTAACAGTTACTATTTATGTTACAATGAATTCTGAAGCAAATTAAAATGATAAAAGCTAACTTTATACAGTATTGAAAGCTGTATATATAATTGATGATTTGATTAAATAATTAATAAAAACATTACAGGAATTCTAACAAAAATTATATATTCAATTAAAGAGGGAATTTAATATTTAATATTATGGCAAGATCAACATGGTGGATAGGCTTGGCGGAAAACTGGGAAGTTATCCAAAGAACATCTTGGAATGAACCTAGACCTGCTATAAATCCTGATGTTCATATGTGGATTAAAAAAAATGAAACTGATGAACTTATAAGTACTCCCAATAAAAAAGGAGCTATGGTATATGATTATTCTATCTGGAATAGTTCATTTGGTAAAAGAGATTTTTTTCCTGTTCAGGAATGGTCAATTGTAGGAATTAGTACTCCCAGAACGTGGAAACTCAGAAAAAATATATACATACATTTAGAAGATCCTTACAGGGTTGTAAAGGGTGTTTTAGCTGAATCAGATAATAATTGGCCACTACAAAAGGTTTTTACAAAAATCGATTATAAAATTGCAGTTTTTGATAGTTGGGAAGCATATGAAAAACAAAAAAGCTGATATCAATTTGAAACCAGCTTTTTTATTATTTTAATATTTTTTTAAATTATCCTTCTTCATTAAGTAGTGAATTAAAAAAATCGATAAAGTCATCTGGCAACATTGCACCCTTGTCACCGTCCTCTTTTCCTTGAAGTCGTACTGAAACTGTTCCTGCTTCAACATCTTTACCACCAACGATTAACATTATGGGTACTTTTTTAATTTCGGCGTCTCTTATTTTACGTTTTAGAGTTTCATTTCTATCATCCATGTATCCTCTGATATCAGCAGATTCAAGTTGGTTTTTAATAGATTTAGCATAATCAATGAACTTATCGGAAATTGGTAAAATAGCATATTGCTCAGGAGTTAACCAAAGTGGGAATTTCCCTCCAGTGTGCTCTATCAAAACTGAAATAAATCGTTCCAAAGAGCCAAAAGGAGCACGGTGGATCATTACTGGGCGGTGTGGTGCATTGTCTGCTCCTATATATTCCAATTCAAAACGTTCAGGAAGATTATAATCAACTTGAATAGTTCCTAGTTGCCATGAACGTCCAAGTGCATCACGCACCATAAAATCTAACTTTGGACCATAAAATGCAGCTTCTCCTAACTCAGTAACAGTATTCAAATCTAATTTAGCTACTGCATTAATAATAGCAGATTCGGCTGCTTCCCAATTTTTTTCTGAACCAATGTACTTCTCAGGTTGATCAGGGTCGCGTAAAGATATCTGAGCTGTAAAATCAGCAAAACCCATTTTTTTGAATACTAATAAGGTAAGGTTTAATACAGCAATAAATTCATCTTCCAATTGATCTACAGTGCAAAATAAATGCGCATCATCCTGAGTAAAGCACCGGACCCGCGAAAGCCCATGTAGTTCTCCACTTTGTTCATAACGGTAAACCGTTCCAAATTCAGCTATCCGTAAAGGCAGTTCTTTATATGAATGTGGCTTGTGTGCAAAAATTTCGCAATGATGCGGACAATTCATTGGTTTTAGGAAAAATTCCTCACCTTCTTTTGGTGTTTTAATGGGTTGGAAACTGTCGTCGCCATATTTTTCGTAATGTCCAGAAGTTATGTACAGGTTTTTATGGCCAATATGTGGAGTTGTTACTAATTGGTAGCCACCCTTTATTTGTTCTTTGGTAAGAAAATCTTGCAATCTGTTTCTTAAGGCAGTACCTTTTGGTAACCAAATAGGTAATCCTGCACCAACTTTCTCAGAAAACATAAAAAGTTCCAGTTCTTTTCCAAGTTTACGATGATCTCGTTTTTTTGCTTCCTCAATCATTTCGAGGTAATGCTTTAATTCTTTTGCTTTTGGGAACGTGACCCCATAAACACGAGTCATTACAGCATTGTTTTCATTGTTTTGCCAGTAAGAGCCTGATAGTTTAGTTAGTTTTATTGCTTTTATAAAACCCGTGTGTGGAATATGTGGTCCTCTGCATAAATCAGTAAAACCACCCTGTTTGTATAGTGTAATTGTTCCATCTTCAAGTTTTTCGAGCAATTCAAGTTTGTACTCATCACCCTTTTTTTCAAAATATTCAATAGCATCAGCTTTGCTGATAGGTTCTCTAAGATATTCATTTTTTTGTCGCGCCAATTCCAGCATTTTATTTTCAATAGCTTCGAATTCATTACTTGAAAGACTTTTGTCTCCAAGGTCAATGTCATAATAGAAACCATTCTCTAAAGATGGCCCGGCACCAAATTTAACGCCAGGATATAAAGCTTCCAATGCCTCAGCCATTAAGTGAGCAGAAGAATGCCAAAAAGTAGCTTTACCATCATCATCCCGGAAAGTTAGAAGCTGTACACTCGAATCTGAAGAAATTGGTCTTGTTGCATCCCAAACTTCTCCATTTACTTTTGCTGCCAATACATTTCTAGCGAGGCCTTCACTTATTGAACTTGCAATGTCTAATCCGGTAACTCCTGATTCATACTTACGAACGCTGCCATCAGGAAGAGTAATTTTAATCATAATGATAATTAGTTTTTTGGAGGTTTTTAGTTATTAATTGTTTCTACAATTAATAACGGTAATTTAATAGAACCTCAGTGAGTAATTATAAAACATTTTTACAATAAGAATCTTACTTCAAATACAAACATGATTATCGTTTCTTAATGTTGAGAGCAAAAATAGACAAAATATAATGTAGAACGATTAATGAATAATTAAAATTCAACTTTTGGGTGTTTTTATTAACTTTATGTACCAAAAAATAAATTTATACTTTTAAAATGAAAACATGATGTTTAAAAATAGTCTTTATTTATGTTTGATTGTTTGCTTTCCTTTATTTGCTTTGTGTCAAGAGCCATTAGATGTCACAACAAAAACCAACCGACAGACCTTATCAAAAGTTCTTGAAGGAGATTTTAACCGTTTTTTTAATTTAGAAGAAAAAGCCAGAATAGCTTTGTCACCTGAAGAAATGAATATTCACTATAAAACCGGAGGGTTTCAGGAATATATTGATATTTATTTGGTAATGAATAAAGATCAAAGACTTCTTAGTTCAAAATTAATTGTCAGCAGAGAATGGATGAAAGGAGCCAATCTTAAATTTGCTATTGATATTATCAAAAGCTTTGTACTTGAATTTTCAATAGATAAAGAACATATCCAACCTTTGGCAGATAAATTATGGAATTTTGGAACAGATATGGAACCTGAGTTGACAGACGAAAATCTTATTGGTTGCTTTGATGTTTTTCAAGGAAAGACAATGTCATATACGTTCAACTACAAAGATCAGGGTTTTGTTTTTAATAATAAAAAAGGAGAATCTGGAGTATATGTTTTTGTTGTAGAGGTTAATTAATGAGATTTTAAAGTGTTTTTATAATCATAAAAAAACCTTCAGAAATCAAATCTGAAGGTTTTTTTTTATTAATTATAAATGAACCATTACTACTTATTAGCAGCATATAGTTCAGCAGCTTTGTCCCAGTTAATAACATTAAAAAATGCTCCAACATAATCAGGACGACGGTTTTGATAATTCAGGTAATAAGCATGCTCCCATACGTCTAAACCAAGAATAGGGTGACCACCGCATCCGATGCCAGGCATTAAAGGGTTGTCTTGGTTGGGGGTAGAACAAACTTCTACTTTTCCACCTTTATGGACACATAGCCAAGCCCATCCCGACCCAAAACGTGTTCCAGCAGCTTTAGAGAAAGCAGCCTTGAATTCATCAAATGATCCGAAAGCATCATTGATAGCTGCAGCTAATTCTCCAGTTGGCTGTCCTCCTCCGTTTGGAGACATTCCTTCCCAAAAAAGACAGTGATTGTAATAACCTCCACCATTATTTCGGACAGCAGCATTATTCATGTCTAATCCTGCCAAAATATCGTCAATACTTTTACCGGCATTAGCGGTATTTTCAATAGCAGCATTAAGCTTATTTGTATATCCATTATGGTGTTTCCCATGATGAATTTGCATTGTTTGAGTGTCTATATGTGGTTCTAATGCATTATGAGCATAAGGTAATTCAGGTAATTTGAAAGCCATGATATAAGATTTTAATAATGATATATAATAAAAGAGTCTTGGATACTTCTAATTTTCAGGTCACAATATAGATAAAATACCAATTTTCAGGTAAAAAATATAGAAAATTAATTGTTTTTGTTGCGCCAACTTGAAACCAGTATCACCACTTTATTATAACTTTTAATTCCATCTCTAATACCTTGAACTTTTAAAAAAACATCATAAACAGCAGGTTGTAAAAAGGGGATGAAAGGAGGGTGCTTATCTTGTGCGGCATAAATAGCTTCAATGTCATTATGCATGCCTCTCGAAATTTTTGACCGTTCAACAAGATATTCTTCTTCTGTCATAAATTCCATCAATGCTCCATAAACATAGCGCCAATACATGATATAGCCAGAATATTGAATGGCTTTGTTTTTTGAGCGAATACAAGATAGAAAGCCAAGGAAATTGCAAACAGCTTCATTGCCAAATCCATATCCATGTCCCATTTCGTGCGCTAGTGTAAATGGTTTTGTAATAGGGTGTAAGTCATTATCAATATGCCCTTCTCCTGTGAATGGGAAATATAACCCAGAACTACTAAATCTCAGTAAAATGCCATTAGGTTTTAGAAATCGCCCTCTTACATTTCCTGAGTTATCGTATCCATATTCATTAAGTACTTGTTTAAGAAGGGTGCGCATTTCTTCCTCAAGGTTTTCGGGATAAAAGGAAGCATTAATTGGGTTTGTATCAATATTAGGGATTTTATTTCTTAGGGCAATGCAGGTTTTTGTAATGTATTGTGCTTCATCCCAAACTTCCTGAAAGGTCATTGTTTCGGGCACATTTATACCAATTTGTTGTGCCATTGGAATGCGTGCGTAGTTGTAGCCCCATAATAGTAAAAACCAAAAAATTACAGCAGAACAAAAAGAAAGAAAAGTGAAACCATAACCTTTTCCTCTTAAACTCTGGCGGCGAATTAACACAGAGAACAGAAATTTCCATATTTTTGGAAGCGCCCATAGCAAAAAAACTCCTGTCAAAATATATATCCCAGCAAAAGGAAGTCTGCCAATTGTCTCGTCAAAAAATGTGCGGATCCAGGGATAGATCCCCCTGGAATATAGACTTTCACATAGCTGAGGAAAGAAAGCGAAGATAATACGTATTATAATTGCCCCAAGACCTAATCTTATCCATGTTGAACGGCGATCATTTTTAGGGAGTTTAAAAGTCATAATCTAGTAGCTAATAGCATAGAATTCACTGAAGTCGGATAGTGCTTTAGTATTTAAATTAACCTCAAAAGAGAAATATGTCTAAATATGTAAGGGGCGATTGTCAGCTGCTGCGAGCGCTGCTTCTTTAACTGCTTCAGTAAATGTCGGGTGTGCATGGCTGATGCGTGAAATGTCTTCAGCAGAAGCCCGATATTCCATAGCTACTACAGCTTCAGCAATAATGTCTGCAACACGTGCGCCAATCATATGAACACCTAAAATTTCGTCTGTTTCTTTGTGGGATATAATTTTGACAAAGCCATCCAAATCTGTACTTGCACGAGCACGACCCAGAGCACGGAAAGGAAATTTTCCTGTTTTAATAGGAATTCCCGCATCTTTTAGTTCTTGTTCAGTTTTGCCTACAGCAGCTACCTCAGGCCAGGTATATACAACACCTGGAATAAGGTTGTAATTAATGTGTGGATGTTGGCCTGATATATATTCCGCGACATAGACGCCTTCTTCTTCTGCTTTGTGAGCCAACATAGCCCCTTTAACTACATCACCTATGGCAAAGACCCCTTCAATATTCGTTTGTAAATGTGTGTCAGTTTCTATACGCCCCCGCTCGTCTAATTTAATTCCTGCATTTTCAAGGCCTAGATTGTCGGTATAGGGCCGGCGACCTATTGCAATTAAACAATAGTCTGCTTTTAAAGTCATTTCTTTGTCGTCTTTCCTGGATTTTGCAGTTACAGTTACTTGTTTTGTTGTTGAGGAAACTGCTGTTACCATATGGTTAAGGTGAAAATTGAACTTCAGGTCTTTTTTCAAAACTTTACGCATTTCTTTTCCAATATCTTTGTCCATTGTAGCAAGCACAGCATCTGCATACTCTACCACTTCTATCTTTGTTCCCAATCTTGCATAAACAGAACCAAGTTCAAGCCCTATTACTCCTGCACCAATGATAATCATGTTTTTGGGAACTTTTGTAAGATCCAGACTTTCTGTTGAGGTAATGATGCGCTTTTTGTCATAATTGAAAGATGCTGGGGTCACAGGCTTGGAACCTGTAGCAATAATTACTTTGTCTGTTTTTATTGTATCAATAACATTTGAGTTGTCTTTTTTATCTGCTATTTGAATTGTGTTTTTATCAACAAAAGACCCGTGTCCGTGAAAAACATCAATTTTGTTTTTTTTCATCAGGAACTGTATGCCATCACATGTATTGGAAACCACATCGTCTTTACGTGCAATCATAGCTTTCATGTCAACAGAAAGGTTGTCCAGATTGATTCCGTGCAGACTAAATTTTTTCTCAGCGTTGTGAAAGTGTTCTGAAGAATCAAGAAGGGCTTTTGAAGGGATGCAACCTACGTTAAGGCATGTACCTCCAAGAGTGGGGTAGCGTTCAATAATTGCAGTTTTAAGACCAAGTTGTGCACACCGGATAGCGGCAACATAACCACCGGGGCCGGAGCCAATAACAGTAACATCGTATTTCATTATATCGGGTTTTATTGCATTACAGTTTAGATGAGAGCAGAAAATTATCCCTATCTGAGTTCAAAAAACAAATATAGAAAAATTATTTGTTAGTTGTCTTTTTGTATCTCAAATTGAAGGTTTAATTCTAGCCCCTTTTTAGGGGCATGTTTTTTTGTTTTGATATTAATTGTTTCGTGTTTATTAATGTATAGTGGGTTTTATCTTAAAACATTATTATTCCATCAATTGTAGATCCTAATAGTGATTTTTTGAAGGAATAGAATAAAGATAAGCCACCGTAAGTAGATGGCCCTAGTTCAGGTTTATTGAATGGAGGTGTATCCCACCTAAAATTTGTTAATTGATAAGGAAAAACCCCAATTTCAAAATACAACTTGAATTGAGGGCTGAGTTTGAAGTTGAAATTCAATCCAGTTTTTATTCTGAACCCTCCAATAACATAGCGATAAATTTCTGTGCTTGTATTTTCTTTATATCCAAAAGCAGTTGAAAATCCCGAAAGACTTGCCCCTAGATCAATTTTGAGTTTCTTAGATGCTTTCCATGAAAGTTTTATTTGTACTGGCAATGTTATATTTAGCCATAATTTATTATATAATTTTGCCTGAAATCCCAAAAAAGCAGCAGGAATAATCTGGTCATTATCATAGCTAAAATATATACCGTAGTACCAATAGAAGTTGATGCTTTTCATATGAGCGAAACCTACGTATGCTCTAAATGATGGGAGAGGGGACCGTTGAAGTGATTGATAATCTTCCATCATGCCCAAGGTTATTGTATAAAACAGAAATTTTGGTTTTTTTAAAGGTTTTGTTAGTAAATGAATTCCGGTGATACCTGTAGAAAAACCGTATGAAAAGTGAGGCCGATTATAAAAAGGATTTGAATTTGTTGTGTTTTTGTATCTAAAGTCCAGATACATGAATTTTGGCCGAAAATTCCAGAATATTTGATAAACTTTAAGTTTGGTAGCTTTTTTGAATTGAAGGTTGAGTATTTTTTTCCAATCGACTTTCAATTTTAATTTGCTTTTAATAGGGATGATACAATTGATGTTGAACTGTCCAATATCCAATTGGTCTTTATCCACGAAATTGAAGTCATGACTATATTGACTGTTGAATCTAATACTTGGTTGAAAAAATTGATTAAAAATAAAAGATTGACTTTTTGAAAAGGAAGAAATAAACAACAAGCCTCCAATAATATAAATGCGATACATATATAAAGATGAATTTTTGATGCGATATTGAAATTTTTCAGACAAAAAAACAGATTTTTCGTTAAGATATCTCTTAAACTAACATAAAAATTTGCTAAATTAGTATCATAAAAATTCAAATTGATAATAAAATAAAGAAATTGATACAACTTGTTGATTTTAATGTGTATTTAATTATTAATTAAATTTAAATTTTATTATTTTTGAGTGGTAACGTATTTGTTTTTGGAAAACCATGATCTTTTTTAGCTTTTTCAAGCTGTCTTATCAAAAAAACATTTGAATTAGTTTATCTGAGTTCATTAAAAAATGTGAAAAATAAAAGGATGAGTGTAATTATTTCTTTGCTTAATCATAAAGGAGGAGTTGGGAAAACTACTTCTGCAATTAATATTGGAGCCGCATTAGTTCAATTAGGCAAGCAAGTCCTATTAGTAGACTTAGATCCCCAAGCGAACTTGACACTTTCTCTCGGAATACCCCGACAGAAAATTACTATTTATGAAAATATAAGGGGTGAGGCTGAATTATCCCCATTTACTGTTAAAGAAGGCCTTGATGTCGTAACATCAAACCTGGATTTATCTGGTGCAGAAATGGAACTAATAAATGAAGCAGGAAGAGAGTTTATTTTGAGAGAGCTTTTTGAGCCTGTAACTCATGATTATGACTATATAATCATCGATTGTCCCCCTTCTCTAGGTTTGTTGACTTTAAATGCGTTAACTGCTTCAAATTATGTTATGATTCCTATGCAAACGGAATTTCTTGCTCTTCAAGGAATTGTAAAAATCAAACAAGTAACAGATAAGGTGCGTTTCCGCCTAAATAAAAAATTACAGATTGGAGGTGTTATTGCTACGATGTATGATAATCGTAAGGTTTTGAATCGTGATATTGTTGGAACAATTGAAAAGTTCTTTGGCGATAAGGTTTTTGAAACCAGAATCCGTAATAATGTTTCTTTGGCAGAAGCTCCTAGTGTAGGTAAAGATATATTTGATTATAGTAAGACAAGTCATGGAGCACTTGATTATCTTGCGCTAGCAAAGGAAATTGTTGCTAGAATAGAAGCTGTTCCGGTTGTTTAACAAAGGTTTAGAAATCAATAATGTCGTTTTAACCAATTTTCAATCGTATAATTGAATGAGTCGCAAAAAAAATAAAAAATCATTTTCGGATAACCTGGAGTTGTTGTTCCAGGAAAGAATGCATGATGATAATGCCCAAGATACCCTTGCTTTGATTGAGGATGAGCCAGAAGTTGAAAATAGTACTGTTGTGGTAAAAGAACCTAAGGTTAAACAAACTACTTCTATCACTACTCAATCCCAAAAACAGAAAAAGAAAAAAGGTAAATCATTTGCCAATAATCTTCAGCAGTTTTTTCAGGAAAGTTTGGATGAGCATGATGAGGAAAAAGTTGTTGCAGTTAAAAATAAGAACAAGCAAGATGGTAAGGGAGAATCAAGAGTAGTGGGTTTAGACTTGCTTATAAGACAGACCACAAAAGAAAATATTAAATATAAATCACGAAGAAATAAACTAAACACAAAACGTGTTACAGTCGTTTTGGAGACTAAAAAAATTGACGAGCTTAAACGAATTGCTAAGCTAGAAAAACTAAGACTCTATCAAATAATTGGTGGTTTGGTTGCAGGTTACATCGATGAAATGAACCAAAAGTAAATCAAATATAGAAGATATTTGATGCCTTAATAACTAACTAATTCCCTTTAAAAAAAGAACTATATAATACCTGTTTTTTATCTTAGAAAACTTGACTTTTAATTTTTAATAAGTTGTATATCTATTTCTTTTTTAGATACTAATATCTGGTACTTGGTGTTTCCTGTACATAGTCGTTAGCGACAATTAGTAAGTACAAATAGACAGGCAAAATACCCACCAAAGAATAATTTAAATAAGTTATATAGATAAAATGGATTGTTAAACTAAGGTGCAGTTCTGGTCCTACAGTAAAAAACTTAGGATTTTTTGAATTAGCATTATTATTAATTAACTTAAATTCAATTAAGATGGAATCAAAGTATAATAAGTTTATCATCACTTTTTTAGCAAAGCTCGACGATGGAGATGTTTTTAAAAATATAATTACACTTTTATTTTCTATTTCAGCCTATTTGCTTTTGTTTGGAGGCATTTATTTAACTGTTAATGGAATTTTGGGTAGTGACGGATTTATTACTAGCAATATTACTGTTGATAATATTGCTGTTGGTACAGCAATTGGTTCTAGTATAGGGCTATTATTAGGTTTTTTGATTAGTTTAATAAGTGTCTGGATTTTATTTAGCATTTTAAAGAAAAGGTCCGAACAATTGAAAGAAGTAGAATACACAGGACTAATAGACTACATTTTTAATAAAACTTTGCCTAAACTTATTTTAGTTATTGGCGAATTGGTTTTTATCCTTGTCTTTTATGGTGGTATTCTTCAAATAATCGCTTCTTTAGCAGGTTCCAATGTTTACGCTCCTTTAGGTGGTTTCCCAAGTATAATTTTAAACATGCTACCTGGTATGGATATATTTTCACAGTATACCATTACTCAAGTCTATGGTGATTATGATTATTTTAGTGAATTAATTACAATGGGTATTTCAAACGTTGTTGCTTCTTTTATTATATTAATAGCATTTTATATTTATAAAGAAATATATGTTTATTTGTTAAAATTGGCAACTAATTTTATTGGGTTTTTACCAAATTTTGCCATCAAATTAGCAATAAGAACAAAAAATGAGAATTAAAAAACAGCCTATAGCTGTTATTAAAACTGATAATATTAATCATAACAAAATTAGCCCATAGAAATTATGGGCTTTTTTTTTGCATATAATAATAACTCTATATATAGCCTAATATTCGAGATAGCTGTGGTATAAAAAACTTTAATTTGCTTTCTTTATCTTGTACTATAATGTATATTGAAATTCTGAAATTTAGTTTTTAAACACAGCTTGTGTGCCCTTTGTTTTTGAACCTTTTATTCTTAAGAAATAATAGCCTTCAGGAATATTTTCTGTATCAACTTCAATTTGTTGATTCCCTTCTGATAAGTATTGATTCTGACTATAGTATAACTGACCGGTTATTCCTATTAATTGTAAAAGGTAATTTCCTTCAGAGGCATTAAAATTAATCTTCATCCAATTATTAAAGGGATTCGGGATAACTTCAAAAGGTAATTTTTTAATATTCAATAATTTAATAGAAATAGTTGGAGCTAAAATTACAACTATAGTATCTGTAGGTCCACAGCCTATCAATGATTCAACAACAATCCAAGCCGTGTCAGCAGTATTTCCTGTATTTGTGATTTCACCAGTAATAGTATTAACATGTATATTTGATAAACTATCTGTATTGTGCCATGCAAGGGAGTCTATTGCTGTATTTGGCAAGAATGTTGCTGTTAGGTTAGCAGTGTCACCAAGCGCTATTATAAGTGTATCTTGTGCTATATTAACACTGTATGGTGTGTTAGGTTCAGTTACAATGTAATGATCCATAGCTGCATCAGTATTCATTATTGCATAGCATAATTCCTGTACATTATTAGAACAATTACCAAATAATGGCAGCAAATCATTCATCTGGGTTATGGTTAATATAATATTTTCTATAGAAAAAGAAGATTGATCTAAATTAATATCAGCAAAAATACTCATAAGTGTAAAGAAGTCATCAAGGTTGTTTATGTCTGCACTTGAATTGATTCCATTGGCAATAATTGAATCACAAAATCCAGATAAAAAAGATCCAATAAACTGGCAACAAGTTTGATTTGCATCATAATTTAGATTGAATAAATTGTCAACTAAAACTTTTAATTGATTGATGTCAAAAGATACAGCTACTACTGAAAAATTGCTGCATGTAGTTAATCCATAATCGGCGGGAACCATTCGTCCATCTGCATTAGTACCTATAATTTTATATCCTAGCGAGTCTGTAGCAAGACTGTCTTTATGGATAAAAATAAATTCAGTATTTGGTAGAAAAGGTGGACTTATATTTAAAACTGGTGCCGGAGTAGTGTCATTTAGAAGTATACCAGAAGTAGTTCCACTTAAGTAACCGGGTGTAACAGTGGGACATTGACCATTTAAGATTGAATAGGTAGAAAATATAAATAAGAACTGTAAAAGTTTGAGGTGATTCATGATCTTCTTTTTTAAGTTTAAATAATTACTATTGAAACTAATGGATTATACAAAAATACAAAATTATATATGAACAAAGGATAAATTTTATTTTTTCAACGCTAAATTATTGATTTGGTTTATAAGCGCTTATGTATGATAAGTAATCTAAACAAGATCATTATATCTATAAAAGTTAATGATTATACGCGTTGTATGGTGAATAATAATATGTATATTAGCACTCTCAAAAATAGGTATATGAATGTTTTTTCTACGGCATTATAGTTTTTCTTAATTAATATTAACTTCGATTTGAAAAAATGATTCAATCAGTTGATTTCTAGCTAAAAAATAAATTAAATCATGAGATTAATTAATTGTTCTTTAATTGTTCTTTTTCTAATCATTATCAACAATGCATGTATGTTGCCATATGCACTTATGTCTGTAGAACCACCAGAGGATATGATAGCTTTCGAGGAAACTAAAGATGCTCAAGTTCTACAAGAAGAATTGATTGAATCCAAATCCAATTCACATCCACCTTTGACTATAGAGGCCGGGGAACAAAACAAATTATTATTTGCAGGTTTAACTAATCGGATAAAAATTCATATTGAAGGGGCTTCAACAAGGCATTTAGAAGTTTCTGCAAATGGACAGATCTTAGAAGCAACGGATGTAGACAATGGGACTTATAGTTTTTTTAGTAAACATGCCGGTTTTGTTGTAGAAATAGTTGCTAAAGATTTACAAACGGGACATATAGTAGCTAAAGTTTTCGACTTAGTTAATGTTCCAGCGCCTGATGCTTATGTATGGAAATATAGAACTGTTTTTAGGAATCAGACTAAATTTACAGCTGAACAATTTAAAATGCAAAATGCCATCATTTTGCAACACAATAATATTAAGGTTCCAGTGCTTTGTGGTCCAATTAGTTATATGATAGTGAGGATCGATCAGGATGGAAATCGTTATTCACATAACAACCTAGGTAAAAGAGGTCAATTTGACACAGAGACAAGAAAATTGGTTGATGCTGCAAAAAAAGATGATATATATATATTTAAGTCAATAAAGTCTAATTGTACGCAAGAAGAGATCAAGGATATAGTATATATAATGGACTAAAGTATTCATATCATTAAGGGCTATATTATAAGTGATATTAAAAAGAGACTGTATATTACAGTCTCTTTTGTATTTAAATGTATAGTATGCATTAAAAAACAATCACAAGCCTATAAGCCGAATCCTGTACTCTGGTGATTCCACCAAAGCCTCTATCATTTATCTAGGCTAAAAGTCACCTTTTAGCTCTATCTGCCTACCCTCCAGCTAAAGCGAGCAACCCTTCAGGTTCAATTGAACCTACGCTGGTATACATGGCATTTCAACTCAAAAGGTTTATCCCCTGTAGATGTCGCCAAATACAGTCGTGCGCTCTTACCACACGTTTTCACCCTTACTCCGCAACAAGTTTGGAGCGGTTGTTTTCTGTGACACTTTCTGTATTCTCTTATTATAGAGAACCCCACCAGTTAGGTGGTATGATGCTCTGCGTTGTTCGGACTTTCCTCATTCCTGGCATTTTACCAGGCCCGCGATAGAGCAGCTTGTAATTGTTAAATGTAAAGTTAAATATAAATAGTGATTTCAGAATATGAATAGTAATTAAATAATATATTTATCATTATTTACAAACTCATTTTTTTAAAGTTTACAAAAAATGATTTTAATGTAGCAGAATTATAAGCTTTAATATAGGTTAGAATCGTTCTAAATAAAAACGAGTGACAAATAAGCAATACTATAGGTTGCAAAATTGGTATTGAATAGATATTTTGTGTCATCTTATACATAAAATATGCTAGATTTACATTCAGTAAGAAAAATATTTAAAACTAAAATTATCATTAAAACATGAAGTGGATTATAGAATTTTTACTGTCCTCTCTTGGCAAGAAATTGATTATGTCTCTTACGGGATTATTTCTTTGTTTGTTCTTAGTTGTTCATATGCTAGGAAATTTACAATTATTTTTGCCATCGCCAGAAGGTATGCCAGAAGGTTATGTTTTTAATATGTATGCTTATCATATGACACATAGTTCTTTGATAAAGATTATTTCTTATGGAAATTACTTTTTTATTTTATTACATGCATTACAGGGTATTCTGATTACTGTTTATAATAGAAAGGCAAAAGGTGGAAAATATCAGGGAAAAGGTGTTTCAGATACCGCAGCTAAGATGGCTTCGCGCAATATGATTTTTTTGGGAGTACTGCTTCTTGCTTTTATAGGGTTACATATGTATCAATTTTGGGCGCAAATGCATTTCAATTCGGAAATGCCTGTAATGGCTGGTATTATTGAGGACGGAGAAGAAGTAAAAGATTTATTTGCTATTGTTAGTGTAGCGTTTAAACAACCTTGGGTTGTTATTGTTTATTTAATATCTCTATTGGCATTGGCATTACACTTAGTACATGGTTTTTGGAGTGCATTTCAAACAATGGGCTTGAGCAATAACAAATATGGGCCTATTATTAGATTTGTTGCTATGGCATATGCAATACTCATACCGCTTGGGTTTGCTACTATGCCTATTGTGTTCTTTTTGTTTTATTAATCTAAAGTAGCACTATAATCTTAAAAACGCTTAAAGAAAAAATAAATTCATTAATATGAAAAAATTTCAATCAAATGTCCCGGAGAGTGAAACGCTAGAAGATAAATGGACTGAATATCGCTCTAGAATGCCACTTGTTGCACCTAATAATAAACGTAACATTGAAGTTATTGTTGTAGGAACAGGTTTGGCAGGTGCTTCTGCTGCTGCGACTTTGGGAGAGCTTGGATATCAGGTCAAAGCATTTTGTTTTCACGATAGTCCTCGACGCGCACACTCCATTGCAGCGCAGGGGGGTATTAATGCTGCAAAAAATTACCAAAACGATGGAGATTCTGTTTATCGGCTTTTTTATGATACTGTAAAGGGAGGTGATTATCGTTCTAGGGAAGCTAATGTTCATCGTTTGGCTGAGGTGTCAAGAAATATAATAGATCAATGTGTTGCTCAAGGAGTCCCTTTTGCCAGAGAGTATGGTGGTAATTTAGCTAACCGTTCTTTTGGAGGAGTACAGGTGTCGCGCACATTTTATGCTCGTGGACAAACAGGGCAACAATTATTAATTGGTGCGTACAGTGCATTGTCTCGTCAGATTTCTCTTGGAAATGTGGTTATGTATAACCGCCACGAAATGTTGGATCTTGTTGTTGTTGAAGGTAAAGCACGTGGAATTATTGCACGCAATTTATTGACAGGGCAACTAGAACGTTATGGTGCTCATGCAGTAGTATTAGCTACTGGCGGATATGGTAATGTTTTTTATTTATCAACTAATGCAATGGGGTCCAATGTAACTGCAGGTTGGGTTTCTCATAAACGAGGAGCATATTTTGCTAATCCTTGTTACTGTCAGATTCATCCAACATGTATTCCTGTATCTGGAGATTATCAATCTAAATTGACTTTAATGTCTGAATCGCTTCGCAATGATGGTCGAGTTTGGGTTCCCAAACATAAAAAAGATGTTGAGGCTTTGAGAGCGGGGAAAATGAAACCAACAGAATTGTCGGAGGAAGATAGAGATTACTATTTAGAGCGTATATACCCTGCTTTCGGGAACCTTGTCCCACGAGATGTTGCTTCACGTGCTGCAAAATATCGTTGCGATGACGGTTATGGTGTAGGGTCGACAGGATTAGCTGTATATCTTGATTTTGCTGCTGCCATCTTGCGATATGGTAAGTCAGCTGCAACTTCTCAAAATCTAGTAAATCCATCTGATGAAAAGATAAAGGAGTTAGGTCGGGCAGTAGTTGAGAAAAAGTATGGTAATTTGTTTGAAATGTATGAAAAAATTACTGGTGAAGATCCTTATAAGACACCAATGCGTATTTTCCCTGCTGTACATTATACAATGGGAGGTATATGGGTGGATTATAACCTTGAAACTTCAATACCAGGATTGTTTGCTACAGGAGAATCTAATTTTTCTGATCATGGAGCTAATAGACTTGGTGCTTCTGCATTGATGCAAGGATTAGCAGATGGTTATTTTGTGTTACCATATACTATTGGTGTGTTTTTAAGTAAAGAGATACGTACTCCCAAAATTTCTACTGATACTCCAGAATTTGAAGAAGCTCAGAATAATGTCCAAACTAAAATTAATAAATTATTAAGTATTAATGGGACGCGTTCAGTTGAATCTTATCATAGAGAATTAGGAGTTGATATAATGTGGCAGTATTGTGGTATGGCCCGTAATGCTGAAGGACTTAAGATTGGCCGTGAAAAAGTTCGAGCATTAAGAGAAGATTTTTGGAAAAATGTATATGTCCCTCATTCAGATAAAGATGGTCATGAATTTAATCCCGAATTAGAAAAAGCATTAAGGGTAGCTGACTTTTTTGAATTGGCTGAATTGATGATGGTTGATGCTAATGATAGAAAAGAATCTTGTGGGGGTCACTTTAGGGATGAATATGCAACAGCTGAGGGTGAAGCTGAAAGGAATGACAAAGATTATGCTTATGTTTCAGCTTGGGAATATAATGGCTTAGATGATGATCCTATTCTTCATAAGGAAAAACTTGAGTTCAAAGACATTGAATTGAAAACACGTTCTTATAAATAAAAATGTAAATTGTTTTATACATTTTCTTTTGAAAAAAACAGAGACTATGGCTCACGAAAATATAAAAGTAAACTTATACGTTTGGAGACAGAATGGACCCAATGATCCGAATGCGGGCATTAAAGTCTATTCAGATCTTGAAATTAATACACATATGTCCTTTTTGGAGATGTTGGATGTATTGAATACACACATAATTGAAAATAAAGATAAATATCCAGAAGGGCCTGTTGCTTTTGAACATGATTGTAGAGAAGGCATTTGTGGTGCTTGTTCTTTGGTTATAAATGGACGTCCTCATGGTCCTATGCAAGGAACGACTACTTGTCAGTTGCATATGCGTCATTTCAATAATGGGGATAATATTTATATTGAACCTTTTAAAGCAAAGGCCTTTCCTATGATAAAAGATCTTGTTGTAGATAGAAGTTCCTTTGATAAAATTATCCAAGCTGGTGGATATATTTCTGTAAATACGGGTGGAACACCTGATGGCAATGCAGTTCCAGTTCCTCAGGATGTGTCTTCTGAAGCTATGGATGCTGCTGCATGTATTGGTTGTGGTGCTTGTGTAGCAGCTTGCCCTAATGCCTCTGCAATGTTGTTTACTTCCGCTAAAGTTTCACATTTGGGACTTTTACCTCAAGGTAAAACAGAAGCTGCAATTAGGGTTAAAAGAATGGTTTCCCAGATGGATAATGAAGGATTTGGTCTTTGTTCGAATGTTGGTGCTTGTGAGGCAGATTGTCCTAAGGAAATATCAATTAACAATATTGCCAGAATGAATAGAGCATATATTTCTTCTACATTTACAAATGATCATTAGAAAGTTTTTTTTTAATAAAAAATAAATTATCCCTTTTTCAGTATTGAATAAGGGGTTTTTTTATGTCAAATTTCAACACTTTTAGATTTAATAATTGAATTTTTTTAAAAAAATAAAAAAAACTTTCAATATAAGTTCACACTTTAATATTTGAAACCATTAATAGAGTGTAAATCAAATGAAAGGAAAAAGTCCTTTACTTTTATTTATAACTTACTATAGATAGATCTACTGAATATAACAGATGATCTCTGTATTAAAAGCAAATACTAGATTTGCGACCTTGAAAAGAAATAAAGAAGTGTGTTTTATAGATTAGATAGTATGTTTAATTGACCCGGCGGGGGCCGGGTCATTTTTTAAAACTTTGAAAAAGACACAAAGTGTATTGACCTGCTTTTAAAAAAAGATGGAATTTACATAAAAGCAAATACTAGATTTGCGACCTTGAAAAGAAATAAAGAAGTGTGTTTTATAGATTAGATAGTATGTTTAACCTAACATAGCGGCGGCTTTGTTAGGTTTTTTTTGTACTTAACGGATGCTTAAATGTCTCCTAGCTGAGGGCGAAGGATGATTTCCTCAACTACTGTTTGATCACTTAGTTTATAAATGTCTAATAAAGATTTTGCAATATCTTCAGATTTCATAAAACGTTCTTGTGGGAGTTCAGTTCCTTCCCAGGAGGCTGTATATGTTGCTCCAGGAAGAATTGAAGTTACTCTTATTCCTTTCTCTTTTACTTCTTCTCTTAATACTTTTGAAAAGCCTAACATTGCATGTTTCGAAACTGCATAAGCCCCATAGGGCATAATACTGGCAATCGAACAAATGTTAAATACATGTCCTTTCGATCTTTTTATCATCATAGGTATGATTCCTTGAGTCATATAGTAAGTGCTGTAAAGGTTGAGGTCCATCATCATTTCAAAAGCATCTTCATTGTCTTCATTTGTTAGTTCACAGGGTATAAAGACACCAGCATTGTTTACTAAGATATCTACAGAATCCCATTCTTTTTGAATTTTTAATATAAATGTTTTGACTTCCGTTTTTTTTGACATATCAACAGCTAAGGCAAGTACTTTTATTTCATGTTTTTCAAGACTGTCTTTAAGGGTATCAAGATCAGCCTGAGTTCGCGCACATACTGCTACATTAAAACCATTTTTTGCTAATAATTCTGCTATTGCTTTGCCAATACCTTTAGTTGCTCCCGTTATTATTGCATTCATTTTTTAATAGGTTATATAGTTATTATTGTGCTTGTGGGTTGTAATCAGGTTCTATTGCTTTCCACATACTATTGTATTGTTCTACTTTTGCAATATCTCCAAGGTGCCTATAAGCCATTTCTAGGTTAAATAAAATTGGTACAGATTTCGGATTCATTTCCAATGCCTGCTCAAAATAATTGATGGCTTTGTAATGAGATTGTACTCCTAATTGTGCCTGGCTCCGTTGTTGTAAAAATATTCCTTTCATTCCATAAGCGACACCAAGTAAACGGAAGCTTTCAAAATCTTTAATAGAATAGGTTAATGATTTTTCAATAGATGCGATTGATTCATCTAGTTTGTTCAATCTTTGACCAAGTAACTTTCCTCTGTCTCTGTAAACAACCGTAAAGTTTCTTTTAACGTCTGGATGATCTGGTCTAAGACGCGTAACTTCTTTATATGCAACTATTCCTGCATCAAAATGTTTTAATGCTTTAAGGTAGAGTGTGTTTTTTGCGTCAGGGTTTGATTTTTGGCTACCTTCAAGCTCTGCCATATTTCCCAACATTACATTAGCATTACCACGTAATAACCAGGCATTGTTATAAGTAGGGTGGAGGTTAGTTGCTATAATGGATTTTTCTAGCGCTTCTTCTAGTAGACCTTTTTTTTGTATTTGGTTCGCTGTTTTAATTGCCTTATCTTGAAGTACCCCTGAAACAGCATTATTAAGTTTTGCACTATGTGGTGAATTAACGATGTCAGTCGTAAATAAAACATAGTCGTCATACCAGGCATAGTTTCTCGCATAAGTTTTTATAGAATAAAGTATACAAACGAAAGCTAAAATATATGCAGGTGTTTTTATAGCTTTTTCGATTCCTTTAGATTTTCGGGTGCGGAAGATCAATTCATAAAGCCCCATAGCACATAAAGCACTAAAGCCTACAGAAGGCAGGAACATAAATCGTTCAGCCATATTACTTCCAATCGAGAAGATTAGGTTTGAGACTACAGAAAAAGTAGCCAGATAGAATAAAATAAAGAAAGCAAAAGGTTTTTTCTTTAATGTTCCCAATACCATTAAAACTCCCATTAAAAGGTGCAAAAGAATGGAAAAAATAACTTTACCCATTTGAAAATTTGGAATTAAGTCCATGTCAGTCCGAATATGTTTCGGGTAATAATCATTAGTCAGTGGATGTGGGTACACCAAAAGTTTGATGTATTCAAGCCAGGTATATAATACTGTAGAAAACCGCTCTTCAAAGGTAAAAGGAACATAACGGTTGTTTTCAATTTTCAAGAAAGGATCATTCATTAATTCGGTTGCAGGAGCATTTTCGCCACCTGTAATAGATGCTGCTTCACCAAGTATGGGTGCTCTTATCCCAAACCAAAAAATTCCAACTACAATTAAAAAGGGTAGGGTAACTAATGCTATTTTTTTTATAGAACTATTGGTGAAGAAGTATAATGAAGCTGGAATTATTACAAGAAAAGTAACTGCATTTTCTTTTGAAAATATAGAAAAAATAAAGGCCAATACAGCTCCAAAATAATATAGCATTGCTTTTTGCGGTTTAGCAACTGCTTTTAAGACCCAATAAACTGCAAGTACAGAGCCCAATAAAACCATGATTTCATCTCGTCCTTTTATATTAGCAATTGCCTCTGTATGAATTGGGTGTGTTACATATAATAAAGCACCCGCTAAAGCAATAAAATAACCTTTTAGATTATTTTGTTCCTGCTTTGGATTGAACATTTGTAGTAACATCAGATAGATGATAATGCATAGTAAGGCATATAGTAAAATATTAACAAAGTGACTAATGAAGGGTTTCCCTTGATAATTAATATCACCTTCAGCATCCAAAATAGGGTTGCCATTTTGATCTTTAATAACGGTACCGAATAGTTGAAGTTCAATTGCAAAAGTTGCCAAAGATAATGGACGATAACGCCCACCGGCTACAAGATTCCTTTTACTGCCAAAAAAACCAGTAAAAGTATCTTCTCCCCAAATCCCTTTCATTCCTGAAATTCCTTTTTTTGTGAATTGATTGCGTAAAATGACAATACTGTCATCTACAGCATATTGGTGGTTAAGGGTATTAATATATAGGCCGCAACTTAAAAAAAAGATAAGGATCAAATGCAACTGTTTATTTACCCAAAATGAATTTTGAATAGAGGTGACAGTTGTTTTATTAGAAACTTTTGTTTTAGGTTTCTGCGTATTATCGGTCTTTATAGTTTTCTTTTTATTGGACTTTTTCTTTTTGCTCATAGTATAATATCTTTCAAGCTACAAAATAGCATTTCTTTTTTTTAAATTCAAGAGCATGTCGTATAGAAAGTGACATTGGAGGTAATTCCTTCTTTATTTTTGTTAATAAAAAATCACACTTATGTAGGTTTTTGAATTGGCAAAAAAGGTTGAATATTATTCTAGATATATCTTAGTGCTAAGTCTTAAAATTAATTTATTCTAATACTTTTACAATCATACGAATATCTTTTGCCGGGCGATCAGGTAATTGTGGATTTATAGAACGATGCGTTTTCGCATGTACAATTTTATTTAAAACATTTATTCCTTCAACTACTTGTCCAAAAACAGTATATTTTCCATCTAATTGTGGTGATCCACCATACATTTCATACAGTTGAATTTGTTCTGGGCTGTAGTCAATTTTATTTTCCAGAGATATTTGATTTATTTGATAAGCTTTTAATGGTTGACCATGTATTATCATAAACTGAGAGCCATTTGATGACTTGTCCGGATAATATCCTGTTCCTCTATGAAATCCAGAAATCGCCCCTTGCCGCATGATGAATTTTGAAGAAATTTCTGCTTGAATGCGTTTTTCTGTTCCTCCCATTCCGAGAATTTTATTAGGCTCCACTTCTCCTCTGGACTCAGGGTCACCACCCTGAATCATAAAGTTTGGTTGTACACGATGAAAGAGTAGGCTGTCATAAAACCCTAAATCCGCTAGTCGTAAAAAGTTGTCTCGGTGCATGGGTGTTTCATTGAATAATTCAATGATCATTTCACCATATTTCGTGCTGATAGAGACTTTCTTCCTTGGTAGGCTGTCATAATCAGAATTTTCATTCTTTGAATCATTGTCATATGAACAGGAGGTCAGATATACGATAAATGAAAATAGGAACAAAAATGATTTATTCATTTTCTATGAGTTCTTTACATTGTTGATGTATTCAGTTATTTTTCTTTTTAGTAAAATTTCCTGTTTCGCACGTCCAATCGGAGGAATTGCCAATTGTTTCCAATGTGGCCAACCATCTGCATCATAACCTTCCAGTTCATAGTAATTGTCGTAACTAAGCAACCTGCAAACAGCAATGTGCATTAAGTCCTGCCGTTCTTCTTTGGTAAAGTCATCACGTATTTGACCTAATTCTTGTAGGCCAATAGCGAACAATATACCCTGCAAGTCTGGCAATTTTGCTAATCCTAGTAGTTCCTTGATTTCGAATCTCGCTTGTAACCATTCAGCATCTCCAGCCTCACTGTCTTCGTATAGGTCATCTGCGTTGATGTCGAGCCCTTTAAATTTATCCATAATTCAAAGTTAATTTATTATCATGCGAAAGTAAGATATTTTTTATTAATTGGACAATAATTAATTTAAAATAGGGTATAAACAATAGAAGCATGGCTTAATAATTTCATTAGGTGATTAAATAAGCTTTTATCTTCATTAATTTTAGTCAGTGTTTAAAAAAGCTTTTATTTTTGTTTTCATTTTTATGTTTTATTAAAAAATGTATTAATTTAAATTTGCATTTTTCTGTAATTTATTGATTCTTTTGACCAATAGGCTAGTAGTCTATAATAACTTTCTTTAGCCCAGATCAATAGGAAACTATCTGTTATTTTTATTTATTATGTCGAAGTTTTTATTAATCTTTTTATGTTTTTGTAGTAATGCAGTATTTGCACAAAATGTATTTACTGTTAAAGATCAAAGTATAACATATATTGGTAATTATATTGGTTTGCATGATCCCAAAATTCATGTAAATGACATTGAGCAAGTAAAAAATAACACTTTTGTGTATTCAAATTCCAACCGTGATATTTTACATCTAGGCCCATCTGATTCTTATTTATGGCTCAAGTTTTCTATTCAAAATAATTTATCTAACTCAGATCTAGTTCTTTCAATTGACCAGCCAGCAATTAATTTTGTCAAGCTTTTTAAGATGGATGTTAATGGCACTTTTTCAAGTGTAGAATTAGGTGAGCATTTGCAATTTTCAAATCGAAAATACGATCATCCAGTATATATTTTTGATCTTAACTTAGAGTTAGGCGCTACAGCTACTTACTATCTGCAGATAAAAAGTGATGAAAATAATACTTTGCCTATTGCTGTTTCCAGTAAAAGAGCCTTAAATAATTATCTAAGTGATAAAGATGTCTTTATAGGTTCTTTTTTGGGTGTTATGGTGGTTATGTTTCTTTACAATTTTATGATTTTTTTATTTGTAAAGGATAGAAGCTATTTGTTTTATATTATTTATTTAGGATTTCTATCCTTGACTCAGTTGAGTGTTCAAGGTTATACTTTTAAATACCTTTGGCCTAATAATCTTTTCCTCGTTACAACGGGTGTAATTCTGTTTGCCTGTATAGCTACAATAGCAGGTATTCTGTTTGCCATTTCATTTTTAAAAATAAAAAAATCAATTCATCCCAAAATATATTATTTTTTATATGCTCATATATCTCTTTTTGTATTAACGTTTTTTTTAGGATTAAGCTCTAATTTTTATTGGGCATATACTTTTTTAAATCTATTTACCTCATCAGTAAGTCTTGGTTTGCTTTTTATAAGTTATTATTTTCTTTATAAAGGGTATGAACCTGCTAGGTTTTTCAGCTTAGCTTGGACGTGTTTGTTGGTTTTTGTTATTCTTTTTACATTGAGGGATACTGGAATTATAGAACATAGCTTTATCAGTTTTTATGGCGTTATTATTGGTTCAATGATAGAGGTAATATTCCTTTCTATTGCATTAGCTGACAGAATAAACCATTATAGAAATGAGACTGTTGTAGCCATTAAAGAGAAAGAATATATTCTGGCTGAGCAGAATTCTAAACTGGAATTATTAGTTGAGGACAGAACTAAAACGATTAATGAAAATTATAAAAAAATAAAAGAACAAGACTCTGAGAAAGAAGTTTTACTTAAGGAGATTCACCACCGTGTAAAAAACAATCTTCAAATAATTACGAGTTTATTAAGTTTGCAGAATCAAAACCTTAATAACCCTGAACTTAAAAATATTTTTACTTCCAGTCAATATCGGATTAATTCAATGGCAATTATTCATGAAATGCTGTATAAGTCAAATAGCCTTTCTAGTTTAAAGTATGAAGAATACCTTGTAAAACTAATGGAAAGTCTTCTCAATACATTTGATGTGGACAAAAAGAATATTGAATTTAAAATTTCTGCTCCTGATATCATTATGAACCTCGAAACGGCTATTCCGTTGGGGCTTATCATAAATGAAATAGTCACAAATGCATTGAAATATGCCTTTAAAAAGAATCAAAAAGGGTGTATAACTATTGAGATGTCAGAATTAAATCAAGATGATTTCCTTTTAAAAATTGGTGACAATGGCATAGGGATTTCAGATGATTTTAATCCTTTAAATTCTGATTCACTAGGCACTAAGTTAATCCGGAAATTAACAATTCAGCTTGAGGGTGCCCTAGAAATGAATAATGAGTTGGAGGGCACTAATTATAATATTACTTTTAAAAAAGCACGAACAACTTTATAAAAGCAAAAATCCCCCTACCGTGTATATTTCAAAAGCACAGAAAATAGAACAATTATATTTGATAAAATATTACTAATTATCTTATTTTAATTAGTCTATTTAATAAAAACATGTGCTTTCACCCTACTTTTTTATTACCTTTGCAATGGGTAAATAAACAAATAATAGGTATTTAATTTGACATGAATTTAGAGCATATATTTGAACAGTATAAAACTGATTCGCGCAGCAAAAAAATTGTTGCAGCTTTAAAGAAAAATGATAAGACCTGCTTGCAGTTAAAAGGACTAGTAGGGGCACAGGCTGCTTTTGTAATTGCAGCGACGAATCAACTTTGTGAAAAACCTTTTTTGGTAATTGCTTCTGATAAAGAAGAGGCTGCTTTTTGGCAGAATGATATAACTTCACTTAAAGAACG
This sequence comes from Saprospiraceae bacterium, assembly GCA_022448945.1. Classification (GTDB taxonomy): domain Bacteria; phylum Bacteroidota; class Bacteroidia; order Chitinophagales; family Saprospiraceae; genus Aureispira. The sequence goes on from JAKVCV010000019.1 coordinate 30,471, forward strand.
AAAAAACCAAGCACTTTTTTTACCAGATTCTTATCGTCGTCCAACAGGATTTGATAAACTGGATCGGACCAATGTACTCCAAAGAACAGAGACGGTAAGTAAATTGGTCAGTTTCCCAGATGCTGCCCCCGTTATAGTTACTTATCCTGAAGCCTTATTCGAAAAAGTTGTAGCCCCTTCCAATCTGAATAAGGCTGCAATAAAAATTAAAGTTGGGACTGAACTTGATGTGCCTTTTTTGGTAGAGATCTTGGTTGAATATGGCTTTTCTAGGGTAGATTTTGTATATGAACCTGGGCAATTTTCTGTTCGTGGAGGGATTATTGATATTTATTCTTATGGTAATGAACTTCCTTATCGAGTAGATCTTTTTGATCTTGAAGTAGACAGCATACGGACTTTTGATCCAACATCTCAACTTTCTACAAAAAAAATTGATTTTGTAAACATTATTCCTAATGTTAATACTGAGTTTGATTCTAGTAAAAAAGTTTCTATTCTTGAAACATTGCCATGTCAGACAGTGGTATGGGTAGCAGATATGCAGGTTCTTTTGGATAAGTTGCAGGATTGTTTTGAAAAATCTGCATTGATTTTTCAAAATGCTGAAGAGCTTGTAAATAAGGACAGAAAAGAAGAGTCGACATTGCTTAAAGAGGCTGCATTTGTGTACCCCCGCGAAATAATGAATGGATTAAAGTCCTTGTCAGTGATAGAAATGAGCAATAGTAAAATGTTAAATCCTGATGCAGTAATCATATATAAGGGAGCACCACAACCTTCTTTTAATAAGAACTTTAAGTTCTTAATTCAAAACTTAAGTGAGCATAAAAAAAGTACGATTACCAACTATATTTTTGCTGAAAACCCTAAACAACTAGAACGTTTTTACAGTATTTTTGAAGATCTCGAAGTTTTGGTACAATGGCATGCTATCCCCAAAGCCTTACATCAGGGATTTATTGACTACAAGTTGAAAATAGCAGCATATACAGATCATCAAATATTCGAACGTTATCATAAATCGCGGATGCGTCAGGGCTTTGATAAAAATACTGCTCTAAAGATAAAGGCATTAAGTGAATTAAAACCTGGCGATTTTGTTACACACATTGATCATGGTGTAGGACGTTACGGAGGGTTAGAAAAAATAGAATTGCAAGGCAAACAGCAGGAAGCTGTTAAATTGGTCTATAAAGATAATGATATATTATACGTAGGAATTCAATCATTGCATAAGATATCCAAATTTACGGGAAAGGAAGGTACTACTCCAAAAGTTCATAAATTAGGCTCGAATGCCTGGGTTAATACTAAGCGTAAAGCAAAGAAAAAAATCAAGGAACTTGCTTTTGATTTGATAAAGTTATACGCAAAACGTAAAGCTTCACCTGGAGTTGAATTTCCTCCTGATTGTTATTTGCAAAATGAATTGGAGGTGTCATTTATGTATGAGGATACTCCTGATCAGGCTAAAGCAACATTGGCAGTAAAAGAAGACATGATGAAACCATATCCGATGGATAGATTGATTTGTGGAGATGTAGGGTTTGGGAAAACTGAAATAGCAATAAGAGCCGCATTTAAAGCAATTGTAGCTGGTAAGCAGGTTGCTGTTCTAGTACCAACTACTATTTTGGCGTTGCAACATGCTCAAACGTTTAGAGCACGACTCAAGAAATTTGATATTGAAGTTGAATATATTAATAGGTTTCGTACAGCAAGGGAAAAAACACTTATTTATAAAAAATTAGAGGCTGGAAAGATTGATTTATTGATCGGAACACATGCCATCTTAAACAAAAAAGTAAAATTTAAAGATCTTGGTTTACTAGTTGTTGATGAAGANCAAAAGTTTGGGGTAGGGTCCAAGGAAAAATTACGAAATATGCGTGTTAATGTTGANACCTTAACTTTAACAGCAACTCCAATCCCGAGAACGCTTCAATTTTCATTGTTAGCAGCAAGAGATATGTCCGTTATTAATACACCTCCACCAAACAGACAGCCAATTGATACTGAAGTGAGTGTTTTTAATGGAGAGTTGATTAAAAAAGTTATTGAAAGTGAAGTCGCTAGGGGAGGCCAAGTTTTTTTAGTTCATAATCGGGTTAAAAGTCTTGCTGATATGGCCTCAATGGTTAAGCAGCTTTGTCCTAATGTGGATATAGCCATGGCTCATGGACAGATGGATGCGACAGCTTTGGAACAGACTTTAATGGATTTTATAAAAGGATATTATGAGGTGCTTGTCTGTACTAANATAATTGAAACGGGCTTGGATATTGCCAATGCTAATACAATTATTATTAATAATGCACATCATTTTGGTTTGAGTGACCTTCATCAGCTAAGGGGAAGAGTAGGCAGGTCAAATAAAAAAGCATATTGTTATTTATTATCTCCTCCAATGTCAACATTAACTCCTGATGCTAGAAAAAGGTTAAAAACCGTTGAGCAGTTTTCAGAGTTAGGAAGTGGTTTTAATATTGCTATGAAAGATTTGGATATTAGAGGAGCAGGTAATTTGTTGGGTGGAGAGCAAAGTGGTTTTGTTATGAATATGGGCTATGAAACATATCAAAAAATATTAAATGAGGCTATTCAGGAACTAAAAGAAACAGATTATAAAGATCTCTTTAAAGAGGAGATGGAGAAAAAAAGAGAATTTGTTAGGGATGTAAATGTAGAGTCTGATTTAGATCTTATGATTCCTGATGAATATGTATCTAGTATCCAGGAACGTCTTGCATTGTATCAAGAATTAAATAAAGCCAAAAATGAAGAGGATATTTCTAAGTTTTCGCATATGATCGAAGATCGATTTGGGAAAATTCCTAAAGCAGTTAATAACTTGTTTGAAGCAATAAGGATTAGGTGGTGTGCAAAAGGATTGGGATTTGAACGGATTATGCTTAAAAATAAAAAATTGAGATGTTATTTCATTGGTGATCAGCAGTCAAGTTTTTTTGATAGTGATTTTTTTAAGGCATTAATTGTTCAAATACAAAAGGAAAGTGATCACCGTTTTTATTTGAAGCAAACGCCAAGGTATTTGTTACTTGTATCTGAAAATGTTCAAAACCTAGAGCAGGTCACTAAAATATTAAAGAATTTAGAAGCGAATGTAGTTGGACTCGTCAATTAATGCCCCTTCAATGTTAAAAAAGCCCCTTTAAAATGTACTTTAAAGGGGCTTTGTAATTATTGTATTTATTTTATCAGTTTTATTTTTTTGTATAAATCTTTGTTCGAACGGGTTATTTTTAAGAAGTATACACCAGAAGGTAGTTTTTTAGTGTCAATAGCGAATTCAATTGAATTGGATGGTACAATTAGTTCATGTAAAACTTGAACACCCCATAAATTATGTATTGATATTTTCGTTGTTTTATGAAAAGGTGGCATCTTTATTCTTAGTGTTTCATTTGCAGGATTTGGATAAATTGTAATGTTCTCATCATTAATGTTTTGAATATTGACCGAAGGGTTGCTGCTTAAGCAAATATCAAAATTGTGACTAGCTAATGAATCATTTGAATAGATTCTTAAAAGGTATGTATTGCCGTTAATTAGGTTTGAAAAAGTAGTATCTGTTCCGGTACCACAGAGTAAACTGTTTAGGTTTTGACAGTCATCTTCAAATAGTTCATAAACTAAAGTTGAGTTCATTCCAGAAACGGTCAAAACATTAGTGATTTCTAGATTAATATCACTAGAAATTGCTTCGAATCGAAACCATATATCATGGTCTGATGCAGAACCACATCCATTTAAATAAGATGGGTTTGCTCCAACAGTTGAAGCAGACGTATAATTTAAGCAGTTGTTATTTGTTTGAACTTGTAATAAATTTGCTTGACTAATGTTGTCGTTATTAGGGGGCGAAATAAAATTAGAGTTAAGTATAAGTCCGTTTCTTGTTCCTCCTGTTCCTAAAAGCCCACGCATCAGGTTAGATTGGCCAATAGTAAAGGTGTTCATGCAATCTTCAGAAGCATAGTCCATGAAATTTTCAATCATGTCTGGTAAATCGCCTAGCTGTGCAGTATCACATGTGTTTACAAGTGTGTCGCAAATGAAATTAGCATTTAATCCTGCATTCGGAGTATCTGATATTCCATCATCATCTGTACAATTAGGAATTCCAAGAAAAGTTAACAAACCATCTCCCCAAATATGGCGCAATCCCAAATAGTGTCCTATTTCATGAGTAGCTGTTCTCCCTTGTGTAATTATAGTTGTATTTCCTTGTGTTATTGAACCAGATGCTCCTACTACTCTATAGTCTAATACTACACCTTCTAATCCTTTGCTAGGGGCTTCTGCGCCAGAAGGCCAATTGCTAAGATTTGCAGGAGGGTATGCAAATCCAAGAATCCCAGAACTACCTAAATTGCAAATCCAAATATTTAGAAATTTTTCGGTATCGAAGGGTGCACTCCCCCCAAAGCAGTCCTGTTTGACTCTATCAGTAATAGACATGTCAGGAATTATTCCGGTTGAATAAAACACTTCATTTGTTTGTATTCTGATGATACTATCTAATCTGAAATTAATTTGGGGATTTCCACTAACAGATAAAAAAATATTTCTCAGGTTTGAAGTGTCTGGGTTAAGTTTTTGATAATCCTGATTAAGAATATTGATTTGTTCTATTATAGTTGCTGAATCTATGTTCTCTATCGGATTTTTCCAGACTATATGTATAATTACAGGAATAGTATAAGTTGTTCTTAGATGTTGCGTGTTTTCACTATTGATTTGTGCATATTTGAAACTTAGTTCTACAGCGTTTTTGAAACCTGGGAATTTGTTTTCCATGCTTTTGATACCATGTTCATACCCACATGGAATTCCGTTATGGAAATGACTTTGACTAATTGCTACATTCAAAGATATATAAGTGATTAATATAGTGCTTAACAATGTTTTCATATGTTGCTATAGATTTTGTATTTTATAATGGTCTAAATATACATAAAAAAAGCGTTTTAGAGATATCTAAAACGCTTTGTGGCTTCTGGCAGACTCGAACTGCCGACACACGGATTTTCAGTCCGATGCTCTACCAACTGAGCTAAGAAGCCAGGCTTTATTTTTAAAGCGACACAAATATACGTTAACTGTATCTTGAATTCCAAATTATACTAAAAAAAGTTGCTAAATTTTTCTTGAAATTTCTAATTATTTTTTCTGAAATCCAATAATTTGTATTTCATCAGAATATCTTAGATAAAGTTGTTCCTGTGCAATACAAAGTTGTTTTAATTCATCTTGTATGACAGGTAGTTTTATTTCCTGTGTTAGAAAAGAGCGCAAGTGATAAGTGTTGAACGATTTGTTTTTTACATAGAAAATCTGGCCTTCATAAAATTGAAAATAATCAATTTCTTTAATGTCTATTGTTTTGATGTAATTGCTGAATACATCAAAAACAAGAATACCAATATTTGGAGAGTTGAGATATACTTTTGTTTCAAATTCTATTATTCGATTCGGCATCAATTCTTCTGAAATAAGTAGGTTGAGGTCTGCACTTTCCAATAGGATCTCGTTTTGGTTATTGACCTTTTTTAAGGTGTAGGCATTGTTTTCAAATAACCAGATATTATTATCAGATGCAGTACAGAGAGCTTGAATTTGTGGAATATCAAGATCTGAAAAATCATTGCGTTGAATTTCACTTAGAGTTCTGTCCAGAAAAACTACAGTTGCGTAATCATTATAATAAACCAAAATACGGAATGGGTTGCTGATGTCAATAAAAGAAATTTCTCCCAAACGATTTTCGTTGAACTGACAAATGAAATTGCCATCAGGAGTGTATTTTAACAATGTATGGTCGCCTACAATTAGGTATAATTGTTTCATTTTGTCAACTTCCATCCATCGCGCCTCTTTATTTAAAGTTTTTATAGTAGAGAAGTTAAACTCCTGAGCGGACAAACAATAGTAAGAGGATAGAAAAATAAGAAACAATAATAATCTATACATTTTAAATTAATGTTTTATTGAGTTGTCATCAAAATCAGCGTTTTCAAATGCTTTTAGTTTTAGTTCAGTACCATCAAATTCTACGAAAGTATAGAATTTAAACCAATCTCCAAGGTTGATATATCGACTATGTTTATTGTCAAGGAGGATATCAAGTGGCAGATGACGATGACCGAATATAAAGTAATCTATGTGAGGCTGTTTTTTAAGTTTATAATTTGAGTATTGCAACAACCATTCCTTTTCTGGTCCAAGGTAATAATCAGGTTCAGTTTGAGCATCTCTACTTTTTGAAGAAGAAAAGTTTGCAATTTTTATCCCTATATCCGGATGAATCCACCTGAATATCCATTGGCAAAAACGATTGGTAAATATTTTTCTTAGTCGTTTATAACCATAATCTTTCGGTCCAAGACCATCGCCATGTCCAATAAAAAAATGTTTCCCTATTAATTCAATTTCCAGAGGATTGTGATGTATCGTAACTCCGAGTTCAGTTGATAAGTAATCAAACATCCATAAGTCATGGTTGCCAACAAAAATATGAATATCAATGCCTTTGTCTTGAAGTTCAGCTATTTTACCTAATAATCTGACAAAGCCCTTAGGCACTACTGTTTTGTATTCAAACCAAAAGTCAAAAACATCTCCTACTAAAAATATTGCTTGTGCATCTTCTTCGATAGACTTTAGCCAACGTAAAATTCTTCGTTCTCTATCTTCACTTTCTGCTTTGCTTGGTGAACCCAGATGAAAGTCAGATGCAAAGTAAATTTTTTTCATTGGTAATAAGGTTTAGAAGTTCGAAGTACATTGAATTATTTCTCAATCTATCTAAGATGATACTTTTCAATTACAAATTGAAATTTTAGGCAAATTCAATAAAAATTACTTTTTAAACTAATAAAACCTGTTATAATATAATTTAATGATAAATAAAAGAAAGTTAAGTAAGGAGTTGTAAAGACTGATTTGCAATATCAATCAACAATTCTACACGCATAAATGTAAATAATTTCTATATTATTTTGCACTTAATATTTTCTTGTATTACTTTTGCAGAACATATGACTTAGACTTGCTGTTTAGTCTCTTTATGTTAAATGATTGTGAAGGGTTTTTAAATTATATAAATAAAATTTACATATGGGGTAACAAAAACAGATTTTAAATCGTAAATGGTGTACAACGATTTAGAAAACAAACCCATTGTAAGCTTATTGAAAGTTGTTTAATAATTAGTATCAATTTAAATTTAGGATTTTAGAATTCCACATATATGGTTGATTTTGAGTCTTAATGGTACTAAATTTTAAGTATGTTATAAATTACTAGAAATAACTTTTCCCGAGTTTGTTTCCCCCTAGTGATCGTTAAATGGGAATAGTATATGCTTGAATTATTATGATAATTGAAAGTAGCAAATCTCAAATTCACATTATTGGTGTATTAATCTGTATTTCAACGCTAATTGTTTGTTCAGCGATGTATCTTGGTTTTCAAAATATAGACATTTTGGTGAAATACGCTTTGCAGATTATGCTTTTGTTTATAGTTTTTGGGTTTTTTGGATATTTTTATCGGGCGAATTCGGTTATTCTAATTAATTTTCTTGCCTGTATACTGCTATGTATTTTTCTTAAACAGTCTAAATATAGTAGTTCTACATTTTTAACTGATGATCAAGAAGTCAAGTTACGTGTTGCTCATATTGTTCTTGACGATCAAAAAAGCATTTCAAGATTTGGGAGCGGTTGGCAACTACTAAATGCTGATTTTGTGTCAATTCAGGCTAATATTGAACCTTCTCAAGAGAATCAAATGATAAAAAGGTTGACAAAACGATTGCCTTATTGGGAAAAAACAATTTCTAATGATGATGTGTCAATGTATGTTTTTTCTGCCTATGAATTGAGAGAACTAGATACCTTAGCATTTAGATATAAAAAAAATTATAGTCTAGTTGGGAAATTGTTTATTGATAGCTTATATAGTGAGATTTCTTTTCTAAGTACTAGGATTCCACTTGTAGAAGATGAAAGAGATGAAATTAAAAACCATTTAGCGCATCTTAGTGATTATATCAAAAAAAATTGTGATGGCCATTTATTAGCTTTAAGTGCCTCTCAATTATCATCTTGGGCACCAGAAGTAAGAGCTTTCAAGACTTTACATATGTTGCGTGATAGTCAATCAAATAACAAGATTTCAACAAAGAGAGAGCATATTTTTTACTCAAAAAAATTAATTTGCTCTGAGTATTCTGAAATCTATAATGGGAATGGTATTATTGCTACTTATCAAATGATAAACCCCAATTTAAAAACTGCTCAAAGTTCAACCATCTCTTCTTCTTTTGCTGAACAACTAGCATTATAGTTTTTTATTAATTTTTACATCAATCCATTTTGATTTTTACTACACGGTTGGGGAAAAGTAATTAGCTATTACTTCATGTAAAAATATAGTCTCTACCTTATTTATTATCACCAGCAATTCAAAAACACTAATAAATTTAAGAAAAAGATGTATAATTGCATTTTAATTTCTATTGGGCTTCGTTAGTTGTTTAATTATAGAAAAAAGCTCTTAAACTTGTTACTGATTAATTTATGACACAAATGCAAGTGGTATCTTCAAAATGGACATTATCACTAAAACTATTATTACCTGCTTTTTTGTTGTCTTTTGGGGTAGGGGCATTAATTATTTTCTTTACACTACCATTAGATGGAATAGCTGAACCATTTAGTCCATTAACGGCAAAGTTTTTAATGTTTTCTTTTTTCATATCTTTTGTATGCCTTTATTATATAGTATTCTGTAATATAAAATGGGTAGCTATGGATAATGAATATATGTATATATCTAATTTTTTTAAATCCTATCAGTATACATATGATAGTGTTGCAAAAGTAGAGGAAAGAAGGATGTTGATTTGGAATAAAGTAACTATATACTTTCACGAAAATGGTGAATTTGGCTCCAATATTGTATTTTTTGGCAGCTATTTTTGGCATTATTATCTAAAAAAACATCCGAGTATATTAAAACAATTATTGTCACAATAATAGAATTTATTTAATATTTAATTGAGATAGAATTTGTAATCTTTTACATAAAAAAACATAAACACTGTGAAAGCATTAATAGAATTAATTGAAACTGCTTGGGAAAACAAGGAATTGTTAAAGGAAGAAAAAACCCAACATGCAATTAGAGAAGTTGTTGATTTATTAGATAAAGGAAATATTCGCGTCGCTGAGCCAACTGATAACGGATGGCAAGTTAATGAATGGATAAAAAAGGCAGTGGTAATGTATTTCCCTATACAAAAAATGGAAACTATTGAGTTGCCACCATTTGAGTTTCATGATAAGATTCCCCTTAAAAAAAATTACAAAGAACTAGGTATTCGAGTTGTACCACACGCAATTGCCAGGCATGGTTCGTATCTTGCACCAGGTGTGATAATGATGCCAGGATACGTAAATATAGGTGCATATGTTGATTCGGGAACTATGGTAGATACATGGGCAACTGTGGGATCTTGTGCTCAAATAGGCAAAAATGTTCATCTAAGTGGAGGGGTTGGGATAGGAGGTGTTTTAGAGCCTTTACAGGCCGCACCGGTTGTGATTGAAGACAACTGTTTTATTGGTTCTCGTAGTATAATAGTTGAAGGTGTACTTGTCGAAAGTGAAGCTGTTATAGCCGCTAATGTTACTATTACTCAGTCAACTAAAATAATTGATGTTTCAGGTGTTAATCCTGTTATTTATAAAGGTCGAGTGCCGTCGCGCTCAGTTGTCATTCCAGGGACTTATAACAAAAAATTTCCTGCAGGTGATTATCAGGTTTCCTGTGCTTTGATTATTGGAAAAAGGAAAGAAAGCACAAATAAAAAAACTTCTTTAAATATGGCTTTACGCGAATTTGAAGTTGCTGTTTAATCAGATGAGTTTTAATATTTAAAGATATTTAATCATTTTTTGATATGAAGATATATTTGATCTTAAAGTTCAATTTTTCGTAAAAAACAATTGAATGTTAAAAAAAATTTATACCAATATGTATTTCCAGTCTTTGTTTGCGACTGGAGCTTCTTCAGCCATTGCTATGGGATCATTTATGATTTTGACAAGGGTTATGGAAGTCGAGGATTTTGGTGAATGGGTCTTATATCTTACCTTATTAACTTTTGTAGATCAATTGAGAATAGGATTGGTTGCGTCAGGGTTAATTAAGTATTCAGGAGGATGTGAGGTTGAAGAGAAAAAAGAATTAATTGGGAGTAGTTGGGTTATTAATATTATTTCTCTTTTGGTTATAACTTTTGTTTTCCAACTTTTTTATTGGTTAAATATAAGTGCTTCAGAAGGACTTCAGTTATTTATCTTATTTTATCCACTATATGGTTTTTTTTCAATGCCATTCAATTATTTTAGGTGGAACAGTGAAGTAGCATTAGAATTTAAAAAAATAACATACATTCAATTATTTAATTCTTTTGGGTTTTTGTTGGTTTGTATTGTAGCGATATTTATACAATTCACACTTCAACAGATAGTTATACTGAATATAATGGTTTTTGGTCTTTCCAGTGTGATTTGTCTATTTAGAAAAGAATCTGGGGTTGATTGTTTTTTTTCTGCTTCAAAATCTTCTATTTATAAAATCCTTTCATTTGGCAAATTCCACCTTTTAGCGCATTTAGGAGCTCATTTATTAAGGTCGGTTGATATTGTTTTAATTGGAGTATTTTTAAGTCCAGTTGCTGTTGCAATTTATGGTGTAGCTACTAGGATGGTAGTTTTGATAGCTCTTCCTTTGAATAGTATAGTTAAAGTTGCTTTTCCACTTCTATCTACATTTGTTAATAAGGGGGAAATTGATAATATGAGAAATACCCTTGAAAAATATATTGGTATTGTTAGCTTTTTGTATATTCCGCTTATATTTATACTATATTTATTTTCAACGCATTTAATATTGTTAATAGGAGGTGAAAATTATATTGATGCTGTGTATGTTTTCCAGATCTTTTTACTAGCCTCTTTATTTATTTCATTTAATAAATTACTTGGAGTTGCTTTAGATTCTTTGGGTTTGCCAAATCTGAATTTTTATCGGTTGATGTTAATGGCTTTAGTAAACATTCTTGGCGATATATTTGTTTTATATTTTTACGAAAGTATTGAACTTGTTGCATTTGTTACTTTAGTTAATATATTAGTTGGTGTTGTTGTTGGATATTTAATGTTGAGGTGGAAAATTCGTTTGCAATTAAGGTTTATTTTTAGTAATTCTATAAAAACCATTTTATACTATTTAACAAGTTATTTTAATATAAAACACTATGAAGATAAAAAACCCAAAATCTAGATATCATATAAAAATCCCGTATAAATCTAAAGTTTTAGAAGTTGGAGGTGGACATAATCCCCATAGAAGATCTAATGTGGTTGTAGATAAGTTTATCGATTCAAATTTTCATCGTAAAGCTGATATTAAGGTGTTGAAACATCAAAAGTTTCTTCAGGCAGATGGAGAAAACTTGCCATTTAAAGATCAGGAGTTTGACTTTGTTTTTTGTAATCATGTTCTGGAACATGTTGATAACCCTGAGGTATTTCTTAAAGAACAAAGTCGAGTTTCACCCCGAGGCTACCTAGAGGTCCCTAGTATGATTGGTGAAATTCTTCACCCTAAGAAATCGCATAAATGGTTGATATTAGAAATTGATAACAAGATAGTAATGATGGATAAAGAAGTTGTTGGTTTTGAAGTCAAGCATGATATTGGGTTTCTTTTTTTGAGATATTTGACTAAATATTCTCTTGCTTATGCGATTCTAAGATATACGCATGGATTGACAACTATTAGATATGAATGGGAGGGCAGTGTTGATGTTATTGTTAACCCTACAGAAGAAAAATATACCAAATATTTTACTAAAACGTGGAGCCTAGATGATTATAAAGAATTCTATCCAACACGAAGTAAATTTAGCGAATTATGTAGTGTGATTGCAGCACTATTTTACATTATTTTCAACTTTCTAAAACCCCAGAACAAAAAAAATAATGTTTAGTTGTATAATCCGACGCTTTTGAATGTTTAATAAAATAATAGAGAAGTTTAATTTTTTTGGCCAAGGATAATTTCGTAAAACTAATTATATTTCGTCAAGTTTATCTAGTATTTCAGTATCTACGTTGATATCAAATTTTCTAGCATACAATTTATCGCTTTTAATTAATGCTTCATAATCGTCAATAGTCAAAATTTTAGGATTCCAGCCTCCTTGGGACCAATCAATATATCTTCCACTATCTAGTATAACTTTGTCTTTGAATTTTGAATTCATGATTATTGTTGGTATAAGAAATTCGTCAGGTGCCCATGTGTATTTTGCAAATCTTACAAGTCGCTTATTTGTGTTCAATACTTCAATTACATATTTAGCACAGTCACTGGAGAGCGTCCACCAAGAGGATCTTGGTCCGCCATAGACTTTAGTGTATGATGGGAAATTTCTTTTAGGCATAATTTTTTGTAGTATTCGTTGAATGATATAACGACCTCTAAATCTGTAATAGCCCATATGGTATGCAGTATATCTATAATCGCATCGGCTATACCATTCAGAGTCTTGAGGCTCCAGCTCTAAAAAAGATGAGCCAAGATGACGGCTGTAATAATCATTGATATAGTCGATGCTTTTTATAGGATAATCTTGGCCTGTATAGGCAGAAATAAAATCGTATTTTCGTGGCGATTCCAGGATTACATCCATAAACTTCACGATAGCTTCTACAAGACGATAGGAGCCCCAGATCATATGATACCTGTCTTTGGTAAAGTATACATTTGGAAATGTTTCTAAATATTGAAAAGGTTCAAAGTCAAATTTTTTGTCTATGTGGATATAAAAATCAAAATTTGGGTGATACAACTTCTTAACAAGTCTTTCAATTTGACTTGGATCTTTGTATGCCATTATTAAAAATGCTTTTTTCATTTACATCAAATTATTATTTAATTTCTATAATTGTTTCCAATTTATTGTTTTCTTTTCTATCAGAAAACTATACTATTAAAGAGTTTTTCAACAACTTTAAAAGTCCTAAAATTTTGTTTATGTTAATTTAACCTATTTGTTTTTAATGCTGAAAAAAATGTAATACAATTTCTTTTTATTTCATGATACCCTACTTTAAATAACGAATTTAACTTAATGGGTACAATCTTTCGTAACATAATGTAACCTGCGATACTTCCAGAAAGTATTGTTGCCAATGTAACCCATGCGACCAGCTCAATGTCTTTATATAAGAACAATACTATTAAATCACCAATGATATTTACTAATGTCATTACCGTGACTTTGATAAAATTCTTATCGGGTTTATCTACAGCATCTAAAGCAATTCCTATGATTTGATCAAAAGGAACGAAAATACTATAGATTAAAAATATTCTAAATAAAATAGTGGCTGCCATATATTTGTCTCCTCCAATTGCAAGAACTAAATAATCCGCCGATATAAATAATAGGCATGCGAAAGGAATATAAAGTAAAGTAAGTCCTCCTATGTATTTTTCAATATTATATTTTAAAGCAGCTGTATTATTACTATTGTGATTGGCCGAAAATATAGGAAACCCAACTCTAATGGCACTTGCTAGCGGCATAATAACCATGATCCATAGTCGTTGTGGTATTAAGTATATAGCAACTGCTTTTGGACCTAAAAATGCACTAATTAAGAAAATGTCAGAGCTCCTTAGTAAATTGCTTCCAAGGAAAGCAAGCATTTGAAATCTTCCGTATAATAATAATTGTATTAATCTGCTCTTCTTAGCTAATATTATTTTGAATATTCCCGTATCCCCAATTATTAAACATAACAATGATGATAGTGCGAATGAAGATATGTAGAGGAGGACTAAAGTTTGCAGATTTAGCGTAATATATACTGAAGAGATACAAACCGTAAGAAATAAAACGGCATTAAATATTTTTATTCCAGCTATTCTATTCATTTTTAACTCAATCTGACTGTTCCAGATAAAGTAATTATAGGGCATTGCCGCTATTGTATAAAGTGGGTACAGGAGTAGGAACAAAATAATACTCTCCATATCAAAATACCCCGTGAGATAAATAAAATAGTTCAATACAAAAACAACTAGCACAAATCCTAAATTTAGAATCCAACTGCTTGCTTTGAGTTCTTCTTTAACGGTTTGACTTGCTCCACTTGAATATTTTATATACCCTGTTGCTACAAAACCAGCTTTTAATAACTCAAAAAACGAAGATAATGTTAGGAATAAGCCCCATTCACCAAAAGTTACTTGAGGCATTGTTCGGGCTAAAATCATAAAAGATACAATAGCAATCATAGAAGAACCAAATTGCGCGATTGCCGATTGGACATGATTGCTATAAAATATTTTTTTAAACATTTGGTTTTGTCTTAGTACACAATCTTCGACTTGAATTTATGGAATTATGTCTAGTATTAATTTAAAAATACTACCAATGGGTAATACTGTGTAATCTTAATCGGATATTTTCTTCGCAATTCGCACAATTTTTTTTGATCTCCTCAATCTTTCTAACTGTTTTTTTAATAATGATTTAAACCAGTTTTTAAAGCGATTTTTGGGGTTTCTATGTTTTCTGATGATGCTATCTATAGACTTATATGCAGGAATTTCACCAATACACACATAGTGTTGAAACCATTCCTCAAATATTTCAAGTGATCTTTGATCATATAAGGGAATGATTTTTTGGATGGATTTTGGGACATTCCATTTCCCGTTTGTTATAGCGCTCCCTTTTCGCCCTGAAATGCGGATTGCTCTATTAATAATCCAAAACATACCACGGTCTAAAATTAGTTCTTTAGGCAGTAAATCAACGTTTAATTTCCATTCGAGATCAATGACATAACCCTTGTCATGGGTGTTTAAAATATTGTATGGAATAAGATCTAATGAATCATTACTTAGAAAACATGTAGCATTTTTATAGAAAGAAGACAATTTAAGCGATGTATACTTAGCCCAAACATTTGTAATGCCTATAGAGTTTGATGTGACATCAACACTTCTTGCATTTAAATATGAATCCCATATTTTCATATATTCTTTTATCTTAGGGATGTCTTCAGATAGAATAGCATCAACCAGTAGTATACCTAGGTTGTCGGCCTTTTTAATATAGTTAGAAGATGTTTTTTTTCCAGTTGAAAGGTTTTCTTCTATTACTTCTATATTGTTTTGTTCAGTACTAACAAAGGATTTGATGGTTTTGAATTCATTAGCCCTTAGTACATTCATTTTAGCTGCCAATAGGGTTGGTTTTTTCCTTGAAATCTCGTTAGCAGAAGTAACAATTAAGAAAGAATTCATAAAAATTCCAGGGTCCGTATTATCTTTGATTAAGTTAAGAAATGCTCGTTCGTCAAAATTATAGAATGGTTTTTGTACGTACTGTTCTGTTGGGAAGTCTAGTAATGTCAGCCAATCAAAATCCTCATTTTTAAAACAATCTTCGGATAAAATTACTTTGGGCATTTTATAATCTGGAAAGGGATAATAGAATTTTTGGTAATTAAATCCGACTTTTTTAAGTTTTTGGGTTAACTCGTTTTTTGTGAAAGTTCTTATCCCTTCATAGCAAGCATAATCAGATATTCCAATATATGGTTTTTGGTAATGATCTTCTACAGCACCTGCTAGGTATTTATGACCCAATTGATTTTCTATAGCTAATACTAGTTTACCTGAAGGCTTAAGGAAACGTTTGACAATGTTTAAAAATTCCTCATAAGGGGTTTCATCGTCAATATATTTGCCTGAGTATTCCAATACCCCAATTACAGCAACAATGTCAAATAATTTATCGGGTTTAAAATCTGCTATATTTGCATTTACGAACTTAATTTTGTCAGACAACTTTGCATGACGTAATTTCGATACTTCATATCTGCTTTTTTCGCCTTCTACACATGTTATGGAAGAAATTGCTTCTATCTCAGACAATGCAGTAGTAATAGCACCACAACCAGAGCCAAGTTCTAAAACATTTAAGTTATTCTCACCATCAAAAATACCCCAATTTAATAAGTTTTTTCTTTCAGGAGTTAAGTGATAAAACATGTTCCAGGTATCTCTATAATCGAACCAGGTAGAATTCTTGTTAAACTGATCAGATTTAAAAATATTCAGGAGCTGATTTTCGGCACCATCCTTATAATGAAAATTTTGACCCTTCATAATATTTGTTTCATGAGCAATAATTTAACTTGAGCTATTCATTATGGTTATGTATTTCCAATTTCAACACTGATTTATTTTAATGAGAAAAAATTGAAATGAGTAACCTTATTAATGTAAGTTGGTAAATCGCTAATTATTACTGTCTGTATTTAAAAGAAGATAAAGCTTCAATTATGATTTTTTTTGTACACTATTATGAGAAATTCTTTCATAATTTTGTACGCTTTTTTGTTAGTGTTGGCATTGTTGATTTCAGGCATCTCTTGTGCGTATGCCTCTTTATTGATTCCAACTAGATCGCACAGTCAATATACGTTTAAATGTATGAAAATGTTATGAAAAAAGGAAAATATTCTCGAGAGTATAGCAAACACAAATAAGGAGAAAAAGCATGTTGCTTCATGTATTAAAAATATCAATATTTAAACTTAAAATAGCGAATGAATTAGAATGGTTTGTAGTGTCCAAGGGTTAGGATCAATAAAAGCCTTTTTTCTAATTTCTATTGCTTCATTCCAGTCACATTTTTTTTACTACCTTTATCCTTTTGTAGGTTACTTGCTCTTCTGCGAAATACTGTTCTAAGTCATCTTCCTCAATGATATATTTCAGGCCTGCTTTGTTGAAAGGGCGTGTTGAAAAAGTGATGGTCAGATTTTTTCTGTCAACTTCATCAATTCTGATTAATGAATATTTATTTAGAATTTCTTGCCTTTTTACAAAACCCGATGCTGCTTCCCTTTTATAATAGAACACGTTTCCATTTATCCAGTTATAATCGTAAGCTTTGTTCGGTTTAACCATAGTTGGCTTTTTCCTATCTTCTTTTTTTATTTTTAATAATCCGAATTGCTTTTTTTGAATGTAAAATTGATAAGAAGTGCTATCGTTCGACTGTTGGTCTTCCCATAATCCCATTACAAGAACTTTGTTTTTTTCTTTTAATAAATCCAATTTATTATAATGGATAAATCGTTCACCAAAATATTGTTCATAATTTCCTGAATTAATTATTGAGTCTAATTGATTTTTAGTAAAATCCTTATCTGATAAACTAACCTTTAGCATTTCATTGTTTAGTTTATCTATCCTCATCAAAGAATATTTCGGTGGGAATAATTTTGCTTTTAAAGGGTTAGAATCTGGAAGTTTGCCATAGCTTAGGATATTATTACTAAGCCATTTGTACTGGTATATCTTATTTCTTGTAATAACGGTAGAGTCAGATATATTAGCTTGTAGAACTTTTGCAAAAACAAAATTAATACTGTCTTGAACTAACAGCTGAAAGGAATTTTCATTATTAGAGTTATTGTCTTCCCATTTGCCAACAATTAGTTTTTTGAAATCCTGAGATTGGGATTGATTTATAAAAAACGTGGATATAAATATAAAAAACAGTAATCGGAACATGATTGATTATTTAACTTTAGGAGAATAGTGTTTTGAATATTCAAATTTGATATCTCCATGATGTGTTATTTAAATATTATTTAGCTTAACTGGCATCAAGAGTTACTAATATAATAGAATCTATTGATTTGAATAGTATAAATTGGCAATAATAGATTTTTTTGAGCTTCTTTTAGTATTAAAATCATTTTGCAGAATTTTAGAGCGTTAAAACTAGAAATATATTTATTAAACTTTAATAAGTAGACCTTTAGTTGGATATGTAAGTCTATATGATTCTCATATTGGCTTTATTTTTTGATTTAATTATTCTTTCAATAATTATAATCAATACTAATTTGGATAGTGTCAATTTTTAAACAAAAGTTGTAATCATGGAATTTTAAAATGATAAATATTCCCTTTTATATCCTTTTCCCCTTTTATTCAAAAAATAGTATCTTCACCCTTACAAAATAATATTCAATAATGGATCGACCTAATTTTTCTGAAATAGATATCTCAAAACCTTCAAAATTTTTTTCTGCCGATGTTCAGGGAATAGAGCAATGGAAGACACCAGAGAATATTAGTCTAAAACAGGTTTACACCGAAAAAGATATTGAAGAACTTCGACACCATGAGTTTACAGCAGGGTTGCCGCCTTTCATTGGTGGTCCTTATGCTGGAATGTATGCTATTAGACCATGGACAATTCGTCAGTATGCAGGTTTTTCTACTGCTGAAGAAAGCAATGCTTTTTACAGAAGAAATCTGGCAGGTGGCCAGAAAGGTCTTTCTGTCGCTTTTGATCTTGCTACGCACAGGGGCTATGATTCTGACCATAAAAGAGTAGTAGGGGATGTTGGGAAAGCAGGAGTTGCGATTGATAGTGTTGAGGATATGAAGATTCTTTTTGATCAGATTCCTTTAGATCAAATGTCTGTTTCAATGACTATGAATGGTGCAGTTTTGCCGATCTTGGCTTTTTATATAGTTGCAGCAGAAGAACAGGGTGTTGACAGATCTAAATTGGTAGGGACCATTCAGAATGATATTCTAAAAGAATTTATGGTTAGGAATACATATATATATCCACCTAAAGCTTCTATGCGTATAATTGCAGATATTTTTGAATATACTTCGAAGTACATGCCAAAATATAATTCAATTTCTATAAGTGGTTATCATATGCATGAAGCGGGAGCTCCTGCAGATATAGAACTAGCTTATACTTTAGCAGATGGTTATGAATATATTCAGACAGGCATTAAGGCAGGTTTGAAAATCGATGATTTTGCGCCGAGGCTCTCCTTTTTTTGGGGAATAGGTATGAATCATTTTATGGAAATTGCAAAAATGCGTGCTGCCAGAATGTTGTGGGCAAAATTGGTTAATAAATTTGAGCCTAAAAATGTAAAATCATTGATGTTAAGAACGCATTGTCAAACCTCAGGGTGGAGCCTTACAGAACAGGATCCTTATAATAATGTTGCCAGAACCTGTGTTGAGGCTATGGCTGCAGTGCTAGGTGGAACACAATCTTTACATACAAATTCATTTGATGAAGCCATAGCCCTGCCTACTGATTTTTCTGCTAAGATAGCTAGAGACACTCAAATTTATATTCAAAAAGAGACTAATGTTACAAAGGCTATTGATCCATGGGCTGGGTCGTGTTATGTAGAATATCTTACAGATCAGTTAGCACAAAAAGCCTGGGGGCATATTCAAGAAATATTAGATTTGGGAGGTATGGCAAAAGCAATTGAAACTGGTGTTCCCAAAATGCGTATTGAAGAAGCTGCAGCAAGTAAACAAGCACGAATAGATTCTGGAAAAGATCAGATTATTGGTGTTAATGTTTTTCAACTGGAAAAAGAACAACCCCTTGACATTTTGGAAGTAGATAATAAGGCTGTTCGTGAGGCACAGATAAATCGTTTGAAAGAAATAAAAAATTCTCGAAATTCTCAAGCTGTTAAATTGGCTTTGGCAAAAATAACAAAGGCATCAAAATCAGGTGATGAGAATTTATTGGAATTGGCTGTAGAAGCTGCTCGTTTGCGGGCAACGTTAGGAGAAATATCCGATGCTATGGAAGTAGTATTTGGACGCTATAAAGCCAATACACGATCTGTTTCTGGCGTGTATTCTAAAGAAATATCTATGGATAAGTATTTTGTAAAAGCACAGCAACTTGCACATAATTTTGCTGATATTGAAGGTAGGCGCCCACGTATAATGGTTGCTAAATTAGGACAGGATGGTCATGATAGGGGGGCTAAAGTTATAGCAACGAGTTTTGCAGATCTTGGGTTTGATGTTGATATTGGCCCACTTTTTCAAACTCCCGAAGAAGCTGCCAGGCAAGCAACCGAAAATGATGTACATATTCTTGGAGTGTCTTCACTTGCCGGGGGACATAAGACATTGGTCCCAGCAATTATTTCTGAATTGAAGTTACTTGGAAGAGAAGATATTTTACTGGTCGCTGGTGGCGTTATTCCAGCACAGGATTATGAATATCTATATGAAGCTGGTGTTGTGGGTGTTTTTGGTCCTGGGACTGTCATTTCCAAAGCCGCCAGTGCTATTTTAGAAATCATGATTCAGAGCCGTTTGTAACTAATTATGAATTTTTTGAAATAAAAAAGCGACTAGTTTGAAAAACTAGCCGCAATGTGTAAAAGGGTTTAGAGTATTTTTTAAAACATATACTCTTTTGTGTGTTTTGTTAAATCGGCAACATCGTTGCGTTTAGAATGCTTCTTGAATATTTTCCATTTTCCGTTTTCTTTGATCCAGACTTTACCATCTTTTTCTATTTTAACAGCATCATATATTGTTGGCACTTTTTCGAACCCTTGCTCGTTTAATATTCCCCATTTTCCATTTATTAAAATAGGTGAAAGATGATGTGTGAAGCCTCCAACCCAATCATAACGTAATGGGGTTAGTTGGTGTCCTTGTTTGTTTACAAAGGTCCATTTATTGTGCTTTTTTACTGCTGCATATCCATTCCTAAAAAGGTGAATGTCATCATAAATTGGTTCGCAGATTTTAAATCCTTCAGTATTGATCAGACCTAGCTTATTGCCAGATTTAATGATGGCAGCTCCTTCCTGAAAGTTGCTTATAATTTTGTCTCCTTGAGTCGCTTGCTTCCAATCAATGTTTTTTTCATTTTTCGTGATTCCAGTAAAAGGTGTTTTTGAAAAAATTGTTTCGTTAGAAGATTGTGCTCGTGTATTATTTGAAATAATACCTAAAGTTATTCCAATACCAATCGCTATTATACTTTTAATGTATTGTTTCATGATTTTTGAATTTAATTTAATTATTGTTTAGTAAAAAAAAGTTTAATCTTATTTAATTATTTATTGTTACTCAAATGCAAATTTACAGCACCGCAATAGGCTTGTAATTGACGATCATCAATAAGTAAAAAAGATTTAATTATTTCTTGTTTTTTAAGACTAAGGAGGTTAATATTTTAAATTCTAAATGGCATTTTTGTAATAGTTTTATATTATTTTTATTACTTAAGGCTTATTTTTTTAATACATTAATTATCCTATGAAAAATTTTAAGTGGTTTAGAATTTGTCTATTCATATTTATAAGTATTAATATTCTTGGTTGTAAGAATAGAGTAATTGATAAATTACTTCCTGAGACGCAACAATTTTTAATTAGTCAGGAGCAGTCAAGGTGTGCTTGTTTAGATCTGTATGGAGAGCGTTTTGTAGAAGCGCTTAATTCTAGTTTGGCCTATATTTATGGGTTGCCAGAACAGTATGACCTTGATAGTCTAAAAGTGTCTGATTTTTATGCCATTAAGCTAGAACTAGTTGATGCAATGAGCATGATCAAAACACTTACATCTTGTGTTAATTCTAAAACAGCAACTATGGATCAATTTTCAGGCTTGCTTATACAAGAGGATTTAAGGGTCGTTTTGGGAATAGATAGTTCCATGACCGAACAGGAAAAGTTTGACAGAATGAATATTCCTGGATTGGAGTTGACGGATGAGTTTTGTCCCCAACATAAAAAAGCAATGCTTAAGTTTTATGAAATGATAAGGGCCGCACAGATTTTACCCCCAGGTTTACAGTAGATTCAAGTTTTTAGTAGTCGCTCTAAATAATGTTCTCCAATGCCAAATCGTTCTTTAAGATTTTGAACTTCTTTTAATAGCCTTTTCTGAATTACAGCATCTGTGTTTTTATTTTTTACAGCTGTTATCATTAAGTTTTTAGCAGTATGTTCAAGAGAAATAAATTCAAATACTTTCGTTTTGTATCCATAGGCTTCTAATAACAGAGCACGAATGCCATCTGTAATAATTTCAGCTTGTCGTTCCTCCAGAATTCCATTTTTAAGAATACTTTTGAGCATGTTATCTTTTTTTATTTCTTTTCTTATTTGCTTATGACAACATGGTGCCGTAATAATAATTTCAGCATTCGCTTGAATCCCTTTTGCAATAGCAATGTCAGTAGCAATATCACAGGCATGTAGCGCAATCAGTACATGGATTTCATTGTTATCGTAATTTATTATGTCTTTAGCCTCAAAGCTTAGGGTATTCCACCCTAAATCCTTGGCCTGTTTGTTACAGAAATCGGTAAGATGTTCTCTCAATTCTATTCCTACTATATTTGGATTTTTCTTGTGTTTTTTAGATAGGTATTCATAAAGGGCAAAGGTCAGATATCCTTTGCCACTCCCCATGTCTATAATCTTTAAATTATCTATCGTAGTAACTTGAGATAACAAACCTTCTATGATCTCAATATATTTGTTGATTTGACGATATTTGTCCTGATGTGATTTAAGGACTTTTCCATCAGAAGCAATACCTAGCTTATCTAGAAAAAGACAATTTTCCTCAATCAAATAGTTCTTGTTTTTATTGTGAGAGGTGTCGGGCACATTTCGAACACTAGGCTTGCGGTATTGAATTCTTGTTTTTCTTTTTTTGTTAAATTGCAGAACGACATCCTGCTCGGTTGTCAGTAATGTTCCCACCAGAAAGTCCTTTCCTAAATATTGATGAATCTTGTCTATTGCATTATCTAATTTATAGTTTTTGACAATATCCTTGTTGTTGTAATGATAGGTAAAAGAAAGATGCACAAGACCCTTTAGATCTACTCTTCGAACATAGATGTTTCTTAAATCTGCAGATTTTGGGGAAGATTTACTTAAAGTGATCTTTACAAACCAATTATTCTCAATACTCTCTTGTATAGCGGCAATAAATTCTTCCATTATTAAAAAACAGAATGTTGATAATATTTATAAAAAAGGCTATAGTGCTTGTACGGAAAAATTAATGAATTATCATAACTAATGTGTCCAGTTTCATTCTTGTCTCTAAGAAATTAAGCATGCGTTTTTTCTGTGAAGATCGAATTCTTTTTCCATTCCAATCTAAAATGACAGTTGGTAAAGTGTCTAGCTCTTTTGTGACGGTATTCATTCTTATTAATTCATTATAAGAAAATTCAATCGCATTTGGATATAATGTCGAAAACTCTAATGCAATGTCATTTATAGGTCTATTGGTTCTTTTATTATGATTTTGATATTTAGATAGCTCAAGTTCAAGAAATTTTATTCGTTCTTTTTTGTTTTCTAAAACTTCTTCGTTGTCTGTATA
The DNA here is from genome assembly GCA_022448945.1 of Saprospiraceae bacterium. Taxonomy (GTDB): domain Bacteria; phylum Bacteroidota; class Bacteroidia; order Chitinophagales; family Saprospiraceae; genus Aureispira. Next base: position 53,829 of record JAKVCV010000019.1, read on the forward strand.
TAATTTTTTTACCATATCAGTATATTCTTCTTTTATAGAAGAGAAGTTTTCTTGAAGTGAACTTACTTCAGCGAGCAAAACTTCCATGTCTAGATTTCCTTCTCTAAATTCCAGTTTTGCATCCTCCAAACCTGATTCTTTAAGCTTTTGTCTAAGATTATATTTATCAGTCTCTTTAAGACCTTGAGAAGTAGTTAATATAATAGTTGGTGTGTCTCGCCTGTATTCAACTTTTTGCCCTAGGATCATTCCTTTTTGAAGATGGTATGTATCTATTGTTTTTGCAAAGGAAGCAGCTTTGCTATTAAACATTTCATGTTTGATTACATTATATGCAGTCCAAATACTAGGAATAATAGTAAAGACAACGATTCCTAAAATTATGATCTTATATCGCATTTCGCGTTTCGGGTCAATAAATTCTTTCTTTGGGAAGTGAAGCGTACGTACAAAAACAAGGGCGGTTCCTGCAATGAAGACTGAATTAATAAAAAACAGATACATTGCTCCTCCTGCAAAAGCCCATTGACCAGTAGCAATACCATAACCTACTGTACATAGTGGTGGCATAAGTGCAGTAGCAATTGCAACCCCTGGAATTGCATTTCCTCGATCGGCTCTTGAACTTGCAACAATTCCAATTGCACCACCACAAATTGCTATTAAAACATCATAAAATGTTGGGTATGTTCTAGCTTCTAATTGTTCAGTAAGGTGTTTTATAGGGGAAATTGAAAAGTACATCAACGATGCTAAAATAGACCCAACAACAAAGATGGCAAGGTTTCGAAAAGCATTCTTAAGTGTGTCAAAATCATTTGTAGCTACAGCATAACCTATTCCAACTATTGGACCCATCAGAGGAGATATTAACATCGCACCAATAACTACTGCACCTGAATTCATATTCAGACCAATTGAAGCAATGAATGCAGCAAAAATTAGCCCCCATAAGTTTCCACCTTTGAATTCTATACTTTTTTGAATGTTATCGATTGTCCCAGCTTCATCAGTGTCCAGATGAAGGCTAAATAAATCTTTTAGTGCTGCTATTGATTTTGAAAATAATTCTGACAACGGGCTGTTATCTGATAAATCAGGTGCACTTTCTTTGTGAGTTGTTTTTTTTTCTTCTCCAGAGGTGTTGTTTTCTTCCATTAAAGTAGACGATTATAATTAATGTAGAGCAGATATTCCCAATATACAATATTTTTTTAAAACTCACTTTTTTTGCTTAGGACTTCGGTGAATAATGATTATACAAAGGTAGGAGTTTTTATTATATGAATTCGCCGATATTGTATTTTGGTAAATTGGAATTTACGAAATAAAAAAGACTAGAGAAGTTAAAATAACAACCCTAGCCTTGAAAACTAAACCCTAAAACCCATGATTTCCAAATATAGTATTTTTGTTTTGAAATAAAAGGCTTTGGGCAAATTTTTTATAATTAATTTACAGGGTTTTACAAATATTATATTTTCAACATCTTTTGTAGGGAAATATAATAACTTAAGAGTGCTTTTTTTAAGTATTTATATTATTTTTATTTGTTCATTACCCTATGAACACACACACTTGATTATGGTACAATCTATCTGTTTGTCTGATACAAACAAAGGAACCATTTTCAAGCTTATCAAAAGATATTTTCTGATAACGAAAAAGTAAAGATGAATTTAAATAGATTGTGTTTAGTTGTTTTGTTCTGGACTAATTGAAACCGGAAATTTCTCTAAAACTGCATCAAGCGACAATGTAGTTGGTATTTCAGGCTTCCATTTAAACAATAGTTGCTTCTCTTTGATATTCTGGTCGTTTACATTGTTTTTGTCTAAGGCAGTATTTGCCCACTCATTTAACTTAATGTTTATTGCAGAGTTCAGTAAAACATCATTTGTTGCCCATATTTCCATATCTATCACTTTTGTCCAGGTCATAAATTGCCATTTTGAAATCGTCATGTTACTTTTGGCTGCAACAGGAAAAATATAGCATGCAGGATTACGATGTATTGTAAGGTACATATCCTTGCCTTCATTTGCTTTGAAAATTTCAATGGCCTGTACTTTTGGTATATTTGTTTTCATTGGTTCGTCAATGAAAAAAGGGACAATGAAATATATGAGTTCTGAACTGTTATTTGTTAAGGCAATATCTCCTACAAAAATTCTAGTTGGTGGTTTGCTAGCAGCTTGGTAATGTACTTTAATATTAACTTCTAAGTTTGACATTATGGTTTATGGTGTGGTTTATTATTTAGCTAAAAACTTTTTTAAATGTAGTCTGATCACATTGTCGAATAAAAATCCTACGGGCTCAGCATCTTTTGCTTCTGCAAGTTCTTTTTTGTATTGATCATGAGAAGGATCAAGTCTTGGGTCTCTTTCAATATCTCGTTCATCTGGGTCTTCGTTAAAAGATCTTATCATACTGGTATGTAAGTGTTCTTCTGTCATTGCATTTAGTCCGAATCCACTAAAAGAATCAGGTCCGTCGTATATACAGTTTTCTCCTTGCCAAAGACCTCCCGGATGTTTTTGTGGATATCGTGCATCATTTTTGTAATAGATCCAGTCTCCGACTAAGAGGTCATCAGTACTTGTTATGTTAGGCCTATACATTAATTCCTCAACACGATCTTTAATTCCTGTATTGGTGCCGATGACAACTCCTGGGTCATCAACACTTTTATGTGCAAAGTGTTTGTCAAAGGTTTCTGCACCTAAAGTATCTAAAAGACCTTTTGCGACTACAGCACGAGCAGTAGAAAGACATTCTAGTCTTGTAGGGCCATTAAAAGCAGCTTCCATTGCTTCAGAGGGTTTTACGCCTGCTTTTAGGATAAAACTACTAAATTGTACATATTCCCAATATTTAGGGTCTAAATGTCCCATTCCATTGTTCAATTCACCTTGATCTTGGTATTCGACTCTGGGGTATTGGAATTGATCTTGGGTAGCATCATGAGGATCTCGTATGTTTGCTTCTCCCATAGCATCTGAAATGTTTTCTCCTAATTCAGATTGGAGTCCACCCATTATAGCATCTAGGCCTTCTTGAGACAAAAGCTCTTTTTTGTCTTTAAGTTGTTGTTTGAATTGAACCAAAGAATCTTGAGGTAGACTTCCTTCTGTATGGAATTCTTCAAAAGCAGTGGATGCTTCATCTGAAGCAACTATACTGAATGCATGTAAGCTTGCAAGTCCTTCCTCGGTAATATATCGCGTGTCATAAAAGTCGAATTTCCATAGGTAACTGCTTGAGATGTATTGGTCAATAGTCTCTGATTCTTTTGGTGATCGATAGTTGGTGACTTGTAAAAAGTCATCTATCGCTGTAGTTGAATCTACAATTGAAATTCTAGCTTCTAGTTCTGATTCTACCTCTGGTGCGATAGTTTCATCCCTCTCAGCCAGCCAGGTTTTGAATCTTCCAATAAAAGCAGATTTAGATTCCCCGTCTTTAGGTTGATTGCCTTCAATTTTTGAATATTCTTTAAGCGTACTAATTGCGGTTGCACTATCAATTTGTAAGAGTTCATCTCTTTGAACAATAGGAGCAAATTGAAAAGTATTGGAATATTCATTCTGACCACTTGTTTCTGAATTATTTGTTTTTAGTTGTTTTGGTTGTTTGAGTGCTTGTGCACCTAGAGTGTCGGCACCTTTTTCAAGACTTTTGTCGTCGTTTACATTAGCTCCATTAACTTGTGTTGTAGGTTTAACAATTCCATCTTTTTGTTGAACGACATGTCCTAGTTCATGAGGCAAATGTTTTTCTTGTTTCGGAGCTAGATGAATGTCTGTTCCCTGGGCATAGGCATGTGCATTGAGTTGCTCGGGTTTGTCGGAGTTATAATGTACTTTGACATCATCTAAAGATTGACCAGAGAGGTTTTCCATTCCTGCTTTTAAATTATCAGGTAGGCCAGTATTGTTTTCCTTCTTTTGGACAGTTTCTTCTTTTGAACTATGATCTAGATTGCTTTCCCATTCTTTGAATTGGATGGATTCGGAACTCATATCGGCCATTTGCTGCAATTGTTTAGCTTCAAGTGCTTCTGGGCTATTATCGACAAAATTTTCTGATGATTTTGATTTATTATTACTATCCTGCCAGGATTTTTTTTGTATACTATGGTTATCTTTATTGGGATTGCCAGATTCTTTCTTGTGCTTCATTGATTTTTGTTTTAATTATTGTACTATGAATTTAGGCATAAAATAGAAGATATCAAAATATGTAAATCATGGTTATTAATTCAAGCTGCGGTCAAAATAGTTCAAAATCGATTTTAAATTTATTGGCAGTAAAATTTAACGCTCAAAGGCCATAGATATATTTGAATCTATGTATAAATGTGAAATAAATTAGATGGCTATTTTTAAGTGCTTTATTGAGGAATATCGTCTATAAAATAATTGTCTTCAGAAAAACCAGTATTAATTGCATTAAGGTAAGACCACGCATTTGTAAGTTCAGCACCAGCATTTTGTTTTGCTAATGAGAGCCTTTGTAACATACCTAGAGCACTTCTTAAATTAGATTGTTCATTACTTAGTTCATTTATAAATCCATTTAATTCAGTAAAGAGTCGTTGAACTTCTTGGATTATCATTTGATTAACATTCTCATCACTTCCTTCTGAATATGCATTGGCGACGCTTATCCCGTCTAATGCAATTGAAAGTGCGGACGAAACATGACCTAGTTTAGTCGCTTGAGTATGGATGTCAGAATCTAAAACTCCCGCGACAGCACCTGTTGCATTATTTGCGGTTGCATCCCAGCCATCTGTTTCTAAATAATAACTTAAACCTGTTGAGAAAATAGCACCAGAAACAGCAAAAATTGGTGCAGCAGGACCAGTTAAAGCAAGTCCAATTGCAATAAGAGTTGCATCAGCACCCAATTGAATCCAGGCATTCCGAATTTCATCATCAGCTTCTTTTTGTATTTTTTCGGGTATAGTTTCAATTAATTGTTTTATGGTTTCAATTTTTGTGTTTAAAGAAGCTATTTCAGATTCTATCCCAGAAACATTGACTGCTGCAAGTAATTGGAGTAATTCGAGGATGCCACATCCTAGACTTAGGTTTCCAACTTCCGCTTTTGCATTTATTAAATCAAGTTGGTTCCAGAATTTTTCTTGAACAGTAGTAGCCCATTGTTCTAAATCAGGAGAATATATTTCATTCAATGCATCTTCTTTAGACAATGATGGGTCCTGATTGTCGTATCGTTGAGCACCAATTCCAGCAAGCGAAGCAAGGCCTGGGATAAACATAGCCTTTAAATATGCATCTGCAGTATTTATAAGACTATCTAAATCATGAATGGGTTCAATATCCAGGTATCTGATTAAGCCAGAATTAGAAATGGAGTCGGAGAGTTCGAGCTGTAAAGTTTGTGCTGTAGCATATGCATCAAAATCACATACAGCATAAACTATTTCTTCATTAGTGAGTTCATCAGATACAGGCCTGTTAAGCTCATTGTTTTCTTCATCTTCATAATCTTCACCTTCATAATCTTCACCTTCATAATCTTCACCTTCATAATCTTCACCTTCATAATCTTCACCTTCATAATCTTCATCTTCATAATCTTCATCTTCATAATCTTCATCTTCATAATCTTCATCTTCATAATCTTCCAATTGAGCAACAGAGTTGTCATTGTTAATACTATCCTCCCATGCTTGAAGTTGTAACGCTTCGTCACTAGAATCAGCCATTTCTTTTAGTTGTAAGGCTTCTTTGGCATCCACGCTGTTATCTGTAAAGCCTTGATTTTTAATGGAATTACTTGAGCCGTTGTTAGAATTACTACTGTCCTGCCAGGTTTTTTTCTGGATGGTTCTATCTTCGATATTTTTTTCAACAAATTCGTTTTTCTTCGCCATTTTGTTTAAGTTTATTGGAATTCTTTTTAGCTATTTTATTCGGTTAAAGCATTGTTTTTGTATGTATAATATTTTAATATAAAGATATTATAAAAAGGAATTAGATTGATGCACTTCCCATCTCCAGGCCAACCATGATACTCGTTGAATCATGTCCTTCGACAGTAGAAGATATGTTTGCATTTCTCATGATAAATGTACCTTCATCAAATTTAATATTTACAGATGCTCTGAAGTTGTTCCCATGATCATCACTGCCTCTTAGTAATTTGTTATAGTCTTTACTTTTAACTAAATCTTTGAAATATTGTTCGTCTTCAGGACTTAATTCTTTGCCTACACCTTTAACTTCAAAGCTATTTACATTTATGTCAACTAATTTATTTTTAACACCATTGATTTTGGCACCCAGAAAAATGTCTACTATTTTTTCCTGTTTGATCGCTTCATCCATTGCCTTTTCATTTTCCCCATCCATTTTTGTGTGTATCCATTCATACATTTGTTCATAACCATTGGGCTTTTCACCATTATGGTCATTGGCATAAGCGGCATCCATGACTTCCCATGCAATGTCTGAAATTTTTGAACTTTTTCCTTTCACGATACCCATTAAACGAAGTATTTGATCTTCATGTTTTTGACCTACAAACACATCACGTATCTTAGCCAATAATTCTGCTTTGAAACTAGAAGGCAATTGATTAATCTCTTCATTGGTTAAAGCAGCTACCTTAGCAACAGCTTCATCGTCTTCAGTTAGCCATGTAAAGAACTTGGAAGTGTCGATAAGGTCTCCTTCGGATGGTTGCCAGACAAATTTAATGTCAGCTTTATTAAGTTTTCCGTCGCCTATTTCCAGTTCTATATCAGCAATATGAACGTTCATTAGTTGTAATTCATGTTTATAAAATAAAAGTTGAAAATAACCATTAATCCCTGCATTGATGGCACCTTTTATTTTGGCATTTGTGTTAAATCCACCATCTTTTGACCACTCAACTGTGGCCTCGTTTGTGGCATCTTCTGCAGCAGGTAACTTAGCATTTATATTGGCGTTTAGGCCTGCCTTTGCAAATAGGGCATTTAGTGCAAAATCAAGTCCACCTTCAAAACTTGCTTTGCTAGATACAGACATGTTGGCACTTGTTTCAGCGACATCCAGCCCCCCGTTAGCTACATAAGAAACCTCATATTTAAAGTAGGGCTGCATTGTAATTGGAAGAGGTGGGAGTAATATCGTCGGAGGAGGGCGAAATTCTTCTTTGATTTTTTTCTTATCGAGTTCACCCTGTACCTGAAAAGTCTCAGCGGCATCAACAGCACCCTCAACTGTTTCCTGACCATCTTCTATAGCTTGTTGGCCATCTTCTACAGCACCCTCAACTGTTTCTTGACCATCTTCTATAGCTTGTTGGCCACCTTCTATAGCTTGCTCGGAATCACTTACTGTATTTTCAACAGTATTCACACCTTCATCAACTGTATCTGCAGCATCTTGCTTTTGAATAACCTGCATTTGTGTTGGGTCTTTTTTGTTTCCGTTTTCTTCCTTTTGCCATTGTTGGATAACAGACGATAAATTTGAAGGCTGTTTATTTATTGTTGAATTGGCAGAATCATTGTTTCTGGGCAACATATTTTGGAGCCCTTTTTGCATTTCAGGATTGTTTGGAAAAGTATTAATGCCTTCCTGTTTATTAGAATTTAATCCGGATGTTTTTGCATCTTTTTTTTGAACAACATTTATACCATCAGCATTTGGGTCTGTAGCTACTGGATCTGATCCGGTATTATTGTTTCCACTATTTCCATTGTTGCCTCCTCCATCTTGCCAGGTTTTTCTCTGAACAGTCTTTTCCTCAAGATTTTCATTTTCATTTTCATTTTCATGTCCCATTGCTAGTTATTTTATGCATTATAGACATTCAAGATACAAAAAAAAATGTTTTAAAGCAAAATTAAAATTGTAATAAAGCCTAATGATAAAAAGATATAGTTTTACGTGTCAGAGCTGATTTATTAAACTAAATTATAATCGGCTCATTAAACAAAAAATGTAAATAAATCAGATTTATGCAATCGTGCTTTCTAAGAGCCAAGAGACCTTAAAAAATGAAATAATTATACTAAAAACATATAAATTGCTTTTGCTTTTGTATATATTTTAATTAATATTGCCGTTTAACAGCTATGGTTGTTTATAAAAACACAATCAATTTTAATTTCCTGAATATCAATCTATAAGTAATGATGTTGATGAATTAATTAACGAATAAAAATTATTAATGATAAATAAAAACGATAAAATACGAGTTCTCGAAGTCCCATCTGAGCTTGGTGCAGGCACACGTGGGGCGAGTTTGGGAATTGGAGCGATGAAAGTAGCTGCTTTCAAATCAGGAAATAAATATTTCTCAAAGTATAAATCTACTATTGTTCCCGACGAAAATGAATTGCTTTTTGAGGCTAGTCCTACTAAGTATGCGAATTATATTGATGGCATTGTTAAGGTTTATAATTATGTTTCACATTTTGTATCTGAAGAAGTGACTTATAATAATCGTTTCCCAATTATATTGGCAGGTGATCATTCTACCGCAGGTGCATCAATAACTGGAATTAAAAAATCGAATCCTGATAAGCGCCTTGGTGTAATATGGATAGATGCACACGCAGATTTACATACACCATATACCACTCCTTCTGGTAATTTACATGGTATGCCTCTTGCTATTAGTATGGGATTGGATAATTTTGAAAATCAACGCAATAACATTCCTGATGAAATTGCAGATCATTGGCACCGCTTAAAACATATGGGTGATGTATATCCCAATGTTGAAGCAAATGATTTAGTGTATATCGCCTTAAGATCTACAGAAAAGGAAGAAGATTTTTTGATACAGCGCTTGGGTCTTAGGAACTTTTCAGTTGATGAAGTGCACGAAAAGGGAACTGAGCAAATTGTTGAAGAAGTTTTGGCTTATCTAAATAATTGTGATTTGATCTACATTTCTTTTGATGTAGATAGTATGGATTGTGATCTGGTTTCAACAGGAACCGGAACTCCTGTGCCCAATGGTCTTTCAGAAGAAGAAGCTACAGATATTGTTTGTGGCTTGGTTGCAAATCCGAAAACATGTTGTCTTGAAGTTACAGAAGTAAATCCTACTTTAGATAACAAGTGTAACAAAATGGCAGAAACTGCTTTTAGGGTCCTCGATAGAGCTACTAATGTTGTAAAAAACAGATAATTTTAGCTTAAATACAAAAAGAAATATTAGTTTAGTTTGGAACTAATCTGTTTGAATGAATATTTATGGCATATAAAATCTATCTTTTCCTTTTTGCTTTTTTTGTTCTTGAATTGTCCTATGGTCAAGAATTGATATGGGTTCATCAACCTTTCTCGGTAGAGAATTTACCCGTCTTTAGATACAGTCAGGATACGGTTGTCTTTCAAACAAATTCTGCTATATGGGGTTTAATAAATTTACCAAATACAGACGAAGCTAACCCGCAGATTACTATAAATATTCGGAATTTGTTTGGCGAAGAAAAGTCTGCGGATTTTTATCTTACATCGATAAAACCTGATCGATTAAACTGGCATAATCAGATAAAAAAATGGTATAGTAAAATCCTTGAAAGCCCTAATTGGTATTTTTTTGAAATTACACCAAACCCTTCTGTTGTTAATGCGGCAGCAGGGGTCGATTTTTTATCTGTAATTAATCATGCAGCCTTTTCGGACTCATTACTTAATAGATCATCCTTTCTTAGTTACAAAATCAATGGAGATAGTAGCTATAATGCATGCACTATTGATTTCAGATATGAACAAGGGTTTTTCCAACCTCTATGGACTAAGTTACATTTTTATCAACAATTACAGAAAAAGAAAAAACAACTCGAAACTGATAGTGTAAATTTGGTCCAAACGTGTAGTGACTATGGTATTCAACAAATAACGCAATGGGCAAAACAGTCAGCTGTTTTGAAAAAGGATTTAATAAAAAGCGATTTAAATATTTTTCAGGAAGTAGAAAATCTTAAAATTATAACTGAAACTATACCCGATTCTATTTCTAAAGATCTTAAAAGAAAATTAAGGGGGATGCTCACACTCGATGTTGCGATTCTTCATATGACAGATGAAAAAGATAAAGAACTAAAAATCTGCCAAAAAAAAGATATGTTAAAAGAGCTTTCTTTGTATCCTGAACTACAGGATATTCTTGCTAATTATATAAAACAAAATCAAAAAACAACTTTATCAAAGGAATTTGAGAATGGTCAAAATTATAAGTTAAAAAGTATAACTGAGATTTATGCGCCTTTTGAACCTAGTTATTTGGATTATAGGGAAGTTCAAAAAGCTTTGAAAATAATTAATAAACAGTTGCTTAAATTTGATTAGTTAAGTTGTGAAATGTATAAATCTAAAAGCACTTACTTTTTATTCTGTTATATCTTCAATGTGCTTTGTTTTCAAACTTTTTATAAACTCAAATCGGTGGTTGAAAGGGAATGATGATTGGTGTTAATTGTCAGAACTTTGCACAGACATTTAAGTGCTAAACTTCAAGAATTAAAGAATGGGGTACAACAAATGCATTCAGAAGTCCCATATGTTTAATATGAACTATGGGCATAAGCATTTTTTTGCCTTTTGAGGCCTATTTCGCTTGTATTAGCGGATTGAAATAAAAGTTGAGTAGATTCTATACAGCCCCCTTTTTAACCTAGGCTATTCACATATTTTGCTAATTTTCCTTTTAAATTAGCAGCTTTGTTTTTGTGAATTTGGTTTTTCTTAGCTAGACGATCTACCATTGAAACAACTTTTGGTAGGAATTTTTCAGCATCTTTTTTGTCCTCTAATGCACGTAGTGATGCAATAGCGGTACGAGCCGTTTTTTTGTAAAAACGATTGTGCAATCTTTTTTTTGCATCCTGACGCATGCGTTTTTTTGCTGATTTATGGTTTGCCATTGTATTTTATATTTATTTTTTTTATCAATTTTATGACAGTGTTCCCCCAATAGGGCATGCAAAGATAAATAATAGTTTTAAACTATTTAATAAAAATCAGTAAAAATGCATCCCAATGTTAATCTATCTACGGTGGTCGTATTCCTTTATAAATAAAAAATAAAAAATAAACACCACCAAGTTGCTGATAATCAATAATTTAATGCTAACTATTGCTTTTTTATATCTTTGCCAATAAATTTATTTTGTTGGCTGCATTTTCTAAAAAAAATAAATCTTATTTTCATAACAGTAAAAGATTTTATGATTACAATCTTTTAATTGTGATATGCAGTAGTTTGCGCATTTTATTGGATTGTTACAAACAAGGGAATAAGGGAATCTTACCCTTGTTCCTATGAATGTTAAATTATTAAAATGGTTTAGATCTTTTTTTTGATTACTAATTTAGTTTTCAGGGATTATTTTGTTTAGCGAAAATGTTTGCAAAATAGATATAGAAGGTATGCATATTTTAGGTAAATTAGATTTGAAAGTACTTATATCTTTCGTACCTTTAATTTTTAGTAAAAACTAAGGAATAGTAACTTTTTTTATTTTTAATAACACCTTATAATTGGATTCTGTTTTCTAAAGAAGAAGTAATTTTACCTAAAACATGGACTACTCATATATATCTAATGCGCATCCTTCATACATCGAGCGGATGTATAATCAATTTAAAGAGGATCCTGAGTCAGTTGCAGACGGATGGAAGGAGTTTTTTGCAGGCTTTGAATATGCACTTAAAAGTAGTGATAATATTGATTCCAGTGATGTTGTTGCTTCAGGATTTTCAGCAAAGGAACTAGCTGTTCTTTCCTTGATAAAGGCGTATAGAATGCGAGGGCATTTGAATTCCAAAACGAATCCAATTCGTAAACGAAAATTTAGATTTTCAAGTTTAGATCTTGGTTATTTTGGTTTGTCCACAGATGATTTGCATACCAGTTTTTTTGCAGGTAGTGAAATTGGTATGCCCAATGCAACATTAGAAGAAATAATTAATCGCCTGGAAGTCATTTATTGTGGACCCATAGGTTTTGAATTTGCTCATATAGATAATCAGGATAAATACCAATGGTTGTTGAAACGTATAGAATCCCTAAGCAAGGTTGGCGAATATGGTCATAGCTTAGAAAAAAAACGCCGTATTTTAGAAAAGCTAAATGGTGCGACTGGATTTGAGAATTTTTTGGGTAAAAAATATGTAGCACAAAAACGTTTCGGCCTTGAAGGTGGAGAATCAACTATTCATGCTTTGGATGGGATTATAAACAAAGCAGCAACACTTGAAGTTGAAGAAATTGTCATAGGAATGGCTCATAGGGGTCGTTTAAATGTCTTAGCGAATATTATGGGAAAAACATATGAATACATCTTTAGTGAATTTGAAGGTAATACACCTGACGATATATTTGGAGATGGAGATGTTAAATACCATTTGGGATTTTCTTCTCAGGTAAAAACCCCAGAAGGGTTTTTGGTCAACCTGAAACTTGTACCCAATCCATCACACTTGGAAGCAGTAAATCCTGTAGTTGAGGGTTTTGCACGGGCCAAAGCAGATGTGTTATATAATTCTGACTTTGATCGTATTATGCCTATATTGATTCATGGAGATGCTGCTGTTGCTGGGCAGGGAGTCGTTCATGAAGTTGTTCAAATGAGTCAATTGGAAGGGTATTATACAGGAGGAACAATACATTTTGTTATTAATAATCAAATTGGTTTTACAACAGACTTTGAAGATGGCCGCTCGTCAACATATTGTACAGGTGTAGCTGGGTTGGTGCAGGCGCCCGTATTTCATGTTAATGGTGATGATGCTGAGGCAGTTTTATTTGCTGCAGAATTGGCTGCTGAATATCGTCAGGAATTTAACAATGATGTTTTTATAGATATGGTATGTTATCGTAAACATGGCCACAATGAGGGTGATGACCCCAAATTTACACAACCTCAATTTTATGATCTTATCAAAAAACATAAAAATCCGAGAACCATATATAGTGAAAAGTTAATTGCCTGTGGTGAAATTGAAGCTGATTTAGCAAGACAAATGAATAAAGAATTTGATGCGCTTCTTCAGGATAAATTTTCTCAAGCTAAGGAAGAAACACCTGAATATGAATATCAAGAACCAGAATTGGCTTGGAAAAAACTAAAAACATATACTTCTGTAGAGGATTACCTTGATTCTCCTAAAACTGCTGTTAAAAAAGGTGTATTAACAAAGATTTTAAATACGCTACAACGTACTCCTGAAGGTTTTACTCCTTTGCCAAAGTTTAAAAGATTATTAAAACGTTCTCAGGAGTTAATCGACAGAGAATTAGTAGATTGGTCAATGGCTGAACATTTAGCATATGGTACTCTTTTGTTAGAGGGTAGAGATGTGCGATTAACAGGTCAGGATGTAAAACGAGGGACTTTTTCTCACAGGAATGCTGTTCTTTATGATGCTAAAACAAATAAACAATACAATAGGTTAAATCATCTTGCAAAGCAACAGGGGAAATTTAGGATACATAATTCTTTTTTATCAGAATTCGCTGTTCTAGGTTTTGAATTTGGTTATTCTCTTGCTAGTCCAGCACCATTGGTTATTTGGGAAGCACAGTTTGGTGATTTTGCAAATGGCGCACAGACCATTTTTGATCAGTTCATAAGTTCTTCTGAAAGCAAGTGGCAGCGCATGACTGGGTTGGTAATGTTACTTCCACATGGTTACGAAGGACAAGGTCCTGAACATTCGAGCGCCAAACTTGAACGATATCTACAAAGTTGCGCAGAATTTAATATGACTGTTGCTAATGTTACTACACCAGCCAACTTTTTTCATCTTATTCGTCGTCAACAAGTTCGCCCATTTCGTAAACCATTGATTGTGATGAGTCCAAAGAAATTATTGCGACCTAAAAATTTGAATCGGCCAAATGAAGAAGTTTTGTATAGAGAGTGTGTATCTTCTTTTCTTGATTTGACAAAAGGAGGCTTTCAGGAAGTTGTTGATGATCCCGATGTAAAAACGAGTAGAGATATCTCAAAGATTAAGCGTGTGCTTTTTTGCTCTGGTAAAATTTATTATGAGCTACTTGACAAAAAAGTTGCTGACAATAGAGACGATGTAGCTATTGTTCGCCTAGAACAATTATATCCATTTCCTAAAAAGAAAGTTGATGATATTATTAAGAAATATGGTGATTCTGAGTGGTTTTGGGTACAGGAGGAACCTTCTAATATGGGCGCTTGGAGATATATTCTAGCATTTTACAAAAATTTTGATATTAAATTAGTTGCAAGAAAGTCGAGTGCTTCGCCTGCAACAGGTTTCAAAAAAGTACATGAGTCTCAACAAGAGAGTATTATTCAATTTTCATTCAGAGGGGTTGAAACTTTAAAGGGGCCTCCAGAAATGAATGCAAAGAGTAGAAAAGATAAAAAATTATCAAGGGAAAAAACAGATGATCTAACTGAGTTGAAAGGTTTGGATAGAAAGGATCTTGGCAAATTAAAAAAAGCAGGAATAACAACTTTTAGTCAATTGGCATCACTTTCAAGTCAGGAGGTTGCTGATTTGGATAAAATAATTCCTGAGTTTGGCGCCAAATTCAAAAGATTTGACTGGAGAACACAAGCAGATATTTTGAATTAATACATTGAAAATCAAAATTATCTAATGTCTGTAGCCTTTATATTATTAGTAGTACTTGGTTTTGCAATCTTGATTATTAGTCTTGTTGGGATGCTAATGCCTTCATCATGGATGTTTGAAAAAGCAGAATTAATTCATGCGTCACCTGCTCAGTTATTTCCTTTTATTAACTCTTTGGAAAAATGGTCGGAATGGACTGTTTGGGCTCAAACAAAAATAGTATCTGAACTAGATTTTGAATATAAAGACAAAAAGGAAGGTATAGGAGCTGTACAGATTTGGAAGAGTAACAAAATGAATGGTGTACTAACAATAACTCAAAGCGATTTAGACAAAGAAGTTAAATATCAATTTGACATTTCAGAAGGAAATTTAAATTTGTTAGGTACAATAGTTCTTGATCAGGCTGATAGTGAATACACGCAAATAGCCTGGAGATGTAAATTGAAGAAACTAAATGACTTTAATCCGATAAGGCGCTTTCAGGCTTATTTTTTAAAGAATTATTTTGATACCACTATAGAAGGGAGTATATTATCATTGAAGGAAATGTTTGAATGTCAACAATAGATTTTGATCGCTATTAATATTTTTTTACTTTTCTTTGAATCAATATATAATTCGGTATAGTTATTTTATTATGAAGATTAATATTTAGAATCATTTATGGATAACAATAATTTTGTAGTTATTATGGCTGGAGGGATTGGCAGCCGTTTTTGGCCCAGCAGCCGCAAAAAAAAGCCAAAACAATTTTTGGATATTTTAGGTCTTGGAAAATCATTTTTGCAATTGACCTTTGAGCGATTTGCTGAGGTTTGTCCAGCGAGCAATATTTTTATTGTTACAAATTTAGAGTACAAAAAGATCATTCAGGAACAATTACCTGTTCTTACTGATAATCAAATTTTGACTGAACCTTCCAGAAATGATACCGCCCCCTGTATTACATATGCCGCAATGAAAATTCGGAAAATCAACCCAAATGCAAATTTTGTGGTTGCACCATCTGATCATATTATTCTTAAGGAAGATAGGTTTGTAAAGCGAATTAAAGAAGGACTTGATTTTGTTAAAAATAATGAAGCATTGCTAACCCTTGGGATACAGCCTCAAAACCCCAATACTGGTTATGGATATATTCATTTTGATAAAAAAAGTGTTCCCCCTTTTTTTAAAGTTCAAAAATTTACTGAAAAACCTAACATTGAAAAAGCTGAAAAGTTTGTTGCTAGTGGCGAATACCTATGGAATGCAGGCATTTTTGTATGGAATGTTAATACATTATTAAATGCGATAAAAACACATGCAGAAGATGTTTATAAAATTCTAGATAAAGGAGAAGATAGTTGGTGCACAAGTAATGAACAAGCTTTTCTTAATGAATATTATCCAACAACGCCAAGCATTTCCATTGATTATGCTATTATGGAGAAGGCAGATAATATATATACCATTCCAGCAGATATAGGGTGGTCAGATTTGGGTACATGGGGCGCTTTGCATCAGCAATTTGATAAAGATGAAAACAATAATGCTATCAGTAGCCCTACACCTAAATTAGTTCAGACTGTTAATACAAACAATTGTATGTTAAGGACTTCAAAAGATAAATTAGTTGTGATTAAAGATTTAGAAGATTATATAGTGGTTGATGAAGAAAATGTCCTCCTAATTTACCCCAAAGATAAAGAACAGGAAATTAAACAGGTTTCTAAAGAATTGGCTGCACAGTTTGGAGATCAATATTTATAGTTTTATTGTTAATTAAATAAAAAACTATTTTACTGGGAAATTATATTTAATATCCATTAGAAAAAGTCCTTTAGCGGGAGCAGAGAACGCATTTTTTAGAATTCTTTTTGACTCTAAAGCGGTTTCGACTTCTTCTATCATAAGATTACCTTTTCCAACATTCAAACACATACCGACAATTAATCTAACCATGCCTCTTAGAAACCTGTCTGCTGTAATATTATATACCAATTGTTGCTTTTCTTGTAAGTACGTCCACTCGGATTTCCTTAAGTCGCATAGTTTAGTTTTAGTGTCCGTTCGGCTTTTACAAAAGGTAGTAAAATCTTTATATTTAAGTAAAAGCTTTGCTGCTGTTTTCATTTTATTTAAGTCAAGTTGTTTGGCATATGTACAAAAAAAAGCAGTTTCTTTTCTAAATGGGTTTCTTTTAAGGTCTATAATATATTGATAGCTTCTCGATCGAGCATCATAACGTGCATGTGCTTCCTTATCAACTAGTATTATATTATAGAAAACTATATCTTTCCCAATTATGCAATTTAGTTTGAAAATAAAATTGTTGGTTAAGGTTTGGGAAGTATCAAAGTGTATATAAAACTGAAGAGCATGCACTCCAGAATCTGTTCGGCCACAGCCTACTATTTTGGTTGGAGTCTGCAATAAAGTTGATAGAGCATCTTCAATTGCAGATTGAATAGTTGATTGATTGGCTTGTTCTTGATAGCCACAATATCGACTTCCATTAAAGGCCAATTCTAAAAAATATCTCATTTTGTTTAATTCTATAAGTGCCTTTTTTGATGTTTAAACGCTAATAATAATCTTCCTAAAAACAAGAATAATGAAAATAAGACTTAAGATGACTTAGATTTAGGTAGAATCATTTGGTGTAGTGAGCATTATATTTTTTCTCAATTGAGACAATTCTTTTTTTAGAAAGCTAAGTACAAGATCTACTTTTTTAATCAATTTAATAATTGCAAATTCTAAGGTATCTGGTATTTCAGGTAGTTTCAATGATTTTTCAATTTCATTAATTTGTTTTGTTAGATCCTGAATTGAAATTACACCAATTGATGATTTGATTTGATGTGTAATTGCAAATATTTGTTCAAATTCATTTTTTTGGTAACATTTCTGAAGGTTTTTTAACATAGCAGGTGTTTCATCAATAAAAACCTGAAGTAGTTTAATCAATGTTTTTGGATTGTTATTTGCCATTGTCTTTAAATCAGATAAGTCATAAAGTTTATTTGTTCTTGTTCTTAAAGAGGGGGTAGGAATGATGTTACTTGTTTCTACTTTTTTAAATTTTGATTTAAAAATGGGTAGTAGGTATGCTATTTTGTTAATTAAATCCTGTTCTTCGAATGGTTTGGTAATATAGTCATTCATTCCTGCATCGAAACATTTATTGCTATCTCCCCGAATAGCATTTGCAGTTAGCGCGATAATAGGAACTTTAGATTTTACTTCTTTTCTAATCATTCGACTTGCAGTTAGACCATCCATGATGGGCATTTGAACATCCATCAGTACTAAGTCAAAATTGTTGTTTTTAACTTTTTCGACTGCTATTTCCCCGTTTTCAGCAATTTCTACTATTGCATTATATTTTTCAAGTATTGCTAAAGCTAAAAAACGATTGATCTCATTATCTTCTACCAGTAATATTTTAGCATTCTTTAGATCGTCAATGGTTGGTTTTTGAGCATTTAAATCTATAGCTTTTAATTCTTTAGGAATGTCAAAATCGATTTCGAAAAAAAATGAAGAACCTAGGTTTTTTTTACTTTCAACCCAGATTTTACCTCCATATAAACCTACAATTTCTTTGGCAATTGACAAGCCAAGTCCTGAGCCACCAAACTCTCTGGTTGTGCTATCATCTTCTTGTTGGAAACTTTGGAATATAAGGTTTTGTTTTTCTTCTTTTATCCCAACGCCAGAGTCTGCAACTTTAAATTGGAGCCTATAGCGTTTATTAACAATGCCAACTAATTTGCAGGAAAAGTGTATTTTCCCTGTGTGTGTGAATTTGATGGCATTGCTTAATAAATTAAGAATTACCTGACCCAACCGGAGTTGGTCTCCCATTATAAAGGTTGGCACATCTTCACCAATACTATATTTTAAATCTAGGCCTTTCTCACTGGCTTTAAATTTGAAAGAATGGTAGGCTTTTTTGAAAACATCTATAGGGTTAATTGGAATGTTTTCTAATTTGTAACTCTCAGATTCTAAACGTGAGAAATCTAAAATATCGTCTAATAATCCTAAGAGGTTTTTAGAGGCAATCGTTAAGGTTTTACTATAAGCACCTTGTTTTTCAGATAAATTAGTATCAGCTAGTAAATTTGTCATTCCAAGAATTGCATTCATAGGAGTCCGGATTTCATGACTCATCTTAGCTAGAAAATCTTGTTTTATTTTTTTTGCACGTTTTGTATCATCGAGTGCTTTCGTAAGATTTTTATTATTCTCTTCCTGTTCATTTTTTAAAGTAATATTATTGAAAACAACTCCAGCAAGGTTACATACAAAGGACAACAGGGCTATATGTTGTTTTGAAAATTGGTCTACCTTGGTGCTAGCCATTCCAAAGGCACCTACCGCTTTATCCAGGCTCATTATAGGTAGCCATACTCTTGAACGAACTACAAAACTGCGTTCGCTGTCTTTAGATTTTCCTCCTTTTTCTTTTTGGGTATCGGAAATGAGTAAAACTTCCTTGTTAAGGAAAACCCAACCGGGATGTCTATTCATAGCCGTTTTTTCAGCAGTCCTTTTTTCGGATTCACTTAACCCCTTTGCATGATACAATTTTAGTTTTCCAGTTTCCTGGTCGACCAGATAAAATCCATTGTATTCGACTTCAACTATAGAATCGACAATGCGATTTACAGATTCTGCAAGCGTTTGTAGATCAGTAATAGATGATAATGTAGAGGCTATAACACCTAGATTTGATACTAATTCTATGTTCGTATTATCCATCGATCAGGGAATATTAATGGTCGAAATTGTAATCAAAAATATAATTATACTTGTGAAATTATTACTCAAACAAGTATTTTAAGGATTGTAAATTTATAATATATCTAGCGCAGCTTTTGCACAGGATTCATCTTGAGAATAATGAGCACCTGATACTCCAACGGCTCCTACTAATTGATTTTCAATCATAATAGGAGCGCCTCCTCCTAAAAGCATGAAATCATGTATGTTCTGGACTCCATTATTTAAAATTGGGTCATCTTTAATGAAATTATGCCATGCTTCTCCAGTAGGCATGCCAAATCCAACAGCGGTAATAGCTTTTTTTCTAGAAATATCAGTTGCGATAAGTGGTGCATTATCCATTCTAATAAAATATTTAAGATTGCCGCTAGAATCAACAATAGTCAATGCAATTGTAATCCCTATTTCTTTAGCTTTAGCAATAGCTGCATCTCCCATTTTTTGACATGATTCTAGATTTATTGAAGAAGAAGAGAAAGTTTTAGACATCTATTTATTTATTTTAAATTATTAATAAACCCTCAAAAATAAAAGTTGAAAGAGGGGGGTTAGTTGCAAACCAAAAGGTAAGGAAAAACACTATATCTACCAAATTATTATCATTCATATTTATGAAAGAAAATACTTGGAAAAATGCATTAGGTTTTTGCAGTTATAATGTGCCAATATAAGTGTTAAGGTTCCACGTCATTAGTTTCTTCTGAGTTAAATCTCCCCATGCTGACTTAAGTTCATCTTCAAATAGGAAAAGGGGAGATTGATTGTGGATTGTAAGATATTTTTGAGAAGCAGACCAAGACAAAATGTAATCTACTAAATCAGAAAATTGATACAACTTTTGAGTTATAAATATTGGGCTTTCAATTTTTTTAAATGGGAAATCTAAATTGCTATATGCTGAAAAAGCCATATTGATGTTGTCCGAGTAATATGGTTTCAGGTGTTTATTAATAATAGAATCTAAAGTTGAATCCATTGATTTATTAATATTTTTCCCAGTATATCCCCATATTGCAATCGTTCCATTAGGTTTAAGAACCCTTCGGGCTTCCTCGTAAAATAATTTCTGGTCCATCCAGTGTATTGCTGAGGCAACTGTTATCAAATCAACAGAATTGTTTTCTAAGTGAGGATTGAGTTCATTGGTCTGTAAATAAGTAATGTTTTCTTTGTAAACAGCTTTTTTTAACTGACTTTCACTTGCATCTGTTGCAATTACATTATTAAAATATTTTGCCAAGGTTTTGGCGGCCTGACCATTTCCTGTTGCACAGTCCCAAGCTAAATTATTATCATGAATCACAGTTGCTAAAAAATCAAAAATCTCTATGCCGTAGTCAGGACGGGATTTAAGATATTTATTAGGACATGCTGAATATTCATTGTTTTTTACTTTTATAGGCTGGTCGTACATGTTGAATTAGACAAAGGATATAAAACCTTCTGGATTTATGGGAATAAAAAAAGAATACGGGTTTATTTGTCGTTAGTTCAAATGGGCTCGTAACACTTTAACGTCAGCAATGAATAAAAGTTCAATAAAATGTAAAAAAAGTTGTAAGAGTTTACCTTTTGGTTATTTACGTTTCAAAAACTAAATGTCAAGTCTCAAAATTTAGAGTCATCTACAGTTTTTAAATAAGCTTGTATAGGTTGGACGACTTCAGCTATGCACCCATTTTCGAATGGTGATTGTAAATTGGCTAATTTTACAAGTTCAAGGAATGATTTCGTCCCACCTGCATTACATAGCTTAATGTAATCTTTCCACGCAGAATTTTTGTCTTCTAGACTGCGTTTCCAAAACTGGAATGCGCAGATCTGTGCTAAAACATAATCTATATAATAAAAAGGCATTCCAAAAACATGGCTTTGTCTTTGCCAAAATCTACCTTCCTTCAGATATGTATTGTTTTCGTAATCTCGTTCAGGCAAGTACTTTTCTTCAATAGCAGCCCATGCTGCATTTCTTTCATTAGGAGTCATGCCAGGATTTTCATAAACAATGTGTTGAAATTCATCAATGGCAACTCCATAGGGCAGAAATAATATTGAACCAGTGAGGTGAGAAAATTTGAATTTTTCAGTATCTTCTTTAAAAAATAAATCCATCCAGGGCCATGTAAAAAATTCCATACTCATGGAGTGTATTTCACAAGCTTCGTACGTTGGCCAGATGTAATCGTAAAGCGTTGTTTTTTTGCTTGTAGAATAACACTGAAAAGCATGCCCCGCTTCATGTGTCAGTACTGTAATATCATGAGCAGTCCCATTAAAGTTTGAAAAAATAAAAGGAGATTTATATTTATTTAAAAATGTACAATATCCTCCAGTTTGTTTACCATCCTTAGCTACTAAATCCATGAGTTCTTTCTCAGTCATGAATCTAAAAAAATCGTCTGTTTCAGAAGATAGTTGAGCATACATTATACTTGCTTGGTTTTGAAGCCATATAGGGTTGCCTTTCGGAGTAGGATTCCCTGAGGGGAACTTAAATCCTTCATCATAATATTTTAAGCTATCCAGTCCTAATCGTTTCGCTTGTCTATTTAGTAAGTTGCTTGCTATAGGAACAATATGTTCCTTCACCTGTTCTCTGAAATTGGCAACCATTTGGTAATTATAATCTGATCGCAACATTCTGGCATAGCCTAATTCTATGTAGTTTTTGTAACCAAGTGCTGTGGCCATTTTATGCCTTTTTTGGACCATTTTGTCGTAAATGGATTCTATTTCTTCTGTGTTTTTTTCAAAGAAAGCCCATTTCGCTTCGGCAGCACCTTTTCTTATTGTTCTGTTTTTTGATAATTCCAGAGGACTTATTGAAGATAAATTGTATTCTTTTCCATCATATTCTATAATTGCCTGCGCTTTTATTTTTCGATATTGGCTATCTAATTTGTTTTCAACTTTTAGGTCTTCTATAATTTCAGGTTCAAAAGATTTGAGTCTAAGTTCCGCAATTACAAATAATTGTCTGCCAAATTCAGTTTCAAGTTCCGTTCTGTAAGGCGATATTAGTAATGCACGATAATAGTCATTAATATATGAGGTTAGCTCAGGATAATTGTCATCAAAGAAATTGTTCTCTTCTTCATAATAATTGTCTTTGGTGTTAATTGAATGTCGGACACTAGCTAAAGATCCCATCGAATCGAAATCACTCCTAAGTTCATTAATTGATAATATAGCAGATTTTTGCTCTAAATAATTTTTTGCATTTTTGAAATTTGATAATTCGATTTCAAATGCTTCAATAAATGTTTTCACGCTAGGGCGTTCGTAAGTGTATTCGCTGAATTTCATGTTTTATGATTGTGTTTATAGGGTAGGAGGATTAAGAATGTGTTGATTTATAATTGTCAATAAAAGGGAAGAAATCAATATTTCTTCCCTTTTAAGATAAATTATTCCTTTTGGGAATTTTTGAATGTCTCTACACCACATTTTAGGAACCTTGTATATGTTGGAATATCAGGAGTATAGGCTTTGGGTGTGTTGAGAACTTTTTCATCAGGACTTACAAGAACATAGTAAGGTTGAGATTGTCTGTCGAAGTTTACCTCTTGAAATGCAGCCCATTTGTTTCCGACATTTCTAATTTTTGTTCCATTGGGGCCTTCAAGTGTTTGTTCTAGTTTTTGACGATCATCAACATATAAGGAAACAAGAATAAATTCTTCATTTAAAATTTTACTTACTTCATCATCTATCCAGACATTTTCTTCCATTTTTCGACAGTTGACACAACCATATCCCGTAAAGTCAATGAGAACAGGACGATTAATAACTTTAGCATATTTCATTGCTTCATCATAGTCGTCAAAACATTGCTTAATACCTGGTGGGCAATGATCACTGAATTTGAATTCACTATCCTCCGGTTTCGGGCAAGGTTTAATATAGGAGTAACATGCAGATGGTGCTAGACCACTTAACCAAGAGGGGGTTTTAAAAGCTTGTGTTTTAGGGTTTGTTAAAAACCCAGAAAATATTGAAATTGTTAGTAATCCGGAAAATGCTGCCAAGCCTTTCCTTTTGTATGATATTTTAGCTTTTGGGTTGTCATGAGGAAAATGAATGAAGCCGAATAAATAGAGTGTCATTGCCAAGAAAATAAGGCCCCATAGTCCCACAAATAATTCATAGGGTAATATTCCCCAATGTTCTGTAAGATCTGCGGTAGATAAAAACTTCAATCCTAATGCTAGTTCTAGAAATCCAAGGACAACTTTCATAGTGGTCATCCAACTTCCTGAATTAGGTAAGGACTTTAACCAGCTGGGGAAAGCAGCAAAAAATGTAAACGGTAGTGCTAATGCAATTGAAAAGCCAAGCATCCCAATCGTAGGTCCAACGACTCCACCATTGACGGCTGCCTGAACCAATAAAGTCCCAACTATTGGTCCTGTGCAGGAGAATGAAACTAGCGAAATTGAAAATGCACCAAAGAAAGTACCTATTAAACCACCTTTGCCTGATGCAGCATCAGCTTTGTTTGCCCAGGAAGAAGGCAAAGTAATTTCAAAATAACCAAAAAATGAAATTGCAAAAACGGTAAACAAAAGGAAAAAAGCCAGATTCATTACCCAGTGTGTCGATAAAAGATTAAGAGCATCTGCACCGAATGTCAAGGTAATGAACAGACCTAGAGATACGTAAATAACGATAATCGATAAACCAAAAACAACAGCGTTTTTAATGCCTTCTTTTTTGCTTTTATCTTTGCCTTTCGAAAACAATGAAACGGTCATAGGGATCATAGGAAACACACAAGGAGTTAACAGTGCCAAAAGTCCACCACCAAAACCCAGAATAAATATTGTTAGTAAACTCATGCCCGCTATATTATCATTGTTATTGATTTCTTGTCCACTGTTATCTTCACAATTGCCAATTGGAGATTTATTTGTTCGTATTAATTCAGGACGTTTAGGGTCAAATTTTCCATCTACTACTGTACCCTGGTTTGATGAATTAGTGTTGTTGCCATTCCAGTTAAAAGTAAAATCTACAGCAGTAGGAGGCATGCACTTGGTAGCGTCACAAGTCATATACTCGAGAAATCCAGTGACAGGTTTATCAAGATCCTTTATCTTTAGTCTTTGTGTTATAGTAAAATCATGCTTAAATTTTGTCAGTTCCATTTCAAAAACTTCATCCAACATTTTAAGCTTGTTCTCAGGAACAGTAGCGCTTTCTAAATTAGTTCCCCATTCAATATTTGCACTGTCTTCATAGTTGATACTAGTGGGAACTGGTCCGTCGTCGCTTTCTAAAGTTTGGGAATAAACGTACCATCCCTCTGCAATAGTAGCAGTGGCTACTAAATCTACTTCTTTATCTGATACTTTATTAAAGTTTATTGTCCAGCTCACCGGGTTTTTGGGGGAGGTGTCTGTATTGTTATCGTCAGTTTCATCATCTTCAGTAAGAGTTTCTTCATCTATTTCCAGATTGTTATTTGATGCGTTTGATTTCAATTCTGATGGGATAAAAGTAAACTCAACAGCCGTAGGGGGCATGCATTTGGTATCATCACATGTCATATATTCTAGATAACCAGAAACAGGCTTTGAAGCATCAGTGACTTTAAATTTTTGTTTGATTTCCAGATCTTTTTTGTATTTCGTAATGTTCATCTCAAACATCTTGTCGAAACCCGATATCTTGAATTCTGGTTTGCTGGTGTTTTCTGTGGCTTTACCTACTTTTTTTTCATTGGCAGATTCAAAAAATATTGTAGTAGGAATTGGTCCGTCGTCACTTTCAAGGTATTGGGAGTAGGTGTACCAACCTTCTTGGATCTTCGCTTTGAAGGTTATCTCATATTCACTTTCATTTATTAACTTGGCTTCCCATGTGTATTTTACTGGGCTATCCTGTCCTTTGAGGTTAAAAGAAATAATGAAGAAAAAAAATATTGCAGATAATATGAGTCTCATAATGTTTGTGTTGTAATAGTTGAAAAAGTGCATATTGTACCTTCATATGATTCGCTAAATTAATAAAATTTATTACGTAGAAGATTCTTGCTAATTTGTTTTTTATTTAATTATACCCTAAATGCAGGAAATGCCACCTGGATATATGAAGATATTTAAATATATGCCTATCTTTTGAAAAAACCAACTCTTTAACGCATATTTAATAGGTGCTAAGATTTTATTTAGTCGTAGATTTTTGTGTTGGCTGTTGTTTTNAAAATTATTTTAGGTGCAGTTCAAATGGAACATCAGTGGGAGGGAGGCACATTTCGTCGTTGCAGGTCATGAAGGTAATATACCCTTTTACTGTTGTAGGTTCTGAGGTTTTAATTTTTTGGTTTATTTTCAGGCTCTTTTTGAATTTTGTAATGTTCATTTCAAAAAGCTTGTCAAATCCTTCTATTTTTTGACCTTCTTCAATGGCTTTTCCTACAAGCGCTAAGTTTTTGTTTTCTTCCAGAGTTATTTCAGTTGGAACTGGACCTTCATCACTTTCTAGAAATTGAGAATAAACATACCAGCCATCTTTTATGGTTGCATTAAAGATAAGGCTGTATTCTTTTGAATTTGTTTTTTTGCTCTCGATTGTCCATGTAACAGTATTGTTTTGAGCATATGATGATAGGGAAGTAACAAGACAAGTAAGCGCGAATAAAAATTTCATTTTCTATTATTTATTGTAAAGATCAATTTTAATTTGGGAGTCAAATATAATACCAAATCATAGTTGCGTTTTCAAAATATATCTGCCCAAACAAATTTAAGTTTTAAAAGTGTATTTTGAGTCAAAATAAGAAAATATTATAATAATAAGGTTATATATAATGCGAAATACTTTGAAGGACATTCTTAAATGATTGATATTTAACATAGTTGATATGCTCGCTGTTCTTTTATAAAGAATCGTTAAAATTCATGTTATAAGCTTTTTTATTTTCATGCTTATAAATATTCTTGTACTTTTGTGGCTTAATTTATGGTATAAATAGGAATTAGTATTGATTCGTTGTGTGGTTCACGTCACCGCCCGCAGGAAGTTCAATTTTATACTGCAAAAAAATGTCAGTTTATGTTCGACCGTGATAAATGGCAGGAAATATTGGGGACTATCCGACAAAATAAACTCCGCACTGGCTTAACAGCTGCCGGGGTGTTTTGGGGCATCTTTATGCTTATTTTTATGATGGGAATGGGGGATGGTCTTGAAAAAGGAGTTTTAAATGAGTTTGGAGGTCGTTCAACTAATAGCCTCTATATCTGGCCTCAAAAGACCAGCCTAGCCTATAAAGGAATGCCTTCTGGACGTTGGACAGCTTTTGACATTGATGATATTAATGCATTGCATCAACATGCTCCCTATATTGACATATTGGCACCAAGACATGTTACAAATAATGTTATTGCTTCATATAAAACAGAATCAAATAATTTTGATGTTCGTGGAGAATGGAAAGGAATTTTTAAAGTGGAGTCTCTTTTGTGCCAAAAAGGAAGGGTGTTGAATCAAAAAGATGAAGATGAGCAGCGAAAAGTTGCGGTAATAGGCAAAACTGTTCAAGAAGAAATTTTTGGAAATATTAACCCAATTGGTAAGTATATAACGGTAAAAGGAATTCAGTTTCAGGTAGTTGGTGTAGTTGTATTTGAAGGTGAATCCAGAAGGCTGCAAGAGGCGGAAGAGGTTATCTTTATTCCCTTAAGTACTTCTTTAAAACTGTTTGGTAATGGGAAAGATATATCCTGGTTCGTATGTACAATAGAAGGGGAAATACGAATAAGTGATGTAGAGGATCAGATAATTCAATTTTTAAAAGCCCGTCATAGAATATCTCCGGAGGACCAGCAAGCCGTAGGTTGTTTTAATCTGGAAAAAGAGTATAGAAAGTTGACAGGATTATTTAGTGGTATTCGATGGTTTCTATGGGTCGTTGGTATTGGAACATTAATGGCAGGAGTAGTTAGTGTAAGTAATGTAATGCTCATTACGGTAAAAGATAGAACTAGAGAAATTGGTGTCCGTAAAGCGCTTGGAGCAACGCCCTGGTCAGTAATTAGTATGATTTTACTTGAATCTGTATTTATTACCACTTTATCGGGTTATATTGGGCTTTTATTTGGAACTATGCTTATATCAACGATCAATTTTTTTGTTTCAGGTGTCAATATGGATGAACAAATGTTTATGAATCCTGAAGTGAACCTAACAATAAGTGTTTGGTCTTTGATAGTGCTTATTATTTCAGGGTTGCTTGCAGGTTTGTTACCTGCTTTACATGCAGCAAAAATAAATCCTGTTGAAGCTTTAAGATCTGATTGAAATAAAATTGATATAATAAAATTAAGTTTTTAGAATGTTTGACATACGTAATTATTCAAGCATCTATTTAATCAAATAAGATTAGTTAATGAAAAATATATTGCTTGGGGTCGTTATTACCCTTTTTGTCTTTTTAACCCTTTGGCTGGTATCTTACTTTTACAATGGAGCAGGATCAGGCTATGAGCACCATGAAGTTACTACCCCTTATTACACTGCTATTACTTTAAAGTCTGTTGCTACTGGTAAAGTAAAACCTCGAAGAGAAATAATTATTACTTCTCAAGTTTCTGGGATAATTGATGAATTGTTTGTAAAAGGAGGGGATTTTGTTAAAAAAGGAGAACCAATTGCTCGATTGAGGTTAGTGCCTAGTCCAACGGCGCTTAATAGTGCAAAAGCCAACGTTGAATTATCTCGCATTCGTTTGAATGAAGCTAAGCGTCAATTAAAGCAACAGGAGAACATAAATAAAAAAAAGTATGATATTCAGCAAGCTGAAACTGAATATGAAAATGCAAAAACTGAAGAAGAAAAATATAGAAAATTATATCAAGAAGGAGTTGTTCCGGAATTAGAGTATCTTCAGTATAAACGTAAACTTGATTTATCTGCTAATTCATTAGAAAACACAAAAATTTCTGCAAATAGTTCTTTAGAACAATTAACATCAAATGTTGATATTCTTAGTCAGGAGTTAGAAGCTGCCATTAGCAATGTTCAATTGTTGCAAAAGGGAGTTGCAAGTAAATCTAATCAGATTGCAAATATTGTGCGATCAACTGTTGATGGGATGGTACTTGATATAAAAGTGGAAGTAGGTGGTGCGGTAATTGAGCGAAATAATTTTAATGAGGGGACAATTATTGCTGAAGTGGCTAATATGGATGATCTTGTATTTAAAGGTAATATAGATGAATCTGATGTTGGGCAGCTTAAAAAAGGGATGAAGCTTGAGTTGACAGTTGGTGCAATTGAAAAAGTTAAATTTGATGCAATCTTAGATTATATTTCTCCTAAAGGTGTAGAAGAGTCGGGGAGCGTTAAATTTGAGATTATTGCAAATGTTGTTCAAAAAGACGGTGTCTTTTTGCGAGCAGGATATAGTGCAAGTGCTGATATTATATTGGATAAACGAAATAACACATTAGCTATTTTAGAAAGGGATTTGTTGTTTGAAGATAATGGGAAAGTTTATGTCGAACAAGAAATTACCATGCAGGAATTTGAGAAAAAATATATTGAAGTAGGTCTATCCGATGGCATAAACATTGAGATTCTTAACGGAATTGATACTACCACTAAAATAAAAGTACAGGGGAAAGCCTTATAATTTTATATTATAAGGCATCTGTGTTTTCTTTTGTAAGTGCTTCTTTATATTCATTTGAAATAATATCCTTGAATAGTTTTATAACTTCTTTATAAGGCTTTTTTAAGGCCCCGCCAGATGCGTTTTTGTGTCCTCCGCCATTAAAATATTTACCACATACTTCTTGAACTGAAAAATCTCCCTTTGATCGCATTGATATTTTCACTATGTCTCTTCGTTCAGTAATCAAAGCAGCACATCTCATTTTTTTTATTTTTAAAATAAAATTTACAACACCTTCAAGGTCTCCTCTTTTTATGTTAAATTTTCGATGGTCAGATTGAGATAGAGCTATGAATCCCGTATTGCAATCTTCCATGATTTCTATTCGCTTAGATATACAATGTGCCAGAAGATTAAAGCTGTTTATGGTGTATGAGTTAAAGACAAGGTCACAGATCATGTTATTGTCAATCCCTTTTTCAAGTATATTTGCTACAATTCTGAATAACTTGGATGATGTTGCATATCGAAAACCGCCTGTATCTGTCAGTATTCCAACATACATAGGGTTTAAAATGTCTTTGTCAAGAGAATCAGCATCTCCCATCATTTCAATAAATTCGTATATCAATTGACAAGTGGAGCTGGCAGATGTATCTGATAATACAGCATCACAAAAATCTTCTGGGCCAATGTGATGGTCTATCATTACCTTATATGCATTGCTTTTTTTAATAAGAGAACTAATTCCTTCTACTCTACTCAAAGCATTATAATCTAGGGAAAATATCATTTCTGCTTCTTTAATAATTTTCCTAGAAAAAGTTTTCGTGTTTTCAAATACCAAAATTTTATCAAAATTTTTCATCCAATTCAAAGATTTTGGAATTTCGGTAGGCATGATCATGGTAATTGAATGATCAGATTTTTGTAGATAATGGAATAACGCAAGTGAAGAACCGATAGCATCACCATCAGGGTTAGAATGTGCAGTAATAACTATTCGTTTAGGGGACTTTAGTAAGTGTTTTAGTTCGTTAAAATTGATCATAGGGTATTTTGAGTTTTTAAAAGATTTTAAGCTGTAATTAAGTTGATCTGGAATACATTTTTACCAATAAATCAAACATTCCTTTAGGTGCAGGTTGGCATCCATTATTAGACATCATACTATAAACCTCATCAGGTCTTTTTTGTGAATATTTTTTATCCATTTGGAAAACCTTTACCTTGCCTTGAATTGCATCAGGGTTTGATAAAATTTCTAGATCCTTTGGATTTGTCAAATCTCTGGATGGGTCAGTAATTTGTAAGCCAGTCATTGTGATTTTGTCTTTCTGGCAATAAAATACTCGAATGGTGTCTTTTGTCCGATGTTGTAAATATTCAAGGTTTCCAAAGACTTTTTCCAAGACAATTTCACTGAACATGTCGATCAAATCGTGTACTTTGTCAGCGTTCTCAGCTTTCATGTCAAGCCACTCGTTTGCGGTAATTTGATTACTTGCAAGAAATTGTATGAAATCTTCCTTCAGGGCAGTTAATTCTTCTTCGGTTAATCTTCGAAAGCGCATTTTTTATTTTTTAGAAAACTTAGGAACAAAACCGATTTGTTTTTATTTGATTTTGTAGAATCCAACACAGTAGAATCCAAGATAAAAAAAATCTTCTTCGTCCAAATGTAAAAGTAGTTAATTTTTTTATAGTAATGGAATGCCATACTATTAGTTTCCATTTTCATTGTTTGCTAATTTATTTTTTTCGTAAAAATCAAAAGTTCAGGTAAATTTCTTACCAATCGTCAATAACTAAAAGCCAATTATAAATGGTTTTCTTGAAAGTATGGTTTTGGCATTATTAGTGACAGATTCTTTTGCATTATATAATTTAATAATGCTTAATATGAAAAAATCATTTTTAGTTTCTGTATTTATTTTTTTTGTTGTCAATACAATTTTATTTTCACAATCAAATGTTAAATTTAGCCAAGCCTTCCATTCGTCAAATGTCAATAGTATAAGTTTCAGGGTAGTCAATCCAAATATTGAAATTAAATCTATAACAGGACCTGTTATTGTTGTTGAAACATATGTACAAATATCCGCCTCAAATTATAATTTGTTAAAGTATATGATCAAGAAAGGCAGATACAATTTAAATAGTAAAATAGATGATATGAGTAAAAATATGACTTTGCTTGATAAGGAGTTAACCAAAGAAATAATAATAGGTGGCGAAAAAGTTGAAGAAGAAATTAAGTATGTCATTTATGTGCCAGAACACATTGAAATCATAGAGCAACAAATAGAAAACCCATTAATATAGTTCTAATTGCAATAGGGGAAAGTTGTTTTTCAATAGATATTTCGAGCAGACCCCTTTAATTCTATTAAATGCTCTTCTAGGCTATATAAGTTTTCTTTTATAATAGGAATGTTAAGCCTTTGATATGATATGCCTGTTATTATGGCCGATATAGCCCATACTAATCCTCCCCATTGCCAGTTGTAGTTTCCATATAAAAAGGGATAGGTTATAAAGATAAATAAAAAGATGAGCAGAAGCTTATCAAGAAGAATTTTGTCAGTGTTCAGGGCTATCCAAGTATTCAAATCTGGTATTTTAAGGAAACAAAGACTTAAAATCAATATGTTCGACAGCCACCTTAGGCTACAGATCGTAGCAATATTTTCATTCGGAATTCTGTTGTTTAACATGTCGTGCCAAATTATAAATTCCAACTCTATTCCAGTCGAATAATCAGTAAAAGGAAGTAGGTAGGTTGCAAAATAAATGCAGAGAGATATAGAAAATAGTCTGTTCAATTTATTGTATTATAATTGTTCAATTACTTCCCTGATCCAATCAGAATTAGAAAGCGGAGTAGTTTCGGAAAAGATGCTTTTAAGTTTAACCAGTTCTTTATTATACTGGTTTTGTGATATAAATGTTGACTTTTCTCTCAGTTTAGCAACTTTTTTTACAATTCTAAGCATGTTGAGATTTGCTTTTTTTCTGTAATCAGACTGAGTTTTGTGCCGCATTACATATAGCCTGAAAGTGTCGAGCAGATTAATTAATGGTTCAAATTCTTCTAATTCATAATAGCTTTGCAACTGAATGGTTTTGGCACCTACGCCATATGAGATGTCTGTAATGCTTATTGTCATCAATAATCTAAGGGCCTTAGTATATTGCTTTGTAGCATAGTAATACACTGATAAGTTGTAATTAAAGGCATTCTCTCTGACTTCTGGCTTAAGTTTGTTTTTGTTTTGATGAATAAATGCTTCTGTCCATTTAAAATCTTTTATTCTGATGCCAGACGTCACTATGTTTTTATAATCTCCCTCTGAAAGATACCCATTAATAAAAAGTAATTTTCTGTTGAGTTTTTGTTTGTAAATGTTTAAAAATTCGTGGTAAAACGATGTTTGTCCGTTATTGATCTTTCTTATACAATAGTTCTCGGCATAATCAAATATTAAAAGCAATTCTTCGGGTAAAAACAATTCACCATATTTATCTATCAAGTTTTTTAAAATCTGATAATCTTTTTTATCCTGGTCTCGAAGTGTTTTTAAGATCTGAAAATATATGTGAATAATTGGATGTTTTTTAAGGTTCAAGCCCTTGGAAGTTATCTTTACAAGGTCTTCAATAAAGGATGCATTATAATTTGACTGTGTAACAATGTTTCTGTTCAACATGTCACATGCGATTTTTAATTTTTGAGCAAAATAAAAATGATCGAGTTCATTATTTTGAAGTTGTAAATTTTCATCGTAAATCCTACGTTTTTTATCCAGATGTATTTGATTTAGCACGCTATAAAACATAAATTTTTCATAATACAATTCAGCATTTTCAAAAGGGTAATGTTGTTGCAATAGTTGGTGTTTTCTTATATGACTGTCTTCTTGCTTTTTGACTGCAAGACTGTGAGAAGCTTTCAGCGCATAGTAGGTTTGCTGGAATTCATTTTTTTCAAACGCTCTATATGACAAAAAATTATTTAGTAAATCTAAAGCTTTTGAGCTTATGTAATTTAATTTTATTTCATCGTAATCTAAACCGGTAAATACTTTACTGAATACTGCTTTTTTTTGTAAATTAATCACCTTACTGCTGCTAATGTTCTTTATTATATGATCAATTAGCTTTTTAGTAGGTTTGTGTTTGTTAAAAAAAGGAGAATGTGCGTATTCTTTAAATTTTGTGAGTGATCGTATAGGTAATTGCTTTAAAACTACTACCAATTTACTATTATTCATATTGAAATATATTATTTTTTATGTTTTGATTTTTTCTAAAGTACTAATAAATAGAGTTTTATCATAATATATTAAATATAAAAATGTTATTTTAGGTTAAAAATGTACTTTTTTTCATAAAGCTTAAGTTCTATGTTTGTAATATGAAAAAATAGCTAATGGAATGATTCCTGTCAGGCTAATGTAATTAACACGTAAAAAATTTATTATGAAGTTTTCACAACATTTTTTAATTTCTTTAATTACCCTAATGCTCAGCTTTTCTTATCAATCTTGGGCAACGCATTTATTTTCTTTAGAACTAACATATAGATATATTGGGAATGATCAGTATATTATACAAGTAGAGGCTTATCAAGATTGTATGGGACTTCCTCCATTAAATAGCATTGGTGTTGATATTACTTCTGATTCTTGTAATTTGTCCAGTACTTTAGTTTTGCCCACTGTTTCGGCTGTTGATATAACACCTGTAGCCCCCTGTGTTATCAGTCCATGTATGCTAGGATCTTATGGTTTGTTACGTGTTATATATTCTGACACCGTTACATTGGATAATTGTGAGGATTGGGTTATTTCTTATACGAATTGTTGCCGAACTCCAAGTATTGTTAATCTTGCCAATACTAATTCTTCCCTTTATACTTATGTTACATTGGATAATTCATCTGAAAATAATTATTCTACAGGACATACAGGTGATGGATATGTGTATGCGTGTATAAATACACCTAAAATTTATTATCCTCATGCATATGATTTGGATGGTGATTCTTTGGTTTTTTCATTGACAGCTCCTCTTGGAAGTAATGGTGTGCCCGAGCCTTTTGGTGCAGGATTTAGTGCTAGTAATCCATTTGGTACAGGTTCTAGTGCAAGTATAGATCCGAATACTGGTGCGATTAATTTTGTTTGTAATACGCTCGGTGATTATACAGTAGGATATCAAATTGAAGAGTACAGAAATGGTGTGTTGGTAGCCACTTCCAATCGGGAAGTACTCTTTTACATTTATTCTTGTAATAATTACACTCCAGATTTTACGGTTTCAAATGTTCAGGGTGGGCTGCTACTAAACAATGTATTTTATGTAGATGATCCTTCGCAACTTACTTTTGATATTACAGCAACGGATCCTGATGCATTAGATTCTTTGTTTTTTACTAGTGATATTAGTACAATTGGCGGCTCTTTTAGTGCTTCAGGTGTCAACCCTAGTATTGCTTCGTTTGTATGGCCTAAGTCGAGCCCGATAATTCAGGAATTTATGGTATTGATTACCGATAACTTTTGCAATCCAAGTTTTCCAGTAGCAGCAGGGGCGCACCGTTTTGGGTTCGCAATTCAACATACGGACTGTATGCCTGACACGATAACAGGTGTTGTAGCTGCCGATTCAGTTTTTGCAATTTGTTCAGATTGTCCGCATGTCCCACTGTTGAGCATAGATACTATTTATTCGTCTTTAACAACTTCTTTTGGTAGTTTAAGTTTAAGTACAAATAAAAATGGAATAGACTACCACGCTGGTTCAAGTCATCAGGTTCAGGATGATTTTTGGGTTTATTTTGGTGTCAATGGAGGACAGTGGCAGGATTCTGTCTGGGTTGAAATTACAACGGTTTCTTGTGTTTGGGCTGGTGATGCAGATACAAATAAGGTTGTTAATCATTTTGATTTGCTACCTATAGGATTGGGTTATGGAGAAACGGGTCCTTTAAGAGATAATGCTGATAATAATTACGATTGTGAGCCTGCTTTGAATTTTCTCAATAGTACACCTGTAACAGCAACTAATTATAAGCATGCCGACACCGATGGTAATGGAATTGTAGATGTTATGGATACAACCGCAATTGTACTTAACTGGGGTCAGATTCATCTTAAGAATTCCTCTTCTACATCGTCTAATGCCATTCCATTTTATGTGCAATATGCCACAGGGTTGCCAGGTCAGGTCATGCAAATTCCAATTATACTTGGAGATACATCTGTTGCCGCTGATAGCATATATGGTATTGCATTTACAATTAATTATGATGAGACCATGACAGATACAAATTCTGTTTCCGTTGATTTTAGTACGTCTTGGCTTGGAACTATTAATTCTGATATGATATCTGTGCAAAAAGATTATTATTATCAGGGGCATATCGATGTATCTGTAGTGCGTGTAGACCATACA
The DNA here is from genome assembly GCA_022448945.1 of Saprospiraceae bacterium. GTDB lineage: Bacteria > Bacteroidota > Bacteroidia > Chitinophagales > Saprospiraceae > Aureispira. The sequence goes on from JAKVCV010000019.1 coordinate 89,289, forward strand.
AACAGATCGGGAATGGGACAGATTGGGACTCTTGTGTTAACTATTAAAGATGATATTCTAAAATCAACAAATCAACGTTTGGATATGTTAATTTCAAATGTTCGCATTATTACTAATGTTGAAACAGAAAGAACAGCAAGTACACCTCCGACAGATATTTTAATAACTACTCCAAGTGCGACAAAAACATTTTCAAAAGAAGCGATTAATATATCTGTATTTCCAAACCCTGCGAATACTTTTATGAATATAAATTCCAATGATGAAATACAGCAGATAATGCTTTATAATCCAGCTGGTCAGCTTTTATACTCATTGGGCAATAATGCTTATGGTGCCCAATTAAATATTCGGGATTTAAATAGTGGCATTTATATATTGCAAGTGCAAACCCTACATGGTTTCACTACAAAAAAGGTGCAAATTATTAGATGATAGATCTTTCACTGTTTTTGAAGCCTCATTACCTCCGGTGGGGCTTTTTGTATTACATAAGGGGCGTATTAATTGTCAAATAATTTACATGTTAAAGTTTTCAATTTAATAAGAATAATTAGGGAATTGGCGTTCTTCATTTTTAGAATTTACTTTCATTTTTCAATAGGTGGTTTTTTTTGACAATTGTTTGGTTTTTTTTTAAAAAAGCGGTATTTTCGCACCTCATTTGAGGATGTGGATGCATTTTATTATATGATATTATGTTCAATTATTAGTCTTTTATTTTGAGGCAAATAGAATGGTGCATTCAATTTTTTATCACCTAAACACAATCGAGAGATGTTAAAAACTATGTTAGAAACCAAAAATTATATCCATGGTACTTACGTGGAGGATAGTTATGAAAAAGTAGATATAATCAGTCCTGTTGATGGCAGTCTTATTTCAACAATGCCAATGTCTGATGCAAGTGCTGTTGATAAGGCGGTAAGATCTTCAAAAAAGGCGTTTTTAGGCTGGTCTTCTATGACGCTTAAAGAGCGTGTTCAGATCTTTTTTCGTTTCCGAACTCTTCTTGAAAAACACAGAGATGAATTAGTGGAATTAGTGCACAAAGAAAATGGTAAGACGCTTTCTGAAGCTGCTGCAGAAGTAGACAAGGGTATTGAATTGTGCGAATTTGCTTGTTCGCTTCCT
>JAKVCV010000002.1:0-213562 GCA_022448945.1 Saprospiraceae bacterium
CAGGTGCTAGGCTTAATGCCACATCCTGAAGCATATTTAAGTTTGTACAATAATCCTAATTGGGGACAGATTAAACGCAACAATTCTATGGTTTCTGAAGATGGTGAGGGATTAAAAATCTTTGAGAACATAGTAGAACATGTGAAAGCCCAAAAGTTTTCTATAGCACAACATTAGTGTTTTGAAGATAAGGTTATATAGAATGAATCCTTACAATTGAAATAAAGGAATATTACATAAATACCATGACTTTAATTAAATATTAATCATTTACTAAAACATGAATCTCTTGATTCCAATAAAAAGAGCTTTAATTAGCGTTTCAGACAAAACAGGTGTTGTAGAATTGGCACAGTCATTAGTTGATGTAGGTTGTGAAATTATTTCTACAGGAGGCACACAACGCAAGCTTGAAAATGCAGGCATTGCAACTACAGAAATTTCAAAAGTTACAGGAAACCCTGAAGCTTTTGGCGGACGTATGAAAACAATTTCATTTAATATTGAATCGGCATTGTTGTTTGACAGAGAAAAAGACAAAGAAGAAGCTGCTAGTCTGAACATTGATCCTATTGATTTAGTGGTTTGCAACCTTTATCCTTTTCAGGAAGTTTTAGAGAAAGGTGCTGATTTTGAAACTTTGATAGAAAACATTGACATTGGTGGGCCAACTATGATTAGAGCTTCAGCGAAAAATTTCAAATATGTTGCAACTGTAACCCAACCATCTGATTACAATGAGCTTAAGGAGCAACTTAAACAGAATAAAGGAGCTTTGACATATGATTTTCGCAAGAAACTTATGTGTAAGGCATTTAATCATACCGCAGATTATGATGCTTTAATCGCTACGACTATGGATAAGGAAATAGGTGTTAACTCATTAAGGTTGGGGTTTGAGGAGGGAGTCGACTTGCGTTATGGAGAGAATAGCCATCAAAAAGCTAAATTTTATCAACAAAAAGGCGCTCCTAATTCATTATACAACTTAAATGTTCTCCATGGTAAAGCACTTTCCTTTAATAATATTTTAGATATTAATGGAGCCATTGAAGCTATCAAGGAATCTACTCGTTCTGCATGTTCTGTAATCAAACATAGTAATCCTTGTGGTCTTTGTGAGGGAGATAATCAGTTTGAAATATTAAAGATGGCTTGGGCTGGAGATCCTGTTTCTGCCTTTGGTTCTATCATTGCTTTCAATCGTAAACTTGAATTTGATACAGTAAAGTTTTTTGATTTGGACAATGAAGACAGAAGTAAACGTAAATTTGTTGAAGTAGTAATCGCCCCTGAATTTCATGTAGATGCATTAGAATATTTGCAACAACATAAAAATTTAAGAATTATTCAATTTGATGTTGCTAAAATGAGCAATGGGGTCGACTGCAGATATATGAACGGCAGTTTACTTATACAGGATTCAGATACTATTTTGCATAACAAATTGGAAGTATCTACAGCTAAATCTGTTGATATGCAATTCGAGCAACCACTAATTGAATTTGGGTTAAGAGCTATAAAAACAATTAAATCTAATTCAATTGCTATTGTTCGGTTTAAAAAAGGCTATGCACAGTTGTTGGGTATGGGAGCTGGGCAGCCTAATCGACTGATAGCTACTAAGTTGTCAATTGAAAAATGTCGGGAAAATCTAAGTAATGAGTATCATGGCACGGCCGAAGGTTTTGAAGCTTATGTTGCCAAGGAATTAGGAAATGCCTGGCTAATATCTGATGCTTTTTTCCCTTTCGCAGATAATGTAGAATTAGCAGCAGCAGCAGGAATTCGTAAAATTGTACAACCAGGAGGTTCCATTCGTGACAAGTCGGTTATAAGCACTTGTGATGCGCTTGATGTAGCCATGGTCTTTACTGGAATCAGACACTTTAAACACTAAACATTAAAATTATGGACTGCTTAACAAAGTTTGTTTCGCCTCAATTGAAAATGTTACATCGAGGAAAAGTTAGAGATAGTATCCGAATTGATGATCATACACGTATGATTGTAGTTACGGATAGAATTTCAGCTTTTAATAAGAAAATAAAAACGCCTATCCCAACTAAAGGTGCTGTACTTAATGGGATTGCGAATTTTTGGTTTGAGCAGACAAAACATATAATAGATAATCATATTATACAGCAGGTTGATGACTATATTACTTTAGTGAAGGAAGCGCAGCCTATAAGAGTGGAAATGGTAGTACGGGGTTATTTGACAGGTTCAATGTGGCGGGGTTATCAAAATGGTCAGCGTGTATTTAGTGGAGTGGTTGTCCCTGAAGGAATGATTAAAAATCAAAAATTTACATCTCCAATATTAACGCCCACTACAAAAGATGAATTTGATACTGAGATTGATGAAAAAGGAATTGTTGAAGCAGGATTGGTAAGTTATGATACTTATCAACAAATGAAAGAAGTAGCTTTAAAGATATTTGATTTTGGTTCTAAATTGTTAGACGAAAAAGGTATTGTATTGGTAGATACTAAATATGAATTTGGATTATTGAATGGCAAGCTGATTATTATCGATGAAATGCATACCCCAGATTCTTCACGGTTTTGGTCTAAAGCTGATTACGAAGAAAATCCTTCTAATGCTAACCAAATTGATAAAGAATATGTCCGTCAATGGATGTTGGCTAATAAAGTAAACGGTGAAGTCCCTGATGTTTTAGCTCCTGAAGTAGTAGAAGAAACGAGTAGAAGATATCAGGAGATTTATGAAACTGTTACTGGCAAATCATTTTTTCTTGTAGATCTGCCTTCAAAAGTTCGTGTCTATAATAATCTAGTTAAGGCAGCTGTTATTAAACCTGGATTAATTGGTATCATCATGGAATCTTCATCAGATATTGATCATTGTCAAAAACTAAAAAAGATTATTGAACAATATGATGTATGTGTTGACATGAAGGTGTTTTCTGCACATGAAAATGGTGAAAGTATAGCAGAATTAGCAGAAAGTTATAATTCTTCTATTGAGCCTTTGGCAGTTATTGCAGTTGGGCGCCCTTCTAATGGATTAGGTAGTAAATTAGCCGCTAATTTAAGTGTACCCGTGATAAATTGTCCTACTTGTTCAGATAACACAGATCTATTGCATAATGAGAATTCATCTATGTATATAGCAGATAAAACACCTGCAGCAGCAGTTCATGTTGATAATGTTGCATATGCTGCAATACGTAGTTTGAACGTTTATTCTATACGGGAAAGGTTAGCCTATGATATTCAAAGTATGAAGTAATTACTTATTGAAGCATCTGCTTCGATAAGGAAATAAATTAGTTTGTAATATTTTAATATAAAGATAATGATTGTAGATGCCATTTCGCCTTTGGATGGAAGGTATGCCGGAAAACTTGTTTCTCACAGAAAATATTTTTCTGAAAAAGGGTTAATGTATTATCGATGCAAGGTAGAATTATTATACGTTCTTGCATTGGACAAAGCTGGTTTGTTTGAACCGTTGAATAACCAGGAGAAATTGAACATTCAGGATTGTATAGATAATTTTAAGGAAAGTGATTATGCTAGAATCAAAGAAATTGAAAGTGTAACCAATCATGATGTTAAGGCTTGTGAAATATTTTTGAGAGAACGTACACAGTTGAGAGATGTAAATATGTTACATTTTGCGCTTACATCCGAAGATGTTAATAATCTTGCTTATAACTTCATGCTTAAGGATTATTTAGAAAAAGAGCATCTCCCTCAGATTGAACAGCTTTTAAATAAATTGATGGAATTAGCAGCCCTATGGAAGAAAGTTCCATTTCCATGTCGCACTCATGGTCAGAAGGCTTCTCCAAGTACTGCAGGTAAAGAGTTAGCTGTATTTGTTAATCGAATTACTCGTATTTATAAAGAGCTGAAGTGTTTTACCTTTTTAGGTAAGATTAATGGTGCTGTAGGCAATTATTCTGCAATGTTGTCTGCTTTTCCAGATTTTGATTGGCTAAATTTTGCGCATGATTTTTTGAGGGATCATGGCTTGCAACCCAATATTTGTACTACACAAATCGAAGATCATGATACTTTTGGAACCTATTTCAACTGGACACGGCAATTAAATAATATTGTAATAGATTTGGATGTTGATTGTTGGTTGTATATTTCCAAAAATTTATTTTCTGAAAAAGTAAAAGCAGGAGAGGTTGGATCTTCAACTATGCCTCACAAGGTTAATCCTATTAATTTTGAAAACAGTGAGGGAAATATGATGTTAGCCAATTCAATTTTGGGTTTTTTGACAGATAAGTTATCTCGTTCTAGGATGCAAAGAGACCTTTCAGATTCGACTGTTCAACGAAATATGGGATCTGCATTGGCTTATTCTTCTTTGGGCATTACAGAATTGATGCGTGGATTAAATAAATTAGAAATTAATGAAAACGTTTGTCGTGCAGCTTTGGAAGATAGTCCTGAATTATTGGCTGAACCGATTCAAACAATTTTAAAAATTGTCGGAGTAGATGATCCATATACCTTATTAAAAAAAGTTTCTAGAGGTCAGAAGCCAACAAGGGAGATGTTAATGGAATTAGTTAAAGATCTGGAAATTGATCAGGAGACAAAAGATCGGATATATAAACTTCAATCTGTTCATTATATAGGTGATGCTATTCGTATTTGTGATCTTGTATTGGAGACAACAAAAAAGGTAATGCAGGAGAATGTAAATTTGGGTTAATTTATTCAGTAATAAAGTTTAATCATTAACAATGAAAATAGCAGTAATTGGTTCAGGTGGAAGAGAACATGCTCTTTCGTGGAAGTTGGCACAGACGTTGGGTGAAGATGCCGTATTTGCACTGCCTGGGAATGGAGGAATTCCAAATAGCCATCCAATGGATATTAACGATTTTGAAGCTATTCAAGCATTTTGTGAAGAAAAAGGGATCAATTATATTTTTGTAGGTCCAGAAGTGCCACTAGCCAATGGTATTGTTGATTTTTTTAACCAGACTGTTATTCATGCACTTGGCCCCTGTAAAGATGCTGCACAATTAGAGGGTTCTAAGATATTTTCTAAAAAATTCATGGAAAAATATGGTGTAGCTACTTCACCTTTCAAAACTTTTGACAAGGTTATGGATGCTAGAGATACTGTCTTTAAGATGAATGGAAATCTTGTCATAAAGTATGATGGATTGGCAGCAGGTAAAGGAGTTTTTGTTTGTGATAATGTTGCTGAAGCAATGGAAGCCCTTAGTGAAATGCGACTTCAGTATGGCGAAGAATGTCCTTTTATAATCGAAGATAAAATTGTAGGAGATGAAATCTCTATTATAGGCTTTACGGATGGTGAAAATATTAAATTATTGTTGCCCTCTCAAGACCACAAACAACTTAATGACGGAGATAAAGGACCCAATACTGGAGGTATGGGTGTTATGTGTCCGGTTCCTTTTTGGAATGATGAATTGGCAAAAGAAATTAATATTAAGATTGTACAACCTACTTTGAGAGGCATTCGTGAAGAGAAGATGAATTACAAAGGAATTATCTATTTTGGAATTATGATTGGTGAAAATGGCCCAGAATTATTGGAATACAATGTTCGTTTTGGTGATCCGGAAACGGAGGTATTGTTACCTTCATTAAAAACAGATTTAGCTAAAGTGGTTACAGCATGTTTAGATGGAACTTTAGGAGAAATTGAATTGAAGTTTCATGATGGTTACTTTGTTGATGTAGTGCAGGTTTCTGGGGGTTATCCCAAGTCCTATAGTAAGGGGTATCCAATCTTTGGTTTAGATTTGGTTGACGATGCAATAGTTTTTCATGCCGGTACTGCATTGAAAGATGGGAATATCGTTACTAATGGTGGCCGTGTTTTGAATTTTGTTGCACAAGGTGATTCTCTTCAATGTGCAATTGATAAGGCTTATGAACAATGTGCAAAGGTTAGTTTTCAGGATAATTTCTTTAGAAAAGATATTGGGCAGAGAAAATATAAGGTAGTAAAAATTAATGCCTTAAACTCATGAAAAAGAAAATTGCTATATTTATATCCGGACGTGGAAGTAATATGAAGGCTATTGTTGAACAATGTCGGAATGGGATTCTTAAAAACCTTGTTGATGTAGAGGTGGTTTTTGCTAACAAAGAAGATGCAGCTGGCTTGGATTACGCTAGATCTATGGGAATTAGGACAAAATGGATATCTTCAAAAGGTCTTAAAAGATCTGTTTTTGATCAGAAAGTTATAGATTTTCTTGATGGCTTTACAATAGATTATATTATTCTTGCTGGATATATGAGAGTGTTGTCTGGAATTTTTGTTAATGCTTTTTCAGGGAAAATAATTAATATTCATCCTGCAGACACATTCAAGCATCAAGGCTTGCATGCTTATGAATGGGCATTTAACAATAATTTACAAGAGACTAAAATAACTGTACACTATGTTGATGAGGGGATGGATACAGGAGCTGTAATTTCTCAACATATTGTTGATTTAAAAGGAGTTCAAACACTCAAAGAAGTAGAAGAAAGAGGTTTGAAAGTGGAACATAAATTTTACAGTGAAATTATTCGGATGCTTATATTAAATGAAACCAATTAAAGATCCAATCAGCTATGTGTGGTATTGCATTCCTTAGGTTAAAAAAACCGCTAGACTATTTCCTTGAAAAATATGGCACTCCATTTTATGGTATAAATAAGCTGTATTTACTACTTGAAAAACAACATAACAGAGGTCAAGATGGGGTAGGAGTTGCTAATATTAAGTTAAATGCATTACCAGGTGAGCGTTATATTTCACGATACAGAAGTGTTAGTAATAAACCAATTCAGGATACTTTTGAATATATAAATAAACGATTTCGAGCGCTTGAAAAAAATAATCCTTCTTTACTTCATGATGTTGATTACTTAAGAAATAATGAAGCGTTTATGGGTGAAGTGTTTTTGGGGCATTTGAGATATGGAACCTATGGTAAAAATAGTATTGAAAGTTGTCATCCTTTTTTGAGACAAAATAATTGGAGGACCAGGAATTTAGTTCTTGCAGGAAATTTTAATTTAACTAATGTTGATGAGTTGTTTGAATTTATGGTTAGTATTGGACAACACCCTAAAGAAAGGGCTGACACTGTTACTGTAATGGAGAAAATAGGCCACTTTTTAGATGTTGAAAATCAAAGGTTATTTGATCATTTTAAGTCTCAAGGATATAACAGAACTGAAATTTCGGCACTGATTTCTAAAAATTTAGATACGCAAAATATTTTACAGCAAGCTAGTGAAGATTGGGACGGCGGATATCTTATGGCAGGTATGTTTGGCAATGGAGACGCGTTTGTTTTTAGAGATCCAAATGGAATAAGACCAGGATATTGGTATGAAGATGATGAGGTTGTTGTCGTTGCTTCTGAAAGAGCAGCTATACAAACTGCTTTTAATACTTCTTTTCTAAAGGTTCAAGAGTTGCAGCCTGGCTATTCTCTTATGATTAAAAATACAGGTGAAGTTTCCGAAAAGGAGATTATACCAATTCGAAAAAAGTTAGCATGTTCTTTTGAGCGAATATATTTTTCTAGAGGGTCTGACCGAGAAATTTATAAAGAAAGGTTGCAATTGGGACGAAATGTTTCAAAAGCAGTTTTTAAGGCAGTAAATTATGATTTTGAAAATACAGTTTTCAGTTATATTCCAAATACTGCTGAGGTTTCTTTTTTTGGAATGGTAAAAGCAGCGCATGCCGCACTTTCACAACAAAAATTAGATAAAATCAGGGCTTTGGGAGATGCAGCATCAGATAAGGAAATTCAAGCTATAATGTCTATTGCTCCAAGAGCAGAAAAAATTGCAATAAAAGATGCAAAATTAAGAACATTTATTACTCAAGATGATTCTAGAGATGATTTAGTAGCTCATGTTTATGATGTAACTTATGGAGTTATTAAAGATCATAAAGATACCTTGGTATTAATTGATGATTCTATTGTTAGAGGAACAACACTTAGGCAAAGTATTTTGAGCATAGTAGATCGATTGAATCCTAAAAAAATAATTATTGTATCATCTGCGCCGCAAATTCGATATCCAGACTGTTATGGTATAGATATGGCTAAATTGGGTGATTTTGTTGCCTTCAAGGCAGCGATAGCTTTACTTAAAGATCATAACAAAGAGCATGTAATAAATGAAGTTTATAGAGACTGCCTTAGTCAGGTTGATTTGCCACGTGAAAAAGTAGTTAATCATGTCAGACGTATTTATGAACCATTTACTGATGAAGAAATTAGTATTAAGATAGCAGAATTATTGCAACTTAAAATTGTTAAAGCAGAAGTACAGATTATATACCAAAGTATTGAAGGCCTCAAGGATGCATGTCCTCACAATAAGGGGAATTGGTATTTCAGTGGTGATTATCCTACTCCTGGAGGGAATAAGGTTGTTAACAAAGCTTTTATAAATTATATAGAAGGTGTCAATGAAAGAGCCTATTAAGTTATTTTCAGTTTTAAAGGTTATAAGATTAATTGGGGATAGCATACGCACCAATAGCAGGATTGTTCACTGACCTAAACTGCCCAATAATATCAGTATTAGGACCTGAAAAAGTAGCAGTAGGTATACTTGCAGGTGTGCCAGCATCATTAGCTGGAGAAGCTGTAGAGTCAATTTTGTACAGGTTTTCATCTTGATCTATAAACAGAGGGTCTTGGTTAGTAATACAATCTATCATCTTTTGACTAAAAGTATCGACTTTCATCAGACAATTTGTAAAAGTATAATCAAAATTTATTGGTGGATCATTTGCAGTAAGGATTTCAATTTCTTCCCGTTTATTACCATATATAATGCAGTTTGTGAAATAGATGTTACCAGCATCAGTTATAGCTATTTCCTGTCCGTTGTCAATTTGAATTTCATAGTCCCTGTAACTTATAATTGGCTCAGACCTGCTAACGAGATCTGTGCCCACATTTACAAATGTACAATGTCTAAAATTATATTCACCTCCTCTTATACCTATAAAGTTAAATTGATTGGAGTTAGCAATAACTGTATTTGTCATTTTGATATGTGCCCCCCGGCCCAATACTCCTGAACGGTCAACATTGAAGATCTTACTGTTGTGGAGTTCTAACTTAAATGAACCATTTGTCGAGAAAGAATCTACAAAAATGCCATCTACAGCATTTCTAATAATGGTTCCATGTATAATGTTGTCTTTGCTAGTTTTACTAAGATATATGCCATTATGATGGAATGTGATAAGTTGATAATCTTCTTCAAGACGATGAGTTTTGAATTCTACAGGATAATTAAGGTCGCCTCCTACATTGGACCTAATACACGATTCATGCCCTATATATAGCATAGCTCTATCCCCAGGTTTTGTAGTTGGCCCACCAAACATATATATTTCTGTTCCCCCTGGAATTATGATACATGAATTACTGTCTATGGCAATTATACCCATAAAAATATAAGGTTTACTATTGTTGAGCGTAACAGTAGTATCTGTATAACGCGTTAAATAGCCGACTTGACCAATGTAATTAGCATTCCATCCATAGGCATGCAGGATAACTTTTTGTGTGCCTCCTCCATCTGTTTCAAACATGATCGAGTCTAAGCGAATCGCGTCACCATCATTTGGGTTAATATATACGCTTGCAAATATATATATACTATCCCCCGGAGGAATTTCTATGTTAGAAGAAGAACTACCAGTAAATCCGTCAATATTAATTTTGTAATCGGATTGTTCTCCACCACCTAAATAAACATTTTTCAACAAAATTATCTGGCTGTGTCGGTTGTATACTTTGAATCGACGTGTAGCATTTCCTAAATTAGTAAAAACGGTGTCAAATGTAAGGGTATCCATAGAAAACTCAACACCAGCACCAGACGTGCTAATAAAATTGTCTTTTTGACAGGCCGTAATATGAAAAATAAAAAAACATATTAATGCTAAAAAAGGATATTTTATATAATTAAATGGTATTGTCATTATGTTTTGCTTTTTCCAGAATCCAAATATAAGCGATTAATTCGTAATGCCACTATTGTTTAATCTATTAAGCACAAAAGAGTATAAGTTTGTAAATTATTAATGAAACATTGATTTTCTATTTATAACGAAAAGAAATCAAGAAATGTATTATTTAGCTAAGGTAGATTCTTTTTTTTAATAATTTATTTTGAGAATTTATTTTATTATTATGTTTTAGTGTTTGTAAGATGTAGCGTATGGCAGGCAATTATACCCGCTGTCTCAGTACGTAATCGACTAGGGCCTAAACTGACTTCTTTAAAGTCATTTTGTTTTGCATATTCAATCTCATTAGATGAAAAATCTCCTTCTGGACCTATTAAAATTAAATTATTATCTTTTTTGCCTATGACTTCTTGAAGGTGGGGAAGATTTTCTGAATTGCAATGAGCTATATATTTATTTTGATCTTTTACATTTTTAATAAATTCTTTAAACGGAGTTAGTTCTGAAAGCTCAGGCAGGAAATTTTTAAGCGATTGTTTTGCGGCAGCAAGAATTATTTTATTCAATCTTTCAATACGAATTTTTTTTCTTTCAGAATGTTGGCATTGTATTAGACTAATTGCATCAATTCCTAATTCTGTAGTTTTTTCCAAAAACCATTCTAATCGATTTATGTTTTTGGTAGGAGCAATTGCAATATGTATATTATAACGGGTTTGAGCGTGAATACTAACAACATCTAATATTTTTAATCGACATCTTTTTTTAGATACATCAATAATTTTTCCTAGGTAGGTAGCACCCGAGAAGCTAGTGAAATAGATTGTGTCGCCAATCCCTTTTCTTAGTGTTTTAGTACAATGCCTTGATTCAATTTCATCAAGATGAGCAATAGATTCTCCCTCGATTCGATATGCATAAAAAAGATTCATAAAACAAAAAGTTTTAAAAAAGTAAAACAAAAACTTGCAAAAAAGCACAAAGTGTTTTATGTTTGTATTGTGCCTAACGAAATAAATGAAATTTTAAAACAAAAATATACAATTATGAGGTTTAAAAACTATAGTGTTGATAATTCTGGTCTTATCATGAATCTTTATGAAACAGAAACATACTCAGATTGCTCTAATGAAACTATAGATGACTTTTTAGAAATTATCGAATTAGAAGCTAAAGATATAGAATATATCGATGAAATAAGTAGTGTAAGAGAAAAAGAAGGATTTATAGATTTTATCCAATCTATTTGGCTTAAAGCTATTATTATCGTATTAGGTTTAATTTTTTTATGTAGTTACAACTTTGGAAAACCCAAACAGAATAATATTAATTATATTTCAGACGATTTAAATCATATTAATGAGTTGTTATGTGAAATAAGTGTAGCTGAAGAAACAAAAGAGAAATTCATTAAACGGTTTTCATCAGTAGCAAAAGATGAAATGCATAAATTTTCTATACCTGCTTCTATAATTCTTGGCTTGGCTATAATTAATAGTAATTATGGAACTGATGTTGTTGCACAAAATAGAAATAATTATTTTTTAAGTACTTGTTCAGATAATCAACTCGAAGAAGGTGTATTAGGAACGTTTGAACATCAGGGAAATTGTTATATTCATTTTCAAAACCCCTGGACTAGTTTTCGTAGTAATAGCCTTAAGTTAAGCACATCGCCTTATTTTGGATTAAAGTTAAATGCTGGAATAAATTATAAAATATGGCTTGAAGAACTTGAGGGAATAGATTACCCCCATGTTAAAGAATTGGGTTTATTAATCGAGAAAAGGAGACTTTATAATTTAGATGAATAATAAAGTTCTAAACTCGTAGTTTTAATTTACTTTATTAATGATACACTTATGATGTTTGTAATTTTTTTTAAAAAGTAAACTTAAACAAGTTGAGTGTTTCTAGTTGGCAGTCAATCGTAAAAGGCGATTGCTGCCTTTTATAATTAGCATAAAAATACTAAATGTATTTTTGATTATCCTTTGATTACTTTTTTGGTTAAAATAATTCCACTTTCAAGTTGAATTGAAACAAGGTACATTCCTTTTGGTATAGAAGAACACGGAATACGGAGTAGATTTTCTCCTTCAGATAGCAATTTATTGATATTAAAAAATTCGTGACCAGTAATTGTACTGAATTTAATAGTTGCATTTTGTATTTGATGGCTTTCTAAAGAAACTATTAAGTGATTGCTAAAAGGATTTGGATATACATTTAGTATGGTATTTTGAAATTCTTTAATAGCATTGGAGGCTGTAGGAGCAATAATATTGACACAATAATCTTCTGTTTCTCCATAGAAAGGATTATCACATGGAGTTAAAGACGTAGTACCCCATTTCATGGCAACCCTGAGTCTTGTTTTGTTGAGACTTGCATTGTTGGGAACATTTATGGTGCCTGTATGAATTGTAGTAGTAGTAGTAATAGGACCGGCATCATAAACCAATTCTGTTGTGTTGTCGAATATTTCATCTTGATTGTAATCTATCCAAGCTTGAATAAGCCAATTTGTAGCCCAAGGGCCAGTATTAAATCCAATTTCTATAGAAATGGGATATGAGCCACCTTGAGCAATATCTGTACTTGGTCCTCCATTGACAAATGATATATAACCACCATCATCTCCTGTGGTATTATTTATAGTTCCAAAAGTAACATTTTCTATCCAGTCATCTGATGAATTTTGGCCAGATGAATTACAATAGTTTGTAGATGAGCAATTGCCACAACCTACAGTTTCAAATTCTATAGTTGAGGAATATTGGTTGTTAACATTTATTTGACAGGATGAAATAATGCGTAATTCGTATATTTCACAACTGTCTAATCCAGCAATTGTTACGTTTGCAGATGTTGCTGTTACAGATGACCATACTGAAGAGGATTTTAGTTTATAATCTATAGTATATGAATTCACTAAAGAATCAGTTGCCCAAGAGAAAGAAGCAGAAGTTTGGTTTAAAGTGTCAATATTAATAGTAGTCGGTGCAAAGCAACAGTCTTCTGTTTTGAAGATATAATTTGTTGAGTATGCCGAACTGTCACAATCAGATGCAATTTGTATTTCATAGCTTGTGCAAGCTGTAAGATTATTAAGAATCGTGAATGTATCGGATGTTGAACCTGTTATCCAATTTGTTGAGCCTATTTCTCGAAATTTTGTAAAATACAAACTGGTTGAATCAACTCTGTCCCAATTAACATATACAGATGTTCCTGTAATACTGTAAACCAATGTATTATAAGGCTCGTGACAGCCAGATAAAGAGCAGCCTGAAGACATTATTGAATCAATTGAGTTTTTCATATTTAGTACCCCTTCGCTAACAGTAATTCCTAGTAAACTCGAATTAGAAACTGAAGAGTTTAATAGTATTTGTTTAACCATTAAGGCGGTTTGGGCAGGATGGGTTCTAGCTAGTTGTGCAAAACGTTGGCATGGGGCAGAATACATAAGTCCAATGTTTCCTGTCACATGTGGAGTAGCCCCTGACGTTCCCCCAAAACCTCCATAGCCAGATGATGTTGTAAGTGTATAGGTCCCTTCTCCAAATGCTCCAAGGTCGATATGAGTACTTCCATAGCCAGCAGCACCTACTTTAGTTCCAGATTGATTTATATTAGTAACTGCGATCAAATAATCACTATCACAGCTTGTAGGGTAGTCTCCATTAACATCAACATCTATATTAGCATTTGCAGTAGCTGCACAATTGAGAATACCGTATACACCAAGGGTGTCATAAAACTCATTAACAAGGGGTGCATAAGTTGCACATTGTTGATTATTTTGTCCCCATGACGCATTTGTTGCAACTACAAAAGCACCATTAACCCCATTTGTCTGGTTATATAATTTTCGACATTCAAAAGGATAGTTGTATGCTGCTATTGAATTTGCACTTGTTCCTCCCCCAACAACAAACATTAGTTTTACATTCCAGTTTACACCACTTACGCCAATATTATTATTGCCTTTAGCAGCGATAATTCCAGAGACAGGTGTGCCATGTGAACTGAATGGGCCACTTGCTACTATATCATTATTGTTGTTGTCGGCATTCCAGCCTCTATAATCATCTATGTAACCATTATTGTCATCGTCGATACCATTACCATTAATTTCCCCATGGTTATACCAAATATTATCTCCCCAGTCAGCGTGACTCACTTCAATCCCATCATCAATTACACATACAACAATTGTATCTCCTAAGGCAGTAACACCTCCAGTAGTAATATCCCATGCAGCTTCAGCATCTAAATCATTATCAGACGTTTGTTCATATTGCCATTGCTGATTATAAGAAGGATCGTTGGGGACAACCCGTTTCTCCATAATATAATTGAGTTGAGCGTTATGTACTGATGGGTGCTTGAGAGCCAATTCAAGCATAGAATTATGACTTAAAATATCTTTATTAAAAGTGAATCTCCAGATTTGCATATGTTCAGAAAGTAATTCTCTGGCTTGTAATTGTGTATTAAGCCCTTTGTGTTTTGCTAAATCTTTTATGACCCAACTAATTGAATGGTTATGCTTGATTCGAATAAGTAAATCACCTTCGATATGTGGAAATTCTTCCTGAGCAAATGTTTGATGAATAAGTAGAGAGCAAAGGATAGAAAGCAAGAGTAAAAGTCCTGGTCGCATTAGTGTTTTTTTTCTTCAATTAAACAATACACTCATTAAAATGGGTCTGTGTAATCTATTTATATATCTATATTATAAAACGTAAAAGATTTTATTAAAGTATGTTTTTGATTTAGATATCGGAACATATTCATCAATATACTCTAATTTATAGTAATTGTATGTAAAACTAATGTTAATGTTATTTTACTAAATATTATTTAACAATAGCTTATGATAAAACTGTAACATTTGTTTATAGTTTTTAATACTAATTTTGTCGTCTACTTTTCGTAGATGTTTTTTCCAGCATATTTGGTCGAAAATAAGGGGGTGAAAATAATAAATATCAGAGTTGAATTTTGTTTGCCAGTTCGTAGAATAGCTTTCTTTAACCAAAGTCGGTGCTGTTATAAGGTTGGGGAATATTTCTTTACACGTGTTGCTTATAATTCTATATGCGTGATTTTGAATAGGAGCTATACGAGTTTTTTGAAGTGTTTGGGTCTGACCAAGAAGTTGAATTTGTGGGTGTTGTAAATGTGTTTTTAACCATTTTTCAAGTTCATTTAGTGATTTAGGGGAACTAAATTGTATACTAGTAATTGTACTTTTGCTAGTATCGTAGTTGATTAAATTTGTAGCTATATTATTGCCAAATAGATTTTGTGTGAATGGGTTTTTTTGAAGTCGTTTTTGAATTAAATTGTTTAGTAACCATTTGTTTGACAAAACAAGTCGTTGACTAAAGTTGAGTTCTGGTATTATAAAAGAAAGGAATTGAGTAATGACGGGATGGTCGGTGTCTAAAGGTGGTAGTGCAGATACTAAATGATGTATTTCTTTTTTAATAATGTTGTTAGAATTTTTGTTTTTAATTTCTACTGTTGATTGTACTACAGATTGTTGGCCAATGCCAATCAATGCTACTTTTTTAGGAATATTGAATAGATCATTTTTATTAACAATTAATCCACCTGTTTTAAGAATGAATTCTGGTTTAATATCGATTTTTTTTAGTGAATTTATAATAGCGGATTCTCCAACTTGATTGTCATGAGGAAATGCAAGATATATTGTTCTGTTAGGCAAGATATTTTGTTCAACAAATTTAGTTAATACTTCAAGCAACGCTATCATAACGGCTTTTCCACTACTACATCCTTGTCCGTGAATATATCCATTCTCAATTTTACCCAAAAAAGGATTGTATGACCATTCGGGTATTGTTTCCAGATCTGGTTCATCAGTATGTTGCATAGCTACAAATACTATCGGGTTTAATTCTGGACTTCTTCCAACCCATTTCGCTAATAAACTGAATTTATTTAATCGTTGCCATTCAACATTGGGGTTTTTAAATAAAGTAGGATATGATTTAGTTATCCATTTGTGGAACTTATTGAAATGGGTATGTTTTGAACTATCAGGAGTTGTTGGAATCTGCAATGCCTGACTTAAGCGTATATTTGAATTTTGGTATATTGGTAAGTCAGTGGCTACTTTTATATTTGTTTGAATAGACAATGTTGTAACCGTATTGAATATTAATATCAGACAGATAATACTAAGTAAAAATAAAAAGAGGACAACTATAAGTTTTCGCATTCCAAGTTCTTTTGTTTCAAGTTGCAATATACTCAGGAAATATTCATTTCAAAATCTTTCAGTTTGCTTTCAATTAGTTCAGTCAAAAAATATTGCATTTTTTTGTTGAATCAAGAACATATTACCATGCATGACATTTAATTTGATGAATTGTATGGGTTATCCCTATTGAAAACATAGTATATCCGTCATTCGTTTTTGCGTCCCCCCGTTGTCTCCTAGGATAGCCAATTTTTTGTCCAACTTCACCAGAACGGTCTGCTAGCCCAACTGCAACTGAGCCTAATGATCCTCGATGTCCCTTAATTAAACGTGGATCTGCATATGTATCACTAACATCATCGAGATAGTCAAAAAATAATATTCTTGTGGCTCCTTCAATGATAATACCCCATTGATAAGTTATATCGATTTTAAATCCACCGCCAATAATAAAGGCTGGTTGGACTAACGAATATTCCTGACCAGGTGCTTGTCCTTCTGTTCCCAAAGGTTGTAAGGCATAAGTAGCGCCTTTATAATCTGCCTTTGGATTGTGGTGAAAAATCCCAAATCCAGCTAAAATGTAGGGGCTTTGTTGTATCTTTTTTCTGCCTTTATTGTGATGGTGATAAGGAAAGAAGTTAAATTCGATTCCCAATGACCCTTCAAAAACAGTAGATTTGAAACTTAGGTTTCGTGCTTTCCTGTATGGATTTAAAGATTTTGAATCACTAGCACTAAGGGTGCCAAAACTAGCACCAACTCTTAATGAAAGACGACTGTCTACATTACGTCTTACAAAAAAATTAACAGCCATTCCCGGTGTTTGAGCAGAAAAATCCGGGGCTATGTCCCCATGATATAATGTAACGCCAGCCATGGTTTGTAACTCCCAGTACTGAGCTTTAGATATAGATGAAAAGCCTAAAACAATGAGAAAAGGTAATATTGGAATGAATTTCACTTTCAGAGTTAATAATTTGGGGAATTTAGTCCTTTTTAGATTAGACTAAATTCTCAGGTTATACTAATAGTTAGGGCATTTTTGTTGATGTATGGTGTAAATAATTCCAATAGAGAACATAGTATATCCATCATTGGTTTTTGAGTTTCCTCTTTGACTTCCCTCTGTGCCCAAGTTTTGACCCACTTCACCAGATCGATCAGATAATGCTACTGCTACAGGACCAAGTGAACCTCTATGTGCTAAAATCTGTTTCGAGTTAGCATATTCACCACTAACGTCATCAAGATAGTCAAAAAATAATATTCTTGTAGCTCCTTCTATAACGATTGCCCATTTAGAATCAATATCGATTTTGAAACCACCTCCAATAATAAAAGCTGGTTGGACTAATGAATATTCCTGACCAGGTGCTTGACCTTCTGTACCCATTGCTTGTAAAGAATAATTAATTCCATTGTAATTAGCAATGGGGTTATGATAGAATAATCCAATACAAGCTAATATATAAGGAGTAAATTGGTTTTCTTTTTTTTGGTAGTAATGGAACCGGAAAAAATTAAATTCTAAACCAACAGATCCTTCAAATATTGAAGATTTAAAGTTTAAATTTCTAGCTTTTCGATAAATATTTAATGATCTGGAGTCTGTAGCACTTATCATTCCAAAGCTACCACCTATTCGAAGTGCTAGACGGCTATCTAAGTTTCTGCGAACAAGAATGGCTGTCGCTATTCCAGGGGGCTGCATCGAAAAATCTGGAGCTAGATCACCATGATATATTGTTGTCCCTGCCATCCCTTGTATTTCCCAAAATTGAGCAGATATATTAGAAGGAACAATTAATATTATCAACAAAATTAATAGTAATAATCTCACGATTTATTTTTTGGTACTATTTAATTAAATACTTTAATGAAAATTATAAATAAAAAGTTACATAATCCTCAAGTTAATACAACAAACATAAAGGCCTGTTTTTGTTAAAATAAAATAAAGATAAAAACTTAGGGATATAAATATGTAACAACTTACAATCTCATTTCGATGTTTACATCAAAAATCTTACCTAAATCCAATTTTATAGGATTTCTTTTTGTGTTTTTATTATAAAAAATTGGATGGGTATATAACAATATAAGATTGACTATATTAAATGTAGGTTTTATGAAATCTAATATAAATTTGTTTAGAATGTAATACCAAGTTAATTGTCTTGCATGATATAAATAATAGATATTTTTGATCTTAGAAAAGATTTTTAAGAGCGTCTAAATTATCTTTTATTGTGTACCAAGATGACCTAATTAATTGTTATTGTTTAAAATAATTTTTTTTAAAATTTAGATAACGATTAATTTCTGTAGTCAATTCCCCATTTGAGTTTTTTGCGTATCATATAAAGGAAATTAAGGTCTGTAAACCTGAATAGGTTAATATTGAAATCAGATTTTTGTATTGCTAGTTGTATTGAGGTGTCAATTATTGCATGTCTAGAATCAAGCGTGCACATAAAGTTTTTGGCTCGACCTTCCACTTCAAATGAAATGATAGAATCATCAGATAATACAATAGGACGGACATTTAGGTTATGTGGTGCAACAGGCGTTATTATTAGGTTGCCGGATTTGGGAAAAATAATAGGCCCACCACAACTTAGAGAATATCCTGTAGAACCAGTAGGGGTTGCTACAATAATACCATCTGCCCAATAAGAATTTAGAAACTCACCATTAACATAAGCATGAATGATTACCATTGAAGATGTATCTCTTTTAAGAATAGTAAAATCATTAAGTGCTAGCTTGTTGTCCCCGAAAATTGGAGAGGAAGATTCTAAATGTAGTAAAGTTCTAGGATCAAGAACATAGCTATTATTATATAGGGCGTCAATTGCTAATTCAATTTGATTCATTTCTACCATAGCTAAAAAGCCTAATCGACCTAGATTTATTCCCATTATCGGAACACCCGTATCTCTAACAATAGTGATAACTTCCAGTATTGTTCCATCCCCACCTAGTGTGATTACAAAGTCAATATTTTGAGTTTTGAAATTATTATAATCAGAAAAAAAATGTATTTTTTCAGGTGTTTTAACTCTGTTTTTAAAGGTTTTATAGTATTCCTCATATATAAATACTTCAGCACCTCTTTTGGACAAGTTGTCCAAAACGATTTGTAAAATTGGAACATGCTCCTGCTTAAGAAAGCGACTATATATGGCTATTTTCAAAATATTTAGGTGTAATTGAGGTGTTAAATAGGTTTATTAAATAATGTGTTTATAATCAAGTCAATTAATAAACTTCTAAGGTTTTTTATAAGATGGAGAAACTGAAACACAATCAATATCAAATCTTCTTATTTAGTTCTAGTTTAAATTTATAATTATTGTCTAATATTCTTGTATAAAACGGGTCAAAAGTTAAATTTATAACGTAAATATAAACCTTTTTCACCATTATTGTTAAAAGTATATTCAAATTGAAAAATTATATTGTAGGTATAAAAAATTAAATCAATGCCAATACCTGTGCCAATAAGATCTGAATTTCCAAGTGTATTCAAATCCATATAGTACCTATCCCAAACATATCCAAAATCAAGATGGTAACGTAAATGTATCTTAATAGGCAATCCTTTTAGGTAACTAATAGGTACTTTTTTAAACAAAGGAATAGTGAAATCAAAAAGTTTAATATTGATGTCAGTTTGAATAATCAAATAATCCTGACCGTTGATTACATAGTATTGAAAACCTCTAATGTAGTCCTCTTTAAAGCCTAGAGCACGATTGTTGTAGTATGGTGTTTTGGAACGTATAAAGCTATATCTTCCTTTCATATTAGTTCCAACACTCAGCCGCTTTCCTATTGGCATAAAGTAACTCAAATTAGCTGTTAGTTGTAATTGGTTGATGTCATTAAATATTCCCAATCCTTCTTTGTGTAGTACTACATTAAAATAATAGCCTTTTTGTGGATAAGCCCTGATGTCTCTTTTATCAAGTGTATAAGTATACTTTAGGTTGAATGATCTTTGCAACTGTTTTCCATTTAGAAAAAAATCAGGGTTGATTAATGCAATAGAATCGCTAATGCTTAATTGCAAAAAATTTAATTCAAATTTTTGTGTTTCATAAAGTGTTCTTCTATAATAACTTCGAAATCGAGCACGAATACGTTGAAATTGTCTTTCAGGAGTGTTATAATCACTGTAAAAAGCTAATTTATTATTGATCGTATTGAAGGCCAGTTCTTTATTATCCGAATACAATGTGTTGACATTGAAACCGAATCTCCGTTTACGCCCCATAGGTGGAAGGGTGTAATCAATTTCAAATTTACGCGTATAGCCAAATTGAACAACTATTTTTAAAATATCATTATATCCTGTTAAGTTGCGCCAAATTAGCCATAGGCCAATGTTGGCTCTTTGAAAATTTCTATTATGTCGTGTCCACCAAACGTTAAAGTTTCTATCTGCAAGCTCAAATTGTGGAAAAGGAAAAATATACCAAGATTCTTTTAGTTTTATCAAAATATGAACATCTAGGCCTTCCCATTTTGATATTTTAATTTCAACTTCATTAAATAGTACAGTGTTAATCAATAACTGCTTATTCTTGTTTAAGGCTGGCATTAAGTCTTTCAACAAAAGGGAGTCCTCCTCTTGAAAACTTAATTCATTTATTATCAAATTTGTTTGGGTTTTCTTATTGCCTTCAACGGCTATTGTCTTAATACATATTTTTTTGCTTTGCGCTATTGTTGCTTGAGCGCAACACAAAAACAGTAAGTAAAAGAACAAGTGATAAGTCATCCAAAAAAAATTAAATAATGTGTATTGACAAATATATAAATATAAATATTAATTGACTATTGCACTAATGAAGATTTTCTGCTAACTAATTTTTTGTTGTTATCAATTTTATGTTCATTTGAGCTCTAAAAGTACGTTATAACTTAATACAATTGCCAAAGTTAAAATTAATAGAATTTTATTTTTAAAAGTTTTTTGAATAATAATATAAAACTTTATCTTTGCCGAAAATTAGAACTAGAATATTTATTGAACTTATAAATAAAGACTACAAATTATGTCACAAAATATCGGCCGTGTTAAACAAATAATTGGTCCTGTAGTAGATGTTAGTTTTTCTAAAGAGGGAGCAAAATTACCAGAAATTCTTAATGCACTTACACTAACAAGAGATAATGGAGAGGTTTTAGTATTAGAATGTCAGAAGCATCTTGGAGAAGATAGTGTGCGCACTGTTGCTATGGATAGTACCGAAGGCTTAAAACGGGGAATGGCTTGTGTAGACACAGGAAAACCTATTCAGATGCCAACAACTAATGCAATTAAAGGTAGATTATTGAATGTCGTTGGAGAAACTATTGATGGAATCGGTGAGATTACTGAAGGATCTACTAGTCCTATTCATCGTACGCCACCAAGATTTGAAGAACTTTCAACAAGTTCTGAGATTCTGTTCACTGGAATTAAAGTTGTAGACTTAATCGCACCTTATCTTAAGGGAGGTAAAATTGGCCTTTTCGGTGGTGCAGGTGTTGGTAAGACTGTATTGATTATGGAACTTATCAATAATATTGCTAAAGGATATTCAGGATTGTCTGTTTTTGCAGGTGTAGGGGAGCGTACCCGTGAAGGGAATGATTTACTTCGGGAGATGATTGAGTCGAATGTAATTAAATATGGGGAAGCATTTGTAGAAAGCATGGAAAATGGTGAATGGGATTTGTCAAAAGTTGATATGAAGGAATTGGAAGAATCGCAGGCTACCCTTGTATTCGGTCAAATGAATGAACCTCCTGGCGCACGTGCAAGAGTTGCGCTTTCTGGCTTAACAATCGCTGAGCATTTTCGCGATGGCGATCCAAGTGAAGCCAAAGGACGTGACATTTTGTTTTTTATCGATAATATTTTCCGTTTCACTCAAGCAGGTGCTGAGGTTTCAGCCTTATTAGGTCGTATGCCTTCAGCAGTAGGATATCAACCTACACTTGCCACAGAGATGGGAATGATGCAAGAAAGAATTACTTCTACAAAACGTGGTTCTATTACTTCTGTTCAGGCAGTATATGTGCCGGCTGATGATTTAACAGATCCTGCACCTGCCACTACTTTTGCGCACCTAGATGCCACTACAGTTCTTTCTCGGAAATTAGCATCTTTAGGTATATATCCTGCTGTTGATCCATTGGATTCAAGCTCAAAAATATTAACTAAAGATATAGTTGGTGAGGCTCATTATGAATGTGCTCAAAATGTAATTTATACACTTCAACGTTATAAAGAACTTCAGGATATTATTGCAATATTGGGTATGGAAGAACTTTCAGAAGAAGATAAATTGATTGTACACAGAGCACGGAGAGTGCAGCGTTTCCTTTCACAACCATTTCATGTTGCTGAACAATTTACAGGATTAGAAGGTGTATTAGTTGATATTGAAGATACTATTAAGGGCTTCAATATGATTATGAATGGAGAAGTTGATAAATACCCTGAAGCGGCGTTCAATCTTGTAGGCTCAATAGATGATGCAATTGCCAAGGGTGAAAAAATGTTGGCTGAAGTTGAAAATAATTAATTCGTTTTAATACATAAATAATGAATTTAGTGATATTAACTCCTGGTCAGACTGTTTATGAGGGTAAGGTTGTTGCTGTGAATACGCCAGGAACTGCAGGAAAAATAGAAATTTTAGAAAATCATGCTCCTATCGTTGCATCATTAGGAGAAGGTACAATAAGTGTAACTACAGATTCCAAAGACACGTTGAGTTTTGAAACAACAGGTGGCTTTATGGAGGTGTTATATAACAATATTTCAATTCTTTTGGAAGCAGTAAAATAATAATTCGATAAGATTCTTTTTGATAAAGAATTTAAATTTCTGAAAATATTGTAGGGTCTTCTTTGTTATTATTGTAACAAAGAAGACTTTTTTGTTTCTCTTTTCTAAAAGTTTATGTGTTCACAACACTATATCAGTTTTTAGCGAACTGATAGGGCTGAAAAAACTAAAGCGGCACAATAAAATAGTTTTCATTGCAAGAATTATAAAAGATTTTCAGAAAATAAAAATTCATCGAAATCTTGAAATGAGGTAATATATCAATAAGATTGTTTTTATATAAATAAAATTCAAAATCTTATGGATATAGATTTAAGTAAGTCTATTTATAGCATTTAGTAGTCTATCTGGCAAATCTCCCTCACATGCAATTTGATAATCTTGATAAGAACAGGCAATCAGTTTGCGTTTGCGGTGAAGTGCTTTAGGGATTTCAAACCACCACCTATCACTTTTTGAACTTTTATAAAACGAAATTGAATGTCCTATCGCTTTATTGTCAACCAGAAAAACTTTCAATTCTTTTTTCTGTAAAGGGAATTCATTTGTTCTTGAGAAAAATCCTTCTATAGCAAACCATATTAGCTGAGAAATCATATTGCTTGTTTGTCCCATGTCGTTGATGCTAAGGTCAAAGCCATGAATACATAGTGAGCTTAATTGGTCCCCCATGCAAAGGTATCGCATTATTTTACAAGCTTCAGCAGCTAAAAAGCCGTTAGGATTTCTGAAAATATTGGCAGGCGCATCACTACTACGGATCGAAGCAATACTGAATGCTGCCAAATTAACATCTCTTAATATTGGCTCTGTTTCTTCTAATCTGGATTGCATTAGTCCCAGGCGGTGAAGATCAAAATATTTGTCCTCTAAAAAGTCGATTGTGTTTTTATCTGTTAGATATGATTGATAACCCAAACAGTTCAGATGCATTAAAAGATGTGGGTGGTATTTAAGAATTTTATTAATAAGTGCATTTCCCTTATTTGGAGAATATGGTATTGTACTGTTTATGAATGCCATGTTAAGCAATTCATATCTCTGTTCATAAGCTTTGAGCTGTCCTTCAATGGCTGATTCCTTTGGTGTAATGATAATTGGGAAAATTTTGTTTTTAAGGAGAAGATCAACCAGTTCAATTAATGGAACTAGATCAGGTTTTACAATTCCTAGGTCAATAACCTTGCCGTCTTTAAAATTACTAGATAATGCGTATAACGATTGTTTAATTATAGAATATTGGTCGTTACGCCATCCTAATAATGCAATGTCGAAAGACTTTAGATTTATTTCCTGGCCATTGTATTGGACAATGCTATGGCCGTATTGAAATTGATCAAAAGTGCTGCGGTCTAAAATGGAATTTTTGTCGTTTTGTATAAAATGTTTTATCATTTTATTTAGTGTAATTGTATATCTATTTGGTAAACCTAAAAACAATCACGTGTATTTATATCCTAAGTGGTCATTGTTAGTTAACTACATTGTTTTTTCTTATGATTGCAATAATACAAGTTCTATAATTAATAATCAAAATATTTACTGGTTAAAGAAATTTTGTGTTGCAATTGTTCTATATTTGCAACCAAAATAATAAGCATTATGGAATTGTTAAAACGATATAAAAATAAAGAACCTGAAATTGTCTTTGAATGGACTGATCAGGAAACCGGTGCAAAAGGTTGGGTAGTCATTAATTCGTTACGAGGGGGAGCTGCAGGTGGGGGTACCCGAATGAGAAAAGGTTTAAACAAAGAAGAGGTGATTTCTTTAGCCAAAGTAATGGAAGTTAAGTTTTCTGTTTGTGGCCCCGATATTGGTGGAGCTAAATCTGGGATTAATTTTGACCCTAATGACCCACGAAGGGAAGGAGTTCTTCGCAGGTGGTATAAGGCAGTAATTCCTTTACTGAAAAATTATTATGGTACAGGAGGGGATCTAAATGTTGATGAACTTAAGGATGTTATACCTATGACTCAGGAATTAGGTCTTTGGCATCCACAACAAGGAATTGTAAAAGGTCATTTTAAATCTAATGAAGGCGAAAGAATTGAAATTCTTGGTCAACTTCGTCAAGGGGTAAGTAAAATTGTTGAGGATACCCGTTATACTCCTTCTGTTTCAGCAAAATTAGCAGTTGCAGATTTAATTACAGGTTATGGAGTCGCAGAATCTGTAGTTCACTATTATGATCTTTACCATAATTCGAATTTAGAGAATAAAAAAGTTATTATTCAGGGCTGGGGTAATGTAGCCGCTGCAGCTGCATATTACTTAGCAGAAGAAGGTGCAAAAATTGTTGGTATTATTGATATTGCTGGTGGGCTTTTACGACCAGAAGGATTATCTTTTGAGGACATAAAAAAATTGTACCTTACAAAGAAGGGGAATAAATTTTATTCTCCTGATATGATTTCATTTGAGGAAGCAAATAAGAAAATTTGGGATCTTGAAGCAGACGTTTTTATCCCTGGAGCTGCCTCTAAATTAGTGACCAGAACACAAATTAATAATTTGATTAAAAATGGGTTGCAACTAGTGTCCTGTGGAGCAAATGTTCCATTCATTGATGACCAAGTGTTTTTTGGGCCAACAGCTAAATTTACTGATGAAAACATTAGTGTTATTCCCGATTTTATTGCTAATTGTGGAATGGCAAGGGTCTTTGCTTATTTAATGAAATCGGATGCTGACCTTACTGGAGATGGAATTTTTTCTGATGTTTCTAAAACCATCAGAAATGCATTAAAAGATATTTATCATGCTAATACCGGAAACACTTTGATTTCTACAACTGCTTTGACTATTGCGTTAGAGAAATTGATGCAAAAAGAAAAAATGAAGTTTTTGTGAACTTATTTTTTTTTACACATCGTGTTTTTCTAATAAAAACATAATAACTTGGTTATTAGACGATTATAGCTTTAAAAATCTTTGATCTTTTTTTTGATCTTTTTTTATTCTCTTTTTATACTTTTAGATTAAAATGTATATGGTGTATAAAAAAACCGAATAGTTGAATTAAAAAAAAAAAAAGCATAAGTTTGTATAGATTTGGGAGATTATTAATATATTAACAGTGGTAATTTCTATGCTCAGAATTTATTCTAAAAGATAATAGAATTATGATAAATAAAATAAATGGTTTTTGTACCATTCTTATTTTGGTTTTCTTCTTATTGGCCGATCAGCACATATTAGCTCAAATTTCTGTTAGTCCAACAGATGACAACTTTATAACAAAAAAAGATCAGGCAAGACATTCTGAATGGAAAGAAGGGAAAAGTCAATTCCCAGGCAGGCCGAGAGACTGGTGGCAGCTTGGTATTGGTGGTGGTGCTTTTATGATTAGTGGTGATGTAAAACCTGCTTTTGGATGGGGTGCCTCTGTTCATGTCAGAAAATCTATAGGGTATGTTTTTTCCTTGAAGTTTGAGTATATGTTTGGTCAGGCAAGTGGGATTAATTATTCTGCTTCTAATCTTTATGCCTTTCCAAATGTTGACCCATTTACTATTACCGCATCTAGTGGCGCAATAGTTTCTAATGGACTTTATGGGCCTAATGATGCTTTTTTTGCGAATTACAAAATAGAACAACATCATGCAGTTTCATTACAGACTGTATATAATTTAAATAACATTAAGTTTCATAAGAAAAGTAATAAATGGAGTTTGAACTTGATTGTTGGCTTGGGAGCCAACTTGTATAGTTCAAAGATAAATGCTCTTGACGCTAATGGTCAGCCGTACAGCCTTCAAATGACTGATTTAGCAAATAGGACAGGGGCTGGTGAATATGACCTTTCAAAAATGAAGGATCGCGATGCTGTATTGCAGGAACTTAGAACATTTCTTGACGATTCATACGAAACTTTAGGGCAACAAAATGCAAATAATCTATTGACTATAGGTGAAGGTCAAGATCGTATGGTTGTTAATCCCTTTGTTAATGTTGGTCTCTCATTTGAATATTTAATCACACCTCGTGTGTCTCTCGGGCTAGAATATCAGGCATTTATTTCTGATGATGACTTTTTTGATGGAAAAAGTAGAAAAGAAAATGGTTCTCGTACATCGAATGGTGATATTCCACATTATGCCAGTATACGATTAGGCTTTCATATAGGAAAAAAAGAAAAGGCTATTCAACCACTTTGGTTTGTTAACCCTTTGATTTACCCTATGCAGGATGTTGCAGATTTAAAGGAGAAGCTGGATGACGATTGGTTTAAGGACACAGATAATGATGGTGTGCCTGATGCATTGGATGAGGAAAAAGATACGCCCCCTGATACGGAGGTTGATTCAAAAGGTCGTTCACTAGATTCAGATGGTGATGGTATTATCAATAGTAATGATAAAGAACCTTTCTCTCCTCCTGGTTATCCTATCGATGATGATGGTGTCGCTCAGGTGCCACAACCAATTCATCCGGAGGATGTTAGAATTATTCCAGGTGATCCTGCTAATGGTAAACATCCTACTCTAATAATTGGAGAAGAAACGTACGATCCTCTTGGTGCTGGATTTTCTTCTGGAGGAACTTTAAAAGATTGGTATTTGCCGATGGTGCATTTCGATCTTGATAAATATTATTTGCGTCCTGAAGCATATGAACAATTGCTTCATATTGCAAGTGTCATGAAGGGCTACCCAAGTATTAAAGTTGTGGTACATGGACATACTGATGTTCGTTCTAGTAATGAATACAATGACATGTTGTCTTTTAATCGTTCGATGACTTGTATAGATTACCTAGTCAATAAGCATGGTATAGAACGCAGTCGTTTTATTTTGAAATATAATGGAGAGGCTCATAATCTTATTGAGAATGCATCTAAGGAGGAAGAGCATTTTATGAATCGTAGAACAGAGTTTTATGTAGCTGAGGATAATGCTCAGGAACAAAGTAGACCAGTTGGCGATGGAGGGGCTAATAGAAAATGGAAATATTAGGCTTTTAATTATACTATATTTTAAGTCAGGAAAATAACTAAAAGGGTAACAGTTACTGTTACCCTATTTTCTTTTTGATAGACAGGAACAGAATGATTTTTATAGTTAGTACCTTTTAGTTTTTTTCTTACTTTTATTGCTTATATTACTTGTTTATAATTAAAAAAAGTTCATTATATATTTTAAAGTGCTTTTTATGCTCCCCCTTAAAATTCGATATAAATTTGGATTTATTATTGCACAATTAATAGCTGCATTTTTTCTTTTATTTTTATCGGTTTATACAGCTAGTATGACGCGTATTATACTAGCTTGCCTATGGTTGTTAATAGGTTTTATTAATTTAATTAATAATTCTGTTTTAGAATTGCATGTAAATGAGATTATAGTCAAAAATGGTTTAGGATTCGTAGCTAAACGCTATATGATTAGTCAAGATCAAATAGAAGTAAAAAAACGCCAAATATATTTAAAGAATAAATTAATTTTTACGCATACTTTTTTATATGAAGTCGAAGATTTTGTGAAAGTTCGCGATTATTTGACTATGAATAATTCAAATCTAAATCTTGGAAGGCATTTAATCGAAGAAGATGAGGATTGAATAATATGTAATATTATGTAGTTTTGTATTAAGAGATCTATATTTTTTAACTAGGTTTTTGAAATGGGATTTTAATGAAAATAAAAGAAATTATAGAATTCCTGAATTCAGTTGCTCACCCTTCATACCAGGAAAGTTATGATAATTCTGGATTAATTGTAGGAAATAGCCAATGGGAAGTAACTGGTATATTGGTTTGTTTGGATTCAATAGAATCAATTATTGATGAAGCAATTACTAAAAATTGTAATTTAGTTATTGCTCATCACCCAATTGTTTTTAATGGTCTTAAAACATTTACTGGTCGGAATTATATTGAACGTACAGTTATTAAAGCGATTAAGAATGATATTGCAATTTTTGCAGTACATACAAATCTAGATAATGTTTATATTAATGGGGTCAACACAAAAATTTCTCAGAAATTGGGACTTATTAATACTCAGATATTGGCACCTGCAAAAGGGGTTCTAAATAAACTTTATGTTTTTGTGCCTGACACAGCATTAGAAAAAGTTTCTGAAGCTTTGTTTGATGCTGGAGCAGGGGAAATAGGAAATTATTCTGAATGCAGTTTTGTTGCTAAAGGTGAAGGATCTTTTAAAGCTAATGAAAATGCTAACCCAGTAGTAGGACAAAAAGGGCTTAGGCATTATGAAGCTGAGACAAAGTTAGAGGTGATTTTTGAAACGCACATTAAAAATGAATTGATTAGTGCTTTGCTAAAGGCTCATCCCTATGAGGAAGTTGCATATGATATCGTTGTTTTAGAAAACCAATTTAATAGAATTGGTGCTGGAATTGTTGGTGAACTTAAAAATCCAATTGATACACACTCTTTTTTGAAAAAAATTAAAGAAGAAATGAATACCGATTGTGTCCGATACACGAGTTTGTGTTATGACCAAATTCAACGTGTTGCAGTATGTGGTGGAGCTGGAAGTTTTCTTTTAGGAGATGCTATTAAGGCTAAAGCTGATATTTTTATTACCTCAGATTTTAAGTATCATCAGTTTTTTGATGCCGAAAATCGTATAATTATAGCAGATATTGGCCATTTTGAGAGTGAACAGTTTACAATTGAGTTGTTTTATGATTTATTAACACAAAAATTTTGTAATTTTGCAATCCATTGTACAGATATTAAAACAAATCCAATAAATTATTTATAAATTATGGCTAAGAAAAATGCTAATGCTAATCTTCCTGTAGAAGAGAAATTAAAAAACCTTAACGAATTACAAATTGTTAACTCTAAACTTGATAACATTAAAAAACTTCAAGGTGAGCTGCCTTTAGAGGTAAGTGGTTTAGAGACAGAAATTGAAAGTTTAGATGTGCGCATTGATAAACTGCAAGAAGAGCAGAAAGAACTAGAATTGATAGTAGCACAATATGGAAACCAAATTAAAGAAGCTGAAGCCTTAATTGAAAGGTATAATAAACAGCAATCTAATGTTAAAAATAATCGTGAGTACGAAGCACTTACCCGTGAGGTAGAACTTCAAAATTTAGATATTCAATTGGCTAATAAAAGAATTAAAGAAACTCAGCTAAAATTGAATAATAAACAGATGACTCTTGATACATCTGTTACTAAAAAGTCAGAAAAAGTTATTGATATGGAGCACAAAAAAGAAGAGCTTCAAAAGATTTCTGCAAAGACTGAAAAAGAAGAGGAGAAGTTTTTGAGAAAAGAAAAAAGATGTCGTAAGAAGATAGATGATAATCTTTTAGTTTTTTATGATAAACTCAGAGATGCATATTCCAATGGATTAGCTGTTGTTCAAGTTGAAAGAGGTGCCTGTGGTGGTTGTTTTAGTGAGGTGCCTCCTCAAACTCAATTGGAGCTTGGTCAGCGCAAACGTATAATAAGTTGTGAACATTGTGCTAGAGTCTTGGTGGCATCTAATATTAATAAGTCTTTAGCAGAATTAGAAGAAGAGGCCCAAGAAAATATGGAAGTATAATTAACATATTTTATTAATAAAATATGTTCTTTTAAAAATATAAAGACCCCTGGAATTTTATTCTTGGGGCTTTTTTTATAAAACATAACAAGAGCGTTATTTCTATATTAAAAAAGTCGTAAGAATTATCTTACGACTTTTTTAATTATTTCTTGTTTTAATTATATATGTAATTAAGTGTATGTAATTATTTAGATGAAGAGGCAGATAATGTTTTACGAATGTATTGTTCTATTGCCATTGTCATAGAGGGAGTATTTGGTGTAGGGACTTCTATATCTAGAATTAAGCCTTTATCAAGAATAGCTTTCGCTGTTTTTTTGCCAAATGCAGCAATACGAGTATTGTTTTGTTTGAAATCAGGAAAGTTATCATATAGGGATTTAATACTTAAAGGACTAAAGAAGACTAAAATGTCATAAAAAACATTTTCTAAGTCAGATATATTACTACTTGCAGCTTGATACATCATCGATTCTTTAAAATCAAATTCATTTTTTTCAAGAAAATCTGCAAAATTATGACCTCCAAAATTAGAACAAGGTAAAAGGAATTTTTCTTTTTTCTTGTGTTTTAAAAGAAATGGTTTTATGTCTTCAAGTGTACGTTTCCCAAAAAATACTTTACGCTTCCTGTAAATGATATGCTTTTGTAGGTATAATGCAACTGTTTCTGATTTACAAAAGTATTTTAATTCAGTAGGAACCTTATATCGCATTTCATCACATAATCTAAAAAAATGATCTACAGCACTTTTATTTGTAAGAATAATGGCTGTATATTCTTCTAACGTTATCTTTTGTTTTCGGAATTCTTTAGCTGAAATCGGCTTTACTTCTGTGAAAGGGCGGTAGTCAATATTTAATCCAAATTTTGTGATTAATTTGTCATATGGGGCTCTATTGTTCTCAGTATCTATTTGAGTCACAAGAATACTTTCTACCTTCTTTAATCTGTCTTCTGACTTTGCTTGCATCAAATCTTTTTTTTTCAATAAATAGATAGTAGCTTCAGTATTATCAGTATAGGTGCTACTTCGACGGCACAAAGATATATAAAAAAATGGAATTTATGAAATAAAATTACGTTTCCAGCAACAAATAAACCCAAAATACTACGATACATATAGATAGTGATTAGTAGAAAGAAACTCACATATAACAATGTAGATTGAGTAGAAATAGATGTAAAGACTAATAAAAACAATATTGGAACAAGAATAAACCCAAGGAGTCTATTAGTGTTGGATATA
This sequence comes from Saprospiraceae bacterium, assembly GCA_022448945.1. GTDB lineage: Bacteria > Bacteroidota > Bacteroidia > Chitinophagales > Saprospiraceae > Aureispira. The sequence continues at coordinate 31,854 of JAKVCV010000002.1, forward strand.
ATGAAGTTATACATATTAATCTCTTGAGAATATGGAAGGAGAATTGCTAAAAATTTCAGTTGAAGATGTTTGATAATATATACGATACTAACGGCACATATTGACAATAATAATGCACCAAAAGTATTGAACTGAACTTCTGAAGATATAATCTGAGGAATTAGAAAACAAAACGTTCCCATACTTATATTAAAAAGTATATAACTTGCTAAGCTTTCCATTTTCATGTAACTCTCTTGAGTTCTATACAATATCCTAGCTGCATTAGTGCTCAGAAATGCATGAAAAAAAGATCTTATATCTTTTCTATAGATAGCAATAAGAATTGTCATGTATGATAGAATTCCTAGTAATACAAAAATAAGCCATTGAGGAGTCTTGGATTTTGAACTATCATTAATAGTGAATAGGTCTTTAAATACTTCATTAACACTTTTTGTGTTCTTTTTTTGGGGTTTTACCTTTTTTGTATTCCTTTTATTAGGAAGTGCAAAAGGATTGTCAGATTCCCCAATGTCAAAAATATTATTTGTATAATATTTATAACTGAGTTTATTTTGATAAAGATTAAATTCTTTGGAGTTTTTTGAAAGCGAATAGAATTTTGGAATGCTTTTATAGGTTGAATTTATATGACTTTTAGTCAATATGGGAATCGTAGGATTTGTTTTTTTAGGAAATATTTTTTTTATTAAAAGTGTAGAGTCTTCCTGATTTTTTTCTTGTGAAAATTCTCTTACATTTTGAGCAAGTATAGACGGAGTCTCTAATATATTAATGAACGGCATTACCAATGCCAATATCAAAAAGCATCTAAAATTATAGCTGAAAGTCATTTTTTTTGTTGACTTATTTTGGTGCAATAGGTTTTTAATCACTGGATATGAGATAAAGGGAATTTTTTAAAAACCAATTAGTTATTTATCCCTTAAAGCAAATGTAATAAAATATGTTATTTAATTATGTTGTTGTTTTCAATGTTTTAGTGTTACTTTTATCATTTAAGTTAAAGTTATAGGTTTATTTTACACTAGATTATTTTTTTTATTAAAAATCCTAAAAAAAATAATAATTGATCAATAACTAATTGATCAAATCATCAATATAAATTGTTAAGCTATGAATCATTTTTTAGAAGATTTTGTTTTAATCAATGATTAAATCTACTTTATATATTTATGAAAACTCTGTTACATAGATTATTAAATTCTTCAGATGAATTAACATCTAAAATATTAGATGAATTACAACCTAAAGACCTTTTTTTATTAAGAGATGCTTTAGTTGTATTGTGGCAAATTCACCCTAGTGAAGAAGTTAAAGATAAAGCTTCTTTAATATTGAAAGAAAAATTAGAAGATGACGAAATCGCTATTATTGAGGCTACATTTAGTGTTTTTAAATCTGTTTCAGAATTTCTTCCATGGATGGGAGAATATAAAGATTTACAAGTTGCAAATTTCCAAAACTTTTATAGTAAGAAAGAACATTATGAACCTCTTTTAGTTTCTTCTTCATTAGTTGATGTTTATTTAGATTTAGGTCGCAAACTATATATGATGTTTGACTTAGTTGATGAAGCAAAGTCATGTTTTGAAGGGATTGTTAAGTATGATATTAAAAATGCCGAAGCATTTTATGCCCTGGGGAGACTTACTGAACGTGAACAAAACCATGAAGAAGCTTTACGTTTTTATGAGAATTGTATTGATATTGATCCTAACCATATTTATGCTTTGCTTCAGTTAGGAATTTTAAATGCTACAGTTTTTATGGCATATAATGAAGCAATTATATATTACAATAGGGTCATAGAATTAGAACCTTTTATGGCAGAAACACACGTTAGGCTTGCTCAAGTACATTATCAACTTAAAGACATTAAAAGAGCAAAACAGTTCATTGAAATTGCTTTGGGAATAAATGAATTCAACGAGGAAGCACTTAATTTACTTGGTCAAATCCAATTTCAATGGGAAGGGAATATAGAAAAAGCAATAGAAACATTTAAAAAGGGGCTTGATAATAAAGTACATGGTGATAGTGGATTGCTTTTATCAAGCTTGGGCGAATTATATAGTAATCAATTAGGGGATTTTGAAAAAGCCAGGGCATTTTATGAAAAATCCTTAAAAGCAAGACCAACGCAAAATAAAACACTCAAGAACTTAATTGTAATTTTAGAAAATAATTATCAGGACTATGCAGCTGTTTCTATGTGTTATGAAAAATATTTGACTCATGTTAAGAATGATTTATCTGTATATGTCGATTATGCTAAGTTTCTAATTAAGTATATGCAGGACTATGAATTTGCCCAAATGCAATTAAATGAAGTTTTTGCATTGGATCCGGAACATGAGGAAGCAGTTAAAGTAAAACGCCAAATAAATCAACTTTTACTACTGGAAAATGATGAAATTGATGATGATCACAAAAATAATATGGGTAAAGACAAACATGCTTCTGGAGATGAAAACAATGATGATTTTGATTTTAATGATTTTCATGGTGGGGGAGCTGCAGCCGATAATTAAAAAAAATTAAATTCCCTTTTGGTCTCGGGAAATTCACTTTTTTATTAAGGATTTTAATAGACTAAGTTTTTTGGTTATGATGAAAATTAAGTTTAAATTGTTAGATTATCATTGGACATAAAATGCAAAAACGCTCTTAAAATATTTAATAATGAAAGCAACTTTTTTATACACTTTACTAATACTTTTTTTTCCAATCTTTGGCTATACTCAAAACTTAACGGCGAAAGAGATTATAAAAAAAATGGATGATAATGCTTATAGTGGTCAGTTAAGTGTAACGATGAAAATGTCTATTGTACGTCCTTCCTGGACCAGGAAAATGGAGCTTAAAAGTTGGGCAGACGGAAGTGATTATTCCTTAATTTTAGTTACTTCCCCAGCAAGGGAAAAAGGCATTACCTATTTAAAAAGAGAAAAAGAAATGTGGAACTATCAGCCTTCAATTGATAGGACAATTAAAATGCCACCTTCAATGATGATGCAATCCTGGATGGGTTCAGACTTTAAAAATGATGATCTTGTTCGTCAATCTTCGGTTGTTGTAGACTATACACACAAACTTCTGGGGAAAACAAAAGTTGATGGGCGTGAATGTTATAAAATTCAATTAACACCTCTCGAAGATGCTCCTGTAGTATGGGGTAGAGTATTGATCTGGGTAGACGTAAAAGAAAATTTGCAACTTAAAACTGAATTTTATGACGAAGATAATGATTTGGTTAATACTATGTTGGGTCAGGAAGTTAAAGAAATTGGGGGCCGTATTTTACCTACAAAAATAATTTTGATCCCTGCTGATGAAGAGGGGAGTAAGACAATTATGGAGTATACCTCTATGGAGTTTGATGCTAAATTTGAATCTCGCTTTTTTTCAACTCAAAATATGAAAAGGGTAAGGTAATTTATTCCCTAGTATGTTATGATTAAATAAACTAATATGATTATTAAAATAGCTTGGCGGAACATATGGCGAAATAAAAGACGTACAGCCATCACTGCTGCATCCATTTTCTTTGCAGTATTGTTTTCTGTGGCTTCTGAATCATTGAATAGGGGTGTATTTGATAGCATGATAGATAGTACCGTTAGCTTTTATATTGGGTATATTCAAATTGTAAAAAAAGGATATTGGGAAGATCGAACGTTAGAAGAATCTATTGAGTTTAGAACAGAACTCAAGAATGATCTGATGAATGTTAAAGGGGTTGATGATATTGTGCCAAGATTGGAATCTTTTGCCCTTGTTTCTTATGGATCATTAACAAAAAGTACTATGGTTGTTGGTATTGATCCACAGAAAGAGACTCAGCTTACAGGTCTTTCCAAACGTATCAAAAAAGGTGTTTTTTTAGAAAAAAACGATAGGGCTGTTATGATGACTGAAGGATTGGCTGAAAAGTTAAACGTAGAAGTTAATGATACAATTGTCCTAATTAGTCAGGGATATCATGGGGTAAATGCGGCTGCAAAGTTTTTGATAAAAGGGCTTGTTCATTTTGGTTCTCCTGAATTGAATACCAAATTTATTTTTATGCCTTTGACAACAGCACAACAATTTTATGGTGCAGATAATAGAATTACTTCAGTTGTTTTAGATGTACAGGGTAAAGATCAGGCTCAAGTAGTTTTCTCAGATCTTCAGAAATCACTAGATCCAAAGCAATTTGAAATTAAAGACTGGAAGGCTATGATGCCTGAAATAATCAGCATGAAAGAAATGAAAGAAAGTAGCAATAAAATTGTAATGTTTATATTATACTTAATTGTTGCTTTTGGGATTTTTGGAACTATCCTGATGATGACCAAGGAACGACAGTATGAATTTGGTGTGCTCATTTCCATAGGTATGAAAAGAGGTATATTAGCATTCACGATATGGTTGGAAACTATGTTTCTCGGATTTTTGGGAGCCTTGATAGGTATTGCAATTTCTTATTCACTAATGTATTATTTGTCTGTTAATCCTATTGAGGTCACTGGCGATATGGCTGCAACTTATGCTAAGTTTGGACTTGAACCTTTGTTGCCAGCCTCAGTTGATATTGATATCTTTGCCACTCAAACCTTTATTGTTTTTATATTAACCTCTTTTTTGGCACTTTATCCTTGTTTGTCCATTTTACGTATGAAACCAGTTCAAGCAATGCGTGCCTAAGAAGTGTTATCAAATTAGTTTTTTTGAATGTTCAATACCATGATTATAAAAATAGCTTGGAGAAACATATGGAGGAATAAAATACGATCCTTAACAGTGGTCGGGTCTATAGTTATTGGTGTTTGGGCATTGACCTTTATGATGGCATTTTATGATGGATTTGTAACTATGTATATTAGTAGTGCTGTCGAGAATGATTTGTCTCATATTCAAATCCATAACCCTGAGTTTGTAGATGAGAAGGAAGTTAAATACACAATTGATGATTATACAGAATTAATTAAGGTTTTATCTTCCGATAATGATATTTTGTCATTTGCTTCCCGCTCTTTAAATAATGGAATGATAGCCAATTCAAAAGGTTCAAGAGGTTGCGATATAAGGGGCATTGTTCCTATAGATGAAGCAAAATTAACTAGACTTGACAAAAAAATTGTAGAAGGAAATTACTTTGATCTAACCAAAAAGAAAAATCCAATAGTTATAGGGAAAAAACTGGCTGATAAAATGAAATTGAAAGTAAAGTCTAAAGTTGTCCTTACTTTTCAGAAAACAGATGGTGAATTAATTTCTGCCGCTTTTAAGGTTATTGGCATTTATAAGTGTACTAATAGTATTTTTGAAGAAATAAATTTATTTGTACAGCAAAAAGATTTGGGCCGCTTATTGGAGGATGATCAAATGATTCATGAAATCGCTTTATTGTTGAAAGATGTAAAACAGTTGGATACAGTTCAAGCTGCTTTGGCATCTAAATTTCCTCAAAACTTAGTTGAAAACTATAAAGAGATATCTCCCGACGTGAATCTCTATGAGTCACAAATGGGTGTTATTACTTATATTTTTATTATAATCATAATGTTTGCACTTATTTTTGGTATTATTAATGCCATGCTAATGGCAATACTTGAGCGCACAAGGGAATTAGGAATGTTGATGTCAATAGGTATGAATAGAATGAAGCTATTTTTAATGATAGTATTTGAAACTGTTTTTATAGGCCTGATAGCAGCGCCCTTAGGTCTTCTTTTTGGACACTTTACAGTGCTATATTTTTCTAAAGTTGGTATTGATATGACTGAGGCACTTGAAAAAGTGGGTTTGAATGAAATTTTATACCCTACATTAAATGTTGAATCATATTTTACTATTACAGTTTCTGTAGTTATTACTGCAATTTTAGGGGCATTTTATCCTGCCTATAAAGCAATAAGATTAAAGCCCGTTGAGGCCATAAATAAAATTTAATAGTTCTACAAATGTTTTTAATATCTAGGAATACACTAATCTTAAAATGTTTAAAATTTAATATAAAGCGATGAAAAATGTTATAACAGTTAAAGAAGTAACTAAAGTATATAATCCGGATACAATACCTGTTCATGCGCTAAGGGGAGTAGATTTGGAAATCGGTCAGGGTGAATTTACGGCTCTTGTTGGACCCTCTGGTTCTGGTAAAACCACTCTTTTAAATATTATTGGTGGGTTGGATAATGCAACTGAAGGTTCTGTTATTATTAATGATCAGGACATTGAAAAATTATCTGACAGCCAGATTATTGAATTCCGAAAACAACATATTGGTTTCGTTTTTCAGGCTTACAATTTAATTCCTGTTTTAACTGCCAAAGAAAATGTTGAATTTGTTATGTTATTACAAGGTGCTTCCCAGGCAGCTAGAGATGCTAGAGTAAAAGAATTAATGAATGCCGTAGGCTTGAGTGAACATTTGGATAGACGACCTTCCCAGTTGTCGGGCGGGCAACAACAAAGGGTCGCTGTTGCCAGGGCTCTCGCTTCAAAACCTAGATTTGTTCTTGCAGACGAACCTACAGCAAATCTAGATTCAAAATCGACAGCTGATTTATTGGATATTATGTCACAATTAAATCAAGAAGAAAATATTACTTTTCTTTTTTCTACCCATGATCAACGTGTTATTGACCGCGCTAGAAGAGTTGTTATGTTGGAAGATGGCGCAGTTATATCTGATGATACAAAAATGTAAACGATGTCCCGTTTTGTCTTATTAATATTCTTGCTAATAATTCCAGTAATAGTATTTAGCCAAGATACTACTGCAGTAAATATAAAAGTCAAGAACGTAAAGAAAAAGAAAAAAAAGAGAGATCCCAATAAACCCAGAAAATGGGAACTAGCAGGTTACCTGAAATATATGACATCAGAGTACTTTCTACACCCTCCAGCTCAGGCACCTATAACAATGTTACAAAGTAATCTGATTCATAATAGAATTAATTTTAAATGGTATATTAATGATGCTTTTACTTTTAAATCGGATTTAAGGACCAGGGTCTTTTTTGGTGAATTTGTTAAGTTGACTCCCAATTATGCCAAAACCATTGTCACTGGAGATAGCGCTAAAAATGGCTATTATGATTATTTGTCATGGGCACTGCTGGACATACCTGGAGCAGCAATACATGCGACTATCGATAGGTTCTATTTGCAGTATTCAAAAGGAGACATTGATATCCGTTTGGGCCGTCAGCGAATAAACTGGGGCATCAATACGATCTGGAATCCGAACGATATTTTTAATGCCTTTTCTTTTACAGATTTTGATTATGAAGAACGGCCTGGTAGTGATGCTTTGCGTATACAATATTTTACAGGTGTAGCTTCAAGTATTGAATTCGCTGCCAAGGTGTTTACAAGGTGGGAAAATGCTACAGCAGGTTTTTTGTGGAAAACGAATGTGTTGAATTATGATTTTCAATTCCTTGGAGGTATAGTTGGACAAGATATAGTTTTTGGTGGAGGATGGGCAGGCAATATCAAAGGAGCAGGCTTCAAAGGAGAGTTTTCCTATTTTTATAACTATGCAGATACTACAACTAATCGACATAGTTTTACTGGTACTTTGAGTATAGATTATTTATTTGAAAGCAGTACTTATTTTACAGCTGGGTTTATGTATAACATGAATGGTTCAACAAGTATCAATCCTAGTCAGGTATTTGCTTATCAGCCTTCTGCCAAAAACCTTTACCCATATAGATATTCAATATTTCTCACAGTAATGCACCCTATTACGCCAATGTTCAATGCTGGTCTAACAGCTGTTTATAGTCCTGGTGAGAGTCATTCACTTTTTGTTAGTCCCAATTTTTCTTATTCCATTAAAGAAAATTGGGATATTTCGCTGATAGGGCAAATTATTCTGAATAAGTCTGGCTCTTATTATGTTAGTACTGTGCAGGTGGTTTTTCTGAGGCTTAAATTTAGCTTCTGATAAATTTAACTTAAAAAATCACTATTACTTATTGTAAAAAAAAGAGGCTGTCCTTTTCAGGCAGCCTCTTTTTTTAATGACTTTAGGGTCCAAATTATACTACTTTAACTTCTATAGCATTTAAACCTTTACGTCCTTCTTCGGTTTCATAGGTAACTTTGTCTCCTTCTCGTATATCGTCGATTAGTCCGTTTGCATGTACAAAAATGTCTTTACCACCATCATCAGGTTTAATAAAGCCATACCCTTTAGATTCATTGAAGAATTTTACTGTTCCGTTATTCATTGTTACAAATTTAAAATAAAATAAAGCCAAATCTAAGTATATATCCTGACATTTTATAGTTATGCATGATTTTTATATTTTTTAATACAACTAATTTAATTTATAGGTTGTTAATATACATAAACACAAACAATGATATCCTACTTGCTAGAATAGTTGTCTTTTCAAGTCTTAGATAAATGGTTTTTGATTAAACAATCTAATTGTTTTTTTTAAGAAATAACATTAAAAATCAAATCTAGTTTGAAATCAAACAGAAGTATATATATAGGTTTCTCTATATTTCTAACATCTAATTATTTTTCAAAATTCTTTCTTTACAGTTATAACAATGTTTTTTGCATAGATTTAAGATCAAAATTGTTAACTTGTATATGTTTATAACTAAAAAATAATTTTTATGAAAAATTTGCTCATAGTCTTAATGTCAATTCTTTTAATTGGATGTGGAGATTCTTTAAATGCTCAAAATTACAATACTTCAGTAGGCGGTAGAATTGGGCCTAGCTATGGCTTTACTCTTAAACATTTCATGTCACAACGGCTTGCAGTTGAGGGATTAATAACAAGTAGGTATCTTGGGCCATACAGAACCGGTTTTTTTTGGCCTGCATATAGGTTTGGCAATGGAGCATTAGGAGTTAATTTCTCAGTTTTGGTAGAATATCACTTTCCAATAGCAAGAATTGAGGGGTTTAATTGGTTTATTGGAGGAGGAGCACATGTAGGAATTTGGGCCGGAGAAACAGGTCACCCCTGGTTTCCTAATAGTGATCGTGCATATTTCCTTACAGGTGTTGATTTGGTTGGTGGAGTAGAGTATACCTTTTCTAAAATTCCTTTGACTTTACAGGCAGATATCAAACCTAGTGTTCATTTTATAGAATATTTAGGGGTTTGGTATGATGAAATTGCCGTAAGTGCTAGATATACATTTTAACTTCTTTCTATCTTTAAGTATATTTTCTTTTATTGACTAAATAATTCTGCTTTTTCTAGAATTAATCTATTTAAAGAGTTGTTAAATTATTATATAAAATTGTTAGCTGCGTATTAAAAGCTAAAATTGTGTCACAAACTAATTAAATTTGAAATTTTAGTCTTTTTCATTCGTTTTAAATCAATTGTCTATTGATTAATTTTAGATTGCATATACAGTTTTTATTTCTTTTTTTAACAGCCTCAATTTTGCAGGCTCAGCAAAAAGTAGCGCCTAAAAAGAGCAATAAACTAAAATTAATTGGTGATACCAGCAAGGTCTATTATTCATATATTAATAATCCAACAACATATTTTCTGGTAGATTCAAGCCTTTATGAATTTGAAGATATTGACCCTACCTGGAATAATGGAAAGTGGTTTTCTTCTTTAGGCGGCTTATTGGCGGCACCTGCTTTTGACCTAATTTATCAACCAGAGTTATTTGCTGGATTTAGAGTAGGTTTGAATCAGTTTAAACGTTATCGACTTAATCGAAACGATATTAAATATTATAGAATACGTGATAACAGGCCATATACTGATCTTTATTATTCCCAAATTAATCAAAAAAATAATATTATAAGGGCAGAGTTTGCGCATAAGTTTAATGACAACATTTATTTTTCACTTCAATATAACCTTACTAATCAAACAGGTTTTTATAAACATGAAAGGATAAGGAATCAAAATGTTGGCTTTACATTCCGATGTTTTTCTAATAATAAAAAATATCATGGCTATCTCAATTTTTTAACAAATGCCGTTAAACATGAAAATAACGGTGGAGTCATAGTTGACGAACTTATTGGTTTTGGAGATGATTTTCTCCCAACAGTTCAGGTGCAATCAGAATCTGCCAACACCCGTTATAACTTTACTGAAGTTAGCTACTCACATTTTCTGTATAATAATGCTTTAGATTCTTTGGGTGGTCTTAAAGATGCTTCCAATGAATGGAGCCATCGAATAAGTTATCAATTTAATCGTTATAAATATTATGATAACTCTCCACCGTCTGATTCTGGATTATATGGACTCGCTACGGTCAATCCTAGAGGAATACGATTGTTTATAAGGCATCAACTCCTTGAAAATGAGATTAGCTTTCGGCAGGCAATAGGAGGCGCGCTTAATAGCGCCCCTCTTTGGGTCAAAGCATATATTAGACACGGATGGAATCTTGTCTATCAGGAACCGATTACTTTTGATATACACAATATTTCTGCAGGAATAATTGTTCAGAATAATCCTCAATATAAATTCAAATACAGGGCACAGGGACAACTTACCTGGACTGAAAGCAGTCTGGATTTTTTTGTTAAGGGAAAAATTGGGTATGATGCTGGCAAGTTTGGTCATTTAGAAGGCAGTGCCTTGTTTCAAAGATATCAGCCAAGTCTTATTGATCGACAACTCTATGTATCATGGGATAATATCTGGGAGAATAACCTTAATTTTCAGCAGGTTCAGGAATTTAATTTTGGAGGGAGTTATAGTATCAAAAGATGGGGTTTTAAGGCCGAAGCAATAAATCATACTATTACTAATTTTGTATATTATGATTCATTGGGAGTAAAGCAGTCTCCAGAAGTAGTCAATATTCTCCAAATCAGATTAAGTGAAGATTTAAAAATTTGGAAATTTCACCTTGACAATCAGGTTATATGGCAGCCAGTTTTGACTGGGGGCACATATTTTAAATTCCCTCAATTTATTTTTAAACATAATTTGTATATCCAAACTCATTTATTCAAAAAAGCAATGCTGGCTAAAATAGGCCTATTGTTTTATTATCAAACGCCTTACTATGCTAATGGGTATGCACCTTTGACAGGATCTTTCTATATTCAGGACAGACTAAATACTTCTATTGATCCTAGGTTAGATTTCTATGTAAATTTTAGAATCTGGCAATTCCGCTTTTTTATTCGTGCAGAAAATCTCCTTTATTTTGCTTACGAAAGAAATTATTTTACAGCTTACAGATATCCTGTTACAAATTTTGTGGTGCGTTTTGGTATTTCCTGGAGATTATTTGACTAGAAACCTATTCATAGTATTCCTCGTCATTTGTTTTACCTATTGCTATCAATAATGAATCTTCTAGCGACATAGCATCTGGTATTCCAAGGTCTATTTCAGAACTTTTAGGAAGATCCTTTTTCTGATAGTTTTTATTTAAATATTTTTCATCTGCAAATGGTTCAAGAGCCTTAGACATTTTTTTACATAATTTTTTTAATTTCAATGATTTGTTTGAACCGATTTCTTTTTCAATAGCACTATGAATATCTGCACAAATTTCAATATTTAAATTAAAGTTATCTTTAAGGTTCTGAGTAAAATCATACAGTTCAGTAATTTTTGTTCGACTACCATGTTCATCTTGAAATTGTTCAATTAAACTTAATAGCTGTTTGCAGCGGTAAAAAATTGCTTCTTTAGCAGGCGTTTCTTCATATTCAACCTCTTCTTCTACTACGGGTAATTCCTCCAGTAAATGTTCATTTTCTTTAAGGTATATGGTGGCTTCTTGTAGCAGTTCTAGATCTTCTGGCATAAGGTCTTCTTCCAGTGTTCCATCCCCCGCCAATAATGTTTGAATGTTGTAGACTTCCTCTTGTAATTGTCTTAATTCTTTCGTATCTAATTGTTCAAGTTCTCCTAGATCTTTAATGTCTTCAAAACTTTTTTTTATGGATGCAGCAGCATCATATGATTCAAGACCTTTAACCAGGGCCCAATACCAGTTGCCTAAATTTTTTATTTTGGGCCAATCACCTTTAAAAGTTGCATTGTCAAAAATTTTAAGTAGCTCGAAACAAGCAATTTTATATGTTTGCAGATAAAAAAAGTATTTTTTTTCGGAAGCTAAAAGCTCAGGAACGAGACCAGCTAATTCATAGTACCTTTCTCTAGCAGGTGACAAACCATCGTCGACAGAATTAGAAGAGTTGTTAGAAGAACCAGCAGCAATCGATTCTATTTGAACTTTTTTTTCTGTATATATTTGAAGTAATGTATTGATTTTTAAATAGTTGCTTTTATAGGGCTCTTTGTTTAATAAACCCTTCCGCTCAATGCGTTTTTGATATCTCCTGCATTGTATAATAACTTGGTTCAGTTGATTATATAGAGCCATAATAATTGGTTTTAATAAGGATTTCATTTATGTCACTCCAATAGAGATAAAGGTACGATTTTTTTTTGATTTTTTAGTTATATTTTAATATACTGTACTATAATGAATTCTTAAACCAAATCTATTCTTCTTTTAAGAAGCAATTGTATATATGGAGTAAAGTCTCCTTATTATTTATAAATTATATCTTTTTTGTATCGGAATAAATTAGAATTTGTAATGGGAAGATTTTCTTGATATAATAAAAGGCGAAATTAAAGTTCTCTTATAAAGAAAGAATTCAGTTTTTAGTGCACTTTCTTTTAAAACAAATAAAGCAATAGTAATTTGTTGAACGAGATAAATCCTTATATTTAGCATGTCTTTTTATAAAGATATTTTGGCTTTCAAATATACATAGTGATACGATGAAAACTTTAAAAGATTTTTTGGATAAATATCAAATAGACTATACAGAGTCACTTGACCAAAAGAATTTTGGAAGTGTATATAGGGGAGTTGAAAAAGATACGCAAAAGGAATTCGCTATTAAGAGCACTGAAACTCATCCCAATTTTGATAATGGGTTGTATGAAGAACGATATGAAAAGGCAAAATTATTGACACATTCTAATCTTTTGGTATATAAATGTTTTTCCCGTTTTGAAGAGAAGATGGTTTATAATATGGCAATAATGCCTCTCATAGAGATGCGTTCTCTTGACAACTATTTGGACTTAACGATTGAAGAAAAAAAGTTAATAGTTCATCAAATATTGGATGCTATCTATTATCTACATGAACAAAATATAGTATGGCAAAATCTATCTGAAAAACATATTTTACTGGAAAAAAATCTTGGAAATCTTATTCCAAAGATTATAAATTATGGGAATAGTAGAAAAATTGCTCTACCCTTTTTTGCCGATTATGAATATTTAGCGCCTGAGCAATTTGATGAACATTTATTACCTGATCTTCGATCTGATATATGGGCCTTCGGAGTTTTGATTTATAAGTTGTGGACTGGTCGCTTGCCTTTTGGTGAAAAAAGTGCTAGCTTGCCTAACTCTAAAATAAAAGAACGAATTTTAGGGGATTGGGAACCCGGTTTGTATGACCAGATTGCAGAACCATATCAAAAAATTGTTAAAAAATGTATTAGAAGAAAAAAAGAAGACAGGTGGAACAATTGTGGAGAAATTATTGCAGTCATTAAAAATTGGCAAGATTCACGAGTCAATATTACTGATGAGCCTTTATCTGAAAGGCCTGAAACGAAAAGAAAATTTCTCCGTAAACCTAACAATCCTGTAAATTGGGCCAAAGTGTTATTGCTTTTTTTTCTTGCTGCACTTTTAGGCTATTTTATAAACCAACTATAAACTTTGAATTTCTTTTTGCTTCTTTTATTAGACTTAATTTCTGAAATTCAGGCTTATATATCAACTTTATGATTAACTTAAAGTACATATTTTTTGGTTTTGTTTTTTTTGTAATTCCAGATCTTGGTTGGAGTCAACAACCTGCTCAATATTCACTTTTTATGTTGAATAAATATGCCTATAATAATGCATATAATGGATTGGATGAATCCCTAAGTATCACAGGAGTTTTTCGCAAACAATGGTTGGGGTTTTCCGGCACACCTTTAAATGTCAATTTCAATGCACATCTTCCGCTTGAGTTCATTAATAGTGGAATTGGAATTGGAATGGAGTATGATATCATTGGAGCCTATAAAAATTTATGTGTTCGGGGTTCTTATAGTTACATTCTAAAAGTGGGTGAAAAAAGTAAATTATCTATAGGACTTGCAGGTAAATTATTGCAAAAAAACTTAGATGGAACCCAATTGTTAACTCCTGAAGGAACCTATGAATCAGGTGTCAATCATAATGATCCTAATGTTCCTTTTTTCAATGAAACGGGTATGACTTTTAGTATGGATGCTGGGCTTTATTTTAAGCACGATTTTTTTGAAGTAGGTCTTTCTGCTGTTAATTTGACCCAGCCCACACTAAATTTTGCTACAGACTCAAGGGTTACCTATAATAGGGCCTATTTTTTTTCAACGAGTTACAATATAAAGTTAAATAATAAGCTCTACCTACACCCTTCTTTTTTGCTTAAAACTGATTTAATAAAATTTCAGCCTGAAATTGCTGTTTTAATTAAATGGAATGATATTATTTTTGGTGGAGTAGCATATAGAGGTTATGACAATAACTCTACAGATGCTTTTGTTTTTATTTTGGGTATGCATATTACTAACAATTTTACATTAGCATACTCTTATGATTTGTCTATAGGAAGTCTTCAGTCTTTTAATAGTGGTTCGCATGAAATTATGCTAAATTATAATCTAAATAAAAAAATTGGTAAAGAAATCCCTTCAAAAGTTATCTATAATCCTAGGTTTTTATAATTTCACGGAATAAACTATAAAATTATTACATTAAAGATAATAACAACACAACTATAACCGTTAGTAATCAGAGCATGTTCATGATAGGTGTTTTCTTTGAAATATAATTTGATACACTGTGTCTTTTTATAATAAAGGGTCTTATTTAATAATAAACACGCCTATTATTTTGATAACTAACTTATTTAAAACTATATTTACGGTTGCCTTCCCAAAATGTAGTTTATGTTCTTTAAAAAGAAAACAGTTTAAAACACGGGTGCGAATATGAAAACACAAAATTTAGTAATTTTATTTATCGCTTTTTTCTTTGCTTCTTGTGCAAAATTGGATAGCGGTCAGTTAATAGGAATTCAGGATAGACCATCATGGAATCCGATTCTCCCGTATGGTATGGAGTATGTGCCATCAGGGACCCTACATATCGGGCCAAGTGATCAGGATGTTAATCATTCATTAGTCCAACGTCCAAAACAGATATCTATACAGGGTTTCTTTATGGATGACACCGAAATAACAAATAATGAATACAGACAGTTTGTATATTGGGTAAGAGATTCAATTGCTCATGTTCAATTAGGGCATACATTAGAATATCCAGGTGGTGTTCAAGGTGTCGATTGGGAACAAGAATTGAATTATGCACCAGGAGGAGAACTTGATGGTATGTTTTATCAAGGTGATGAACAATTGGGGACACAACGAAGCATGGATATCAGACAATTGGTTTTTGATTATCAATGGTATGATTGGAAAGGTGCTGCAAGAGATTATTCTTGGTCTGATGACTATAATAGGTTTTCTAAAGAAAAGCATAATCGGTCTGATTATATCAAAAAAGAAGCGACCAGAATATATCCTGACACATTGGTTTGGGTACGTGATTTTACATACTCTTATAACGAACCAATGACACGTAATTATTTTTCTCATCCAGCCTTTGATGATTACCCTGTTGTGGGTATTGCTTGGAAACAAGCAAATGCTTTTGCATATTGGAGAACTAATTTATGGAATGGTTTTGAGGAAGTAAATACAGAAGATTTCCGTTTGCCTACAGAACATGAATGGGAGTATGCTGCCAGAGGTGGTCGTGAACTTGCACCATTTCCATGGGGGGGCTATTATGTTCGTAATACAAAAGGGTGTTTGTTAGCAAATTTTAAGCCTGGACGTGGTGATTATCCTGCTGATGGAGGTCTTTACACCGTAAAGGCAGATGCTTATTTCCCAAATGATTACGGACTTTATAATATGTCAGGTAATGTTTCTGAATGGACTTCTTCAGCTTTTTATGAGAATGCTTATGCTTTTCTACATGATCTTCAACCAGATATACGCTTTGACGCTCAGGATGAGGATCCTACTGCCTGGAAGCGTAAAGTAATCCGTGGAGGGTCATGGAAAGATATTATGTACTTTATGCAAACTGGTACACGCCACTGGGAGTTTCAGGATACAACCAAAAGCTACATAGGTTTCCGAAATGTTTTAACTTTCCTTGGGCGTTCTATGAATGATTTCAACTAAGGACCCAGTATGTCATTTCTTAGATCTTTTTGATACATAATGTAATAAAAATTTATAATTAAGGTATAAACGTAATGCTTTTTGGCAGAACGTGTTACCTGTTTTAAAACCAATATTATAAATTGATTGTACCATATTATTGAAATATTCATTTTTTTTTTGCAAAAGTGTAACCTTTTTGTAAAATAGTGTTATAATTACAAAGTTTTTTGAAGAAGATGTTATGTCTCTGTGTTACTGTCTTCTAAAAAAAAAATCTTATAGACCGTTTAAAATTATATTATATAACTTTTTAAAATTTTTAAATCATGAGTTTTGTACATTCGCCTAAGTTTGCATATGTGAAAAACCTTATTATTGGTTGTGGAGCTTCAATTGTACTTGTAGGGGCACTTTTTAAAATTCAAAGTTGGCCATTTGCATCTGAGATGTTAACTGTTGGTTTGCTTACTGAAGCGTTTCTTTTTATAATGCTAGGAGTTATTCCTCCTCATAAAGATTACTACTGGGAGCAATTATATCCAGGACTTGATGTTGCGGGTGCTGACATTGCAATTACTGATGGACCTGCTGATGAAGATTCAGGCCCTTCGGTTCAAGACCAAAATGCAGCTTTAATCGAAGCTGTTAATGGTATGAAAGCGGCTGTTTCTCCTCTAGAAAATCAACAAGGGCAAATGGTATCTGAATTACAACTTATGTCAAAAACAATGAAAAGCCTTGATGTTTTTGCAGGACTGGATTTTGATGATGTTGGGAAAATGACAAAAGAAACAGGAAAATTTGTTACTATACTTTCGAATGCAATTCAAAATGTAGCAGATTCTGCTGATGATGTAAACGTTTATAGAGAACAGTTGACAAAACTGAATGGGAATTTGACTGATATGAACCGTGTATACGGAGGCATTACAACTGCTATGGAAGGTGTTAACGAAGTAGCTGCTTCTGCTCAGGTAGTAAAAGAATATGCTGATAACCTGACAGAACTAAATAGTAAGTTGGTAAGCATTAATAAAGTATATGGCGGTATGTTAACTGCAATGAAAAATTAATTTTATCAGTAATTACGCTCATTACGGCATATTATCATCATTGGTTACTTTTTTTAAGTAGAATTTTGATATATCATTTATGAGCCATTTATTAATTTAATCAGAAAAAAATAAAAGCATGTCAATTCCTAAGGAACCAAGACAGCTGATGATTAACCTAATGTATCTCGTTTTGACCGCGATGCTGGCGTTGAATGTATCAGCTGAAATTATAAATGCGTTTTTTATGCTTGATGCGGGTATAAAAAGAAACAATAAAATTGTAGAGCATGGTATTCATACAGTTATTGATGGTATGGAAGAAACAGCCAATACTAAAATTCAATATAAACCCTTGGTAGAAAAAGCTAAAGAAGCTACTAAGATTACTGAAAGCTTTATTGAATATATTGATCAGATGCGGGAACGTATGGTCGAGGAGTCCGGAGGTAAATATACAGCCGAAGATGCAAAAGCTCAAGGCCACCCAGAATTAGAAGGAAAACCTTTGGGTAAAAAAGACAAAGATACTCCACAGCGGATCTTTGTTTCCGGGGACTATGGTCAGGAAAAAAAGACGCCTGAAGGGCCTGTTTTAGAACAGAAAATTCTCGACCTAAAACAAGAATATCTTGACTTTGTAGCTTCTTTATGGGACAATGGAGGTATACCAGGTACTATCTTTGCAAAAGATTCACTAAAAGAAGACAAATTAAGGATGCTCGAAGAAGAATTGACATTAACCAGTTCTGAAAATTATTCACCAGAACATCATGATGACAAAACCTGGGCAGCTTATACATTTGGTCATATGCCCGTTGCGGCTATATATCCAATGTTACGGAAGTTTCAGAATGATGCTAATACTTCAGAAGCTGCGGTTGTAAACTTCCTTGCAGAACAAATGGGGAAACTCGAATTAAACTATGATAAATTTGCAGTATTCTCACAGTCTCCAAAACCTTACATTCTTGAAGGAGAGCAGTTTGAAACAGAAATAGCTCTAGGAGCATTTTCTTCACAAGCTGATTTTAAAGTTTTTGTAGGGGGGCGTGAACTTAAGATTGAAGAAGGTAAAGCTAAATACACGACAAGACCTAGTGGTATTGGAGAGAAAAAATATGTTGCAAGAATTGAAGTTGTTAATCCCCTAACAGGTGATGTAATGAAAATGGAAGAGACTTTCCATTATGAAGTTGGTGCAGCATCAGTAAATGTTTCAGCTGATAAAATGAATGTATTTTATATTGGTGTAGACAACCCGGTAACTGTTGCTGCTGCAGGAATACCTACTTCAGCACAGAGCGTTACTATTTCTGGATCTGGAGGAAAATTACAAAAGCAATCATCCAGTAAGTTTGTTGTCACCGCTACAAAACAAGGTTCTACAACAATAACAGTAACTGATACTAAGAAGAATAAAAAATATACTAAAGAGTTTCGTGTAAAACGTATACCTGATCCACAAGCTCAATTGGGTGGAAAAACAGATGGAATCATGAAATCTGGAACCTTTAAAGCTCAATTAGGGTTATTGGCAATTCTGAAAGGTTTTGATTTTGATGCCAAATGTAGAATACAATCATATACTATGTATTATACCCCAAAACGTCAAGACCCTATACCAATAGAAGGTACAGGTGGGCGTTTTACTGGAAAAGTTTTGAAGGCCATACGTTCTGCTAAACCTGGAAGTCAATACACATTTTCTAAGGTAAAGGCAAGATGCCCAGGAGATTCTGCTGGTAGACTTATTAATGGCTTGGCATTTCAAATCAGATAAAATATTACATATTTTATCTTAGTTATAAAATATAGGTTGGTTGTTTTGCGTTATAAAATCGTGAACAACCAACTTTTTTGAATTCTATTATTTGCTAATATTCAAAATAAATACACTGATGAATGTGAATCTTAAATTTTACCGACTCTTCTTTATAGGATTAGTTTTTACTATAGGAACTTTTTCTGTACAGGCACAGCCTGAAACCGAAGAAAACACTAATGTCACAGAGTCAGGAAATAGTCCCGATGTTCGACCTAGAGATAATTTTTATGATCGTTATCTTTATGCAGAGAAAAAAGTTATTGCTTATGATTTTATACATGAAAAAGATGTTTTCTGGGAAAGAAGAATTTGGAGATTGATAGATATTCGTGAAAAGATGAATCATCGTTTTAAAAATGAACATGAAGGAGAAACATTTATCGAAATTATTTTAGAACATGCCAAAGCCGGAGATATTACGCTTTATATGGCTTCAGATGATAAATTTTCTGAAAGTTATACGCAGGAAGAAATGGCAAGTATAGGTAGTTCAGTAGATACAATTATTACCTTTGATCCTGAAACTTTTGAAGAAATTGTTCAGGTTGTTGTAAACGATTTAAATCCTCAGGATATTAAAAGATATCGTATTAAAGAGGTATATTTCTTTGATGAGGAAAAGTCTGAAATGGATGTTAGGATTTTGGGGATTGCCCCTATTATTGACCGCTTGGATGAAAATGGAAATTTTTTGAATTCCGGTCCAATGTTTTGGGCATATTATCCAGAATTACGGGAAGTATTGGCTCGTCACGAATCCTTTAACACACAGAATGATGCCTCTAGGTTGAGTTGGGAAGATGTTTTTGAAGCAAGATTCTTTTCAAGTTATGTAATAAAAGAGTCGAATGTTTATGATAGGAGGATAAAAGATTATAAGGAAAACCCAATGGATATGTTGTTAGAATCTGATAAATTAAAAAATCAAATTTTTCATTTTGAACATGATCTATGGTCGTACTAGTAGACATAAATTTTAAATAAATCGCCAATCTGGAAACAGGTTGGCGATTTTTTTTTAGATAGAGCTGTTTGTTTTTATCATCTTAGTTGTAATAATACTCATGTGATTTTTAAGAAATTAAAATTCATTATAAACTTCAAAAATCGTGTAACCTTCTAGACTTTCTGCATTATGTTATTAAGTATTTGATTTAAAATCAATTGTCAAATTAATTTTAAATTTTATTAACCAAAATAATATTACATAATGAACTTAATAAAAATAATAACTATTTTTTGTTGCATTTTTTTTATGATCTTTTCATTATCAGGTCAAGGTCGAAATATTAAAGAATCTGTAGGTGTTGATAAAGAACCTCCCCGCGATAATTTTTATGATCGCTATTTACATACAGAAAAGAGGGTGTTGCGGTATGATTTTATTCATGAAAAGGATGTTTTTTGGGAAAAACGCACATCTAGATTAATTGATGTACGCGAAAAACAGAATCATATTTTTGTTAACGAGATTAAACCTTTTATTACGGTTTTGTTAGATGCTACTAAAAACGGAGATATTTCTTTGTATCATGTTATAGATGATAAGTTTTCTCAAGTTCTAACTGTAGATGAAATAAATGCTATAATCAATACTATTGATACAGTTTGTGTTTATGATCCGGAAAGTTTCAAAGAAATATGCCAGCCTGTTGTAAATGAATTTAATCCTGAAGATATTAAAAAGTATCGAATCAAAGAAGTTTATTTTTTTGATGAAGAAACATCAAAAATGGATGTTAGGATTTTAGGTATAGCACCTATAATAGATAGATATGATGATGATGGAAACTATTTAAATTCCGGACCTATGTTTTGGGTTTATTATCCCAAAATTAGAGAATCTTTAGCTCGTGAGGAGGTTTTTAATCTGAATAATGATGCTATTCGTTTCACCTGGGAAGATATATTTGAAGCACGTCTATTTTCAAGTTATATTACTAAAGAATCCAATGTTTTTGATCGCAGATTAAAAGATTATATATCCAGTCCTATGGCAATACTTTTAGAATCAGATAAAATAAAACAGCAGATTTTTAATTTCGAACACGACCTTTGGTCGTATTAGCCTTCCCTTTTTAATACATGTATTTGTTTCATTAAATAATAATATATTTATTCTGGCTTTTATATTGATATCATAGGTAGTAAAATTTAGTATAAATAATTACTATAGGATTTAAGTTCATCTACTTATTGAAAAACACTTAAATTTTGTATCTTAAGATGTTAAAAACACACCAGGCGTGTCCCACAAAATTCGCATAGTTAACATCTGTAATGTTTTATGATTATACAATTTGGATTGGAACTCGAAGAACGCACTTTTCCTCAAGTGATCAAAACACCTCAAGAAGTAACATTATCTTGTGGTGTTAATGGTTTGATGAATTATCTTGAAAAGCATCTTGGCATTCATTATCTAGAGCGACATGATTATTTGCGCTATGAGCAATACCGTCAAATATTACTAAATTATCTTGAAAGGAACCCAGATGTCTTTTTTGCCGCATCATTTAAAGCTGATAATATGGCTACATCAATAGCCCTATTAGAACTTCGAGATGAATTATATCTTGGAGGCTGGGATTTTAATTTAGACGATAACATGCCTACTCGATTGTGTGTATTAGCAGAACTTGAGCAATTGATTGAACAAACTGTATCGGTAGAACTTTTTGAGGGGTTTGCTGAGCGTTTTCGAAAGATTATACATTTTGCAGGAATCATACCAATACCACTAAAAAAAATATACTTGAATGAACCTTTGAATTTATTGCCTCCACATATTCAGGAACTTTTTAGAATACTTGAAGATTCAGGAATTGAATTAGAAACAATGGTCTCTTCTGTTATAGAGAAATCCAGTGATCTTCAAGTTTTTCAAAAGGCATTACTAAAACAAAAATATATCCCACATCAGGTAAAAGCTGATGGATCTTTAATAATTCTTAAAGCGAAAAGAGACACTTTTTTGGCTGAATATCTTGCAAAATTATTTCAGAAAAATCCTAATTATCATCCTGTTTGCTTAATACCTGATAAAAATAGAGTTTTAGATATTAGTCTTATTGAAGAAGGCTTACCAAGTATGGGTATTCTTTCCGCATCTTTGGCAAGGCCGACATTACAGATTTTAAAATTGGTCAGTACTTTTTTGTGGAAACCAATAAACCCTTACAAGATCTTGGAATTTGTTTCTCTTCCCAATACACCAATTCATCCGGTTTTAGCTAGAGGAGTAGCAAAAATAATGGCAGAAAAACCAGGGTTGTTTAGCAACGAGTGGAACACTATGGTACGGGAATTTTTTGATTATTACGATAATAAAATAGAAGAAAACCCTGAACAAAAATCAGAATTAGAAATTGAACGTGAAGAGGCACAGCAGCAGTATTTGTTTTGGTTTAATAGAAAACGTTATGATATCAACAAAAGTGTTCCTAAAAAAGAAGTTATTGTCCTTTTTAATTATGTGTTTCGCTGGGCAAGAAAAGAGTTAGATAAAAATATAAATAACGTAGAACGATTTCAAAAGTTGATAGATAATCCTGCTACTACACATCAACAATCAGTACATTATGAGTCTTTAAAAGAGGATATGCAAAATGTACAACCTGCTTTAGATTGTTTATGTTCGCAATCAATTAATATTGTGCAGGTCTTAGAAGCATTACCTGAAAATGATTTATTTCTTTCAAATCTAAGACTTGAAAGGTTAGTAAGGACAATCAATGAACCTGTAGGAGTACGATTTAGATCAGAAGAATTAGGACATCTTCCATATGTTTATAAAAGTAGCTCAGTAGTCCGTCCCATTGACCATCTTTTGTGGTGGAACTTTGTAGATGTTGAACAAAAAATTGGTTTTGCAAAATGGTATAATAATGAATTAGCTTTTTTGAAAAAACAAAGTGTAAATTGTCAGATGCAAATGCAAAAGAATGAAAGGTTACTTTGGCAACGAATGCAGGCAATATTGAAAACCCAGAAAAAACTTATTTTGGTAATGCCGAGTTATATAGAGGGTAAAGAACAATTGCCGCACCCACTATGGGGAGACTTATGTGCTGCAATGGGAGAAAAGGAGTTAAATTCAATTATTGTCAACATTGATACAATGGAAAATATAGATTTTCTTTCTAATTTCTTTGTCCTACCTGAGTTCGAAAAAATCCAATTAGAAAATTTAGGGAAACCGCAGCCATACTTTCATATTTCATCAGCAGATAATATTCAAAAAAGAGAAACGGAGTCTTTTAGTAGCCTTGATTCGCTTTTATATTATCCATATAAATGGCTATTTAAGTATCAGGCAAAATTTCATAAATCTACAATGCTTAGCGTAACGAAGGATAATAGGCTCAAAGGAAATATTGCACATAGTGTTTTCGAAAGACTTTTTAATGCAATCAAAATTTCTCAAAAGCATTGGCTTAAGGAAGAAGTACTAGAGTGGGTGGATCAAAATATTACTGAGTTATTTGACCGCGAAGGAGCTGTTTTGTTAATGTATGGCCAGGAACCTGAACGTATTGGACTTATACATAAGATTAAATACGCAGCTTGGTCTTTAGTGTCTTCAATACAAGCAAATAATTGGGAAATTGAAGCTACTGAATCTAAAATATCTGGAAAAATTGTAGATAAAGAGTTAAAAGGTTTTGTTGACCTGGTACTTACAAGAGGAAATGAAAAAGCAATTGTTGATCTTAAATGGGGAGGGGCTTCATATCGAAAAGATCAATACAGAAATAAAACTGATCTGCAATTAGTGATTTATTCCAAATTTTTGGAAAAAAAAGAAGAATGGGCACATACTGCTTTTTTTATTATAGAGAGCGGGAAATTGATTGCAAGAAATAATCTTGCTTTTAAAGAGGCAGAAGCAATTTCTCCCGATTTAGATTTTCGTGAAATTCACCAAGAAATTTGGCATAGTTTGGAAAAAACCTATAAGTGGAGAATGGATCAAATTAGTTTAGGAAAAGTAGAAGTACGTACCGAAGACACACATGAAGAATTAGAAGAACTCATAAGGGAAGAGTTTCTTGATTCAGATGATTTTTGGGATTTATTGGAGATGAAATCCGGAAATGCTAAATTTGATGATTATCAGGTGTTGATCAATTTGACCCGATAATTTCTAAATCTCAATAATAGGTCTATTTATTTTTACCTTATATATCTGTTTACTTGTTATTATGCAAGAAAAATATAAAACAAATCAGATTCTCAATATTATTCTAGTTAGTATCTTCACTGTTGGAATTTTGCTTTCAGTAGGACAAATGTTGTCGTTAGCGTTTCCTTATTTGGTTCCCCCATTTCCGACTGATATAGATTTTCTTGAATCCAAACAGTGGGTTGTCGAAAAATGGCACTGGTTAGCGGCATTTTATATTCATATTAGTAGTGCTATTATTACACTGGCAGCAGGATTGACGCAGTTTTCTAAAGCATTTATGAAGAGATTTCCAGTGTGGCATAGGAAAATTGGGAAGTTATATGTTTTTGTTGTTCTTTTTGTTGCAGGGCCTTCAGGTTTTGTAATGGCATTTTATGGAAATGGAGGATTGTTAGCACAATATGCATTTATTGCACAAGCAATAGCTTGGTGGTGGCTTACTTATATGGCTTATCATAGAATCATTAAAGGAGACCTTAAGGGACATTGTAAATTTATGATACGTAGTTATGCAATGACACTTTCAGCAATATCTCTTAGAGCAGCAACCTATATAGTATCGTTGTGGAAATTCAACAATGGTATAACTTGTCCTAACATTACTTATTCTCTGATCTGTTATCCTGATTTTTATATCTTAATAGCATGGTTGAGCTGGGTAGTAAATTTGTTAATTGCAGAATTTCTTATATTGATCGGTATTGTTAACTATTATCTCCCTGCTAAAAGGGTCTAGATGTTTTAAATATTAATAATATAAAAATTATATACAATGAAATTTCTTATGGTCTGTTTAGGTAATATTTGTCGTTCCCCATTGGCAGAAGGCATTTTAAAGACAAAAGTAAAAGAAGCAGGATTGGATTGGGAAGTAGATTCTGCTGGCACGAGTTCATACCATGTAGGAGACTTACCGGATAGGCGTTCTATTGGAGTTGCACAGTCGCATGGGTTAGATATAACCTATCAAAGGTCCCGGCAGTTTACTTTGCAGGATCTGGAT
Source organism: Saprospiraceae bacterium (assembly GCA_022448945.1). Classification (GTDB taxonomy): domain Bacteria; phylum Bacteroidota; class Bacteroidia; order Chitinophagales; family Saprospiraceae; genus Aureispira. The sequence goes on from JAKVCV010000002.1 coordinate 57,204, forward strand.
TATTTTGATGTGGTCTATGTTATGGATACACAAAATTACGAAGATGTATTTCGTGTGTGTCAAAATTCAGATCAGGAAGCTAAAGTCTGCTTAATCATGGATATGGCTCCAGAAGGTATGAATGTGAGTGTGCCTGATCCATACTGGGGGAATGATGGATTTGAGCAGGTATATAAAATGTTGGAGAATGCTTGTAATGGAATTATAAAAAAATATAAATGAGATTATTTTTAAAACATACCGCCACTACTGTTAAGTGTTTCTCCTGTTATATAGCTTGATAGATCCGAGGCTAAAAATATGGCTACATTCGCAATCTCTTCACTCAATCCTAAACGTTTTAAAGCAGTTGATTCAATCATTGTATCTTTAATTTTTTCATCAAGGTTTTCTGTCATGTCTGTGGCAATAAAACCTGGGGCAATCGCATTGCAACGAATGTTTCTTGAACCTACTTCTTGAGCGATGGATTTGGTAAATCCAATTATTCCTGCTTTAGATGCAGCATAGTTCGCCTGACCTGCATTACCTTTTAAACCGACAATCGAAGAAATATTAATGATAGAACCACCACGTGCTTTTAGCATTGGTCGCATAATGCATTTTGTGAAATTATAGATAGATTTCAAATTGTTGTTCATCACATCATCCCAATTATCTTCAGTCATTCGCATTAATAAATTGTCTCTAGTAATACCAGCATTATTAATTAAGATGTCAATAGTTCCAAATTCTTTTAAAACTTCAGAGATAAGTTCCTGAGTTTGTTCAAAAGAACTGGCATCAGAAGAGTAAGCTTTGATTTTGGTTCCAAAAATTTTACTTTCTTCAATTATTTTTTTTGCATTTTCTAAGGAAGACCTGTAAGTAAAAGCTACATGAGCTCCGTGTTCAGCAAATTTTTTGACCATAGCTGATCCTATTCCTCTTGAACCACCTGTAATGATGGCGACTTTGTCTTGTAAAAGTTTCATAAAAATAAGGTGATTGTTTGGTGTAAGTTCTTGTAATGCTCGGTTTAAAAAATAGTTTGTCTGGTTTTATATGTTTATTGGTTAAAGTTAAGACAATGTAAAATATTAGGCTAGCAGTAGAAAATTAGATACTTTAAAGCTTTCTATAAAGTACAAAGTTAATTTTTTCTTTCTTATTACTAGAGTTTAATTTAATATTAATTGCTTAATAATTTGACTGTTGTATAATTGAATGATTTAAACATACTATTCTTTTATCTCAATGTTGATTAAATACATGGATTTAGGTTTATATGTACAAGTTATAAATAGATAATCTATTCTAATCTCTTTTTTTATAACTATGAATTTGTACTAGTTTTATTATCTTTGCAAAAAAACAGTGTTATGAAGTTAAAAATGCCAATATCAGTCTTAGATATAGCAGATTTGATCGGTGCAGACATAATTGGAGATAGTAGCATTAAAGTTACTTATCTCAGAGAAATTCATAAAGTTGAGAAGGGTAGTTTAATTTTTGTTGACAATGAAAAATATTATAGTCAAGCTATATATTCAGATGCTGCAGTCATTATTATTGATAAAGTTGTAGAATGTCCTGATGACAAAGCTTTATTGATAGTTAAGAAACCTTTTGAGGCATATAATTTGTTGGCCTTACATTATAATCCATTTGTTCCTATTAAATCCAATGTCAGTAAAACTGCTATTATTGGAGAAAATACCATCTTAGAACCGGGTGTAGTAGTAGGGAATCATGTTACTATAGGTGATAATTGTCTTATTCGTGCAAATACTGTATTACTTGATAATACCAAAATAGGGAACAATGTTATTATCCATGCTAATTCTTCTATAGGGAATGATGCTTTTTATATGAGTAAACAGTCAGATGGAACATACACACGTTGGCATTCAATAGGTAGGGTGATTATTGATGATAATGTTGAAATTGGTGCAAGTTGTACTATAGATAGAGGTGTGTCGGGAGACACCAAAATAGGTGAAGGAACAAAGATTGATAATCAAGTGCATGTTGGCCATGGTGTTGTTATAGGAAAGCATTGTTTAATTGCTGCACAGGTAGGCATTGCAGGTAAAACAATTATTCAGGATTATGTTACCATTTATGGACAAGTCGGGATATCTAAATCATTGGTTGTTGGCGAAGGAGCAACTTTACTCGCAAAGGCAGCGGTGTCTAAATCTATACCTGGTGGTGATAAAGAGTATGTTGGTATTCCTGCATCTGAGGCAAGAGCTAAGTTTAGAGAGATGGCATCTATTCGACAATTGCCGGAGATTGTTCAAAAAGTAAATGAAATTTATTCAGCTTTGTTTAAAAATAAAAAGAAAAACACAAAATAAACGAATATGTTGACTATTATTCTTTGTTTTAGTATATATCAGAAAGAATGAATTAAAGAATTTAATATCCTTTAATTTTTTAATTCAAATTATTAAATCAACAAAATCAATTAATATGAAATCTATCACAAATCTTTTCAACTTGTTGACTCTATCTTGTTTTTTGCTAATGTTTTCAAGTACCTCAGCTCAAATTTCCATTAATGGTAAGAATTGTATAGGAGTATGGAAAACCATAGATGATGAAACGGGAAGAACTAAGTCTCATGTAGAAATTTTTAAGAAAGGAAGTAAGATACATGCTAAAGTTATAAAGCTTTTAGATCCCAAAACACTTACCGATAATAATGTAAAGCGCTTTGAAGATGTTATTTGCACTAAATGTCCTGTAGGACACGGGAAGGATGAACATCTTATAGGTTTAGAAATGATATGGGATATGTATGAATCTTCTGATAAATGGAAAGGAGGAAGTATTTTGGACCCCAAAAATGGAAAAGTATATACATGTACTATGTGGATGGACGATAGCGATAGCAAAGGTAATACTTTAATGGTGCGTGGTTGGGTTGCTTTTTTCTACAGAACTCAAACTTGGCATAGAATTAAATAGGTTCTTGTATTATAATGAATATGTTTTTTGAAAAACAAAAAAAGGTCAATTCTAAGTAGAATTGACCTTTTTGTATTCAATGAGATTATAAATCTAATAGCATGGAAACAGGGTCTTCCAACAAATTTTTAACTTTTACTAAAAAGGTAACGGAGGAAGAACCATCAATAATTCTGTGATCGTATGAAAGTGCTATGTACATCATAGGACGAATCTTTACCTCACCATCAATAGCCATTGGGCGTTGTTGAATAGTATGCATTCCTAAAATTGCAGATTGAGGTTCATTGATAATAGGCGTACTCATCATTGAACCAAAAACGCCTCCATTGGTAATTGTAAAGGTGCCCCCTTGCATCTCCTGAAGCGTTAGGCTGCCATCTCTTGCTTTTTTGGCAAGTTCTTTAATAGCAAGTTCTATTTCTGCATAATTCAGCGATTCCACGTTTTTAACAGGTGGTACAACTAAACCAGTTGGAGTTGAAATAGCGATTGATATATCTACATAATCATGATAAATTATACTTTTGCCATCTTCACCCATTTGAGCATTAACTCCAGGCATTTCCATTAGGACTTTCGCACAGGCTTTAGAAAATAGTGACATGAAGCCAAGCTTGGTTCCATAGCGTTCAACAAATCTCTCCTGATAGTTTTTTCGCATTGCCATAACATTCGTCAAATCTACTTCATTAAAAGTAGTTAGCATTGCAGTTGTATTTTTTGCAGAGACCAATCGAGATGCAATAGTACGACGCATTCGGCTCATTTTTTCTATACGTTTCTCACGACTAAAGGAACTGCTTGTTTTTGAGGATACAGTTCCTGTTTCTTTTGCGACTACTTTTTGTTCTTTAGTGGAACCTTTTGATTTGTTAGCAATTGCTTTTTGAACATCTTTCTGTGTAATTCTACCATCTTTGCCTGTTGCGGTTATGTCTGAAGCAGTTAAACCATTTTCTTTCATTAGCTTTTGAGCAGTTGGTGATGGATGTCCACTAACATTAGATTTAGAAGGTTTTTTAACTTCTTGTTCTGTTGCAATTTCTTTTTTCGTAGATGAATCCTCAACTGTTTTGGGAGTAGTATCTACTGAAGGGGCCTCTATACTTGTATCAATCTTCGCAAATAATTGTCCAATTGAAATATCATCACCTTCCTGAGCTACCCAGATTAATTTTCCAGCTTTCTCTGCTGGTACTTCTACAGTTGCTTTGTCTGATTCAAATTCACAAATAATTTCATCTAATTCTACATAAGAACCATTTTCTTTTATCCAGGAAGATAAGGTGACCTCAGTGATAGATTCACCAATAACGGGTACTACTAATTCTATGATACTCATTTTGCGTTATGTATGTTAGATTATCATTAAAACAGTTTGAATTTCAATATTAAATTTAATCAATAATCTAATGTGAAAATTTTTATATTTTGATTGTAACAATATTATTGTTTAGCTTAGCATAGGCTAAGTGAAATTTTTATAATTGTATACTACAAAAATTATCAAAAATTCTTAGAAAATGAAATAGTATCTCTTGTTTGTATTTATTATTTTATTTTTGACTATTGATAGGTCTGAATTTAGTAATTTATTCCCCATAAAGTTAAATCATGTGTAGAATAACCGGATTTTGGGATTTTAATTATAATAATAGCTACGCTCTTGAAGAGACCGTTGTTAAAATGCGTGATACATTGGAATATGGCGGTCCTGATAGTTTGGGGGTATATATAGATAATAATTGCCCTTTGGCTTTGGGACATAGGAGATTGTCTATCCTAGATTTGAGTACCGCAGGACATCAACCGATGATCTGGGAGGATTGGGTAATTGTTTATAATGGTGAAGTCTTCAACTTTAAAAACGTTCGGAAAATATTAGAACAGGAGGGCCATGTTTTTCAATCTGAGACAGATACAGAGGTAATTATACATTCATTTCAGGCATGGGGGATGGATATGGTTCATCATTTCAGAGGTTTTTTTGCATTTGCAATATTTAATAAGGTTACACAAACATTAACTTTATGTCGTGATAGGGTAGGTGTTAAACCATTGTTTTGGTATTTGAAAGATGGTTTGTTTATGTTTGCTTCAGAATTGAAGGCTTTTCATCAGCATCCTAAATTTGATAAAAGTATAGATACAAATGCTGTTTCTCTTTTCTTGCAACAGGGATATATTCATTACCCTCATTGCATATTTAAATATGCACATAAACTTGCTGCCGGTTCATTTATGCAAATAAATAGCAATCAGAATATAAAGAATGAAAAATATTGGGATATACAAAATGTATATAAAAATAGTTCTGTAAGTAAACAAAAAGAAGAGGAATTAGTAGAAGAGTTGGAATGTATTCTTACAGAGAGTTTTGAGCTAAGAATGATTTCAGATGTGCCTGTTGGTGCTTTTTTAAGTGGTGGGATAGATTCTTCTTTAGTTACAGCGCTTTTACAAAAGAAACAGGGGCGTCAGTTAAAAACATTTACAATAGGATTCCATGAAGAAGAGTATAATGAAGCAAAACATGCTCAAGCGGTAGCTAAACATTTAAATACAGAACATCATGAACTATATTGTTCAGAGAAGGACTTTGAAAAGGTAATTCCGTTATTACCAGAAATGTATGATGAACCATTTGGTGATAGTTCTAGTATTCCTACTTATTTGGTTTCTAAAATGGCCCGAGAAAAAGTTACTGTAAGTCTTTCTGCAGATGGTGGAGATGAAATATTCGGTGGTTATACCAAGTATGAGATCACACAAAATTTTTATCCAAAAGTTCAAAAAATGCCGTCCATTTTGCGCTCGATAATTGGAGGTTTTAGTTCAAAAATAAATCCCGTTTGGTTAGAGAAAAATAGTTCAAAAATACCTTTCCTAAGGAATTATAAAAATATAAGCAACAAGTTTCCTAAACTTATCAATGCTCTAGAAGCTGAAACTCAGCTTGATTTTTTCAATATTTCTTCTACATATATGTCTCAAAAGAAATTAAAGAAATTGTTTCCGTATTTTTGTGACCGGTATAAAAACAGTCATGATATACAGGCTAACCGCTTGATATCTTATTTAGGAATGGTAGACATAGACACTTATTTGGAAGGAGATATTATGACTAAGGTTGATCGTGCAACAATGTCTGTAGCTCTTGAAGGTAGAGAGCCTTTTTTAGACCACAAAATTATTGAATTTTCTATGCGTTTGGGTGATGAATTCAAAATTAAAGGAAAAGAAACAAAATATCTTCTTCGGAAAATCTTGTATAAAAGTGTTCCTAAGGAACTTATTGAACGTCCCAAACAAGGTTTTTCCATTCCTGTACAAAAGTGGTTGTTGAGTAGCCTGAAAGAGAACTTATTACATATGAAGGACGACTTTCATTTTATTCAGACATTCGAACTTGATAAAAATGAACTCAATATTATTATAGATAATTTTATTGCTCAAAAGGGATATATAAATCCACATTTTATTTGGTTTTTATATACTCTACATCAATGGTATCTTCGTTGGATTAAAAATTAAACTGAAGGGTTTTAAATAACATTAATAACTTTGTACATTTGTAGTGGTCTTAAACCAATAACCTATGTATGATATAGCTTACCATAGTGATTCGCTTGAAGATAAAACAATATTGATAACAGGTGCTGCCGGGTTTATTGGGTCTAATATTGTAGAATATTTGTTAAGGCATAGGGTAGGTAAAGTTATTGTTTTGGATAATTTACTCACTGGTTTTAAAAGTAATGTTGATGTTTTTGCAGATTTCCCGAATTACCAATTCATTGAAGGCGACATTAGGAATTTAGAAACCTGTAAAAAGGCATGTGAAGGGGTTGATATAATATGTCATCAGGCTGCACTTGGCTCGGTTCCCCGTTCTATTAAGGAACCATATGCTACAACTGGACACAATGTTGATGGCTTTGTAAACATGGTTTTTGCAGCAAAATATCATGGCATACGACGTTTTGTTTATGCTTCATCTTCTTCTGTTTATGGTGATGAGCCCAACTTGCCTAAAGTAGAAAACAGGATTGGGAAACCTTTATCTCCTTATGCAATTACTAAATTATCAAATGAGTTATTTGCAGATAATTTTGCTCATGTTTATGATATGGAGTTTATTGGTTTTCGTTATTTTAATGTTTTTGGTCCCAGACAAAGTTCACAAGGGGCTTATGCTGCAGTAATACCTTTGTTTGTTGAAGCATGTATGAAAGATGGCATTGCTTATATTAATGGAGATGGAGGTCAAACACGTGATTTTACTTTTATTGAAAATGTTGTACAAGTGAATATAAAAGCCATGTTTACTAAGAATGCAGCTGCTTTGAACCAAGTATATAATGTAGGTTGTGGAGAACGATATACCATTTTGGAATTATTTCAGGGTATATGTAATTTAGCAGGTAAAACGGAAAAAAAACCTTTGTTTCAGGCGGCTCGTGAAGGGGATATCAGAGATTCACAGGCAGACATTTCAAAGGTTAAAAAACTTTTAGGTTATCATCCTACAATTGACTTAATGAAGGGGCTAAAGCTTACGTTAGATTATTTTAAAGAGTTGACCTAGTAATATATGCGCTTAACGATTAGTATATTTTTTTTCTTTTTTGTTGGCTCTGTTATGTCCCAGACGCTTTCTCAAAATAGATCTGTAGATTGGACGCTTGCAGGTCTACGTATCGATACAAGTTTTAATCTTCAAGTTGTCGATATGCAATCTTTAGGTGTTTTTGATGATGGTTTTACGGCCAATGATTCTATTATTACAAATTTTATAGATACTTTTTCCGGGATAGGAGCAATTTTAGATTTTCCTCCTGGAGATTTTTTATTTAATACAAGTATAGTTCTTCCAAGTAATTATATTATAAAAGGAAAAGGAGCAGATTCGACAATTTTTTTAATGGATCTAGGGGGAAGTGGTAATGCTATTGTTATTTCAGGTTTTTCCACATCCGATACAACTGCATTTGTTCAATCTGTTAGTTTAGGGGATAATCATATTGTAGTCTATGATTCTTCTGGTTTTCAAGAAGGTGATTGGGTACGAATTATTCAATATGATTTAGATTTAGTTACTTCATCATGGGCAGAGGGGACTGTTGGACAAATTGTTCAAATTGACAGTATTTCAAATAATAATATATGGCTGCAATCTCCATTAAGAATGGATTTTGATATATCTAGGAATCCCTATATTAAAAGGATAATTCCTCGTAATAATATTGGAATAGAGTGTCTAAAAATAATGAGATTAGATGATACTGCGCCTCAACAGTCGTCTAATTTATCTTTTCGTTATGCTGTTAATTGTTGGGTTAAAGGTATTGAATCTGATAATTGCACTTTTTCACATATAAAAGGCGAATTTTGTTCGAATTTATATATTGCTCAATCTTATTTCCATCATGCTTTCGATTATGGTGGTGGTGGACGAGGATATGGAGTTGTTTTTCAGTTTACCACGGGTGAGAGTTTGGCTGAAGATAATATTTTTAAGCATTTGAGGCATTCAATTTTAGTACAGGCTGGTGCTAATGGGAATGCTTTTGCTTATAATTATTCTTTGGATCCTTATTGGTCTTCTGTACCCAATGATGCAGCAGGGGATATTGTTTTACATGGCAATTATGTTTATTCAAATTTGTTTGAGCAGAATATTTGTAGAAATATTGTAATTGATAATTCTCATGGTCCCAATGGTCCTTATAATACTTTTTTCAGAAATCGTTCAGAAGGATACGGCATTTTTTTTTCTGCTAATAATTCACCTAATCAAAACTTTATTGGTAATGAGATAACAAATACGAGCTTCCCTTATAGCCTTGTAAATTACACTATACTCGGAACAGGACATTTTATTTATGGGAATAACAATAAAGGAACTATTACACCAGCTGGAACACAATCTTTACCAGATTTATCTTATGCTTATACGGTTAAACCAGATTTTATTCCTTTAATTCAATGGGCAAAAATTGGAACACCTAATCCTTTAGGAACTTCTGATATTCCAGCTAAAACCAGATATATTAATAATTCTATCTTTAGTTCTTCTTGTAATAATATTTACACTTATACACCAACATTTGATAAGAATAATTTTTCAAGTGTTTTCCCAAATCCTTTTTATGATGTTTTGTATATAGAATCTCAGCAAGGTCTTGATAAGATTTTTTTATTTAATGCATTAGGTGTTCAACTTGAATTATTTAATATAAATGATACCATTATTAAATTGGATCTTAAAAATTTTGCTTCGGGTATATATTTTGTCGGAATGAAATTTACTGATGGTAGTTCATTAACTCGAAGGGTTGTTAAATTAAATGCGTTTTAATCTTGTTTTCTTAAAAATATATATAACAGAAATTATGAGTAAACTATATGTCCCAAACGAAATATTAAGGGTGTTTAAAGAATATTATCCTGATGTAAATCTTAATGATGTCGAGTGGGGCTGGGAAGTTCCTGCAAAAATATATGAGGCTTCTTTTGACAATGGCGAAGTTGAATTTGAAGTTGAAATAACAGTTACAGGTCATGTGTTGTTGTCTGAGGTTTCAATGGAATTAGAAGATGTGCCTCCAATTGTTATTAATTCAGCTAATCAGGTCTTTGAAGATCACAGTATAGAGGAAGCGGATATGATACAATATAGCAATGGAGATATTTCATATGAACTTGCCATGAAATGTGCTAGTTCTGGAGAAGAGTTTGAGGCTCATTTTAGGGATGATGGAATGTTTTTGGCAAAAGGATATGATCTTTAAGTGTTTTATGACAATTTTTGAATTATAGAATTAATCAAATTCAACTAACTAATTAAACCAAATCCATGCGTTTTTTGTGTACTTTTAAGATGGTTTAAGATGGGGCTGTTTTCTGGTTTTTCTAACTTCGGGTCATTGGCCAGTATTTCTTTCGCTATATTTCTGGCAGAGCGTAAAATTTCAGCATCCTGAACAATATTAGCTAATTTGAAATTTAGGATCCCCGATTGTTGAGTTCCTTCAATATTACCAGGCCCTCTTAATTTAAGATCTGCCTCAGAAATTTTGAAGCCATCTGTCGTTTGTACCATAGTTTCCATTCTAAATCTTCCATCTGCTGAAAGCTTAAAACCAGTCATTAAAATACAAAATGCATCACCTCCACCTCTACCTACTCTTCCACGTAGTTGATGTAATTGAGCCAATCCGAAACGTTCGGCATTTTCAATTATCATCATACTTGCATTGGGTACATTTACTCCAACCTCAATAACAGTTGTAGCCATTAGAATTTGAGTTTCTCCACGTGCAAAACGATCCATTTCAATTTTTTTATCAGCAGGCTTTTGACGTCCGTGTACTATAGAAATTTGATAATCGGGACGAGGGAACTCCCTTAACATTACTTCATATCCTTCCATCAAATCTTTAACTTCACTTAAGCCTTCATATTCAGATTCTTCAATCAATGGGTATACTATATAAACCTGATGTCCCTTTGCAATTTCGCGTTTCATTTGTCCAAATGTCCACAACCGTTGACTCTCAAACTTATGATAAGTAGTAATAGGTTTTCTGCCCGGAGGCATTTCGTCAATTATAGAAACATCTAAATCACCGTATGCTGTCATTGCGAGTGTTCTGGGAATAGGTGTCGCGGTCATTACTAAAATATGAGGAGGGTTAGTCACATTTTTACGCCACATCTTTGAGCGTTGAACAACACCAAAACGGTGCTGTTCATCAACAACTACTAGACCGAGGTTTTTAAAAATTACAGGATCTTCAATCAGAGCATGAGTGCCAATTAGTATATCAATTTCTCCTGTTTCTAGACTTTCAAGTAATGCCTTTCGTTTTTTTCCTTTGATGGTTCCTGTTAGGATTTCTATTTTGAGATCTAAACCCTTTGCCATTTCTAGAATAGAATTAAAGTGTTGTTGAGCAAGAATTTCTGTAGGGGCCATTAATGCTGTTTGGTAGCCATTGTCTAAAGCAATAAGAAGACACATAAAGGCTACAATAGTTTTTCCGCTGCCTACATCGCCTTGAAGGAGCCTGTTCATCTGATGACCTGTACTCAAGTCATAACGGATTTCTTTGATTACACGTTTTTGAGCATTTGTAAGTTCAAATGCAAGATTGTTGTTGTAAAATTCATTGAAATTCTCACCGATTGTATTAAAAACAAAACCGCGAATGCCTGTTCTTTTTTGTTGTTTGCTTTGTAAAATCCTCAGTTGTAGAAAAAAGAATTCTTCAAACTTTATTCGGTTCTGGGCCATATTATATTGAACCTTATTGCGCGGAAAGTGAATGCCCATCCAGGCATGGTAACGTTCAGGTAGCCTTAGTCGTTCTAACAAGTATTTAGGCATGGATTCAGGGATAAGGTTGCGCTGTGGATGAATTTTCACAAACAAGTTTTTTATGATCAATGCTAGTCCCTTGGAGTCCAGACGTCTGGTTTTTAGTTTTTCTGTAGAATGGTATACTGGCTCAAGTGTAGAAGCATTAACTTTCTTTTCCTCAGTAAGAAGCGTGATTTCAGGATGTACAATACTTAATTTCTTATTATATATGGACGGTTTTCCGTATACAATATATTCCTTACCTACTTGTAAGTTTTGAACCCAGCTTAATCCTTTGAACCAGGTTAGTTCAATACTGCCGGAATCATCACGAAAAATTGCAGTCATTCTTCGTTTTCTTCCTGCTCCAATGCTATTTATACGTCTGAGAATCCCTTTTATTTGTACATATTCACTATCGTTTATTATGTCTTTGATTTTGTGGAATCGGGTCTTGTCCACATAGCGGAAAGGGTAGTGTTGTAGCAATTGGAAATAGGTAAAAATACCCAATTCTTTCTTGAGTGCATCTGCGCGCGCTGTACCAACTCCTTTTAAATACTCTATAGATGTATTTAGCATAAAACATTAGAAATAAAAGTGTAAAAATTCATCTAAGATACTTTATAGTAATGGACTTAGGGCGCCAATTAATAAAACTATAGAAATATGAATACATATTTGCAATATACAAAAACAAAGATAAGAAATGGAATGTTTCAATAATTCAACAGAACTGAATTATAGTAATTTCTATAGAAAATATTTTCTGGATAGATATCTTTTTATTAGTCAACTTGTTTTATTTAGGAGAGTAATTATTATATAAATTACAATTAAATCAATTCATAAAATTATAAGCAAAATCTTTACTATTGATTTTGGAATCCTTATTTTTGTTATTACTAATTTTCAACAGAACTGAATTTTTATTATCTCTTATAATTTAATTCATTCCTAAAGAATTTATCAAAAATGTCTGATCAGCCAATAATCTATAAAACAAGAGAGGAAATTGAACTCATGAGGAAAAGTGCTCAACTGGTATCTAAAACCTTAGGGTTGATAGCAGAGCATATAGAACCAGGTGTTACTTCATTATATTTGGATAAATTAGCTGAAGAATATATACGTGATAATGGTGGGGTGCCAGGATTTTTGGGGTTGTATGATTTCCCCAATACATTATGTATGTCTCCAAATGCCCAGGTAGTTCATGGAATTCCTAATGATACTCCATTGCAAAATGGAGATATCTTGTCTGTTGATTGCGGTGTATTAATGAATGGTTTTTATGGTGATCACGCTTATACTTTCGAAGTAGGTGAAGTCGCTCCTGAAGTTTCAAAGTTGTTGGAAATCACTAAAAAAAGTCTTTATTTGGGTATAGAACAGTGTAAAGCAGGAAATAGAATTGGTGATATCGGTTATGCTATACAGACGTACACTGAAAAGCATGGTTATGGTGTTGTTAAAGAGCTGGTAGGCCACGGACTGGGTCGTATAATGCATGAAGAACCACAGGTCCCTAATTATGGAAGGAGAGGACGCGGCAAATTGTTGAAAAATGGCTTGGTATTAGCTATTGAGCCTATGATTAATCTGGGGACTGCAAGGATTAGGCAGTTAAAAGATGGCTGGACTATTTTAACAAAAGATGGGCAACCATCTGCTCATTTTGAACATGATGTAGCAATTATTGATGGTAAACCTGACATCCTTTCTACTTTTGATTTTGTTGATGCAGCCCTTGCTAAGAAAAAAGCTAACACGTAGATACTTTTTGTTTGTAACTTCAATGCTTTTTTAATTGTTAATAATATGATGCATATTACTAAAATTAAGCTAAAAGTAATTTGAGAAATTACTGATTCATACGCTTTTTGTATCTTTATGGAATAGAGATACATTTATTAAGTAATATTTTGTTCCTCTAATATGTTTTTTCTTTTTAACATTTCACTTTCTTTTGAAAAAAATAGATAAACTCGTCATATATAGTTTTATTACTCCCTTAGTTATTTGGACTTTGGTAGCCATGTTTATCTTCAATATGCAATTTCTTTGGAAATATATTGATGATATTATAGGCAAGGGACTTGACTTGTCTATCATTTTCGAATTATTATTTTACCAATCTTTAGCTATGATACCTCGCGCGATGGTATTTGGTGTTCTGATTGCTTCGGTAATGACTATAGGAAACTTAGCAGAACATTATGAATTGGTATCTATGAAGACAGCTGGAGTTTCGCTTTTGAGAGTTATAACTCCACTTATTTTTTTTGCGCTTATTTTGGCAGGAATCTCATTTCTTTTCTCCAATAGTTTAATCCCCGTTACAGCGTTAAAATTTAAATCTACACTTTATGATATCCGGAGGCAAAAGCCAGCCCTTTCTTTCGAAGAAGGACAGTATAATAATGATTTTAAAAAAGTTTCAATTTTTGTTGGTAAAAAGGCTGCAGATGGTAAAATTCTAGAGGATCTAAAAATATATGATCATACTTCATCGGCTGGTTATAAGGGACAAACAAATGCAAAAAAAGGTGGTCTTTTCTATACCAAGGATTCTGTATTTAGAAAAATAAAAAAACCCATGAATGATACAGTTATGGAGAAAGATACACTTTTTAGTCGTAGTTTTTTGGTAGTTAAGTTATTGCATGGAACTCGTTATGAAGAATTGCTACCTGACCCAGAACATCCTAATACATATCCTCATATTGAAATGAATTTTGATTCTTATACAACATTATTTGATTTGAGTGAATTTGAATTTAATGAAACTAATGAGGATTTGTTTAAGGGACATTATTCTCTCCTTACCACTAAACAATTATTAAAGGCAATTGATTCATTGAAACAAAAAAGATTTGAGCGATATGCTATGCTTAAGCGTAATACAGATGCAATGTTTCAATTCAGAAGAGAAGGGATTCAGGTAAACGATACTATAGAGATACCGCCACACAGGCATCCAAAACTTTACTATCCTCCAGAAAATCAAAATGCACCGAAAATAACCATTGATACTACTATAAAACATTTTTGGGAATTGATCCCAGTAGATAAAAGGAATTATATTTATCAACGTGCAGTAGGTTTTTGTCAGAACATTAAGGGGCAATCGCATGGCGTGAGAGAATACTGTAAAACCAATAAAAGAATTCATGCTGAACATGAAAATGAAATACATCAGAAGTTGTCTTTTGCTCTGGCCTGTCTTTTGTTTTTATTTATTGGTGCTCCCATGGGCGCTATTATTCGAAAAGGTGGGTTTGGGTGGCCTATTTTAGTCGGTTTTATTTTTTTTATGGTCTTTTTCGTTTTGTTTTTAATTGGAGAGAGATTGGCTACAAATGTTGAAATACCATGTTGGGTTGGGTCATGGCTCCCCAATTTAGTGTTGTTGCCATGTGGTATTTTTTTAACATTTAAGGCAATGAATGATTCAAGAGTTATAAATTTTGAACGAATATTTGTTTGGCTACAATCTTTTAAAAATAAAAATTGAATACTACATCATTTTTTGCATAACAATTGTTGAACGATAATCGGAAAAAAGAAGTTAATGGAAACAAGTCTTCAAATTAGAAATCAAAATTCATTAAGAGATAACTATGGTTATATTACAGGTTTTTTCCTACTCTGGTCTATTGCATGTTTACTTTTGTTTGGTGTATTAGAAAAGGGAGATGTTATACTCTTTTTTGCAGAAAACAGGACAGATTTTCAAAACTTTATTTTTGTATTTTGGACCTATTGTGGGGAGGGGTATGTTTATGTAATTGCTGCAGTTGTTTTTCTGTTTTTCTCTTATTCAAAGTCTTTTGCAATTATTTTGAATGCCCTTTTAGTTTTGTTCGTTAGTGGGGTAATGAAAGATTATTTTGAACATGAACGCCCTGTTAGGTATTTTAATGATTTATTAAAACAGCCAGAATTGCCAAATTATATTCCTAGTGTTGTTTTACATGATGGTTGGACCACTAGTTTTCCGTCTGGGCATACTATATCAGCTTTTGCTTTTTATACTTTATTAGCATTTTTTATTCCCAATAGGCTGCTAAAATTTATCTGCTTAGCTTTAGCTTTTTTAGTAGCGATTTCAAGAATGTATTTAGTTCAACATTTTTTGAAAGATGTAACAGCCGGCATGTTAATTGGTTTTTTAATTGCCATTTTAGTTTATTCTCTTCATGAGAAATATTCACATCTGATATCTGGGAGATCGCAATTTACTTCAAAGAAATAATAGTTTTTATAAAATAAAAAAAGGAGTAGTTTCGAACGAACTACTCCAAAGGTCTTTATCTCAAAAAATAATTATTGTAGTTATAAACTAGTATCTATATTTGAATCGATATCAAGGATAGATTTTTCTTTTTGAGCAAAGGTTTTTTTAGTGTTGGGTATTTTGGTTCTATCCTTACTAAGTTTATTTATCTCATCAGCCATAAGATTTCCTTCCATTAATTGTTGCTGTAGATTTTGAAGGTTTCCTGGTGAATAAGGAACAATAATTGAGCTATTTTTTTCTCCAATGTCTTTAATTGTATCATAATGTTGGGTTAATAATACAAATTGCATTATTTCAATAGGGGATACATCTTGTAATGTATTGCTGAAATCTTCTACTGAATCGGCAAAACCTTTAATGATTGCTAATCTTTGATCAGCAACTCCCTCTCCTTGTAATCTTTTTGATTCTTTATCTGCTTCAGCGTCTTTTATCTTAGCTATTTTACGACCTTCCGCATCTTCAGAAATTGCTTCTTTATTTCGTTTTGCTGCGTTGATACGATTCATTGATTCTTTTACCATAGCATCAGGGTCTATATCGGTAATTAAGGTTTGAACGATTCTATAGCCGTATTTGTCCATATGTTCAGAAAGCTCAGTTTTTACAGCAGTTGCGATATCATCTTTGCGAGAAAAAACATCATCGAGATCTAATTTAGGCACTTCTGCACGTACAGTATCAAAAATATAGGAAGAAATTTGTCCGTATGGATCATCTAATTCATAAAAGGCTTCTTGTACTTTATTTTTCATTATTTGTACATGAACAGATACCTGTAACTTGACAAATACATCATCTTGGGTTTTAGTTTCAATATGGATATCTAATTGTTGGACTTTTAGGTTTACAGTGCCAGCAATGCTTTCTAATATTGGAATACAAAAGTTAATACCTGGGTGAAGTATTCTATTGAACCTGCCCAAGCGTTGAACTATTTTTGCGGATTTTTCCTTTACTATTTTTACTGTCGAAAGAATAAAGAAAAGAGCAAAAATTGCAATAGTAATTGTAAATGGTAACATAATTTGTAATTAATTTAAGAGTAAAAAAAAGGTTCTATTCTATGGGGCAAATCAGCCCTTTTTTGATAGTTTTGTATATCACTGATAAAAAACAATAGGATAACGCAAAAAATAAGTTTAAAAGTTTTTATTAGTGTATACCAATATAATAAATATTGGTGAATTGATTATAAGTGTTTGGTAATAATAAATAAAAAAAATGCGAATTTTAGGCTTTGGGCTAGTCTTAGTTATGTATATATATGCTTGTGGTGCTGCAGAAGGGGGAAGCGAGAAAAGATCTGCTTTTGATATTTATAAAGTCAGATGTGTTTCTTGTCATGGTATTGATGGGCGTATGGGAGTCAATGGTGCTATCCTTTTGCCAGATTCTAAACTAAACTTAGAACAAAGGATTAATGTTGTAACCTACGGAAGAAATATTATGCCTGCCTTTTCTGGCCTTATGACGAAAGAAGAAATAAAGGCGGTTGTTGAATTTACTATGACTTTACAATAAAGCAATGTATTATCCAATTAGTACACCCAAAATAGTTCAGTGGCTCTTCCCCAATTATATTTGGAGGTTCCCTTTTGATACTGATAAAAAGATATATTTGACTTTTGATGATGGGCCAATCCCTAAAGTGACTCCCTGGGTATTGAAGCAATTAGCTCAATATAATGCCCAGGCTACTTTTTTCTGTGTAGGAGCAAATGTCAAAAAAAACCAGGAAATTTATCAGCAGGTTTTAGACGCTGGACATAAGGTTGGGAATCATACTTTTAATCATTTGAACGGATGGGCATCTACAACTTGTGATTATTTGGATAACATAGAAAAATGCAAAGATGTTGTAGATTCCAAGCTTTTTAGACCTCCATATGGTAGACTGAAACCAAGTCAGGCCCGGGAAATAAAAAAAAATTATAAAATTGTTATGTGGGATATAATTGCTGGGGATTTTGATTCAAATTTAAATGGAGAAATGTGTTTAAAGAATGTTCTTAATAATGCTTCAAATGGTTCAATAATTGTTTTGCACGACAGCAAAAAATCTTGGGATCGTTTAGAATATATTCTACCTAAAATATTAGATTATTATTCGAAATTAGGATTTGCCTTTGTTTCTATTGATCCTAAGTAAATTCTTTTTTTGTTTGCCTTTGTCAAGCAATAGTATCATGGCTATAAAATAAAAAGGCATACATGGGATTTTGTACCTTGCTAAAGCACCAAAGTTATAAGCAGTAAAGCCAATGCAAAAAGCAAAAATAATTGCAAAAACCATACAGAATAATATAACAGGATCTCTTAGTATTGAAATCAATGATCTCAAAACACCTACTTTTATAATAACATAAAAAGTTAAGCAAAGTGTAAAAGTAGATTCGATAGCTGATGGGAATACGATCATTTTAGAAGTTTCCCAGAGGAAAGGCCTGAACAAAGTAACAATAACTGCTTTGGGGAAAACATTTAAAAGCCCTCGAAGCGTTGGTTCTATTACGCCAAAGTCATAGCCTGACCCACCATCTCTTTCAGTACTTAATTTTAACCACCATTGAGTTTTGGCGGCTTCTTTTATAAATCCTTCAAGTGTGTATTCATAGTACATTGTACCTAATTGTTGGATTGTTAAATATGCTCCTAAACTCCCGAGTCCTAAAAAAAATGGCCCTAAAATTTTGCGTAATAGTGGGGTTTTAATACGCTTGTTAAACATGAAAATCACCCAAATTATGGATGCTGGTAATATTGAAATCAATACATATATTTTGATGGTTTTCATCAGCCAGACCCCCAAAATAATAAAGAAAACAGAACGTATAAGTTTCTTTTTTTTCTTAATTAATCCAAAATAAATTCCATATACATAGAACCCTAAACCTGCAATTACTAAAGAATCTTTCATGATTCCAGTACTCCAAAAACACATTGAGGGTAAAAATAAGATAGCAAATGCTAAAGGTTTGTGTAAGTGCGGGTAAAGGTCATAAAAAACACGATATATGCCCCAGCACCCTAAAAAACTAAATACTGTTAATATAAATGAAGTCCCTATATACGTTCCAAATCCAAAGATGCTAAACAGTCCTGCAATTTTTATTACTAAGGCTTCTGGCGGTCGTGTAAAAATTCGTCGGAATGTGACGTATGTACTAGTAGAAAAATCCCAATTATAGAAATCAACAAACAGCATATCATAGGCCGCTAAGGGGTAGTTAAGTAGCGCATTATATATATCTCTTGATGCAAAAAAATAGTAATATGTATCTCCATAACCATAATAATACTGGTACATTAAAGCTGTAAGGAGCGCGCCTAAAAGTCTAAAACACAATGCGGGAAGAAAATATTTGTAAAGAACGGTGTTTTTATATTTTATATTTCGATAAAAAATGGCAAGAAGAACCCATATAGCCACAAAGAATGGCAATAAAATAAAATCAGTTTTAAAAAGAATTTGCCAAGCAAATAAAAACATTATACAGAAAGATGTATTTTGTGCTAAAAAAGAGGAAACTTATTAAGTTGTTTACATATTGCAGACCCGTTTATTATTTATTGTCTTTAAAGTTAAATCTTTTCATTTAGGATGATTGTTAATTACAATTTTTAAATATAAAATTAATTTCTAAAGTAAATATATAAAACTTGGCAAACAAAACACTAAAAATAGGTATTGTACTCAATACGGCTTGGAATATTTATAATTTCAGGCTTCCCATTATCAAGGCTTTATTAATCAAAGGTCATCGCGTCGTTGCTATAGCCCCAGACGATGAGTATGTTCCCTATATAATTAACACCGGGTGCCAGTATATACCTGTTAAGTTTTTGAGTAGAAAGGGTGTTAATCCTATTAGGGATATAAAGTTTATTTATGAATTATATAATATATATAAGGAAGAGAAATTTGATTTGGTACTTCAATATACAATTAAACCAAATATCTATGGTTGTTTTGCAGCAAGGTTAGCCAAGGTTAAAACCATTTCTACTATAACAGGCTTAGGATATACTTTTCTTTCTAATGGGATAGTAAATCAAATTGCAAAAATACTTTATAAATTTGCTTTTAAAACGGGAACGAAATTTGTTTTTCAGAATAGGGATGATAAGAAACTATTTGAGGATATAGGTATTTGTCCAGTACACAAAACATCATTAATAAAAGGTTCAGGGATTGACGCTTCTTTTTTTAAACCCTTACCCAAAAGTCAGGAATCTGCGAATTTGGTGTTCTTGTTTGTAGGTAGATTATTATATGACAAGGGTATTTCTGAAATGTTTGAAGCATCACGTATCTTAAAAAATAAATTTAAAAACACAGAAGTTTGGGTAGTTGGTGCAATAGATGAGGGGAATCCTGCTGCAGTTAATAAATTAGAAGTTGAACAAAATCATGAACAAGGAATAATTAACTACTTGGGTACATCAAAAGATGTACGCTCTATTATACAAAATGTTGATGTTGTTGTTTTGCCATCATATCGGGAAGGATTGCCAAGGGTAATGTTAGAAAGTCTTTCAATGGCAAAAGCTATAATTACAACGGATGTTGCAGGTTGTAGGGAGGTTGTTTTAGATAAAATAAATGGTTTTATGGTTCCTGCTAGAGATGCTAATGCTTTATCCAGGGCAATGATATCCATGTGTGAATTAAATCCTGAACAAAGAAAAGCTATGGGTTTGGCAGGGCGTCAGTTGGTATTAGATCAGTTTGATGAAAAAATAATTATAAAAGAGTATTTTAAATTGATAGATACAGTCTTAAATATCAATTAATTATTACTCTTATGCTCAGATTAATAAAGTCCGCAATCAGAATCATAATCTACGTATAATGATTGTTAAAAAATACCATCTTTTTATTGAAATCGGTAATAATATATAAATAAAAGTGCCAACATATTAAATACATTGGCACTTTTAAAATTAGGATTATACAAATCTATTTTTTAGAAGATTTTTTCTTTTTTTTGACATTAATGATTACATCATCATTGTTTCCTAATGTCGCCACTAGAACAGTTCCTTCATTTAGTTTCTCCTGATTGTTAAGAATAAATTCAGCTAAAGGGTCTTCAAGATATTTTTGAATTGCTCTATTTAAAGGTCGAGCACCAAATTGAGGGTCATAGCCCTTTTCAGATAAAAATGTTTTTGCTTTTTTATCCAACTCAAGACTGTAACCTAATTCCTCTATGCGTCCAAATAAATCTTTCAAGGTAAGGTCAATAATACTGAATATGTCTTTTTTGTTTAGTGTGTTAAAGACAACAATGTCATCAATTCTGTTTAAAAATTCAGGAGAAAAAGTGCGTTTTAATGCACCTTGAATAACCATTTTTGCATTTTTATCAGAGTCTTCACTTCTAGATTTGGTGGCAAATCCAACTCCTTGTCCGAAGTCTTTAAGTTTGCGGGCTCCGACATTAGACGTCATAATGATTAGAGTATTTTTGAAATCTACTTTTCTCCCCAAACCATCAGTCAGTTGTCCATCATCTAGAACTTGTAATAATATATTAAAAATGTCTGGGTGTGCTTTTTCTATTTCATCTAAGAGAATCACAGAATAGGGCTTACGACGGACTTTTTCAGTTAATTGACCACCTTCTTCGTACCCTACATACCCTGGAGGAGCTCCAATCAAACGACTAACTGCAAATTTTTCCATATATTCACTCATGTCTATTCGAATAAGTGATTCTTCAGAAGTGAACAACTGTCTTGCTAGGACTTTTGCTAGTTCTGTTTTACCAACTCCTGTTGGACCTAAGAATATGAAGGTACCAATTGGTTTATTAGGGTCTTTAAGACCAACTCGGTTTCTTTGAATTGATTTCGCTACTTTTAAAATAGCCTCTTCCTGACCTATTACCTCTCCAGAAAGATCATTAGTAAGACTAAGTAGTTTCTGACTTTCATTTTCTGCAACACTGGTTACAGGAATCCCTGTCATCATCGATACTACTTCTGCAATATCCGATTCTTCCACAGGAAATCTCTTTGATTTAGATTCTTCATCCCATTGTTTTTTTGCTTGGTCCAATTGACGAATAAGCTTCGATTCTTTGTCACGGAAATTTGCAGCTTTTTCGTATTCTTGATCTCTTACCGCTTGATTTTTAAATTCTTTTGTTGCTTCTATCTCATCTTCTAATTGGACGATATGTTTAGGCACATGGATGTTTTTTAAATGTACTCTAGCTCCCACCTCATCCATAACATCTATTGCTTTGTCTGGTAAAAATCTATCAGAAATATATCTGTCACTTAGTTGAACACAGGCTTCGATAGCATCTTGTGAATAAATGACATGATGAAACTCTTCGTATTTTTCTTTTATGTTAGTTAAGATATGAATTGCTTCTTCAGGTGTTGGTGGCTCAATTAGTACTTTTTGAAATCGTCGATCCAATGCACCATCTTTTTCAATATATTGGCGATATTCATCTAACGTTGAAGCCCCAATACATTGTAATTCTCCTCTAGCCAATGCAGGTTTAAAAATATTAGATGCATCTAAAGATCCAGTAGCTCCTCCTGCACCCACTATTGTATGAATTTCGTCTATAAATAAGATGACATCTCTTGATTTTTCAAGTTCTGTCATAATAGCTTTCATACGCTCTTCGAATTGACCGCGATATTTCGTTCCAGCTACCAATGCCGCAAGATCTAACATTACAATCCGTTTGTTAAAGAGTGTGCGTGAAACTTTGCGTTGGTGTATTCTAAGTGCTAGTCCCTCAACAACAGCAGTTTTACCAACACCAGGTTCTCCTATTAAAATAGGGTTGTTCTTTTTTCGACGAGATAAAATTTGAGAAACACGTTCGATCTCAATTTCACGACCAATAATAGGATCCAATTTGTCCTCTTCTGCTAACTTTGAAATATCTCTGCCAAAATTGTCTAGAACAGGAGTATGAGATTTACTTTTTCCTCGGCTTTGTTGAGATCCTTCACCTCTTCGGATTTCTTCATCATCTTCAAATTCATCTGGAAGATCAGATGAGATTTCCGGATTGATCTCTGTACCTACAAATTCGAGTTCTGTTTTAAAAACATCATAATTGACGTCATATTGAAGAAGAACCCTTGCGGCTAAATTGTCTTTGTGTTTAAGGACTGACAATAAAATATGTTCCGAGCCTATTAATTCACTTTTAAGGAGCTTCGCTTCTAAAAAAGTAACTTTAAGTACTTTTTCAGCTTGTTTAGTTAATGGCAGGTTCCCTATATTATAAGACGTTGGAAGTGTAGCAGTATTATTATCGATAGAGTCGCCTACTGCTACGGATAATTCTTTTGAGTCTATATTAAGAGATTCTAATACACGTACAGCAAGACTACTGGGTTCTCTTAAAACCCCCAAAAGCAAATGTTCGGTGCCAATATAGTCGTGTCCAAACTTAAGTGCTTCTTCTCTACTGTGTGAGATAATTTCTTTTACTTTTGGAGAAAACCGGTTGTTAGGCATAGTTAAAATTTATTAATTGATTGTAAGCCCAAGGGCATGAAAAATGATAACCAAAGATATTAATTTACTTAGTAAAACTAAATAAATAAACACATTTAAATTTTTGTTTATTTTGAATTAGTGATAATAAGAAGAATAATGAATTTAATCTAATTTGTATTGCATATAAAGCAAAAGTTATGCTCTTTTTGTAACAATTACAATTTTTTTATAAATTCATTATTGAAAATTTAATTATTTATCTACAATTTTCTTTAAATAATAAAATTTAATTCAATAATCAGACCATTATAATTAAGTAATAATGGTTGCTTTAGTTAAGTGTTTTTTGTACATAATTAGAATAAAATTGGTTTTCAATTTGTGAAAGATCTTTTTGAAGCGTTTTCAAAACTAACTTAGGGACTAATAGAAATAACCTTTGACTATATTTTTCCTTGTCACCCCAAATAGTGTTTCATCAAATGTTGTAATTATTGGGGAAATTTGATTACATTAGCAACTAAGTTGTACAATTGGAAAGTAATAGTTTTATTGAAAGCGCCATAATCTCTTATAACTAACTGGCAAACAGCATTTTTTCCATATTAACATGTGAAATAATGTAATTGAAAAACAATTATGCCTTATATTGTGAATGCTTCTGATAATATGCCTACAACAACTTGAAATACCCAATAATTAAAACTTAACAATACTTTAAAACATTTATCTCTTCGTTATACCCATATAAAATCAATACCATTAATTTGATTTAGAAATACTAAAACTTTATGAAATACTCTGTTGATAAAAAAGAAGATTATGCAGTTTTAACACTTGGTGAAGAAAACTTGAACTCGTTAAAGGCTCCTGATTTAAAGGCAGAACTTATTGTTTTGCACAATGCAGGGATTAAAAATTTGATAATAGATCTTTCAAACACTAAGTTTGTTGATTCGTCAGGGCTTAGCGCCATTTTGACAGGCAATCGCCTTTGGGCTGATTCTGGTAACGAGTTTGTCTTAACTGGACTAGTGCACCCAAGTGTAAAGATGCTCATTACTATTTCTAGATTGGATAGTGTGTTGACCATTAAAAACACCTTGAGTGAGGCTGCGAAATTTGTTATGATGGCTACCTTGAAAAACGAGTTAGGTGCTGATGTAGTTACTTCAGATGAAGATGAATAGCTAGTTTGTACGTTTTGCTTTTCAACTTTGGTAATAAATCCTAATAGATTAACGCTCTTCTCAAGAACTTTGCCCATACATTTAATTTAATTTTATGAAATTTGAATTAACAATTCTTGGTTCAAATTCTGCATCGCCTGCCTTTGGGCGCCATCTATCATCACAAGTATTAAATATAGGGCAAAATTTCTTCCTTATTGATTGTGGAGATGGCACACAAAATAGAATGATGAACTTTAAAGTGAAGGCTACTAAAATCAATCAGATTTTTATCAGTCATTTACATGGTGATCATTTTTTTGGCTTGGTAGGTTTGTTGATGAGTTATGGGCTAAACAATAGAAAAGAACCTCTCCATATTTATAGCCCCCCTGGATTAAAACCTATTGTAGAAATACAATTTAATCATGAACTGGGATACCCGATTTTTTTTCATGAAACTAATCCTGAAAAACATGTATTGTTGTTTGAAAACACTTCCGTTAAAGTTTTTTCAATTCCTTTAGTACATAGGGTGCCCTGCCATGGTTTTTTATTTGTTGAAAAACGTAGACCCCCTAATATGATTAAAGAGAAAATTCTAGAGTATCAAATCCCATTTAATAAAATTAAAGATATTAAAAAAGGTGCTAATTTTATTACAAAGGATCAGCGTGTTATTTTACATAAAGAATTGACTAAGCCTGCATCTGAACCGAGGAGTTTTGCTTATTGTTCTGACACCGAATTTTCTAAAGAAATAATCCCCTTTATTTCAGGGGTGGATTTGCTCTACCATGAAGCTACATTTATGCATGATTTACTCGAAATGGCATCTAAGACAAAACATACTACTGCTAAACAGGCTGCAATTATAGCTAAAGAAGCTGCAGTAAAAAAACTCGTGTTAGGTCATTTTTCATCAAGATATTCCGATTTAACCCCTTTGTTAAGTGAGGCAAGAACTGTTTTTGAGAACACAATTTTAGCTACTGAGGGCATCCCTATTGTTATTTGAAATTTAATTTTAATTTTTTCTGGTTTTAAGGATATTCATATCTTAAAACTTAATGATACGACACATACTGGTATTGGATTTGATCCAAATGAAGGAAGAGTGGGGGAATCAGTTTACTGGTTTTATTGTTTTGCAAAGATAAACTTAAATAACGCCGGGTAGTTGATTTGTTTATCGTCCTTTGTGGATTTTATATAACTATCTCTTCAATAAAACCTCAATTTTTGTATTCAATAGCTCTTGATTTTCTGCTTCATATGTAGAATTTCTTTTTTATAGCATTTGATTAGTTGTGTTTCATGTTTTTGAGGATTCTCAATTAGAATATATTAAAGACAAATAAATCTTAAAATTCAGCTCTATTCATTGCTATTTAAATAATTTTCTTTCTGTATCAATTTTTTACATATTAGAATTTGAAAGGTTTTCCTGGTTGAGATTAATTTGACATTAAAAAGAGGGAATGTTTGGTTAAAAGGTTGCTAATTGTTATCTTCGCACTCGCTTTTTAGGCAACTGTTAGTCATGTTTATGTCTTAGAAGTAGTATAAATTTATTTTTTAACCTTTTAAACAAGCTTTTCTTATTATGGAGAACCTTGAAAATAAAAACAACAATGATAATGTTGTTGAAGACGAAAACAACAATGAAAATATTGTTGAAATTAAAGAAACCACTGTAGATATTGTTGAAGCTGAAGACACACCTGAAGCGGTTGTTGAAGCTGAAGAAACTACTGTAGATATTGTTGAAGCCGAAGACACACCTGAAGTTGTTGTTGAAGCTGAAGATACACCTGAAGCGGTTGTTGAAGAACTAGTAGTTCAATCAGCTTATGATGATTTTGATTGGGATAAAGGCCCTAAAGGTGTTTTGAATTATAGTAATAGTGAGATTGAGGAATTTGAGCAAATGTATAATACTACTTTAAATTCAATTAAGGAGTATGAAATAGTTGCAGGTAAAGTAGTTTTTATTACAGAAAGTGATATAGTGTTGGACCTGAACTGTAAATCTGATGGCTTGGTTTCCCGCACAGAATTCCGTGATATGCCTGATTTGGGAATTGGTGATGTTGTAGAAGTTTATGTAGAGACACAAGAGGATAAACGTGGACAATTAGTGCTTTCACGTAGGAAAGCTAAACTATTGAATGCATGGGCTAATATAGTCGAATCTCATGCATCGGGTAGAGTTGTTAGTGGTACTGTTATAAGCAAAACAAAAGGCGGACTTATTGTAGATGTTGAAGGATTGGAAACTTTTCTCCCTGGATCTCAGATTGATATCCGTCCGATTATTGATTACGATGCTTTTGTTGGTAAAACAATGGATTTTAAAGTTGTCAAAATCAATGAATCTATAAAAAATGCTGTTGTTTCCCATAAAGCACTTATTGAGAGTGACCTTGAAGAACAACGTCAGGCAATAATTTCAAAACTTGAAAAAGGTCAAGTTTTGGAAGGTACAGTTAAAAATCTTACAGATTTTGGAGCTTTCTTAGATTTAGGTGGAGTTGATGGCCTTTTATACATAACAGATATTTCTTGGGGCCGTATCAAACACCCTAGTGATGTTTTAGAAAATGGACAGAAACTCAATGTTGTAGTATTGGACTTTAATGATGATAAAAAACGTATTTCTTTAGGGTTAAAACAATTACAGTCACATCCTTGGGATGTTCTCGAAGGTGACTTAATTCCTGGCTCAGTTGTAAAAGGTAAAATAGTTAATATTGAAGATTATGGTGCGTTTTTAGAAGTAACACCAGGTGTTGAAGGACTGATACACGTTTCTGAAGTTTCTTGGAGTAGTCAGCCAATCAATTCTCGAGAGTTTTTTAAAGAGGGTGATGAGTATGAAGCAAAAATTGTTACAATCGACCGTGATGAACGTAAAATGTCTTTGAGTTTAAGAAAGCTACAGGAGGACCCATGGTCTCAAATTGAAGAAAAATACCCGAAAGGATCAGAACATACCGGAGAAGTTAAGAACTTGACGCCTTATGGTGTGTTTATTGAACTTGAAGAAGGTATTGGAGGAATGATACATATCTCTGATTTATCTTGGACTAAGCGCTTTGCACATCCTGCTGAATTCACTAAAGTAGGTGCTAATTTGGATATTATTATTCTTGAGATCGATAAAGAAAGCCGTAAATTATCTTTGGGACATAAACAGCTTGAAGAAAACCCTTGGGATACTTTTGCAGGGGTATTTCCAGAAGGATCATTGCATGAAGCTACTATATTGCGTAGAGACGATAGAGGCGCGATAGTATTGTTACCTTATGGATTAGAAGCATTTGCGCCAATACGACACATTAAGAAAGAAGATGGAGCATTGGCAGAGGTAGATGAGCAATTGATATTCAAAGTTATTGAGTTTAATCGCGATGATAAACGTATCCTTGTTTCACATTCTCGTTATTATACAGATGCTAAACGTGAAGCTGAGCAAGCAGATAAAGATGCTGCTAAGGCTGAGAAAAAAACTGCTCAAAAAACTATGAAGAAAGTAAATGCAAAAACCGAAAAATCTACCTTCGGAGATTTGAGTGCTTTTTCTGAATTGAAAGAACAGTTGAAAAATGATACTGAAGAAGTTAAAGCGAAAAAAACAAAAGAGACAGCTGTTGAAAAAGTTGAGGAAGAGGTTAAAGTTGAAGCTGTAGAAGAATCTTCAGAACCTGTTCAACATTCTGAAGCTTCACTTACTAAACTTAAGAAAGCAGAATTGATTGAAATGGCTAAAGAAAAAGGTGTATCAACATCTGGCACAAAAAGCGATTTGGTATCAGCAATACTTGGTGCATAATGGAATTCACTAAGAAAATAGACTTAGTGAATAATCCAAATGTTGGCCTGTCACCATTTTCTGTATCAGTTTTGAACTAAAATCGTGGTGACTTTAGATAAGGATACAGAAAGTAAAGATGAAGAATAATAAGTAGTGTTTAATTTTGCTCTTATTAATTATAAAGTGACTGTTCATATGAACAGTCACTTTTTTGTTTTAATACATTAGATTAAATAAAAGAAAGGGTTTTGCATCTACAAATTTAATCCTCAAGCATAAATACGTATAATTCTTTAGGGCCATGAGCACCATTCACTAATGTTTTTTCTATGTCCGCAGTTTGGCTATTAGTAGAAGTAAAACAAAGCATAGAAGGAAATTTTGATTCTCGCGCGGTTTGTAGCTTTAATACATCTTTTAAATTGTATACCAATTGATTTGTACTAGCGATCACTATATGAATCGATGGAATAATTGATAAACTTCTACCCGAGGAAGATTGGCTATTTAGTAATATTGAACCCGTTCGTGCAATTAATGCATCACAAGTAGTAATTCCAACTTCAGCATTGATTAAGTTCTTTTTGGTAGAACTGAATACGAAATCATATTTCTTAAGTACCTTTTGTAATTGTGTTTCCCAACAATAGACATTGTTCCAATTGTGTTTTTTACACAAAATTTTTAAGGTTGAAAAAATTTCCTCTAGAGATTCACAAAAAATGAACTTTCCACCATTTTTATTAAAGGCTTCAGCAAAAATAATATCTAAACAATCATCAGGAGAGCTAAAAAACTTACTTTCATTCTTAAAATCATGGTGGGGTAGAGTTGAATTCTTGTAATCGATACTTTTCAAACGTTTTAATATGTTGTTTCTAGAGGAATCCATTACTCAATTCAAATTATTCATTTTAAATAAAAGATTGTAAAAATATACAATATATAACTTCCCATGGTTGAATTTAAGGATAAAAATCAGTTCATATTTATTAAAAATTATTAATGAATTTCTGGCTGATCGTCAGCATCTTTTAATGTGTCAACCCCACTGTTGTCACCTGCTGCTTTTTCTCCATCCTTTATATTTGGTGTATCATCGTATGGGCGTTTGCCGATAAGAACTTCTACATCTTTTCTTAATAATACTTCTTTATCTAATAATTCTGAAGCTAGTAGTTTTAATTCTTTTTCCTTCTCCTTAAGGAGTTGTAAAGCCCTATTATATTGTTCATCAACAATGTTTCTAATTTCCTGATCAATTAGTTGAGCAGTTGCTTCTGAATAAGGTTTTGCAAATTGATTGTTCTTCATCATTTCGTAATAAGAAACATTTCCAACTTTCCCATTCATGCCATAAATTACTACTAAATTGTATGCTATTTGCGTTACTCTATCCAAATCATTTTGGGCACCTGTTGATACAGCTCCAAATATAATTTCTTCGGCAGCACGACCAGATAATAATCCACACATCTGATCTAATAAATGTTGTTCAGGGACAATATTTTTTTCTTTAGGCAGATATTGAGCATAGCCCAGAGCAGTTAAACCACGCGGGACTATCGTTACTTTAACCAATGGGTGCGCGTGTTCTAAGAACCAACCACTAATAGCATGACCTGCTTCATGATATGCAATTACACGTTTTTCTTCTGGGGAAATTAATTTATTTTTCTTTTCTAAGCCACCAATAACTCTGTCAATTGCTTTGTTGAAGTCATTCATGTCTACATGGCTTTTGCCAAACCTAGCAGCAATTAATGCTGCTTCATTACAAATGTTAGCTATTTCTGCACCAGCAAAGCCTGGTGTTTGAGTTGCCAAAGTTTTTGCATCTACATCATCACCTATTTTGATTGGGATTAAATGTACTTTGAAGATTTGTTCACGTCCCATTAAATCTGGTTTGCCTATCCCAATCTGACGGTCAAAGCGCCCAGGTCGCAACAATGCAGGGTCTAGAATATCAGGGCGATTAGTAGCAGCTACAAGAATTACTCCTTTATCTGTACTAAATCCATCCATTTCAACAAGTAACTGATTTAAGGTGTTTTCGCGTTCATCATTACCTTGCATTGAGTTTCTACCTCTTGCTCTACCAATAGCATCAATTTCATCAATAAATACTATACATGGTGCTTTTTCTCTTGCCTGACGAAACATGTCACGTACTCTGGATGCTCCAACCCCCACAAACATTTCAACAAAATCAGAACCTGAAATACTGAAGAATGGCACATCAGCTTCACCAGCAACAGCTTTAGCTAGTAATGTTTTTCCTGTCCCTGGAGGGCCAACAAGTAGTACACCTTTCGGAATTTTCCCACCTAGAGCTGTATATTTTTGAGGAGAACGGAGGAAATCAACTACTTCCATTACTTCTTCTTTTGCTTCATCCAATCCAGCTACATCTTTAAAGGAGACATTGACTTTTGTGTCTTTATCAAAGAGCGTAGCTTTAGATCTTCCAATATTGAATATTTGACCACCAGCGCCAGCACCACCACCACCAACACGTCGCATAAAAAACATCCATATAGCAATCAACAATATAAAAGGAAATAACCATATGATAATATTAGTTAGCGTGCCTTTTGTGTCAGCTGTCACTGGGATATCTTTAGCATCTGGGTTTTCTTTAAGATAGGCTATTTTCGCTTCGTCAATTTTTTTGTCAAAACTTTCTAAAAAGACTATTTTATGTTTGTAATGAGGCCCAGTATTACTACCTATAGATGATCTGGAAATCCTTTTATGAGATGAACCTGAAAGTTTTTGGGGGTCAATGTAGATTTCAGCATATGAGTTAGGTTCAGTCTTGTTAATAATGACAATTTTAGTTACATCACCTCTTTTGATAAATTCTGATAGCTCTAACATTGTTAATTCCGGCATAGTGCCAGTCATGTTAAACAGATTTAGTGAGATTAGTACTACTGCTATAATAGCATAAAACCAATAGTAATTGAATTTTGGTTTATTGCCAGATGGTTTTTTTTGTTCCATGATTTTTAATTAATAGTTTGCATTTTAAGTGTAAAAGAACAAAATGAAATTTGTTAGTTTTTTCTAATATTAAATGAGTAGAATCTATTGATTTTAGGAATTGTATTATGTAGACCTGAGAGCGACTAATCTAAATTGTTATATTTTGTTATAATCGCATCGCTCCACAAATCCTCCATATTGTAGAATTCTCTTTTTTCTTGCATAAAAATATGAACGATTACAGAAAAATAATCTGTTAACATCCAATTTGTTCCACCTTTTCCTTCGGAATGATTTGGTCTTATGCCTAACTCCTCATAAACGCGTTTTTCAATGTTATTGATAATTCCAAAAAGTTGTGTTTTGGAATTTCCGTGACAAATAATAAAATAATCATTACTTGCAGAAGGAAGATGACGCAGATCAAAAAGAGCAATATCTTTACCTTTAATATCTTTTATAGCGTCAACGATTAGATTGTTCAGTATTTCGTCAGATATTTCTGGGTCTGGTTGAAGTGCAAGATTTTTGTTACTCAATAGTTTAGTTGTTGGTTTAATAAATAAATTTTTACTTTTGTACAGTAACAACAAAAATAATACTTTTGTTGATCTTTTTAAGTTTCGACTTTGTGTTTTGCACAAACCTTATTGGAATATATAAAAATTGAATGAAAACATGCTTAATGAATGAAACTTTTATATCCTAACAATCTTTTTATTGGAAAAGTTGCAAAATTTCTTTCATCTGTTGATTCTACCAATCTTTTTGCAATTAATTTATTGGCAAAAACTAAACCAATTGAAGGAACTGTCATTTATACAGACAACCAAATCGGTGGGAGAGGACAAATTGGCAGTAAATGGGAAAGTCAGGCTGCAAAGAATATCATTATGTCTGTTATTCTATACCCGCATTTCTTATCAATCCCACTTCAATTCAAATTAAATCAAATAGTAGCATTAGCCGTTTATGATCTGTTGAGTAATTATATTTTTCCCTTAGACCAATTGAGTATCAAATGGCCAAATGATATTTATATTGGAGATAACAAAATGGGAGGTATTTTAATAGAAAATAAATTAAAAAATAGTTTGATCTCAGAATCAGTAATTGGAATTGGTTTGAATGTCAATCAAACCTCATTTTCGTCTGAGTTGCCTAATCCTACCTCGTTGTTACTAGAAACAGGTTTAACAAATGACAGATTTGAAATGTTAGAAAGGCTTTGTGAATTCCTTGAACATCGATACCTGCAATTGAAATCATTAAAAAGACAAAATATCAATGATGAATACCTTCAAGTGCTATATGGCTATCAAGAGTGGAGAGATTATGAAATAACTTCAACTAAGAATATTATAAGAGGAAGAATAGTAGGTCTTACAAAATTTGGTAAGTTGCAAATTCAGACTTCCACTAAACAAATGGAATTTTCCTTAAAAGAAATTAGTTTTTTGTTTTAAAATATGCCTGGAAATAAATAAGGTGTTTGTTCTATATATTCATGGTACTCCTTTAAGTGGCCATATTTTTTAATTGAAGATCTTCTAAGAAAAGGAATCCCACTAATAAAAATTAATAAAACAGTAATCCAAACAGGACTAGATAAAGCCAACCATTCCCAACCAATAAGTGCACTAGAAGCTATAATGAAGATACCTGTCCAGCATAGTATCTCACCTAAATAATTTGGATGCTGTATGTGTTTCCAAAGTCCAACATTAACAAAGCTATTATTATTATCAGTATTTTTTCTAAAATTGAATTTTTGGTAGTCTGCAATACTTTCAATTATCAATCCAATTAAATATATTCCAAAACCTAAAATTTGTATAAAATGGTATTCAATAGATGGTTTTTGGAAGGTAATTATTATTGGAATAGAAAGTATAAGTATACTTCCGGTCTGGAGGAACCAGAACCTGCTGATTTTAAATAGGTTCTTTCGCATTTTATCAAAGCGGTCATCTTTACCCATAGTATGAATTCTAATAAACAAATAACTCCCTAATCGGATACTCCAAAGTGTGACGGCAATTAATAATAAGTTGTGTGCATAGCTAGAATGGTTTGATAGCCATAGTGTTAGAGTTAAAGCAAAAAAACTAATGCTATAAATTAAATCTGTTGCTTTGTCACTTTGCTGAGTATAGCAAAAAAACAAACCAGCTAAATTTATACATAAAACAATAAGAATAGATTCAAGTACCATGTTTTTAGGTTTTATGTATATCTAAACAAATTATTTAATTATATGTTTAAAATATTTTTGAATTTCCAAAAATACGTTAATGAAATAAAGTGTAGGACGGCAATAAGAATAGTAATTTGTATACCAGGAATTGTAAAGTTAAGAGTAGAAAAGAAGAAAACGTGTAAGATAATAGGTAAGGATATAAGCCTAGTGGTTTCAAGCCAAAAACCAAGTTTCCTCATGTCAGCAGAAAGCCCTAGGCTTGCAACTGACCAAAGGATAAGAAGAATACTAATAATTACATTAGCTGCAAAGATATCGCTTTGCTTAGCAGTGGCAAGGAAAAGTGTAGTCCCCAGCAATATTAAAATATAATGTAAAAAACTATATAGACTTAAGGCTTTGGGAGTTTCCGTATTATATTTTAGTTGTTCCCCTCTTTTAATTTCGGGGGGGTATTGAGGCCCTCCTTGCGCAATAGGGCGCCATCCTGGTTTGTTAATCAATAATTTGAATTTATTTAAAACCCCTCGAGTATGTTTGAATTCCTGCCAAAGTGTAGCATAATAGTCAAAGTTGGCCCAAATAGGATTCCAGGTAGCCAGTGGCTTTGTCACTCCATATACAACAGGAGCAATTTCAGGTTGGAAAGATCCAAATATGCGATCGAATATAATTAGAGTGCCTCCATGATTTTTGTCGATGTATTCAGGGTTGCGACCATGATGGACTCGGTGATGTGAAGGGGTGTTAAAAATATATTCAAACCACTTGGGCATTTTATATATTGCTTCGGTATGTATCCAGAATTGATAAAGCGTTTGTAAAGTATTAATTAATAAAAAAGGAATTGGATCAAAACCTATTAGGGCAAGTGGAAGATAAAAAGCTCCTGAAATAAGCGATTGGAATGCAGATTGCCGAAGCGCTACCGAAAGGTTATAGTCTTCACTTTGATGATGGACAACATGTGTGCCCCAAAAGATGTTTATTTCGTGGCAGTATCTATGAAACCAATAATATAAAAAGTCTATACCAATAAATAAGAGTATGAAGCTCCACCATTCATTCGGGATGTCAAATATTTTCCAATTCAGGAAAATGTAGGTATAGGCAAAAAATGTTATGGCCTTCATGAAAACACCAGTAACCTGTTGACTAATGCCACAGCTTATATTCGATACAGCATCATTAAAGCGATACCACTGTTGATTATGCTTTCTTTCAACCAATAGTTCAACGCCTATTAGTAAAAAGAATACGGGAATAGCATATATCATGATGTCCATAATAAGGTTATTTGAGCGTTGGTTCCGGATTTATAAATTTTGATTAGGGTTTTTGTTTTTTCTAAACAGAAACTTGAATCCAAAACTTACTTCAATGCTTAAATTTATTATTCTATAATCCTGAGTCATTTGTTGAATTTGAATATTGTTTGGATTTTGAAAATTAGGATATGCCACTTGGGTTCCTGCCGCAAAAAATATTTGAGGTGTAAGATCTGGGCTTATATTAAGTTCAAGAAACATCCCAAAAGGGGATTTGGGCGGTTCCCATTCAATACCACCACCTAACCATAAACCTAAAGTAGCACCTTGCACACCTTGTGCATCCAATGGGTTAATTACTTCTGCAAATTGAATCGTGCCATTATTGGGAGGTGTGATATCCAAGCGTATTCCAGCACCATAATAGGGTAAGAAGACACCTAATTTAAAGTTCCCTTTTAATAGCAATGCCAAGGAGAAATTATGAAAAATATCACTTGCTATATAATTCGTACTATTATTGATATTGAACATGCCGGAATTGTAAGAAGCACCACGTCTATGGTATCCAAATTGGATGAGGTAGCCAATTCGACGTTGTAAATTTTCTCCTTGCCATTTCCCCATGCCTTCAAAAAAAATATCTGTGTGGTATGAGAATAATGCTCTTTTGTTTTTTTGAGTGCCTATCAAAAGCCCACCCTTAGCGCCGATGGCATGATGTTGTCCTTGACATTGAAATATAAACAATAGAAGCGCTATGACGATAAAAAGAAGTTTGTTCATTGCTTTAGGTTTCAATTAATTTTAAATGATGTTATAAAAATAAAAAGAACCGCCTAATTATTCGGCAGGTTCTATATTTATTATCTCATTTTTAAGATATTTGATCTTTTAGTCTTTCAATATTTTTCGGGATATCACAAGTTTTTGTATTTCAGAAGTTCCTTCACCTATTGTACAAAGTTTACAGTCGCGGAAAAATTTCTCTACGGGAAAATCTTTAGTAAAACCATAACCACCATGAATTTGAATAGCATCTGTTGCTGCTCTTACACATGTTTCTGACGCATAGTATTTTGCCATTGCAGAAATTTTTGTAACAGGGAGGTGGTTGTCTTTTAGGTAGCCAGCTTTACGTATCAAAAGTTCTGAGGCTTCTATTTCTGTAGCCATATCGGCTAATTTGAAGGAGATTGCCTGAAAGCTCGAAATAGGTTTGCCAAATTGTTCACGTTCTTTTGAATATTTTAAAGATGCATCATATGATCCTTTAGCTATACCTAAAGATAGAGCAGCAATTGAAATACGTCCACCATCAAGAATTTTCATAGACTGAATAAAGCCTTCTCCTTCTTCACCGAGTAATTGACTTTTGTGAACACGGCAGTTGTCAAATATTAGTTCTGCAGTTTCAGAAGCTCGCATACCCAGTTTGTTTTCTTTTTTACCTCCTGAGAATCCTTCCATGTCTCTTTCAATTATAAAAGCACTCATACCATGACTGTCCAGTAATTCTCCAGTGCGAACAATTACAACACCTACATCTCCTGAGCGACCGTGTGTGATCCAGTTTTTGGTGCCATTGATAACGTAATAGTCACCATCTTTTTTTGCGACACATTGCATTCTGCCAGCATCAGATCCAGTATTGGCTTCAGTTAAGCCCCAAAAGGCAACATGTTCACCAGAAGCCAATTTTGGCAAATATTTTTGTTTTTGCGCTTCATTGCCAAAGGCTAATATGTGGTTTGTTCCAAGTGAATTGTGTGCAGCTAAAGATAAACCAATGGAACTACATACTTTAGTCGTTTCTTCAATAATAGTGATGTATTCCTGATACCCTAATTCAGAACCCCCATATTTTTCAGGTACAAGTATGCCCATAAATCCTTGTTCTCCCATTTTGTGGAATAAGTCTTTTGGAAAATGTTGTGCTTCATCCCATTCCATAATATGAGGGCGTATATTTTTTTCTGCAAAATTTCGGGCACTTTCCCGAATCATTTGCATATCTTCTGTGTCTGTTGTCATGAAATCCGTATTCATTCCAATTTTTTTTGTAGTATGTTTTGATAAAATATTTTAACCTTATGGCTAAAGAGAACATATAGCATATTGCAGTCACAAAATTAATATTTTTTTTGAGATTGACTAAGGCAGGAATGAATTATTATACCGATCAAATAATCTTATTAAAAAGGGTATATATGAATATTTGTAGAAGTTTTATTTTATTTGACATGTTAGTAGAGACTCTGCCCCAATAAATGCTTCAAAGATGTCACCATTTTGTACTTCACCTACTCCCTTTGGTGTACCCGTAAATATAACATCACCCCTCAGCAACGTAAAATATTGAGAAATGTAACTGATCAATTCATCAAAGCTAGTAATCATATTACTGCTAAGCCCTTTTTGAACAATTTTTTTATTTTTTTGGAGGGAGAATTCAATATGTCCATTCTTGTTTTTTGCGTCTTCTTTTGGAATGAATTTCCCTATTGCTGCAGAGTTGTTCCAGGATTTTGCAATTTCCCAAGGATGACCTTTTTCTTTGCATAAGCGTTGTATATCACGTGCTGTGAAGTCAATGCCAACAGAAACTTCCTTGTAGTAGTCTTGAGCAAACCGCGGTTTGATAAATTTTCCATTCTTGCATATTTTTAGTAAAATTTCTACTTCATAATGCAATTCTTTTGTAAATCCAGGATAATATAGTGGACCATTTTCAAGTAATTGTGCAGTATCAGGTTTTAAGAAAAGTAGTGGTTTTTCAGGAACAGGGTTGTTCAGTTCTTTTGCATGTTCAGCATAATTTCGACCTACACAAATAATTTTCATTTCAATTTATCGTTTGTTAGAGAATAGGAAAGTCATAAATAAAGCATTTTTAATAACTTGAATTGTAAATTAAGCAATTTTTATAATTGAGAAATATAATTGTCAGGATTAATTATTTTTTACAACGAACTTAACCGGATATTGACTTTTAAAATTTTTGCCTGTATGAATTATATTTCCTCTACACCCTTTTGGAACCATTTACTTTTGCTACCTTTGCGCTGACTTAACTGAATTATAACTAAACAAAAGTATTCATGGCTAAGTATTTTAATAATATTTTGGAAACTATTGGAAATACACCACTAGTGAAATTAAATAAGATCGTTCAGAATGTTCCTTGTACGGTTTTGGCGAAGGTAGAAACGACCAATCCGGGCAATTCTGTAAAAGATCGTATGGCTTTAAAAATGATTGAAGATGCAGAAAAAAGTGGTCAACTTGTACCAGGTGGTACAATAATAGAATGCACTTCTGGAAATACTGGGATGGGATTGGCTATTGCAGCGGTTGTTAAAGGTTATAAGTGTATTTTTACGACAAGTGATAAACAATCTAAAGAAAAGGTAGATTTGTTACGTGCCGTTGGTGCAGAAGTCATTGTTTGCCCAACTAATGTAGAGCCTGACGATCCACGGTCTTATTATTCTGTTGCTGAACGTCTTAATAAAGATATACCAAATTCATATTGGGCAAACCAATATGATAATCTTTCTAATCGTAAGGCACATTATGAAAGTACTGGTCCAGAAATTTGGGAGCAAACGGAAGGGAAAATCACCCATTTCGTTGTTGGAGTTGGTACAGGTGGTACTATTTCAGGTGTTGGGAAATTTCTTAAAGAAAAAAATCCTGATATTCAAATATGGGGAATTGATACTTATGGTTCAGTATTTAAAAAATATCATGAAACTGGAATTTTTGATAAGAATGAAATCTATCCATATATTACCGAGGGTATAGGAGAAGATATAATACCTAAAAATGTAGATTTTGATATTATAGATTATTTTGAAAAAGTTAATGATAAAGATGCGGCAGTTGCTACACGTGATTTAGCTAGAATGGAAGGTATAATGGCTGGAAATTCAGCTGGTTCTGCTGTGGCAGGAATTAATCAATTGGCAGGTAAATTAAAAAAAGATGATCTTTTAGTTGTCTTGTTTCATGATCATGGAAGTCGATATGTTGGAAAAATGTTTAATGATGAATGGATGAGAGAAAGAGGTTTTCTCGATGAAGTAATGACTGTAAAAGACATTATTTCTAAGAAGGAAAATAGTACGTTCTTTTCTATTGATTCGAATCAAACGGTAAAGGAAGCTTTGAAAATGATGAAAGAAAATGATATTTCACAAATGCCTGTTACAGATAATGGAGAAATAGTTGGTGCCTTAAATGAAAATGATGTATTAACTTGTCTTTTGGCAAACCCTATAGAGAATAGTGATGAACTTATAGCAACCATTATGGTTGACCCTTTCCCAATAGTAGAAGAGTCTTTACCATTAAAAAAATTAAACCGATATATTAATAAGAAGTCGACAGCAGTGATTACTGTTGATAAAGCAGGAGTTAATCATGTTGTTACCAAATATGATATTATTCAGGCTTTAAATTAATTTTTTTTAGCATTGAGAAAGTCTACTACTTTCCCCATTATTATTCGACTTTCTTCCGACATTAACTGTTTGTGAAGAATGTCAAGATTTTCTTCAAAGTTAAGTTTCATCTGAGTCAGCAATTCTTTTTTAAGGGCTTTTTTGGTTTGCATAAAAGCTTTAGTAGGAAAGCTTAGGTACTGTTGTATTTTTGCTTCTGCTATAGAAAGTGTTTCATTTAATTCTGTTAATTGATCAACTAAACCAAATTCCAATGCTTCTTTAGGCGACATTAGGTAACCTTCTAATAAAAATTGATAAGCCTTCCGTTTGCCAATCAAAAAAGAGTAGAGTTGCATTATACTTTGTCTTGGAGCAATTCCTACGGCAATTTCATTAAGTCCTATTTTATATTTCTCTCCTTTTGCCATTACTCGGTAATCACAGGCGCAAGCTAATATACAGCCACCTGCCGGACTATGCCCAGTAATTGAAGCTACCAGCGGCTTCGAGAATGCTATCATTTCTGTAGCCAAAAGAAGAAATGAACCCCAAAATTTTCTAATTTGTTCCGAGGTGTAATAATATACTTCTAGAAGGTCAACACCACCGCTAAAAAAATGTGGTTTTCCCGTTAAAACTATCCCACCAATATTGTCGTCATTTTCTGCATTAGTTATTAATTCCCTTAGTTCATCAACCATTTCCTGATTAATAACATTGGCTTTACCCCTGTCAAGCTGTACAACTATATATTTTTCTTTTTTAGAAATTTTTAATGTGTTCATTTGGTAGTTTTGTTGCGAATTTAGTTAAGGGTGAACCTTCTGAAATTTGTTCTTCTTTACAAATTTATTTTGTCTACTCTTCTTTGATGTCTTCCTCCCTCGAATACGGTATCTATGAATGCATTGATCATCTCTAATGCAACTTCTTGACTAATAAACCTGGCAGGTATTGCCAATATATTTGCGTTATTATGCTGACGGGCAAGCTCTGCCAATTCTTTTGTCCAGCATAGTGCTGCGCGAATACCCGGGTGTTTGTTAACAGTCATAGCGACACCATTTCCACTACCACACATTACTATACCAAAGTCTACTTTATTATTTTCTACTTCCAAGGCTACAGGATGAACATAGTCTGGGTAATCAACAGATTCGGAGGAGTCGGTTCCTTTATTGAGAATAGAAAAGCCTCTTTTAGTTAGAAGCGTGACAACTGCCTCTTTATAGTCAAAACCAGCATGATCACAGCCCAATGCAATAACTTTTTTCATGTTTTTTTGTAGTTTTAGGTCAATGAAGATCTTATTTATGTATTTCACTATTTTATAAACACAAATCTAAACAAAAAATGAGACAATTGGCTTTTTTTATATCGTCCTTCTTTTTGATTTTTTTATTTATTTCCTGTAGTAACCCTATAGAAGGCATAGAGGTTTTGACATGTAAGGAATTTGATAATAAGCTCCAAGATGCCAAACAGCAACAGCTAATTGATGTGCGTACTCCGGAAGAGTATAGTGCAGGGACAATCAATAGCGCCATAAATATTGACTTCTATTCAGAAGATTTTAAAAAGAATATAAATACACTTGATAAAAAAAGTGCTGTATTTGTTTTTTGTGCAAAAGGGGGGAGAAGCAACTCAGCATCTAAAATTTTAAAAGAAGAAGGGTTTAAAGTTATTTACGATTTGGAAGGTGGATATAATGCATGGGTTCTGTATAAAAAATGATTATTTATACAGGAAATATTGAACTTTAAATTTTAATGATTTCAATTTATATGTTCTTTTTAATTACAACATTAAAGTATTTTTCAGATAAAATTTTATTTGTTTTTTTTGTAAAAAATGTTTTTTTTGTGTTCTTTGTGCGCCCATATGAATTTTTTTTGGCTTAGAAATTGTAGTCTAGGGAATAATTAAGATTTATTTTATTAAATATGAAAAACTTTATAACATTTTTTTTGACAATTTTTATTGCCTCAAATCTTCTTGCCCAAGCAACAGGTTCTACGCATAACGCTGTAACTGCAAGCAATATAACTACATTAAATCTTGAGCTAGACACTGAGGATGTTGTTGTAAAAGAAACAAAAGGCACTAGAATTATTATCGAATCTCATATAACATTAGAAACCATTAGTAATGTTACTTTACTTCAGTTTTTAATCAAATCTGGCAGATATGATTTAGAAAAGAATGTTAATGAAACCACACAGACTTTGAATATCTCTCGAAAAAAAACCAATAATGTTTTATTGGTAAAGGGACAGGATTGTAAAGAGTTAGTAAAATATGTTATTCTTATTCCTTCTTCAGTTAAATTTGTAAATACTAATCCAAGCACTGTAAGTAGGTAGATAATATAATAATTAGTTACTTGGCTTTTTGGATATTTGAGGAGTTTTATGTTTGTTTGTATTCATAACAATTTCTTCATCGATACTTAATATTTTTATCTCAACACGTTGATTACGTTGTCTTCCAACTAAGTGTCCATCGTTTCCAATAGGAACTTTTTTTCCATATCCTTTATAACTTATTCTTGTTGAAATGATGCCTTGTTTTTCAAGAAAAATGGCAACATTTTTAGCGCGTTTGGTAGATAGTTGGTCACAATATGTATGATCTGGCCAACCGTTTGTATGGCCACGAATTTCTAAAATAATATATGGGTTTTTTTTCAAGTAATACGCTAATTGAATTAGTTCTTTTTTAGTGTTATTTGTAATTTCTGCTGAGTCAGCAGGGAAAAAAGTGTTATTCAAAAGATATACGTCTCCCTTTTTGAGTTTT
Organism: Saprospiraceae bacterium; assembly: GCA_022448945.1. Classification (GTDB taxonomy): domain Bacteria; phylum Bacteroidota; class Bacteroidia; order Chitinophagales; family Saprospiraceae; genus Aureispira. The sequence continues at coordinate 99,008 of JAKVCV010000002.1, forward strand.
TTAACATCAAGTTCGGGATGAAAAAGCGCAAGATGTTTTGCTATTATAGGACTTAGTCCAAGTTTAGTTATTGCAAAACTGTTTTTTCTTCGTATAATACTTGGTGTAATACGTATTTTACTTACTCCTTTTGCTGCCAAATAATCTTTCATATGCTCAGCCCGTTTAATATTTTTACTATTAAGTGTAATATGCATATTAGGGTATTCTTCCATCAAAGTTTTTAAACGGTCTAATTCAGCTACAGACCTTGAGTTGAGTTCATCAGATCTGTTATTAAAAAAAATGTTATTGAGGGGTATAGTAGTTCCTTCTTCAATAGGATAAAGAAAAAGATCATTATACATCTCAGTATAATCTTTTATCCTCCCAACATCAACGCTTTCATTGGTTGGGTAAAATCCTTTTTTGAATGAAAGAAAACGGTACTTTTTGTCCGCAGGTAAAATGACCTGGTATTTACCGTCACGGTTGTCCGATAAGGCATTTCCAATTTCTTTGTTTTCATTCCGTTCATAATAGATGATCTCTGCACGCATAGGTTTTTTTGTTTTAGCATTGTATACTTTCCCTTTAATTAATAAAACAGGATCAGGTTTTGAACTAATAGGAGGGATAACGCGGTATATGTCTTCACTGCCGATATGGTTATTGCCTTTGCATGAAACTAAAAATGCTTTTGTTCCAGACGCTGTAGTACTATAATAGCCTTCCCATGCATTGGTGTTTATTACAGGCCCCAAATTCATTGGTGTTGTCCAATTGCGCCAAGTATTATCAAGACGTCTGCTAACAAAAATATCAGTTGATCCATAGCCACCATGACCTGAAGATGAAAAATAAAGTGTTCTCCCATCTGCAGCAAGAAAAGGAGTGCCATCTTCGAAGGTTGTATTAATCGTTTTTCCAAGATTCTTGGGCTGTGTAAAGTGACCATTTTTTTGTAAAAAGCTAACATATAAATCTAAATGCCCATAAGAATCATTCCGTTCTAAAGACATGAGTAATGTCTGATTATTAGCTGCAAGGTGAATACTATGAATAGGATTTTGATTATAAAAATTGTCTATTATAACGTCCTTGGGGATTTCCCATGTGCCGTCATCTCTACGGTGTGTAATGGAGATCCCTTTGCCTTTTGAAGTGCCGTTAGAATGATATGTATTGCCAATAAGGAGTGTATTGTTATCTGGAGATACAGATATAACCTGATTATGATCATTGTTATTGATTGGTAAATTAAGTTGTTTTATTTTACTCCAGCTGCCATCTTTTTGTTTGAATGAGACCCATGCATCATCTCTTTTATCAACACCACTGTTATCGGGGTGTCCTTTTCGGGTAATATATATACTTTGCCCATCATGAGAGATTAAAGGGTGTAATTCTGCATAAGGAGAGTTAATATTGGGGCCTAGATTTTCTTTTTTATATCCATCAAGAGCATTTGATACTAAATTAATACAGCGGTCTTGCATAATTCGTAGATAATCAATTTCAGCGGAAGTTTTACCTGAAATTAAAAAACCCAATAAGTCACCATGAAAATGTAAAATTTCAGAAGTAAATGATAGTTTTCCATCCAAATAATAGTGGAGTAATCCATCTTTTTGACGAATACCTATTATGTGAGATTGGTTATTTTGATAGCTCCCTTTAGTAGTCCAGTCTTTAATCCGAGAGAGTTTTCCATTGCGGCATGTAATTACAGAGGTGTTACCCATTTTGTTTATAAGGTAGGCATTGTAATTGTTGTTATCCTTAACACCCCAGATAAGACCATATACACTTTTGGAGGAATTAAGGTATGGTGTTATCTTGCTTTCTATATAGAAAGATGTGTCTGAATGAACAGGGATAGACTGCCAAAAATACCATACACCTTGAGCTTGTTTGTAAGATATATTGTATATTCCATCCTTTACATTAGCACTATACTCATAGGTGCTTCCATCCATCCATTTATGCAAGTTGTCATCAAAGTTGTCTTCGAAAATCATATTTGTTTGGCTATGGGTTATATTAATATATGCCAATAATATGAAGAGAAGTCTAAGACCAGTTTTCATATAAATAGGGTTTTCTATGTCTTGGGTGAAAATTTGTGTTTTAATAATAAAATGTTTAATGTATAGAGTAGGTACATTAAACTTTTAGTAAATTAGTTAGATTAGTGTTAGTATAAATATTTGCGGGAAAAACTATGTTATTTTTATTTTAAAAAAATCAGTGTTTTTTATTATCCTTTGTTTGTATAAAGGTTCTACGAATATTTATTTCTTTTAGTTGCTTTTGTTTGTTGAAATTTATTTTATGTTTTGAAAAGTTTAGATTGATGATTCTTCTTATATATTGACCTTCAATGGCATAAATAAGTTTGAGGAGATAATTTATTTAATTTAGCTTGATTGGTTTTTTATAATTAAAATAATAATTGTGCAGAATTCGGGGAAATTAAAGAGGTACTTTAATGAATATATACATACTGAACTTTTGGTCTTTGAGCGACATAGGAAAAAGTTGTTATTTTTTATGTTTTTGGGTGGAGTTTTATTAGGTGCAGTGTCTTTTTTTGTGTTCACTTTGGATATTTTTGCACTCTCTGTTTTTATGTTTATACCCTGGGGGATGCTCTTCTATTTTTATAAGTTTCAGGTTCAGGTTTTTACTGATGGCTTTAAACCTATTGTTGTTAAGTTGTTGTTGAAACATATGAATTCAAGACTCAATTATTACCATAAAGAATATATTAGTAAAGATACTTTTTTAAGAAGTAGCATTTTTCCTATGAACCCTGATATGTATAGAGGTGAGGATTATATTATGGGAAAAATCGGTGAAATTTTCTTTGAATTGTGTGAATTGCAGATATATCATAATTCTAATTTAAAGGGCAAATTACAAAAATGGTTTGATGGTATTTTTTTACACGTTAATTTCAATACTTCTTTTAAAGGACGTATACTAATGATACCAAAATCCGATAGGCAGTCTTTCTTTTCTGTGATGAAAAGTTATACTAAATATGGAGGCCATGAATTAATAGATACGGGTAACCCTGAATTTGACCAAGAATTTATCGTCTATATTGATAAAGGAGTAAATTATTCTGAAATGATCACACCGGAACTCATTACAACAGTATATGATTATTACAAGAAAAATGGTAAAAAAGTATATGCATCTTTTTATAATAGTCATTTCTATATGGCAATAAAAGAACCTAAAAATCTTCTTGAGGCTAGAATGTTTCGTTCCAATCTTAATTTTGAATTGATTGCTGAATATTATCAAGAGTTGAATAAGTTTACACAACTTGTTTCAGATTTTGATTATCAGCATTAGATAAATCCTTATTATTTATGATATTTTGTTTTAATAAAAGGACAGGATATTTTGTGGTTTTTAGTAGAATATAATCATTTTTGCAAATCATTATTTAGTAAGATTCTTTTCATGGGTAAAATAATATTATGGATGCAATAGAAAACCTGACAGATTTTCAAAGAGAAATACGAAATGGTATTCCTTCTGAGTTGCCTGAATTACTTCCTTATAATTCTAGCATTAGTCATGCGCCTCGTCGTAGAGATATTTTGTCTAAAGAGGAAAAAATATTAGCAGTTAGGAATGCATTGCGTTATTTTTCTGCAAAGTTTCATGCTATTCTTGCACCTGAATTTGCACAGGAGCTCATCGACTATGGCCGAATCTATATGTACCGATTTCGTCCTAGATATAAAATGTTTGCAAGACCAATTGAAGATTATCCTAGTAAATGTAAAGAGTCTGCTGCTTTAATGTTGATGATTCAAAATAACCTAGATCCTGCTGTAGCACAACATCCTCACGAATTGATTACCTATGGTGGGAATGGTGCTGTTTTTCAGAATTGGGCCCAGTATTTATTGACAATGCAATATTTGTCGCAAATGACAGATCAACAAACACTAGTTATGTCCTCAGGTCACCCTCAAGGTTTGTTCCCTTCACACAAAGATGCCCCAAGAGTAGTGGTTACAAATGGCATTATGATTCCAAATTATTCAAAACAAGAGCATTGGGAAAAATATAATGCACTAGGTGTTACACAGTATGGTCAGATGACAGCAGGATCTTATATGTATATTGGACCACAGGGAATAGTTCATGGCACGACAATTACTTTACTTAATGGCTGTAGGAAAATCGATGATAAAGGTACAAAAGGTAAATTGTTTTTGACAGCAGGTCTTGGAGGCATGTCTGGTGCACAACCGAAGGCCGGAAACATTGCTGGTTTGATTTCTGTTACCGCTGAAGTTAATACTGCAGCTACTCTTAAAAGGCATGAACAGGGGTGGGTTGATGAGATCATAAGTGATCTTGATAAGCTCTGCGAGAGAGTGCGTCAGGCTAAAGAATTAGAAGAAGTTGTTTCTATTGCTTACGATGGGAATGTAGTTGATGTTTGGGAAAGATTTGATAAGGAGGGAATTTATATTGATATAGGTTCTGACCAAACCTCTTTACATAATCCTTGGGCAGGAGGTTATTATCCTTCAGGTTTAAGTTATGAAGAGGCAAATACAATGATGGCAAATGATCCTGATTTATTTAGAGAAAAAGTTAAAGAATCCCTTAGAAGGCATGCATTGGCAGTTAATAAACACACTAAAAAAGGAACATATTTTTTTGATTATGGTAATGCTTTTTTACTCGAAGCATCTCGTGCTGGTGCAGACGTTATGGCTGAAAATGGAATCGATTTTAAATACCCTTCATATGTCCAGGATATAATGGGTCCCATGTGCTTTGATTATGGCTTTGGTCCATTCAGGTGGGTCTGTACTTCTTCAAAGCCCGAAGACCTCGCATTATCAGATCAGATTGCGGCAGAGGTTATTGCTAAATTACTAGTTAATGCCCCTGATGATATTAAACAGCAACTTCAAGACAATCTTCATTGGATCAATACTGCAGAAGAAAACAAATTAGTTGTAGGTTCGCAAGCAAGAATTCTTTATGCAGACAGTGCAGGAAGAATTAAAATTGCTGAGGCATTTAATAATGCTATTAGAGAAGGTCGGATTTCTGCTCCTATTGTTTTGGGACGTGATCATCATGATGTGTCAGGTACAGACTCTCCTTACCGGGAAACTTCTAATATATATGATGGTTCACAGTTTACTGCCGATATGGCTGTACAAAATTTTGTTGGGGATGCTTTTAGAGGGGCCACTTGGGTGTCTTTGCACAATGGAGGAGGAGTTGGTTGGGGTGAGGTTATGAACGGTGGTTTTGGAATGCTACTTGATGGTTCAGATGATGCAGAAAGAAGGTTGCATTCTATGTTATTTTGGGACGTCAACAATGGTATAGCCCGAAGAAGTTGGGCAAGGAATAAAGGGTCAATAACAGCAATTAAACGTGCTATGGATGAGAACCCAGATCTAATTGTTACCATACCAAATCTGATGCAGGAAGAATTGCTTGATCATTTGTTTTGACATTAAAAGTTCTAACTTAAAAACAACTTATCATTTAATTAGTTTTTCTAAAACGGATAACTTGTTTTTGATTCTTAATGCTTCTTTTGAAAAAAACATTAATCTTTTTTTGCTATAATTAAGCTGATTTAGAGTCATTGCATATTGTTGTTTTGAGTTGCGGAATATTGAATTTGTTCTTGAAGTTTTATTATAAATATCTAGCGCTTCTTTACCTTTCTTATCTTTCTCTATTTCCTTTTTTATTTCATTTCGCTCTTTTGTTAGTTTAGCAATTTTTTGTTTTTCTTGCTCAGTTAGATATTGTCCAGATCTCATTTTGACAAAGGATTCATTAATATCATTGTTAATTGTATTTAGATGGTCAAATTGTTTTTCAAATTGAACAAATTTCGCGCTAATTTCCTCTTTGCCATCTTTAATTAAATCGGAAAGCATATTTAGCTTTTTTTTGCTTACTTGTTCTAAGGCAGTTGAGCGTTTAACAACAGCACTTAATTTATCTATAGAATCCTCTGTAATCATTTGTTTTTCTAATAAATGATAGTATTTAACTTCATTCCAAAATTTTTTTGAAGTTTTGCAACAGTTTTTGAAATCTAAGTTTAAGATTCCCTGAATTGTACTGTCTTCGACGATATACGTAAAAATCTTAATGATTGAATCAGTCTTGTTTTTTTCTAGCTCATAAAGCATTTCTTTTGCAAATTCAATATGACCTTTAATTCTACTATTAAATAGCTTAATGGGTAATTCACCAGTGATTGTATTGGTAGACGCTTCAATTTTTGTTTTAATGGAGACAGTAAGTTTGTTTAAATTCAATTTTATATGGATACTATCCTTAAAACTTTGATTTTTAAGTTTACTAATTATAAAAATAGCCTTATAACCATCATCAATTTTTATATTAGAACTGGAATGTTTAAAATAGTTAAGATTTGTTTTTTTTAAAGTATTTTGAGCATTTAACTTAAAGTTATTCAATAAAATGTTTAAAAACATAAAATAGAATAAATATGTATTAATATATTTCATTAACTATAAATTTAAAAAGTTAGAATTTTGTATAAATAGTACAAATCAAATATTTTCTTAATTATTAAGATATAATAAGATTCTATTTTTCTATTTTTTTATGTCAAGTATAATGTTTTTATTAAAAAAAAGTGTTTTGAACCATTTTTCGATTTGTCATTTATTAGGAAATTTTATTTTTTTTTTCTTTAATTTAGGCTTACTTGTTTCTATAAATTGCTGTAATTTCCTATTAATTTTTAATAATGTATAGCAGAATAATTTCGTAGAATTTTTGTTTAGTATTAGGCACCATTTAGCAATTTTACTTTTTTTAAGAAATATTAAGATAAAATATATGCATTTATGCTAATCGGGCTTTTTTATAGTTTTTCGATTTTTTTTTAAAAAAATGCAAAAAAATAAATAAGGATTTTAAATTAGAGTTAGCGATTAAAGAAAAACACATTTAGGATATTTATATATGGTATAAAATATTTGGGAATCAGCCTTTTGTGTTGGGTTAAACTTGCGAACAGCAAGGTGTATTATTCTTTGTTTTTAACAGATGTTAAAGAAATATTATTTAGAAACAATCTAAATAGCTCAGAGATTGAAATAACATTTGTAAATAAGTAATGCAGATTGTATTTTTGCTGTAAATCCAACTCAAGTTGTTTTTTGACAAAAAAATTACAAAATGATATATAAAAAACTTTTTAACTTTTGCGCAATTATACTCATAATTGCTTCAACGTCCAGTTGGGTGTTGGCGACTGATGTTCAAAATGGGAAATCTCTCTTTATGGATAAGTGTGCCAGTTGTCATAACAACAGTATGGTTAGTGATATGACAGGCCCCGCTTTGTATGGTGCACAGGATCGTTGGAAAAAATATCCTGGAGCTATCTATGAATGGATACGTAACTCGAAGGCTTTGGCTGCTTCAGGAAATCCTCGTGCAAAAGTAATGATTGACTGGGACGATAGCGAAATGACTGCCTTTGAAAATCTTGAAGATGCTCAAATCGATGATATTTTAGCTTATATTCAGGTTAAAGGAGAATTTGGGTGTATTTCACCACCATGTGAAACTGTTGCTACAGAAAACACCAATACAGCTGAAGCAGAACCTACAAGTCCAGTTCTTGGTTATGTCTTGTTCGTTTTACTATTGCTTTCAGTAGCTTTTTTGGGGCGTTATATTAATAGTCTCACTAGGTTATCTCAACAAAATGCAGGTCAAGTTGTCTCCCCAGAAAAATCTATCTTTGGTGTACTTTTAAATCCTTCTGTTGTTAAACTTTTGATTTTTTCATTGGTAATTTTTGGTGGCTATACCACTGTAAATAATGCTATTGGTTTTGGTCGTCAACAAGGATATGAGCCTACACAACCCATAAATTTCTCACATAAGATTCACGCTGGAGACAATGGTATAGATTGTCAATATTGCCATGATGGAGCGCGCAAGTCGAAGCATTCAGTTATTCCAGCATCAAATACATGTATTAACTGTCATGCAAATATTCAAAATGGATCCAAGGATGGCACAAAAGAATTGATTAAAGTGTATGCTGCTTCGGGTTTCAACCCATTAAATAACACATATCTCCCAGAAGATATGAGTGATGAAGATAGAGCTGCTACATATAGGAAATGGTTAAAATCTGTATGGAAAAAAGAGTGGATTGAAAATGAAAAATCTATAAATAGACTTATTGATGAACAGATTGCTTCAGTAGCTGGAACTTACAATAAACCTATTGAGTGGGTGCGCATTCATAATTTACCAGATCATGTTTATTTTAATCATGCACAGCATGTTACCGTAGGTAAAGTTAAGTGTGAAACATGCCATGGGGAAGTTGCTGAGATGGATGTTTTAAAACAACATGCTCCATTGTCAATGGGTTGGTGTGTTAATTGTCACAGACAAACTGAAGTGCAATTTAAAGATGGTTTGGTTGAAGGCAAAAATTCACCATATGCAGGAGATGCAAATACTGCTAATAAATATTATACAGACTATAATTATTACGAAAAATACCATAATGAAATAAAAGAAGGGAAAAGGAAAGGAGTTACTGTTGAAGAAATTGGTGGCCTTGAATGTCAAAAATGTCATTATTAAGTTTACAATAGTTATATCAATATTAACCTCAATTATATAGGCTAATACTTCGTTAAATATATTTTATAAGATTATGAATAAGAAGGAAAATAAAAATAAAGCTTGGGTAAGCGTTGAAGATTTAACTAAAGACCCTTCTGTTATTGAAGCTCAGCAACAAGAGTTTTTGCATACTGAAGAGAATGAAACTAATGATCCAAACCGTCGTGATTTTTTAAAGTATATGGGTTTCAGTTTGGGTGCTGCATCATTAGCAAGTTGTGAAATTCCTTTAAAAAAAGCAATACCATATGTTGTAAAACCTGAAGAAATTGTACCTGGGATAGCTACTTATTATGCTTCTGCAATTGTTCAGGGCGGTGATGTTACACCTGCACTTATAAAGACAAGAGAAGGACGCCCCATATTGGTCGAAGGTAATCCAGGTATTGGAGATAATAAAACCTTTACTCAAGGTGGTAGTTGTGTGCGTTCTCAAGCTTCTGTACTTTCCTTATATGATACAGAAAGACAAAGATTTCCTGGTAAAGTAGAAAATGGAAAAGTTACTGAAATGTCCTGGACGGACATAGATAATGCTATATCTTCAGAACTTTCTAAGGCTAAAAATATTAGAATAGTAACTCAAACTAATAATAGCCCTTCTTTTAATAAAGCTTTGCATACATTTCAACAAAAATTCACTTCTGCTAAAGTTGTTCAATATGATTCGATTTCCTATTCAGCAGCTATTCAGGCTAATAGAGAAATGTTTAATTCACCTTGGATGCCATCTTATCATCTTGAAAAAGCTAAATGTATAGTAGCCATAGATTGTGATTTTCTGGGTACATGGCTATCACCTACTGAGTTTTCAAATGGCTATGTTGCTAATCGTAAGATTAATGATGAAGATATAGCAAATGCTCAAGATGTAATGTCTACACATATACAATTTGAAGCAAGAATGTCTTTGACCGGATCTAATGCTGATCACCGTGTATTAATTAAACCGTCTGAAATGGGCGCTGCAGTTGGGCGTTTATATAAAGAAGTTTGTGAATTAATGAACATTCAACCTGAAGGCACTGGTCCTTCAACAGCATTTTCTTGGCCTAGGGCATCCAAATCGATTAAAGATACGGCTAAGAAATTAGTTGCAAATCGTGGAAGATCTGTAGTGATGTGTGGTATTAATGATGTTAATATACAGAAAGTAGTTAATCAAATTAATACTATGATTAGTGCTTACAATTCCACTATAGTTTTAACATCAGAAGAACATTCTAAACAGCGCATGGGCGATGATGGATCTATACAAGCATTACTTTCTGAAATGAAAATGGGTTTAGTTGATGCAATAATTGTATGTCCCGGAGCTAATCCAGCATATGATATACCTGGGTTGTCATCTGAATTTGCAACGGCGATAAACAAGGTTCCATTTAGTGTTTCATTGGAACTTTCTTTAGATGAAACAGCGAGTTTATGTAATTATATTGTGCCTGACAGACATAATTTAGAAGCATGGGGTGATGCAGAACCTAAGAAAGGCGAGTTTTATTTAATTCAGCCTACTATCGCGCCTTTATTTAGCTCTAGAGATGCTGGTGAGTCAATTCTGAAATGGTCAGGATTAAACACAAGTTATTATGATTTTGTTAAGGATAACTGGAAGGTATCCCTTTTCCCATCTCAAAGCAATTATATGGTATTTCAATCATTTTGGGATAATTCATTACATGATGGTTGGGTAAAGATAAATTCTGTTAATGATTCAAATTTATCACTTTCTAGTAACGATGATAATGATGCTGAAACTGTAGAGATCAATTCAGGTATAAGTTCGGCTTTACTTAATTTACCAAAAGGTAATAATAATGAACTTGAAGTAATACTTTATGAATCTGTTCAACTTGGAAATGGTCATGACGCAAATAACCCCTGGTTGCAGGAATTCCCTGACCCAATAATGCGTACAACTTGGGATAATTTCATTCAAATTCCTATTAAATGGAATGGTGGTACTGATTACGAAGCTTACCAAAATCTTAAGGATGGTGATTATGCTACGATTTCTATTGATGGTGTTGAATATACATTACCAGTATTTAGACAATTTGGTCAAATGGAAGGGACTGTTTCTATAGCTTTAGGATATGGCCGAACAAAAGCAGGAAAATGTGGTGATGCAATTGGAGTAAATTTATTTCCATCCGTTAGAGATTTTAATTATAGTGCTTATGCTTCATCACTTTCTCCTCGGGGAGATAGTGATCCTATTTATGCTAATATTCAAATGCATCATACATATGGTTTGAATACTATAGATGAGAGTACTGGCGAGGTAAAAATGCATACTTATAAAACAGGTGAACAAAAACCTTTTAATATAGATGAACACATAGATAGTTTTCAAGGTGCATTTATTGAAAGATCTGTATTTTTTCAATCTAATGCTGATAAACTCGAAAAGAATGTAGAAATATTAGCAGACAAACGAAAAGATTATCAGTATTTGAATTCTAAGACCTTATACCCAGATAGGCAAGAATTTTATGATATGGGGCATCATTGGGGAATGGCAATTGATTTAAATTCATGTACTGGTTGTGGAGCTTGTGTGATAGCCTGTCATGCTGAAAATAATGTCCCTGTCGTTGGTAAATATGAATTTAGCAAGCATCATGATATGACTTGGTTGAGGATTGATAGATATTTTTATGGCGATCAGGAAACACCTCATGCAGTATATATGCCTATGATGTGCCAGCATTGTGATAATGCGCCATGTGAAAATGTCTGTCCAGTTGCTGCTACTAATCACAGTTCTGAGGGGTTAAATCAAATGACCTATAATCGTTGTGTTGGAACGCGTTACTGTGCAAACAACTGTCCTTTTAAAGTCCGTCGATTTAATTGGTTAGATTATACTTCAGCAGATCTTTTTCCTTCTAATGAGGTTGATATCAATAGAGGTACAGATAAAGATTCAATGTATTATTTGAATGATAATTTAACTCGGATGGTTTTAAATCCTGATGTTACAGTTCGTTCACGTGGTGTGATTGAAAAATGTTCTTTTTGTGTTCAAAAAATTCAAGAAGGTAAGTTAATGGCCAAAATGGAGGGTCGAAAATTAGAAGAAGAAGATATTAATTGTGCATGTGCTACAGCTTGTTCTACACGTGCAATTGTCTTTGGAGACACCAATGACCCAAATAGTAAAGTATCTAAATTACAAGCTACAAAGCGTGCATATCTTCAGCTAGAAGAAACAAATGTACGTTCATCTGTTAGTTACTTAATGAAGGTTAATAATAGAGACGAAAATTTTGGTTAATAAATACATAAGTAAAGAAGCTATATAAATATAAAATAAATTAAATTATGAGCTCAGTTGTATCAAATATACGCCCACCATTAATTACAGGGAATAAAACATATCACCAAATCACAGAGGATATCTGTGCTTCAACAGAACAGTTGCCTGGCAGAGGATGGGTTTTGTGTTTACTATTCACTTTAGGCTTATTAGGCTTTGGTCTTGTTTGCTATATTTATACATTATGGTTTGGACTTGGTACATGGCATCTTAACAGAACTATTGGATGGGGTTGGGATATAACCAATTTTGTATGGTGGATCGGGATTGGACATGCAGGAACTTTAATTTCAGCAATTTTATTAATTTTTCGTCAAAAATGGCGTACTGGTGTTAATAGAGCTGCTGAGGCCATGACAATTTTTGCAGTAATTTGTGCTGTTATGTATTTAGGTTTTCATGTAGGACGTGTTTGGATGGGAATGTTCATGTTGCCTTATCCTAATACAAGAGGTCCTTTATGGGTCAACTTTAATTCACCTTTAGTGTGGGATACTTTTGCAATTAGTACTTATTTTACTGTTTCTCTATTATTTTGGTATACAGGTTTGGTTCCCGATTTTGCTACAATCCGTGATCGTGCAAAGGGTTTTAGAAAGAAAATTTATAATTTTTTATCGATGGGATGGACAGGTTCTGCCAAGCATTGGCAACGCTTTGAGTCATTGTCATTGGTTTTAGCTGGTTTGGCAACACCATTAGTACTATCTGTACATACTATCGTATCATTTGACTTTGCCACTTCTGTGATTCCTGGTTGGCACACCACAATTTTTCCTCCTTATTTTGTTGCCGGGGCAATTTTCTCAGGATTTGCTATGGTACAAACTCTAATGTTGATTACACGGGTAATCTTAAAAATAGAAGATTATATTACTATTGAACATATTGAATCTATGAATAAGGTAATCGTACTTACAGGTTCAATAGTCGGAGTTGCTTATCTTACCGAGCTTTTTGTTGCTTGGTATTCAGGTTATATATATGAGATGTATGCGTTTTATAATCGTGCAATGGGACCATATTGGTGGGCTTATGCTGCAATGATGGCGTGTAATGTTATTTCACCTCAATTTTTCTGGTTTAGGAAAATTAGGCGTTCTATTGTTTGGACATTTGTCCTTTCTATTGTAGTTAACATAGGAATGTGGTTTGAGCGTTTTGTTATTATTGCCACTACATTGGCTAAAGACTATATCCCTTCTAGTTGGAGTTATTATTCCCCTTCATGGGTTGAAATAGGATTGTATTTATGTACGTTTGGATTTTTTGGTACAGCATATTTAATTTTTATGCGTGTTGCTCCGGTAGTTGCTATCGCTGAGGTTAAAACTATATTAAAATCTTCTGGTGATCAGTATGTTGGACCTTCTTATGCAGAAAAAACAGGTCTTATTAATTCTGGATTACATCATGATCATGACGATCATGATATATCTACAGAAACGACATCTGCTGACACCCAAACTGCCCTTAAAAAAGAGATACATACTGATACAATGGTTATGGATGCACCTGAAGAAGAAGATACGAAAGATGACAATAAGGACCAAACGGATTCGCCAGATGATGATAAATAATGGAATTAGTAATTTTTTAGGCTTAATTGTCTAACTAAATAAAAAAAAGTATGAAAAGAGTATTAAATAAAAAAGTACTATTTGGTTTATACAATGATGAAGAAATATTGAAAGATGCTGTTATACACATCAATAAGGATGATGATGCTGAAATTATGGATGTATATAGTCCTTTTCCAGTTCATGGTCTTGATCCTCTTTTAGGTTTATCTGAATCGCGTATACATATTGCTGGTTTCATATACGGTATCACTGGGACGATTATTGCTTTTAGTTTTATGACTTGGGTTTTTACAGCAGATTGGCCAATTATATTTGGAGGTAAGCCTTATTTTTCAGCACCTGCTTTTATCCCAATTACATTTGAATTCACGGTTTTAATGGCTTCTGTTGGTATGGTTGTAACATTTTATCTAGTTAATGGATTGGGTTTTGGCGTTGAGAATCCTTATTTACATGATCGTATTACCGATGATAAATTTTGTATAGCCTTTGATATTACGCATAGTACAAAAGAACAAATACAAGCTCTTTCTACATTATTAGAAGAAACAAGTGCTGAGGAAGTTCATACAAAAGATATTTAATATTTAATCTAACGAATAATTAGAAATGAAAAATCTATCAAGTTTATATTATTTATTGTTCATTATTACCGCAAGTATTATTGTTTCCAGTTGTGGCCTTCCCAATGGTAATTTTCCTGGTTCTGAATATATGCCAGATATGGCTCATTCTATTGCATATGAGGCTACAGTAAATTCATATTACTATCAAAATACATGGGGTGGGGAAGATGCTTATCGTTTAATGGCTAAGTCAAGAAAACCTGTAAAAGGAACAATTGCACGCGGTTTTCTTCCTTTTAAGTATCAAAATCTTGAAGATTTTAGAACAAGTGCAGATGAAACTCATGTCGTATTACAGGAAAAAGTACGAACTTTAATCATGGAAGATCCCACCATAGTAAATCCTATAAAACCTACATCTGCAGATGAATTAGGAAGTTTATTACAAAAAGGTGCTGATTTGTATTCTGTTGCATGTCAGGTATGTCATGGTGAAGAAGGGGATGGTAATGGCGTCTTGTATAATGATGGCAATGGAAAGTATACAGCTAAACCGGCAAATTTTTTAAGTGAAGATTTTTTAGATGCGCCTGATGGTCAATTTATCAATGCGATTATGCATGGTAAAGGGATGATGCAATCACACTCAGATAAATTGACTCCTGATGAAAGGTGGACTGTTATTCATTATATACGTTCATTACAAGCAGTTAAAAAAGGTGCAGAATACAATCCTGTTGTAGAAGTTAATGTATCACCTTCTTTGTCAGAACCAATAACCCTTGAGTCATCTAAAGGAAATGGGGAGACGCATGATGCGCATTAATTGAATTTTTATAGCAGTACTAAATTATAGAAATATTTTAATCGAATAAGTATAATCCATTATACAATGAGTAACCAAAATAACGAAATATTTGTTTTTGACCCTAAGGCTAAGTTGTTTACTTTTATCCTTATGGCTATAGGGGCTCTTTCCTTATTTTTGTCCTATTACAGTGGAACTGATGATATGAACCATATCCGTTTTTGGACAAACTATTTACATAATTCTGTATTTTTTGTTGGAATAGCATTTACTGCTGTTTTATTTCTCGCTTGTCACGCTTTGGCATGGGGAGGATGGGTTGCTTTATTTAAGAGAGTCAATGAAGCAATGATGAATTTCTTATATGTAGGAATAGTACTATTTGGTATTTTAGCTCTATGTATATGGATGAATGCAGAAGGAACAGAACTCTTATATTTATGGAATAATCCGGATTACCTTGATCCTAATCATCCACATTTTGATTCTTTAGCATTTCATAAATCCCCATTTGTTAATCCTATTGTATATTTTTTAACAGTTGTCGTTTTAGCTATATGGGCTTTATTTGCTTATTTGTTTAGAAAAATTTCTTTAGCAGAAGATACTACACCATATTCTATTACAGAAAACAATTCAGTACCTGATAATGTTAGAAAAAACCGAATATATGCAGCTGCATTTTTGCCAGTTGCTGGATTTTCAAGTGCTTTTGTCATATGGCAATGGGTTATGTCTGTAGATACACACTGGTATTCAACATTATTTGCTTGGTATTGTACAGTAAGTTTATTTGTAAGTATGGTGTCATTTACATATTTGATTGTTTTATATTTAAGATCAAAAGGATTATTGAAAAAATTCACAGCCGAGCATACGCATGATTTAGGTAAGTATATTTTTGGATTTAGTGTATTTTGGGCTTATTTATGGTTTTCCCAGTTTATGTTAATATGGTATGCTAATAACGGAGAAGAAACTCAATATTTCTTTATTCGATTTGAACAATTTAAGATATTGTTCTTTGCTAATTTATTATTAAATTTTGTTTCTCCATTTTTGATTTTAATGATGAACACTTCAAAGCGTACTGTAGGTACACTTGGGTTTGTTGCTGGGTTAGTAATATTTGGACATTGGTTAGATTTTTATCAAATGCTAAAACCAGGTGTTTGGTATAATTATGAGCACAAAATGCATATAATGCATGAAGATGCACATGGAGAGGTACATGGTGATCACGGAGAACATAGTGACAATACTTATAAATTAAATACTAATCAAACTATACCTGTTTTAACGACATATCAAGGAGAAGAAGATGAAGGTGATCATCATTCAGATTCTCATCATGATGATGATCATGCTCACACAAATGAACATTCTCATACTGGTGATCATGGTGAACATGCAGATAAAGGACACCATGATAGCCATGCAACTCCAAAGTTTCAAGTAGGTGTGCATATACCAGGTTTCATAGAGTTTGGAGTATTTGCTGGGTTTTTAGGTTTATTCTTGTTTGTTACTTTAACTTCTATTAGTCGTGCGCCTTTGTATCCGGCTAATGATCCTTATATTCTTGAGAGTGAACATTATGATACAGGATACGGACCTGATAGAGATCCACATTGATTTTAAGTTTAAAAATATTTTTGATAAAAAAATTATAATTCCAAAGGTAAAAACTTTAAAATAATATAAGACATGGGATTTACAATAGGAGCAATTTGCGCCATTTTATTTACGGTATTTATCGTTCAAGTAGCTAAAGCTAGAGAACTCGCATCTATAGTCAGAAATGATTCCGCAGAGCAGGATGAAATAAATAAATTTCAGGCAGGATTGGGATTGGTTTTCTTGGTTTCATTTATGGCGATTTGTGTATGGTCATTCGTACATTATATTCCAACATCAATGGGCTGGGGGCCTAATATTGCAGCTTCTGAACATGGTCCTGATGTGGACTATTTATTTAATTTAACTTTGTTTTTTATTTTCATTGTTTTTGTTTTAACTCATATTGCATTGTTTTGGTTTCCATGGAAATTCAGGGGAGTACAAGGCAAAGTTGGTCTTTATTGGGCACATAATGAACTTTTGGAAATAGTATGGATGGTTGTTCCTGCAGTTGTTATGACTTTTTTGGTTATTGGTGGTCTACAGGCTTGGAATAATATTATGTTAGATTTCCCTGAAGATGAAGGTTATACTAGTGTCGCTTTTCCAAATGAAGATTCAGAAAAAGAATTTATTGAAATAGAGGCTACCGGGTCTCAATTTTTATGGTATCTGCGCTATCCTGGTAGAGATGGTAAACTTGGAACAAAATATTTTACGCAAATAAATAGTAATAATCAGTTGGGGCAGACCTGGACGGATGAGAAAAACATGGATGATTTTCTTGTAAATGAGATTGTTTTACCTGTCAATAAACCTGTTAGAGTTCGAATTACTGCGCGTGATGTTTTACACAATTTCTATATACGTGATATGCGGGTAAAAATGGATGCTGTACCTGGGATGCCTACATATTTTATCTTTACGCCTACAGTAACTACTGATTCTATGCGACGTCGTTTGAGTAATGAGCCTGAATGGCAGGTTCCCGATAAAAATGATGATAGCAAGCAGCGTTGGGAAACATATAAATATGAATTGGCTTGTGCTGAACTTTGTGGTAAAGGTCATTACAGTATGAAAAATATTGTAACAATTGTTGAAGAAGATGAATACTTAGACTGGTTTGACAAACAGGAGGGTGGCAAATTGAATGAATCTGTAGATTCCGTTACCGGTAATAAAACTTATGTTTTTGAGAAAGGTTCAGTCAAATCGAAGTATTTCAGTTATTTTAATACAGTAACTGATGAATTTAATCCTCTTCAAGAAAAAACTGAACCCCTTGAGAAAATAGTTGAAAATAAGCTCAGAGTAGGTCTCTGTATGAAATCCATGAAAGATTGGAGAAATAGTTCTGAAGAAGGAACAGATGACTATGTTCAAGCAGAAGAAGCAATGGCAAAATTGAAGCCTTTATTGAAATCGGCTCGTTTATATACAGTTGATCAGGTTGATGAATCATATGATAATGTCAAAAAGTCATTGTTAATTGTTGAAGCAGCAATGGCACAAATTCAAAATACTGATTCTTCTGATGCTACTCTAACTATTGAAAAAGAATCTGAAGTAGAAAACAATGAAGAAGTTGGTAAATAAACTTAAGACAGTAAATCACTAAAAAATATAATTTAATAGTTAAATAAAAGCTATCATGGCAGACGTTAATATTTTAGAAAAAGACCTTGAACATAAAACTAATTATGATGGTCATCATGATGACCATCATGGTGATAAATATCAATCGTCTTTTATTGATCGATATATATTCAGTCAGGACCATAAGACTATTGCAAAGCAGTTTCTTATTACAGGAATGATTTGGGCAATAATTGGAGCAGCAATGTCTATTATTTTTAGATTGCAACTTGGTTTTCCTGGAGCTGATATGTCATGGTTACAGCCTTTGTTAGGAGGGTGGATTCAAATTGATCCTGTAACAGGTGTTGGCAAGTTAGATCCTGAATTTTATTATGCTTTGGTTACGATGCATGGTACTATTATAGTTTTCTTTGTTTTAACTGCTGGATTGTCTGGTACCTTTAGTAATCTACTTATTCCACTTCAATGTGGAGCAAGAGATATGGCATCACCAATGTTGAATATGTTATCCTACTGGTTCTTTTTCCTTGCTGGTGCAGTTTTATTTATCTCATTGTTTTTAAATACTGGGCCATTTTCAGGTGGTTGGACTGGTTATCCTCCACTTTCTGGTTTGCCTCAGGCTTCCGATGGTTCTAAAGCTGGTGCCACTTTATGGATTCTTAGTCTAGTGTTTTTTGTTGTATCTGTTCTATTGGGAGGTATAAATTATATCACTACTGTTATTAATATGCGTACTAAAGGTATGCATATGTTTAGAATGCCTTTGACAATATGGGCATTTTTAGTTACGGCAATTCTTGCGCTTCTTTCTTTTCCTGTATTAGCATCAGGGTTTTTTATGCTTACTTTTGATCGTGTTTTAGGTACGTCTTTTTTCCTAAATGAAATTTTTGTCGCAGGCGAAGCTTTAACTACCAGAGTTGGAGGTTCTGCAATTTTGTTTCAGCATTTATTTTGGTTTTTAGGGCACCCTGAAGTGTATATTATTATTTTACCTTCTATGGGCCTTGTTTCTGAGGTTTTATCTGTACAATGTCGCAAGCCAATTTTTGGTTATAAAGCCATGGTTTTTTCTATTCTTGCGATTGGTTTATTGTCATTTCTTGTGTGGGCACACCATATGTATATGACTGGTATGAATCCTTTTATTGCAAATATTTTTGTAATATTTACATTAATTATTGCAGTACCATCTGCTGTTAAAGTTTTTAACTGGATTGCTACAATTTGGGGAGGCAATGTAAGACTTAATTCTGCTTGTCTCTTTTCGATTGGCTTTGTATCTATGTTTATTTCTGGTGGTTTGACAGGAGTGCATTTAGGTAATGCTGCGATAGATATTCAACAACATGATACTTATTTTGTTGTTGCTCATTTTCACATCGTAATGGGTGTAGCAGCCTTTTTTGGCATGTTTGCTGGAATATATCATTGGTTTCCACGCATGTATGGTCGTTTTATGAATGAAACGCTCGGTAAAATACATTTTTGGGGAACGTTAGTTGGGGCTTATATGATCTTTGGTCCTATGCACTATTTGGGTATGGCAGGAGTTCCTCGTCGTTATTATAGCTTTGAAGGCTTTGAGTCATTTAATCAGTTTGCGGATTTAAATGAGTTTATTACCATCGCTGCTATATTAACTTTCTTCTGTCAAATTTTATTTGTAATCAATTTCTTTTATTCAATCTACAAAGGAAGGAAACAGACTGAGTTAAATCCTTGGGGAGCTAGTACAATTGAATGGACTGCACCTATAAATGCTGGTCATGGAAATTGGGAAGGAGATATTCCTCATGTTCATCGTTGGCCATATGACTATGGACGTCATGGGAGAGATTTTATACCTCAGACAGAGCCTTTATCAGAAGGTGAAGTTGATGGAGGACATTAATAAATATTGATTATAATAGTATTAATAGATATACATTTACGTTTTAAACAAAAGAATTTTGTCAACAACGAATAGGACTAATGCGGGTTTGGGTAGTTTTATTAAACAAAAACTTAACGATTATAAACTTCTTGTGAAGTTCAGACTTTCTTTACTTGTAGTTTTTTCTGCATTTATTACATTTTTACTTGGGTCAACTGTAGTGTCAATTGAGGCTTTACTGATATTGAGTCTTGGTGGATTTTTAGTTACTGGAGCTGCAAATGCACTTAATCAGGTGATTGAAAAAGATTTTGATAAATTGATGAAACGCACTTCTAATCGACCTGTTGCAGCAGGAAGAATGGAAGTGTCAGAAGCAGTCTTGGCTGCGGGCTTAATGAGTGTTTTGGGATTGTTACTATTGGCATCATTTAATGCAGAAACTGCTTTATTGGGAGCATTTTCTCTTTTATCTTATGCTTTTATCTATACTCCTTTGAAAAGAGTTTCTCCTGTTGCTGTTTGGATTGGAGCTATTCCTGGAGCTTTACCCATGGCAATTGGATGGGTAGCTGCTGGAGGTAATTTGATCGGACCGGAAGTGATATTTCTTTTTAGTATTCAGTTCTTATGGCAATTTCCTCATTTTTGGGCAATTGCTTGGGTATCTTATGAAGATTACTCTAAAGCGGGGTTTTATCTTCTGCCCTCTAAAAACATCGATGGACGGGACAGAAGTACTGCTTTGCAAGCTGTCTTTTATGCATTGTGTTTGGTACCGTTGAGTTTTTTGACATTTTATTTAGATATTTCAGGTTACATAGCCTGTTTTGTTATGTTAATAATGGGATTGATTTTTTTAGCTTATGCTATTAATTTGTATAGAGACTGCACTGAAAAGGCTGCTCGAAAATTGATGTTTGCATCATTTGTCTATTTGCCTATAGTATTGATTATTTTAGTGCTAGATAAAATCTAACAAAATGGAAATGGTAGTAACATCTAAAAAAATAAGAAGAATTCATCCTAAAAAATTTGCTTTATGGACGGCAATGATAAGTATGGTAATGCTTTTTTCTGCTTTCACTAGTGCATACATTGTTCAAAAGGCATCTGGAGATTGGCTTTCGTTTCCAATTGTAAACGAGTTTTTTTTAAGCACAGGGGTTATTTTGTCTAGTAGTATTGTTTTGCATGTGGCTTATAAAGCCTTTCTAGATAAGAATTATAAATTGTACCAAATTTTATTGACAATAGGTTTTGGTTTGGGATGTTTGTTTGTCTCATTGCAGTATGTTGGGTGGTTGTCATTAAATCAAATGGGGATTTTTGTCTATACAAATCAATCCAGTAGCTTTTTTGTACTTCTTGTTGGAATCCATGCCTTACATGTTTTAGGAGGCATATCAGCTTTATTAATAAGCTGGATTTATGCGATGAGAAAAAATACACTTGAATGGTCTGAAAAAGGTCAATTAAGGTTGGAGTTAACTTTTACATATTGGCACTTTGTTGACCTATTATGGTTATATCTGTTGGCTTTTTTATGGATCCAGCAATAATTAAATTATCTTAAAATAAAATTAATTTATAATAAAATTAAAGTCTTAAAAATGGCAACTGATACTGTTCACGAAATTGAAGACGAAATAACAACAGCAGAATTGTGGGATGGTGGAGATTCTCCTTTTCAGTCAGAATATGGAAAACTAATGATGTGGTATTTTCTATTGTCTGATGCCTTTACATTTGCTGGATTTCTTATTGCTTATGGTTCTTTGCGTTTTAGTATGGATGCTTGGCCTTTACCTGATTTTGTTTTTAGTACAGCACCCTTTGGAATCGAAGGTGCCCCTCTTATTTTTGTTACGTTTATGACCTTTGTGCTTATTGTTAGTTCTGTAACAGTACTAAGAGCGGTCCAAGAAGGTAAGCTTGAAAATCAAGGTGGTGTTGTAAAGTGGCTTCTATACACTATTGTTGGAGGGAGTATATTTTTAGGAAGTCAAGCCTGGGAATGGACAAATTTGATTTCCGTTGAAGGAGTAACAATTTATAATAATCCTTTTAGTACTTCATTAGATAATGGTACATATATAACGCTAGAAGAAGCAGCTGCGCTAAACCCTAGATTAGAGAAAAAGACAATGATGATTGATATTCATAGTGATGCTGGCCATTCAACTGAAGAATTAAAATATCTTTATAATCCGATGAATGATCAAAAATACTTTGAAAAATTTGATCATCATTATTTTCATAGAACGGGTGATCATTCTCAACCGCATACACATGTAGGCAAAGAATTTAAAAAAGGGGATTCCTATTTGATCGCTTACCAGAATGGAAATTACTTTCCTGGTGCTTATAAAACTGGAGGGGTTCTAGTTGCAGAACCTATGGGCCCAACAGCATTTGGGGCATTATTCTTTTTTATCACTGGATTTCATGGCTTTCACGTATTTTCAGGCTTGATTATTTTGTTAGTAATTGCACTTAACACATGGTCAGGTTTTTACAGAAGTAGAAATAATGGTCATATAATGGTTGAAAAGGTTGGCCTTTATTGGCATTTTGTAGACTTAGTATGGGTTTTTGTATTTCTGGTCTTTTATCTAATATAATTTTTAGTTTATTAATTTCGGAAAACTATTATTAAAACATAAATAATATATCATGGGACATTCACATGGTTTGAGTATAGAGGAGCAGAGAAAGGCTGACCTCAAAGTAGGAAAAGTTGGATTTATTATCTTATTGTTAGTTACCCTAGGTGAAGTAGGGGTTGCCTTAGTAGGCAATGGACATATTATTGAAGGGCATACATGGCCTGCATGGCTAATGATACCACTCATGATTTCAATGAGTTTGTATAAAGCTTATTATATTGTCAGTATATTTATGCATTTAGGACATGAAGTAGGTGGAATGGCTTATACTATTGTAATGCCAATGGCATTGTTGATATGGGGAGTTATTGCTTTCCTTTGGGAAGGAGATCATGCTCGCCACAATAGAAATTATGTTACTGACCCACGTCCGGGATCAGAAATACCTATAGAGGAGCCCCCTGCTGAAACAAGTATGCAACTTGAAGAGAATTTGTCGAAAGAATTTTCTTTTCAATAAATGAGTATAATTTAATTAATAAAAAAGTGTTCTAAGGTATTCTTAGGACACTTTTTTATTTGAGTAATATTTTTTAAGTCATTATTATTGACTTAAATTTTTAAATCCTGATTATGTCTGAAGTGAAAAAGAATTATATAGGAGCCGTTATCTTTATTCTATTTGTTGTGGGATTACCATTGCTAACAGTTTATTTTTCAAAATCTGGCTTGGATAAATACAAAGAAATGCGTAGTGAAATGGAATTCCTGAATGATTCAATACGTATAGATTTCAACAATAACTCTACCTATTGGAATGCAGAACTTAATAATGAATATCTTCAGGGAAAATTGATTTTAGTAAGTTTTTGTGATTCCACTTGTCAACCACTAATTTCTGATATGATTGATTCTTTAAAGATGGTTCAAGAATATTTTAATGTTGAAGATCAAAACAAAATGTTATTTATTATTCATTTTGGTGATTTTATTAACAGTAGTCTAAATTTCTTAGATCATTTTCTCGAAGATTCAAGGATTGATACATCCAAGTGGAGATTTGTAAAACATTTAAATGTTGATTCTTATCGACTTGGAGATAAAAAATTATGTACTAATATTGTATTGCTAGATGGAAGAGTCAGTCGCAAAGATCATTCGGGAGATTACAAAAAAGGTCCTTTGATGTGTGCTCATTATAATCTTACAGATAGAGATGAACTTCATCAGTTGCTTCAAAATATGGCAGTTATTATGCCAGAGAAACAACGAAAAAAAATTATATATAAAGAAGATGAAAAACTTTTTTAAACTTATTTTTAAGAAAATAGAAAATTACAAACCCCTCTTTTATGTATAATTATTTTTAAATTAATATAAATTAAATCTTAAATATGAATGAATTAAATAATAGAAAACATAAGAATTTGCGCGCACTTGTTATCTTGATTTCTGTAGCATTGCCATTAATTGTTGCTGGGATGTTCCAATTTAAGATTAATGTAGTGTGGCCTTTTGATGTACATCTTTTCCCGTTGATTAACGCTGTTTTAAATGGTTCTACTGCTTTATTATTACTTGGGGCTTTGGTAGCTGTTAAGAATAAAAATATAAACTTACACAAAAAATTGATTTACACTTCGATGATTTTTTCTTTATTGTTTCTTCTTGTTTATGTGTTGTATCATATTTCAACTCCACATACCAGCTTCGGCGGTGAAGGAACCATTAAAGTTGTATACCTTATACTTCTTGCATCTCATATAATACTAGCTGCAATTCAAACCCCCTTTGTTTTATTTGCTTTTCTCTATGGCTATTCCGGTCAAATTGAAAAACACAAGAAAATTGTGAAATTTAGTTATCCTATATGGCTTTATGTGTCAATTACAGGTGTAATTTGTTATCTTATGATTGCCCCGTACTATAATTAATTTGTTTTTTGTAGCTTTGATAAGTTTGATTTAAATTATTTTTTACCAGTAGTTATAATATCCTTTTAGTCTATATATATTGAAATTTTATTAGTATGAAAGTCCCCAAGCTTTATATTTCTAATATGATACTGTTTATTTTAATAATTAGTACTTCTCTATTAGAGGCTCAGTGTCCTATGTGTAGGATGTCTGCTGAAGCTAACCTAAATGATGGAGGTTCAATGGCCTCGGGATTAAACCAAGGAATTATATATTTATTAATTTTCCCCTATATTTTAGTTAGTATTATTGCATTTTTTTGGTTGAGAAATCACCGTAGAGTAGAACAACAAGAACAAGCTGAAGAAATTAAAAAGTTATTGGAACCTTTTGATGTTGTAATTCCCTCAAAAGATCTTAATAAATCAATTGATTCCTAGAGCATATAGTTTTATTGACTTCTTAACCACCGCCAGTAAATTTTAGCATTTCTAAGATGTGTTTTGTGTGTTTTTGCAAAGGCGTGGGTGTTTACTTCACCTTCTTTATCTGGTTTAGCACAGAAGAACATATAATCGTGTTTTTCATAATTTAGCACAGCATCGATAGAATTTATTGAAGACATGTAGATCGGTCCAGGCGGCAATCCAGGATTAAGATAAGTATTGTAAGGTGATTTAAATTCTAAATGTCGATTCAACACCCTTGTAATAGAAAAATCTCCAATTCCAAAAATAACTGTTGGGTCAGCTTCTAATTTCCAACCTTTCGTTTTTAAGCGATTGAGGTATACCCCTGCTATTCTTGGGCGTTCAGGTTTATATTTAGTTTCAGATTCAACTATGGAGGCTAATATATAGATTTCCGTTTGGCTAAGACCTAATAAATTGGCTTTTTCTTTACGTTCATTATTCCAAAATTTAGCATTTTCTTTTAGCATTCTCTTCCAGAATTCTATTACAGTGCAATTCCAATATAGATAATACGTGTCTGGGATAAACACTGCCATTACAGTTTCAGGGGTGTATCCAAATTGCTTTAGATAATTCGTGTCCTTGAGTAAGTCTATTATTTCTGCAGAATCTGCAGCGATTTTACTGCCTACATAAGCAGCTAGTTGCTCTTTGACTCTAAAATTGTGAAAGGTTAATTTGATTTCTAGTTGATGTCCTTGAAGTATACGAATTAATTGGCGGTTGTTTTTTGTAGTTTTTGGTATTTTATATTTACCAGATTTTAGATTGTAGGATATGATATATTGTGTAGTTAATAAGAAACTATTACCACTTTTAACAATTTTTTGTTCTTCAAGGATTTCAGATAACTCCTTTAAGCTACAATTTTTTGGAATGGTAAGTAGAGTATCATTATTAAGATTTAGGTTGTTGCCCAAAACTTGTTGGTACAAATAAAAACCCGTACTGGCCCCTAAGAGAAAAAGTGCCAATAACGTACCAAAGAAGATAGTTAACCAAGAGCGCACTGTTTTTTCATTGGTCGAGTTTGCCATTTATATTGATGAGTTTAATGTTAAGTATAACAATAGTTAGTATTGTTCTTGATTGTTCGGAAAATCTCCCGTCTTAACATCGTTGATATAACGTTTTGTAGCATCTTTCATTTCATCAAATAATTCTAAATACCTTCTGAGGAAACGAGGTTGAAAATCTTTGGTTATTCCCATCATGTCGTGTGTAACAAGTACTTGACCATCAACCATTGATCCTGCCCCAATGCCAATTACAGGAACTGAAACCGAATTAGCTACTTTTTGTGCTAAAACAGCAGGGATTTTTTCTAGAATAATTGAAAAACACCCTAATTCTTCTAGTAATTTTGCATCTTTAAGAAGCTGGTTGGCTTCAGCTTTTTCTTTGGCACGAACGGAATATGTACCAAATTTATATATGGACTGAGGAGTTAAACCTAAATGTCCCATAACAGGTACACCAGCACTTAGAATTCTACTTATTGAATCACTTACTTCGATGCCACCCTCCAACTTAACACCATGTGCACCAGATTCTTTCATAATACGAATAGTTGAGGCAAGTGCAAGTGTGGAATTCCCCTGATATGAACCAAATGGTAAATCAACTACTACAAATGCACGGTCAACAGCACGGACAACAGATTGTGCATGATATATCATATGATCTAAAGTAATCGGAAGTGTAGTTTCATGACCTGCTATTACATTCGAGGCTGAATCACCTACTAAGAGAATATCTATACCTGCAGCATCTAAAATTCTAGCCATAGAATAATCATAAGCTGTAAGCATGGAAATTTTCTCCTTACGCTGTTTCATTGCAATTAAAACATGTGTTGTGATTCGTTTTATTTGTTTATGAATAGACATTTTTTTTAGTTTTTAAGCTTTGATTTTGTATTTAGGGGATAATACTAAAAATCTAATACAAGTTCATTTTGAATGAATTTTGAACTTTTTCTTAACTGCAAAGATGTGAATTAATTATTTAGTTAGCAAATATTACTCTATTATTGCACAATCATGATAGAAACTTCGAAGATATTCATTAGTTTTGTCATTGCATATTTAGTTTCTAAATCTTTTTATAGCTAGACTTAGTCTTATAAATTTATATACATGAAATTTAATTTTTTATTGTGCAGTGCATTGAGTTTTGTTCTGTTTTCACAATATAGTTGTTCTAATGAAGTAGAAGTTATTGGAATATGGAAGGATATTCCAGTAGTTTATGCAGTAATTAGAAATGAAGATAGCCTTAGTTATATAAGTGTGCAACGTGCATATTTGCCACCTAATCAAAGTGCACTTGAAGTTGCACAAATTCCAGATTCCTTATATTTTGATACGTCTGAAGTTGATGTCTCATTATTTAAATTAGATCAGGGGGACACTTTGCCCTGGCCTTATCCATTAGAATATGTCAACCTAGCAGATGAGGGTGTTAATCGTGACTCTGGTATTTTTGCACATGATCCTGCTTATGCATACAAGATTAGAGGTAATGTAAACAGAACACTTTTTCTAAAAATTGATAATCAAAAAACAGGAAATACATTTACTGCAACCACGGAGTCAGTCCGATCGACGGTTTCAAATTTATATACGATTCCATCATATTATTATATTCCGTATAAGCCTATAGAGTGGCGTGAAATTAATAACCAGGGAGAAGAAGTATATGCTTCTCTTATTGTTGATATGACGGGAAATGGTTTTGCCTCAATCTATGATTATAAATTCAGGTTTCATTATAAAGAATATCAAGTAGATCTCCAAGGTGATCCTGTCGTAGGTACCGAGGTAAATAAATCTATAGAATGGAGAGCAGTTAGTGATTTCATCCCAACAGCAGCTAATTTGAATAAACGAACAATTAGTGGAGAAGCGTTTTATCAGTTTATAGCTTCTAAGTTATCAGATGTTAGTGGCACTAATACCAGGAGATGTGCTGCACATATTGAAGTATATGTTGATGGAGGTTCTGCTAGTTTGAGAGATTATATTAAAGCAAGGCAAGCAAATGAAGGTTTTGTCGCAGGTCTTTATCCAGCTGAACCCTATTCAAATGTTACAAATGGTTTTGGTGTCTTTGCTACAGCTGGAAGATTAGAACGTCAAGATAGGTCAACAGACCCAAGGCTAATGGAAATGTCTTCGCTAACAATTCAGCATATGATAGAAGGAGACATAACAAAACACTTGGGCTTCGAATCTTCATGTTATTAAACTGCTTTTCACCTAAATAATTCCACCCTTTTTAGGATTCTTATGCTATTTTAGTTAGATCTATAACTATGGCTAACTGTGTTTAATTCACTCATAATATGAATTTCATTACATTTAGTTAGATTTCTTTTCCCACTACTTGTTTTTGTATCCATATAGACATTTTGACAGTTTGGCAGAAAAATGTCAGACAAAAATTGGTGGAGTTGATGAAATTATGTCAATTTTTCATTTTTGTCAGAATGGTATATCAGTTGATTATAGTGATTTGTCAACAGTCTTTTTTTGACTTATTAGATTTTTTAAAACTTAATAACATAAATTATGAGCAAAATCATTGGTATAGACTTAGGAACAACAAACTCTTGTGTCGCTGTTATGGAGGGTAATGAACCTGTGGTAATTACCAATAACGAAGGTAAACGTACAACACCTTCAATTATCGGTTTTTTAGATAACGGAGAACGTAAGATTGGTGATCCTGCAAAACGTCAGGCTATTACTAATCCTAAACATACAATAATGTCTATAAAGCGTTTTATGGGCGTTCGCTACAGCGAAATTGAAGAAGAAGCATCTTTAATGCCTTATGAGGTTGTTAAAGGTAATAATGATACGGTCCGCGTAAAGATAAGTGATAGAGAGTATACACCTCAGGAAATTTCTGCTATGGTATTACAGAAAATGAAAAAAATTGCTGAAGAATACTTGGGCCAAGAAGTGACAGAAGCAGTAGTAACTGTTCCTGCATATTTTAATGATTCACAACGTCAGGCAACTAAAGAAGCTGGTGAAATCGCTGGTTTGGCTGTGCGTAGAATCATTAATGAGCCTACTGCTGCAGCGTTAGCATATGGTATGGATAAAGGTGATAAAGATATGAAAATTGTAGTATATGACCTTGGAGGTGGCACCTTTGATGTATCTGTTCTTGAGTTAGGTGGAGGTGTTTTTGAAGTTAAAGCTACAAATGGAGATACTCATTTGGGAGGAGATGATTTTGATCGCGTAATTATGAACTGGTTAATGGAGGAGTTCAAAAATCAGGAAGGAGATGATTTATCTGAAAATGCTGAGGCTTTACAACGATTAAAAGAGGCTTCAGAAAAAGCAAAAATCGAGCTTTCTTCATCTAATAGCACTGATATTAATTTACCTTATATTTCTTTTGGCCCCTCGGGAGCAAAACATTTGGTAAGATCGTTGACACGTGCTAAATTTGAACAATTGGCTCATGATTTGATACAGCGTACTGTTGAACCATGTAAACAAGCTTTAGAAGATGCAGGTATGACTTTAGCAGATATTGATGAGGTGATAATGGTTGGAGGTTCTACGCGTATTCCTGCTATCCTTGAAGCTGTTGAGAAGTTTTTTAATAAAAAACCAAATAGAAGTGTTAACCCTGATGAAGTGGTTGCACTTGGAGCAGCTATTCAGGGAGGTGTATTAAGTGGAG
Organism: Saprospiraceae bacterium; assembly: GCA_022448945.1. Taxonomy (GTDB): domain Bacteria; phylum Bacteroidota; class Bacteroidia; order Chitinophagales; family Saprospiraceae; genus Aureispira. Next base: position 128,775 of record JAKVCV010000002.1, read on the forward strand.
ATGTAAAGGATGTACTTCTTTTAGATGTAACACCTTTGTCTTTGGGAATTGAAACAATGGGTGGAGTATTCACAAAAGTTATTGAGGCTAATACAACTATTCCTTCGAGTAAATCTCAAGTCTTTTCTACTGCTCAGGATAATCAGCCCTCAGTAGAAATTAACGTGTTACAAGGGGAACGTCCTATGGCTAGAGATAATCGTTCTATAGGAAAATTTAATCTTGATGGTATTCCTCCAATGCGAAGAGGTGAGGCTCAGATAGAAGTTACTTTTGATATTGATGCTAATGGTATTTTGAAAGTTTCTGCAAAAGAACAAAAAACAGGAAAGGAACAATCAATTCGTATTGAAGCTTCAACAGGATTGTCAGATGAAGAAATCCAACGTATGAAAAATGAAGCTGAAGCTAATGCTGAAAGTGATAAAAAGGCACGTGAAAATGTTGATAAGATCAATGAAGCAGATTCTGTAATCTTTCAAACTGAAAAACAATTGGAAGAATATGGTGACAAAATACCTGCTGATGCAAAATCAACTATTGAAGAAGCTGTAGCTAAACTTAAAGAAGCACATCAGCGTCAGGATGTTGATGCCATCAATCGTGAATTGGAAGCTGTAAATGCTGCTTGGTCTGCTGCTACACAAAACATGGATCCAAATGCTCAAGCAAATCCAAATGGTGAAAATGTAAATGATAATGAAAACTCTGAGAGCGAGGATGTTACTGATGTAGAATTTGAAGAAGTTGATAAATAATCTTTTTCACAAAAAACATTCGAAATAAAGTTTCTATGATAGCAGGGTCACTAAATCTGATTCTGCTATTGTTTTATAATAAACTCCCTATGTACTTCTTTTGTGACTAATGGCAAAAGAATAAATGTATAGTTTAAATTCTTTTAGCTGTAGTTTTTTTTGTTTTAAAAAAAATGTTTTTTTAAAAATAAATACTATCTTTGCGAACAGTTTTAAATGAGTTTACGGAAATTATATAAAAATATAAAAATACAATGAGTAATTTAATTAATTTTGTTGAAGAAGAAACAGCCCGGGACTTAAGTAATTTTGATTTCTTTAAGTCAGGAGATACAGTGGCGGTGAGTTATAGAATTATTGAAGGAAATAAGCAGCGTCTTCAGGTATTTCGTGGTGATGTAATTCAAATAAAAGGTACAGGAGTTTCTAAAACATTTACTGTAAGGAAAATTTCTCATGGAGTAGGCGTTGAAAGGATTTTCCCATTAAATTCTCCAGCTATTGCTTCTATCAAAAATTTAAAGAAAGGAAACGTGCGTCGTGCAAGATTGTATTATCTTCGTGAACTGACTGGAAAATCTTCACGTATTAAAGAAAAGCAATTTACTAAAAAAATTGATGATAAACTTAAAGGCAAGACTCGCAAAATGAGTTGGGTTTGGGAGGATAAGGTTTATAAATAATTGTAAACTCCAATAACTAAAAATGCTGCATAGAATTTAATTCTATGCAGCATTTTTAGTTATATACAATAATGTGTATGTTTTTTTTATACTCGATTAGTACTCACGGTCCATTAAAGATTTTAACAAATCTAATAATTGTACTTTTTTTTGATCAGGTTTTTTCAATTGGTTTAAGCAATTTATTGCATTATTGTAATACAATTTTATTATAGTTTCCATTTCATTAGGGATGCCAAGCTTATTAAAAATTGCTGTTACATTTTTAATTTTAGTTGCTTGTTGGGATACTGGTGAAGAAGTGCTAAGCCAATTTTCTAGTTTTGTCTTTGTTTCCGCATCGGCTAATTCAAGGGCTTTGATAACAAGGTATGTTTTTTTGTTTTGAAGGATATCGCCACCTATCCGTTTCCCTAATTTTGCCTTCTTACCGTATGTATCCAGAAAATCGTCTTGCATCTGAAACGCAATGCCCATATTTTTACCAAATTCTGCAACCAATTCCGATTCGCTTTCTGTTGCCCCGCCAATTAGTGCTCCTATTTTCATTGCTCCATAAAGTAAGATAGATGTTTTTAGTTCGATCATACGTTTATATTCATCAATGCTAACTTTGGCTGTGGTTTCAAAATTCATGTCCATTTGCTGACCTTCACAAACGGAAATGGCAACGCTGTTAAAAGTTGATAATACAGGAGCTAATACCTTAGAAGGTACTTTGTTAAGGTATTTATAAGCATAGACTAACATTACGTCACCAGAAAGAATTGCAGTATTGGTATTGTATTTTTCGTGAACAGTTGCCTGCCCCCTTCTAAGAGCAGACTTATCCATAATGTCATCGTGTAATAAAGAAAAATTGTGAAAAATTTCTATAGCATAGGCAGCTGGGAAAGCAGCAGAAATATCTTCGGAAAAAATTTGACAGGACATTAAGGTTAAAAGAGGTCGAATACGTTTACCTCCTAAAGATAAAATGTAATCTAAAGGTTCATAGAGTTCTTTAGGATTATATGAAGAAAAGTTATTTTCTTCTAGGTAAATATTGAATTGTTCGTTTAAGTCCATAATTGAATTTTAATTATGAAATTTTAAGTTAGTGATCTCTGATAATTTAATGTCACGTTTTTATTATGTATAATACACATAAATAAGTTTCAGGACTATATTTATTTAAAGTTTTTTATTGTAGAATCTACAAGATGTCTGTATATCGTTGGATTTCCTGCAACTATTTCTCTTCCATAGATGTAATTATCGCCTCCTATAAAATCACCTACCATTCCTCCTGCATTTTGAACTATAAATGCACCACCAGCAACATCCCATGGAGATAGACTATATTCAAAATATCCATCAAACCGACCACAGGCTACATAAGCTAGATCTAACGCAGCAGAACCAATTCTCCTGACTCCTCTTGTTTCTAGGATTAGTGGTTTTAGCATTTTAAGATAGGATTCAATATAGTCAAAATCATAATAAGGGAAACCTGTAGCCAAAAGCGATTCTTGAATGGTGTTGGTGGAACTTACTTTGATAATTTTTTTATTTAAAAAGGACTTGTTTGCTCCGTAACTATAAAAAGTCTCATCCTGCATAATAGAATGGACAATACCCAAAATGGTTTTGCCTTCATGTTGTAAAGCGACAGATATTGCAAAAAATGGTAAATGATGTAAAAAATTTGTAGTGCCGTCTAAAGGGTCTATTATCCACTGCCAGTCTTTATATACATGTTTGACTGTTTCCTCTTCAGCAAGAAAAGATGCATCAGGAAGTAATTGACCAAGTTTTTCAATGAGTATTTTTTCAGCTGTCTTATCTACGTAACTAACTAAATGATTTCGTTCTTTGAATTCTATCTCTTGAGCACTAACCTTACCTAGTTCTTTTTTAAGAAAGGTAGCAGTTTCTTTTATAATCTGGCAAGATTGCATACAAACGTGCTCTATGTTCATAATGAATATTTTAATTAAAAAAAGTCCCTAATGCAATAATACAAAAGGGACTTTAAATAATATTATAATCAAAGAAATATCTGAAAATGATATTTAATTAAGCATTTATTTTATAGTCGTATAATCGAATTCTTCGGCTTTATACGCTTCTCCAATCAATTCTTTAGCATTCTCAACAGCACCAGTGTTACTTTCTTCAGAAGGCACTTCTGATTCTGTGTTATGCATAGATTCATCGGCCATCAAAGGAGCAATAACTAATCCAACCAAACACGTTAATTTTATTAAGATGTTCATAGATGGACCAGAAGTATCTTTGAATGGATCACCTACAGTGTCACCAGTTACGGCAGCTTTGTGTGCATCAGATCCTTTATAAGTCATTTCCCCATTGATCATAACACCAGCTTCAAATGATTTTTTCGCGTTATCCCAAGCTCCACCAGCATTGTTTTGAAAAATAGCCCACACAACACCAGAAACAGCTACACCAGCCATGTAACCACCTAAAACTTCAGCACCTAAACTCATGTCACCACTTAGGAAGCCAGTTCCTAACCCAATTAAAATAGGAGTAATAATAGTAAGTGCACCAGGCAAAACCATTTCTTTAAGAGCAGCATTGGTAGATATTTCAACACATTTTTCATAGTCAGGACGACCTGTCCCTTCCATAATGCCAGGAATCTCTTTAAATTGTCTACGTACTTCCATAACCATTTCCATAGCTGCTTTACCAACTGACTTCATTGCAAGTGCCGAGAAAACAACAGGAATCATCCCACCTACAAATAACGCAGCTAATACAGGTGCTTTAAAGATATTAATGCCATCTATGCCTGTAAATGTAACATAAGCAGCAAATAAAGCCAAAGCAGTCAATGCAGCAGAAGCAATAGCAAATCCTTTACCTACTGCAGCAGTAGTATTTCCTACAGCATCCAAGATGTCTGTTCTTTGACGAACATGCTCTTCGCACTCACTCATTTCAGCAACACCACCTGCATTATCTGCGATAGGACCAAAGGCATCAATTGCTAATTGCATAGCTGTTGTAGCCATCATTGCTGAAGCGGCTATTGCAATACCATAAAATCCTCCTAAAGCATAGGAGCCAGATATGGCAACTGCAAATAAAATGACAGAAGAAAACGTAGAAATCATTCCAACAGATAGACCTGCAATGATATTAGTAGCAGCTCCAGTAGAAGAATTTTGTACAATATCAGTAACAGGTTGTTTTCCTATTGCAGTGTAGTATTCTGTAAAGGCAGAAATTAAATATCCAACACCCAGACCAACTAGGGTAGAGTAGAAGATGTTGATTGAGGGAATATCTCTTGCGGCTTCACCAAAGAATTGCATGCCTTTAATAGTTTCAGGTAGCATCCATTGTACTAAACCATAACAAGCAAAAATTGTAATAACAATAGAAGTAATATTACCAATATTTAATGCTTTTTGAACATCGGCTTCTTTTGCATCATTATCTTTAATGCTAATTAGGAAGGTTCCCAAAATAGAGGCGATGATTCCAACACCAGCAATCATAATAGGTAACAAAATAGCACCCATTCCTTCGAATTCAGTTATTATCTGTCCAGCGGCATTCATATCTCTGATAACGTAGTTACCTAACACCATAGATGCCAAGACGGTGGCAACGTAAGAACCAAAAAGATCAGCACCCATTCCGGCAACGTCTCCTACATTGTCACCAACATTATCTGCAATAGTTGCAGGGTTGCGGGGATCATCCTCGGGAATACCGGCTTCAACTTTTCCTACCAAGTCGGCTCCAACATCAGCAGCTTTTGTGTAGATGCCACCACCAACACGCGCAAATAATGCAATAGATTCAGCGCCTAGTGAGAAACCTGCCAATGATTCTAATACAACAGTCATATTATTGTAGAAATTGCCACCCTCTATAATGAACATGCTAACAAAAGTCATGAAGAAAAGACTCAAACCAAGTACAGCTAAACCTGCGACACCAAGTCCCATAACGGTACCTCCGCCAAAGGCTACTTTTAGTGCTTGTGGTAAACTTGTTTTAGCAGCTTCAGTAGTTCTAGCATTAGCTTCTGTTGCAACTCTCATCCCAATATTTCCAGCAACAGCTGAGAAAATAGCACCTACAATAAACGCAGGAACAATCATCCAATGTGTTGTTTCTACAGCAATTGAAATCCCAAATAAAGCAATTGAAGCAATTACTACAAAAATAGCAAGCAATCTATATTCTGCGTTCAAAAATGCCAAGGCACCTTGTTTAATAGATTTAGAAATTTCTTTCATTTTTTCATTACCGGCGTCTTGCTTTTTGACCCACTGCATTTTTATAAACATAACTAATAGGCCCAAAATTGATAGACCTATTGGTATTAAAATTAGATTATCCATAGAAAGTATAGTTATTGTTTGAATTAATTGTTAATAATCAAGGTGCAAAGATACATTTTTTTGAAGTTTTTACAACTTTTAACAATTCGAAGTTTTTGAAAATAAAACCTCATGTAATAAAGTCTGAGTGTATTTACAAATTAGTTAGAGTTTCTTTTTTGCTTTTGCTTTATTAACTAATTGAAAAACAGATGGTTATTGTGTTTTTGACCTTAAAGGTAGTTATATATATATTCGCCAATAAATTATTGGTTATGGCTTTACTTTTGGTTATTATTCGGTTAAAGAGTAATAAAAACAAATGTATTGAAAATTGATATATTAAATCCTAAAAAATCAAATTTAGTGGTATTTAATTAAGTCTAGTAGATCTTTGGCTGATAATTTAGAACTTGCATCTGTCCCTTTCAATAGAGAATCAGCTAACTCGCGTTTGTTGTCATGGAGCTTAATAATTTTTTCTTCGATTGTGTTTTCTGTTATCAGGCGGTAAACAGTAACAGGCCTTTTTTGACCAATACGGTGTGCCCTGTCAGAAGCTTGGTCTTCAACTGCAGGATTCCACCAGGGATCCATATGAATGACATAATCAGCAGCAGTTAAATTTAGGCCTGTTCCACCGGCCTTTAAGCTGATTAAAAAGAGTGAACCTTGACCGTTTTGAAAAGCATCGATGTGTTGATGACGCTTTTTTAATGGAGTTTGGCCATCTAGGTATTGATAAGCAATTCCCTTTTTTTGAACATAATTTTCAATGAGTTGAAGATGACCTACAAATTGACTAAAGACCAATGCTTTATGCCCATTTTCTATTATTTCTTCAATAATTTTCCCAAACAGCTCCAGTTTTGCACTTTTTAAAGTGGTTGCGGGATTAACTAATTGTGGATTGCAACATGCTCTTCTTAACCTCATGAGTTGTGCTAATACCTTCAAATGTTTAGTCCCTGCACGATCATCTTTGTTATTTTCTAAGCTCTCAATAGCTTCCTGACGTAAAGCTTCATAAAATGCATTTTCTTTTTCAGATAATTGTACATTTAAGATTACTTCCGTTTTTGCAGGAAGTTCCTTAAGTACATCTTTTTTATGTCGACGAAGGATAAAGGGTCGGATCAGTAATTGTAAGTGCGAAAGCGTTTCTTTGTTTTTTTCTCTTTCAATTGGAATTGCAAATCTGGCTCTGAAGTTTTTCGAAGAACCTAATAATCCAGGATTAATAAATCTGAATAAATTCCATAATTCACCCAAATGGTTTTCTATAGGTGTACCAGTGGTAATAATCTTGAAACTTCCTTTAAGTTTCATAGCGGCTTTAGAGCGTTTTGCTGTATTGTTTTTGATAGCTTGAGCTTCATCTAGTACAATGGTAGTAAATTCTTTATCACAAAATAGCTCACTTTCAGATTGAAGTAAACCATAAGTTGTTATAAGAACTTGGTTTGCTTTTGAATTAAGAATTGTTTCTTTTCTGTTTTGCTCACCGAAAATAATTGGATCAAGACTAGGAGAAAATTTTTTAATTTCTTTTAACCAGTTTCGGCAAACAGAAGCAGGCGCAACTACCAGACTAGGTCCATTAGTACTTCGTTTAAGAATAATTGCTAATGTTTGAACAGTTTTACCAAGGCCCATATCATCTGCTAAGCAAGCACCAACACCCCATTCTGCTAATTTTGAAAGCCATTGAAATCCTTCTTTTTGATAGTCTCTCAGTTTAGCTTTTAGATTATGAGGAACTTTATAGTTTTTATTTTGTATTGTTTTTAAATTATTTATGTGCTTCAGCCAATCCTTGTCAATTGTGATATTGTTCATATTTTCAGATAATTCGTCAATAGCAAATCCTGCTAAAGGATTAATTCTGCCATCATCATCTGAAAGATTATGGATATTATTAAGCTGTTTTCTTAATTTACTACTCAATGCCAAAAACTGCCCGTCATCAAGCTCTATGAATTCAGATTTTTGTTCTTGAAGCATTGCTAATAATTGACGCATGTCCAGGACTAATTTTTCATTTACTTGTACTTTTCCTGAAATACCAAACCAATTGTTTTCTTTTTTTATCGAAAGGTGTAAATTGTTAGAGTCAATATGCTGTTTAATTTTTATTTTTTCACCTTTAGGCCACTCCACAACAATGCAATCTTTTGATTTAAGAGGTTCCAGATCTCGCATGAGTTCAAGGCACGAAATTGGTCCTTCCAATTGCCAAAGTCCATCATGGCAACTAGTTTCTTTTAATATAGTACACTTTTCAATTATTTCAAGTGTATCCTTTAATTCTTGTGATAAATTTCGTTGCGTTTGACTACGTATACTATCTACTACAGCAATCACAGATGTAGACCCTTTCCCTGGTTTAAAATATGGCGGACAAACTTTAAAGGGTTTCACAAAAAATTCTACATGAAAACTATCTCCAACAGGTAATAGATGAATGTATATTCTACTATCAGCATCTATTTTGGGTAGTTTTTTATCATGATATACAAGATCTGACTGTAAAGGAATTAAATTCGATAAATTTGTTAATGTTTTTTCTAGAAGCTCTTTACCTTTTTTTGGTATAAATAATTTTTCTCCTCCTAATGCTTCGTGTAATTGCAAGTGTTTTGAATTGATTTCAATATATTTATATCTAGTTGGAGTTTCTTTAAAAATTGTATAACCGATTTGGTTAATATTTATAGAAGGTTTAATTTCATAACCTGTTTCTATTTCCTTAATTATTAATTCAGGACTGCCAAATTGAAAGTCACAGGCAACTTCTGGGGATTTGTGTAAAAAAAGTAGAGGATGTCCAACTAGTGCCTTAAGTGTTTTACCCATGTCGTAAAACCCATATGTTCCGTTACCATTCCAGTTAAAGTCCTGACTTAAAGTATTTGCTATACGTTTGTCTTGAAGTGTAACTTCTTCGATGTCTCCAACTGCCAATTTTGTCAATGTAGCACTTCTGCCTTTGGACCATTTTCCAATTTTGTTTCTTTTTTGGATCTTAGGTTGAATAATTTCCTCTTCAAAATTTACTAACCATATTAATCGATTTTGGTTGTCATGTTTTGAAAGATGAGAACTTCCATTAAGCGATTTAAGTGCATTTAGTGCAATTTCCCAATCTTCGCGTAATGAAATTATTTCAAGTAAAGAGGGCGCTTTATTAATTTTTTTGTGTAGATCTTTTGCACTTTTTGAGTAATAATCAACTTTATCTTTGGAGATTACTTTCATTAAAGCGGCTATGTTATATGCTATCCAAAAGTGGCCATTTTTTAAAGATTTGTAGTGAAGTGTATATGCATATTTTTCCCAGTTTGGTGCAAAAATTTGTGTCCAATATTGAGTATATAGATATAATAAACCATCAATATTATAATATATATATTCTTGTTGAAAGAGTTCTTCGGCATAACTATTATTGTTTTGAAGCGCATTGACAATTGCTTTTAATAATACAAAGACGTTACCTGCCCCAAAAGAAAACACTTCTTTAAAGTATTTTTTAATTATGGGGATGTGTTTTGTATTATCATCTTTTAATAGGGCTAGAATATAAATTGCACCATGAAGTCCTGTAAAAAAAGATTTTTTTGAGCCCTCAACATTGCGATATACCTTTAGTGCTTTTCCGTAAAATTCAAGTGCTTTATGGTTGTTTCCTTCGGCAAAATTTAGCCAGCCTTTGTGTTGGTAAGCATGTATTGTATTATCTCCTTTCCATGTTTTTCTAACAGTACTCCAGTCTCCTTTAAGTAATGCATTTAGACTAGTACATTGATTGATAAAATTTGTAATGTTTGGGTCGGTTGGAGCACTTAATTTTTGGATGTTACTTAGAGGTGCGCTAATGTCTTCTAGACGCAAAAGCATGTTCTCTAAATTAAATTGATAAAATTCTAATTGAAATTCAGGGGATAATTTCAGAATATTTTCCTTGCCAAATCGATTCACAAAGAAGATGTTATATAAGATATTTATATCAACATTATAATTTTTTAGTACGTACTCTTTAGCTCTTAAAAAAGTTAAATAGTCATCTGTGTATATCGAAAAACATATATCGCGGTAAAGCGCTTCAGCAGTTCGGTTATAATTAGTGTGACTATTAATGCCGGGTAATGCTTCTTCAACACTTTTACGCATTATTTTTAATTGACTGTCCTGAACAGCCTGGCGAACGACAAAGTCAAAAGCTTTTGGATTGATTTGGTATTTTTGGTCTAAATTTTTTTTAACAAGCCATCTTGATTTTAATGTCTCAAGTTCATGAGCTAACTCGACAGCCGTATAGTTTTGGTTGGATTTGTCTTTTATTCTCGATTTTGCACATACCTGAATAATTTTTGTTCTCGTTTGGGGGCTGTCAATAAGGGCTAAAATTTTGATTAAATCCCGCTGATGTTTTTTAAGCGAAGCATATTTTTCACGGGTTTCATTGTAATTGCTTGTTGTTAAGTTCATTGATTGATTTTATTTGGGAATTTGGCCAAAGGGCAAAAATACGCAAAAATGAATGAAACCGAACTTGTAGAGTAATTTATTTTTCTTTCTTTTAACAATTTCTATTTTTTAGGTGCTACTTTTAAAGATTTAGATATTAAGAAAGACGTTTCCTTTATTTAAATGTTTTGATAACGTGTATGTTTTTTATAAAGTTAGATCCAATAATTCATATTTTAGCGACCAAAAATTAATCGACTATTTCTTTTATAATTATGTTGTCTAGAAGCCTTACCCCATCAATACGGACAGTAGTACACGCGGTTACATAGTCTGATTGGTTAAATGATTCAATTGTTTGTAAAGTGTTTCCGTCTACTATTTCAAAATAATCAATTTCAATATTATGTGTATTTAGAAAATTAATCGCATTTTCTTTTACTGCTGCAACATTTAGCGTGTTTGCATCTTCTTTTGCCTGTAAAAGACTAGTAGAAATGAGACTTGCTTTTTTACGACCTTCAATAGATAAACGAATGTTCCTTGAACTCATTGCAAGTCCATCGGGTTCTCTTACTATTGGAACACGAATTATTTTAACATTTGATTGGATCATTTTGAGCATGTGTTTTATAATCGCAAATTGTTGGTAATCTTTTTGGCCCATATATAAATTATCAGGATTTACAATATCTAATAATCGATGTACTACCTCAACAACTCCTTTGAAATGTCCAGGTCTATGTAATCCTTCCATTGTTTTATCAAGTTTGCCTAAATCTAAGTTTAGCATATTATGATCGCATGGATAAACTTCGTTATTGTCAGGTAAAAATAGGACTGTACAATTTAAATTTTCTAGCTTCTCAATATCACTTTCAATAGGGTTAGGATAGTTTAACAAATCTTTTGTGTCCTCAAATTGTCTAGGGTTTATGAAAATAGAGCATACAATTATGTCATTCACTAAGGAGGCTTCATTTAAAAGGGTTAAATGACCAAGATGTAATGCACCCATTGTTGGAACAAAACCAATCTTTTTTTCTTCAAATTGCTTTTGTTTTAGATAATTCTGAAGATCTGAAACTCTTTTAAAGATATACATGACAAAATAAATAGTGAGATATAATAATATATTTGATTACCAGTATTTAATGCAAAAAAAATGTATTTCAACAAGCATCAATAAAACATAAGGTGCATTAAAAACATTATGTTGGTGCTGTAAAAGTTACAAATATCAGATAAAGAATAGCAAATTAGAAGAAAAATTCGTTAAATGGCACGTAATGAATTAGTTTAATTCGAAAAGTTGGTATTTTTTTTGTAAATTTGCATAGCGAAAGGCAGTTCTGATTTGTGTTTTTCCCTAAAGATTTTTTCACTAAAATTTAGATGTTATAATTTTATGGCTGATAAGAAAAGAATATTAATAGTAACTCAAGAGCTAAAACCTTACACGATATTATCACAGGTGTCTGATATTGTTAGGCAATATGCGCAATTTGTTCAGGAAAAGGGAATGGAAGTTCGTATTTTGATGCCAAAATTTGGGCCTATTAATGAGAGAAGGCATCGCCTTCATGAGGTTGTTCGTTTGTCTGGAATGAATATTAATGTTGATGAAGATGATTATCCGTTAATTATCAAAGTAGCCTCTTTGCCTGGAACCAGAATGCAAGTTTACTTTTTGGACAATGAGGAGTATTTTAAACGTAAACAAATTTTTGAAAATGTTGACGGTAAATTTTTCGAAGACAATTTAGATCGAACCCTTTTCTTTTGTAAGGGTGTAGTTGAAACGGTCAAGAAATTTGGCTGGTCACCTGATATTGTTCATTGTCATGGATGGATGACAAGTTTACTTCCTGCTCTTTTGCGAACTTTTTATATTAATGAACCAATATTTAGGGACGCTCGAGTAGTTTATTCTGCTTATGATGCTCAAGTCGCTAACAGTGCATTTGATGGTGATTTGAGAACTAAAGCGCTAGACAATGGATTTGGTGATGTTGTCGATTCTTTTTACACTTCTAATGGGCTTGATTTAAATGCTGGAGCTTCAAAACTTTCAGATGGAACTATTGCTGGGGTTGAGGATGTTGCTTTGGAAAATTTGTCTGGTTTAATACTCGATTATCAGGAAGACCTTTCTGCGAAATATTTAGAGTTTTATGAAGAACTTTTAGAAGCTACTGAAGAAAAAGTATAATTGCTTGATTAAAATATTGGATGAGACCAACTAAATAGTATTTTTGCAGCGTTATTCTATGTGTGTCCCAAAACACATGACCGATATTTTAATTTAAAAATTCTATAATAATAAATGAAAAATAATTTAAAATCCCTACTGTACTTCCTGTTTGCAGTAGGGTTCTTTTTTTCAGTAGGATGTAGTAAATCAAGCCAGTTGGGTTTATCATTGGTTGAAGAATCACAATCTGAGATACTTACTACTGATACATCAACTTTAATTCTAACGACTCTTGAAGCCGAACCAACAATAATTTCTAACCGAAGTAGAATGGTATGTGGGAATTATTCAGACTTTAATACAATAGGTGAATGGGGAGAAGTAAGTGCTTCTATTTACATGAATTTTCGTTTATCAAGTACTGGTGCCGTATTTCCGAATACAGTTTTTGATTCTCTAGTCTTGTCACTTGCCTATGATACATTAGATGGACACTATGGTGAAATTTTGGCAACTAATCCAACTACTAAAGTTCAATCTTGGGAGGTTGCAAGATTAATTCAGGATATAGAAGAGAGTGAGGTTTATGATTCGGATATAGTTTTTTCTACAGGGGATATTTTAAAATCAAGTTTTCTTTTTAATCCGGATCATAAATTAAACGTTAATCTGGGAGGTGTAGAATACAAACCTCATGTTCGCATAAAATTAGATGATCCTGCTGGTATTGCACTTGGAGAATCCTTGCTGCATCCACAGGGTGCAGATACAGTAATGTATGAGAGTAATACTTCTTTTAAAGATTGGTTCAAGGGGGTTAATATAAGGCCAACTTTGGGTGCTAATAACAATAGTATTATCCGGTTTATTTCAAAACATGCTTTGACAAAACTTACACTTTATTATACAGATACTTCGAATGGAGGTGCCAATCAGTATTCTTTTGATTTTCTAACAAATGAAGATGCTGAAGTTGTCTCTGCTTTTTCTCATGTACATCCTAGTTTACTTACTGATAATACAGCTCTGGATACTTTTGTATATGTGCAAGGATTGGATGGTTTGCATACTAAAGTTGAATTTCCGAACGTTGAAAACCTAGGAAATGTTATTATTAATAAAGCTGAGTTGGTTTTCATGGTTGCAGATACTGGGACTATTGAATTCCCAGAACCTCCTGTTTTAATGGCTAAGATTAAAAACACAGATGGAGATTTAACGATTATAGATGATGCTTCGACATCTTTGAATAATACAGGAAGTTATTTATTGTTTGGTGGAGCAATTGAAGAGATTAATAATACTAAAACCTATTTGTATAGAATGAATATAGCGCAGGAAATGCAGTCTATTGTTGATGGATCGTCATATGAAAGTGCGATTTATCTGACAACACCATCTGCATTGGATCCTGAACGTATAAAGCTTGTAAATCATCAGGGAATAAATAAAGCTAAGCTTTATTTGACATATACAAAGATTCAGTAAACAAAAAGATTTAGTATAGAATATATAAACAGGAAGGATTAGAAAGTGGTGAATAGGTTCTCTAATTATGCTTTTAGCTCCCTCAAAGAAAATAAATTTAGTATTATGTGTGGAATTGTTGCTTATATAGGGTCAAAAGATGCTTTCCCAATTCTTATAAAAGGCTTGCAGAGGTTGGAATATCGCGGCTACGATAGTGCTGGAATAGCATTGTTAAATTCTGAATTGACTGTATATAAAAAGAAAGGTAAAGTACAGGATCTTGAAGCTTTCACAAAAGAAATGGATGTTACTGGGAAGGTTGGAATTGGTCATACAAGATGGGCTACTCATGGAGAACCCAATGATACTAATGCGCATCCACATCAATCTGGGAATAAAGATATTGCCATAATTCATAATGGAATAATTGAAAATTATGAGTCATTAAAAACTGCATTGGTAAATGAAGGACATGTTTTTTTGTCCGATACGGATACGGAAGTATTGGTGCACCTTATTGAGGCGATTCAAAATAAAGAAAAGGTAGACGTTGCTGAAGCGGTACGTATTGCTTTAACAAAAGTAGTTGGGGCATATGCAATTGTAGTAATTAGTAATAAAGAACCTAATAAGATTGTTGCTGCTCGTAAAGGTAGCCCATTAGTTGTAGGTTTAGGGGAGAATGAATTCTTTTTAGCTTCTGATGCTTCTCCTATAGTTGAGTATACTAAGAATGTTGTATATATAAAAGAAGAGGAAATTGTTATATTAAATTCTAATGGTGAGATGACCATTAAAACAATAGACAATGAAATTCAGACACCTTTTATTCAGAGATTAAATATTGAAATTGAAGCAATAGAGAAAGGCGGGTATCAACATTATATGTTGAAAGAAATACATCAACAACCTTCAACTGTTGCAGATGCTATGAGAGGGCGTTTGAATGTCAAAAAGGGGTTAATCACCCTTGGTGGGCTTGCTGAATTTGAGAATCGTATTAAAAATGCAGATCGACTAATTATTATTGCTTGTGGAACTTCATGGATTGCAGGATTAATTGGGGAGTATCTATTTGAGGATCTTGCTAGAATTCCTACCGAAGTAGAATATGCCTCTGAGTTTCGATATAGAAATCCAATTATAACTAATAAAGATGTTGTTATAGCTATTTCGCAGTCTGGAGAAACTGCAGATACACTTGCAGCTCTAGATTTAGCTAATGAGAAGGAAGCGCTTACTTATGGAATCTGTAATGTTGTAGGCTCTTCAATTGCTCGCGTTACAGACGCAGGTTCCTATATTCATTCAGGTCCTGAAATAGGTGTAGCTTCAACAAAATCGTTTACCGGTCAAATTACGTTGCTAACTTTAATGGCTTTGCAATTGGCACATAATCGAGGAACAATTTCACAATCTTATTATTTTCAATTAATTAATGAATTAGAGGCTTTGCCGGAAAAGATTAAAAAAGTTGTAGAACAGGATGCTAAGATAAAATATATCGCAAAACTATGGAAGGATGCTGATAATGCTCTATATTTGGGAAGGGGATATAATTTCCCAATTGCTTTGGAAGGTGCATTAAAACTCAAAGAAATTTCTTATATTCATGCTGAGGGATACCCTGCAGCAGAAATGAAGCATGGACCAATAGCTTTAATTGATGAGAATATGCCAGTTGTAATGATTGCAACAAGTGGAAGAACGCGTGAAAAACTTATCAGTAATATTCAAGAAGTAAAAGCACGGAAAGGAAAAGTGTTGGCAATAATAACTGAGGGAGATGAACACATTACTCAAATTGCTGATTATGTAATTGAAATTCCAAAAACTGAAGAACCATTAACACCGCTGTTGTCCGTAATCCCTTTACAATTGTTGGCGTATCATATTGCGGTCCTTAGAGGTTGTAATGTTGACCAGCCACGTAATTTGGCAAAATCCGTTACGGTGGAATAGGCATAATTATTATCTATAATTTATTAAGTCATAATTTTTTTCAAATAAAATATTATCGACTTAACATTATTTTTTATACAAATTGAAAAATTTTATACATTACATTTTAGTTGCTGAAACAAAAATATATTAAACAAATGGCTATTTATAATACGCAAAAAGACAAACTTTTTATTAGGGAGTATGGGCGGAATACTCAAAACTTAATTAATCACGCTAAGAGCATTGCCGATAAATCTGAAAGACAGAAATATTTAGAGGAGGTTGTTAGACTAATAATATCAATGCACCCTTATACAAGAAATGTTGATAATTATAGACTTAAGGTATGGTCTCATGTTCTTAAAATGGCAGACTACGACTTAGATGTTGATTTACCAGACAATTTGCCTGATGCTAGATTGAGGCGCAAGCCTGACAAAATGTATTATCCTATAAAATCAAGGAGAATGCGTCATTATGGTAAAAATGTAAAGACAATGATTGAGAAAGCCAAATTGATGGAAGATCCTGAACAACAAGCTGCTTATATCGCTATTATTGGATCATATATGAAAATGTCGTATAAATCTTGGAATAGAGAAAATGTAAGTGACGAAGTAATTGCTCAAGAGTTTGCTAAGATTTCTGAAGGAGAACTACAAATTCCTGAGGGAACAAATATTGACACTCTATCTTCTCCCAGAAAAAAGAAAACTGGGGGTAACAATAGTAATTATAAGTCAAATAAAAAATCGAATTCAAAAAGTGGCTCAAATAAAAAAATGCATAAGTCAAAAAATGCAAAAAAGAGACATTCTAATAACAAAAACATACGAAATAAGAACCGTTAAGGTTTTTTAATCTTTAATAATGGCTTTTTTTGTCAAAACACACTGGCTACTTCATTTCACTGAAGTAGCTTTTTCTGTTTTTAACTTGTTTTTCCATTTGTAAATGGTTCACGGAATTTTAAATTTTACAGTTTTTGAAAAGAAATAAATATTTAATTTTTATTTTAATAGGGTTTTATAATAATTTAATAAATGAAAATAAATATTTCGAATTTTGATATAAATTTGCTCAAAAAAAAAGCATTGGGTTGGGCTAATGTGCAATCAGAAGTGTTGTGCTATTTAGATTCTAATGACTATAATCAAGATAAGTTAAGCAAATACAGTTGTCTTATAGCTGTTGGAGTTCAGGAAGAACTTATCGTTAAGGCTGCGGGGTCTGCTTTTGAACAATTAAAAAGATTTGCAGCGAATAATGACAAATGGCTATTTGGTCATTTTAATTATGATCTGAAGTATGAAACAGAACAACTTCAATCAAAAAATGAGGATTTTATTTGTTTTCCTGAACTTTATTTTTTTGTCCCTTCATATTTGTGTCTCTTTCACGAGAACAAGTATCTTGAAATTTTATCCTCTTCAAAACCCCCTAATCAAATTTGGGAAAGTATTCAAGCACACAATGTATCTTCAAATCAAAATAATACACCTATAATTGTACAAAATAAAATCTCTCGAAAAGGGTACTTATCGACTATTCAAAAAATTAGAGAACATATTATTGAGGGTAATGTTTATGAAATGAATTTTTGTCAAGAGTTTTATGCAAAAAATATTTTATTGGACCCTATTGCTTTATTTAATAAACTTAATAATATTGCTCGTGCTCCTTTTTCGGCTTATTACAAATTAAATAAAAAGTACTTATTGTGTGGTAGTCCGGAGAGATTTTTATGTAAACGAGGTAATAAAATTATTTCTCAACCTATTAAGGGAACAATCCGTAGGGGTGAAAATTTGGACGAAGATGAGCAGTTAAAATTAAAATTATACAACAGTGTAAAAGATAGATCTGAGAATGTCATGATTGTTGACCTAGTTCGAAATGATTTAACAAAATCCTGTCAGATTGGAACAATTCAGGTTAAAGAACTTTTTGGGGTATATGAATTCGAAAAAGTGTTTCAAATGATATCAACTATTACAGGAGAACTCCTGGAAGAAATACATTGGGTAGATGTTATTAGAAGTGCATTCCCAATGGGATCTATGACAGGTGCTCCTAAAAGGATGAGTATGGAATTGATTGAAAGCTATGAAAAAACTAAACGAGGGCTCTATTCAGGAACACTAGGCTATGTATCACCTGATGGAGATTTTGATTTTAATGTAGTTATCCGGTCATTGTTATATAATGAACAGGACCAATATTTGTCATTTCAAGTAGGCGGCGCAATAGTATATGATTCCAATCCTATGGATGAATTTCAAGAGTGTTTACTAAAGGTTGAGGCTATTCGTGAAGCATTAGAAGGGTAAATGGGGTGTGATTTTTCTACCCTAGATTAAAATCATATTTTTTATATTTTATTCTATATAATTTATACTTGGGAGCATTGTTATAGATTTTTACAAAGTCTTTTTTGTAAAGCCAGAAAATTTTAGAACAGGTAATTTCTTTAGCTTCTTCATTTACAATAAATTCCTGTTCTATAAAATTATTTTCCGCCATGGTTAATTGCTGGTCTATCTTATTTTCTGAATAAAAAGAAATAGCTGGGCAGGACTTAGCACCACAGTTGAGTGCAAAATGAATGCGATAATCCAATTTGTTTAATTTGAATTTTTTTCGAGTGTCACTTGTAGAGAATTGTTTAAAAAGTTTGTATTTTGAACGTCTGTTACACCGTAATATACCATGTTCAATATCATCTAAGCTAAACTGAAAACCACCAATATTTATTTTAGAGAACATAACTAAAAAAGGACGTTCTAACATGCTTTTTTTAATTGATTTTTCGATTATCCAATAGTTTATAAGGCCATTATATACATTTATCCAAAAGGGAATTTTTTCATTATCAGTTTTAAGATTAGTTAAATTGTATTTAGACAAACCATGAATATATTTTCCTATTAATTGTGAATTAGTCACTCCAGATTCCAGATAATATTCCTTTAGGATTTTTAGGTCTTGAGAAAATTTTTTGTGGTCAAACATAAATTTATTTATAGGCTTATATGTGAGATTACATAGTAAAAGTGCGCATGATTTTTTCTTGTTGCTGTTGTACTTCTATACTGTTTTTCCATTTGCTCTTTTCAAGAACAGATAAATATTCATTGAATGAACGCCCAATTAAAGACTTTGGGTATTTATCACCAATATAATGATATGCATTTAGGTATTCTGGTATTAAGATATTAGTAGCTTTGTTAAAAGCTGGAGTTTTGTTTAAGCCGAATAATAGTATGGTTAAGTTTTCTTTCAACCGTTTTTTTGCTTTTGAGTGCCATATAAATTCAGGGTAAGTAGCTACTAAATAATTCCATGTTAAAACCCACCTTGCTAGCTTTGTTGGAGGGATTAGAAGTTGGTGGTAATCATGCCAGAAATTTGGTTCCTCCAATTGATATTGATCCATATAAAAGCGCATTTGTGCAGAAGTTTCTTTATAAAAAATGCGATATATATAGTCTACATCTTCAGCTAAAACAACTTTATTGTTTTTTATTGAAAAATTGAAACCATTTAAGGCCAGCATTTTTGAATAATTATTTGTCTGCATTGTTGCTTTTTGGTATCGTTGTATTTCTGGGATTAAATGTTGATAAGCGTTTAGGTTTTTTGTTCTATTTAGATCTAAAACTTGTTTATAATATTTATCAAAAATAACATAAGCTGCATCACATGTTTGAACGTTACTTATTCCTGAAAAAAGGGAAGTAAATTTGTTTATTGCTAATGTGATTGATTTAGGATCGTTTTTGTTTAAGGTATTCAAAATATTTTTATACTGGTTAACTAAACTAACATTCACCTGGGAGGGGAGATTATTTTGTTGTATAGGATTGACTTCAGAAACATTTGAATTCGAGGTTTCAAGATGTTCAAGTGCTTCTTGCTCAGCAACTACCTTTTTATTTTCTTCATTTGATAAAAATTCTGCAAATGCAGAATATACCCAGCCTTCTATTTGATCTTTTGTTTTAACCTTATACCAATTGGAAATGTATTTTTGATTGTTGTATGTAATTTGAGTAGTAAAGAAGGTGCTGTCGTTAAGGTATTCTATAATCGAATTTGCTAATAGTGTTTTTAAGATTTTTCCATCAAGATCAGGGTTTTGTCTTATGTTTAATTGGATGGATTTTGTCCGCATAAAAATTCGAGAGGGAGTATTATTTTCTTTTGTTTGAACATTTGTAGAAGATTGTGAAATATCTTCAGAACAAGAAAGTATATGAAAACATATCCCCCAAAAAAGGTATTTACTTAATTTCGTTAACATCGGAATTTTTGTTTATTTATCTTGTCTATCTTCACTGATTCGTTAAAAGGCGCATTTTGGAGTCTAAATATACAAAGTTTAAAATGATTTTTATTAGTGATGATAAGTATTGATAAAGAAAGAAGTTGTATGGAACAAACTTATAAGAAATGTGTTATTATTAACGATAACGTTGCTCAAGTAGTTTTATTTGATTGGGCGCTCATTCAGTTTGCGAAAACCATAGGTAAAAAATCTAAAATTTGAGATAAGAAATTAAAAAAACATAGATAGAAATCAATTTTGTAATTCTGATGTTACAAAGTTAAACATAGTTTTAACCTAAGTGTAAAAATGAAAAAAATATAGATTTTGGCAACTTTTTTCTTTAACAAGCGTTAAACATTGGACCATAAAGCCAAATATGTTTTTCTTTTGACGGATAAACAACAATCCAGAATGTACAAAAATTTTATTTTTGAAGCGTCTAACATTTGACAATTTTATGTGCAAATCTGGGAAACACTAAAGACATACTTTTAGTGCTATATGTGATGTCTGGCAAGCTGAGTCTCTCTTAGCTATTTACATATAACTTGATTTCTTATGAAACTTCGCAGTGTCTTTCATATTTTATGTGGATGTGTTATTACTGTGTTGAGCAGTAATATAAAAGCACAAAATCATCAAATTGGTTCGGGTACAGCTACTACTAGTTCAAATGAGGCATCACCTGTAAATATTTGGTATCGTCGTACGACTTGTCAGATTGTATATACGGCTTCAGAATTAAATAGTGCCGGAATACAAGGAGCATCTGTTATAAATGCATCTGGATGGTATATGTCTAATATACCTATATATGCTCTGCCGTATTATACAATTAAAATTAAGCATACTACAGCAATAGATGTATCTTCGCCATTATCTTCAAACAATTGGACTACGGTAGTAAATCCTTTTGCTTATACTCCGTCTACTCTAGGCTATGATATGATTAACTATGATACTCCTTTTCAATGGAATGGAGTAGATAATATAGCAATGGAAATTTGCTGGTCTCAGGTTTCGCCTACATATCATGCTAGTGGTCAGTGCAGATACTATCCGCAGTTAAATGGATTTCGATATTCTCGTACTGATGCTCCTGGAACATCATGTGGTTCTGTGCCATCAATAGTTTCTGGATTTAAACCTCAGATTCAGTTTCAATCTAATTCATTAAATAATCCATGTCTGTTGTTTTCTCAAAGTTCACCAGTAACAACAAATACACAAGTTTGTGCAGGAGATATTGCGACCCTTTCAGCAACAACAAATCATAATGGAGTTTTAAAATGGTATGATGCTCCTGTTGGGGGAAATTTAATATTTACAGGATCAACTTTTATTCACAGCCCCAATCAACCAACTAGTTATTGGGTTGAAGAGACTTTAGGAACATGTATTAGTAACAGATCAAAGGTAGATGTAGCCATTAAAACTATACTTCCGCCACCAATTACAATTGATGATGCAACTTGTACAAATAGCATTATGACTCTTTCTGCTTCTTCTTCTTCAGGTGCTTCTTCTTCAGTTTTCAATTGGTATGATGCTGCAATAAATGGAAATCTTATACACACAGGTTCATCATATAGTGTGCTTCCTTTTTCAGATAGTACATTTTGGGTAGAAGAGATTGAAAGCATTTCTACGGCTAATATGCTTGATCACGGTAATGATGTGAGCTTTTATTCTGGAAGATCAAGAGGATATTTTTTTATTGCACCAACTTCTTTTACAATTACTGGACTCAGGGTTCCTACCGATCAGTCCATAGGCAATCAATCAGTTGAAGTTGTTCGTTTTAGCTCAACACCTCCAAATTATCCTGTGAATACTAATAATTTTGTTTCTTTATTTCGCGCTACTGATATAGTTGGCGCATCAGTAATTCCATGTAATATTACTGTCAACAATGGTGACAAAATTGCAATAATTGGGTCTCGGGGAAACAGTTGTATTAATTCTTATGGATTGGCAAATTATTCTACAACAATTGCTGGAAGTCCTGTAGTTTTAAAACGGTGTGGGATGCAGGGGAATATTGCTACTACTAGTGCCAGTAATATTTGGAAAGAGGATAATAATCCAATTGGTCGAATTGAAATGTATTATGATGCTTCTTTTGGATGTACAAGTTCGAGAGTTCCTGTTAATGCTTTTGTTTCACAACCCGATTACGCCCCTGCTGGAAGTACTATTTCAGCTAATTTGTCTTGTGTTGTTAATGAAAATGGCGTTGATTGGGAATATTATTATAATAATGCAAACCCTGATAATTTATTATTTGCTATTGCTCATGATCCTTACAATTTGGGTAATAACAATTTTGTAGCATCTGTGGATATTTCAACTACTGCAAATCCAAACAATCCTGCAGATTTCAATAACGGAATCTATAAGAGTGAGGACTATATAAATCAGAATGCTTATTTTGCATTAGGTCGTTATTGGAATATATCATATACCGGTACTTTAGTTGATCCAGTAAATATTCGGTTTTATTATAATCCCGATGAACAATTAGCTATTGAAACAGCAGCCAGTTCTTGGGCTGCGGCAAGTTATAATGGGGCTAATAATTTAATTGTTAGCAACCTGAAATGGATTAAAACGACTAATGCACCATATGTGCCAGCCAATACCTTTAATCAGGGAAATTTGATTGGAGGTAGTGTCTTGAATCCTTATACTATTCATAATAATATGACAACTAATTTGGGTGTCAACTATGTTGAGATTAATAATTTAAATGATCTTTCTGGAGGTACTGCAGCAATTCAAGTATATTCAGGTCAACTAATGTCAGCCGAATTATATTCTTTTGATGTTCAAAAACTTGATGATCAGAAAGTTCAATTAAATTGGATAACAGAATCGGAAAATCAACTTAGTCATTTTGAAATCCAAAGGAGTCATGATGGTATTAGTTTTCACAGTATTGGGAATAGAATTGCAGAAGGTAGTACAAGTTTTAAAAGGAGTTATTCCATGTTGGACAAGATGCCTCTAAATGGCCCTAATTATTATCGGTTAAAAATGATAAAAGAAGATGGTGAATTAGAGTTTTCCATTATTAGAGTAGTTGTTTTTAGAAAAGAAAATGTGGATTTAATGGTCTTTCCTAATCCATTTGATAAGGAAATAACTATTCGGTTTGAATCAACTAAAAACGATAATTTGCATCTAAATATGTTTAATTCTATAGGACAACAAGTATACGAGAGTGTCTACAGGATAAATAAAGGGAATAACAATTTGGATCTGAATATACAAGGAGATTTGTCCAAGGGGGCATATATTATGAGGATTCAGGCTGATAATTACACAACGTTTAAGAAAATAATAAAGCGATAATTCTTGTATAATACAAAGTAAACGCACTATGCAAAAAAATCTGAAGAATTGATTATTTTACCCATTTATAGTTTTAACAATCAGAATAACACATCTGATTGATAATTGTTATTTTTCTATTGTAGATTTAAAATAAAGTTTTTAGGTATTTCGTATCTTGCAATATGAAAAAAATAAAAAATAACATAAATGCTTTTGATATTGGGATATTAGGAAAAATGGATGCTACAGAAATTGCTACCCAAATTCAAAAAAAAAATATTAGCGTTAAAGAGGTTATAGAATGTGTAATTGAAAGAGCTCAAAAAGTAAATCCATCGATTAATGCAATTGTTAATGAACGTTATGATTTAGCATTGGAGGAATCAAGTTTAAAAACTAATGGTTGTTTTGCCGGTGTTCCTACATATATCAAAGATTTGAATGATGTTAAGGGACTTCCAACCCTTCATGGTTCGAATAGTATAGCACATAAACCAGTTTCTAAAAATGAAAAAATTACGCAACAAATTTTATCAACTGGCTGTGTAATTCTTGGTAAATCTACAACTTCTGAATTCGGTTTGTTACCAGCAACAGAAACATTAAGGCATGGAGCTACTAAGAACCCATTAAATCTTAAACATTCAACTGGTGGATCTTCAGGAGGGGCAGCTGCTTTAGTAGCTTCTGGTATAGTTCCTTTTGCTCATGGTTCTGATGGTGGTGGCTCTATTCGGATTCCTTCTTCCTGTTGCGGACTTGTTGGATTAAAACCGAGTAAAGGACGGGATATAGAGTCTCCTGCAAGTATGCTACCAATAGACATTGTCTGTCAGGGCGTTTTAACTAGAACAGTCCGCGATACTGCTAATTATTTTGCGCAAGTCGAAAAATATTATTCGCCAAGTCATATCCCCTCGATTGGACAAGTTAGCAATCCCATCAAGGATAGACTTAAGATTGCAATGTTTTCAGTAAATCCTTCAGGTATTGAGAGTCATCCTGATGTTGTAAACGCTGTTGTTTCTGCTGGGGAATATTGCCAAAGTCTTGGACACTTTGTTGAATTAGTTCCATGCCCATTTACACAAGAAATAAAAATAGACTTTTTGGCATATTGGTCTTTTATTACTTATTTGGTAAGGAAATTTGGTAAATTAACTTTTGGATTGGGGTTTAAAAAACATGAGCTTGAAACGTTTACTACACAGATGGCAAAAGTATACCCTAAAATGATTTTTAATACACCTGGAATAATAAAACGGTTAAAACAATTTTCAATTTATTATGCAAGTTTCTTCGATAAATATGATGTAGTTCTTAATCCTGTATTGTCCCATTCACCCCCCGAAATTGGTTATTTTTCCGCAGAAAATAACTTTTTTTCTACCATAGAAAAACTGAGTAGATATGTAAATTTTACCCCTTTTCAAAATATTACAGGAGCACCATCTATATCTTTACCAATGGGTAAATGTTCAAAAGGGTTGCCTATTGGCATTCAGTTTTCTACTGCATTAGGTGAAGATAGGAAATTACTTGAATTAGCTTTTGAAATAGAGCAAAGTGGTGGTTTTGTCAATTGGTTTGGAGATAAATGATGGTTTAAAATCTATTTTAATTATTTCTTAAAATAACTAGATTTTCTAAAGTTGTTTTAGGAGAACTTTTTTATAAGTGCTTCAGTATTCCTTTGTCAAAAGGTGACCATAAAGCAGTTTTTATTTTGGCTTTTTTTAAAGCCTGATTAACCCAAACATTACAAGTGTAAAAGCATGTGTAATTTCCGTTAGCTTGATAAAAAAAGTCGTTTTCAGTATATCCTGCATTTTTCAGAATTTGGATTTTATTTTGGCTATCTTGAGCAAAGGAAGTTATAATGAAGTTATTTAAACTATTTAGTTGATTTTTACAGAGCTTAATGGTTTTCCATTCCGGACTTATATTTTCATAATAAGTAACATGCATTACTGTCGCACTGGGCAAAAATGCAGCTATTAATGCAGTGCTGACTTTTAATTCAGCCCAACTAGGTGTATCAAGATAAAAACCTTTGTCACCCCAGCCAATTGCTATATAATCCATCCCTTCTACTATTTCAAATTGGGTTAATAAAGTAGGAGCCAAATGGTCTTTAAACAAAATTAAATCCATGTGAACACCATTACTTGAGGCATAAATAGTAAAAGGATTTACACATTCTACTTTAGGCGGGTTTGTAGTAAATGTAGATAACAACCTTGCTAATAACAAGTAAAAGAGAACAAAAAGGAAGAAAAGTGCTATAGAAACTATACAAAACAGCGTTAATTTCCAAAGGATGATTTCCATTCGATAATTTCTTTGTAAAGTAATATAATAACCAAGTTCAGATGACGTATCTTAATATACAATTGTAATCTTATTTAATACAAAAGATTAAACATTTCAATTTCAAACACACCAAATATAATCGTTTTATTCGTATTTTAAGCAGCGAATTTTATTGCATTTACGTTTTCTTATATACAAAACAGCTATTTTTTTACCAACAGAGTTCGGAATTAAATTAGTGTAATTTTTGATTTATTCATATTCTTTGGATTAATACAAAACTTAACCTACATACAATAGAGCTGATTTATGATATAAAATTTTACACAGTTATTATTGATTTATAATATCTAATAGTAGGATGAACGGACAAAACTTTGTAGTTTTGTTTGTATATTAACCTAGTAATTTACTCATATATCAAAACAGTTATTAATGTTAAGGTATTCATTATTTACAACTATAATGTTTGTAGCTACCTATTGTCTTCAAGCCCAAAAATACAGTAATGAATTTTTATCGATAGGAGTTGGTGCTCGTGCTCAATCAATGGCAGGCGCTCAATTAGCAAGTGTTAGTGATGCTACATCTGGATTTTGGAATCCTGCTGGTCTTGTAGGTGTAGATACAGATCTACAATTAGCAGCAATGCATAATGAATGGTTTGCAAGTATTGGACGTTATGATTATATAGGACTTGCTGCACCTATAGCAAATAAATCTCGATATCTTGGGTTTACCTTTATACGTTTTGGTGTGGATAATATTCCGAATACATTGTCTTTGTATGAAAAAGATGGAACGGTTAACTATAACAATATCACGACTTTTAATGCAGCAGATTATGCTTTTATGTTACATTATGCACAAAGTTTTGATTCTTTGGGGTTGTCATTTGGAGTTACTCCTAAAGTAGTCCATAGGAAAGTAGGGCCATTTGCTACATCTTGGGGTTTTGGGATTGATATTGGAGCACAATATACTAGAGGTGATTGGCAATTTGGTTTGATGCTTAAAGATATTTCTACGACTTTTAATGCTTGGACTTTTAACTTTACTGAGGAGGAAAAAGAAACATTGGAATTGACAAACAATGAAGTTCCGATTAAATCAATGGAAATTACCAACCCCACTATTGGTTTGGGCGTTGCTTATAGTAAAGACTTTAAAATCGGCACACCTAAAGAAGGTAAAAAACAAAAGTATTTTGGATTACTTGCGGAACTAAATATCAATATGACTACAGATGGCAGGAGAAATACGTTGATTTCTGCTGATCCCATAAGTTTTGATCCTGTGTTGGGCATTGAGTTGCATTATGAAAACATGGTTTTTTTACGTGGAGGCATTAATAATATACAACAGTTCAAAAACATTAATGACAATTTGAAATGGGCAGTACAGCCTAATTTTGGAGTGGGTTTTCGTATTTATAAGTTTTATGTAGATTATGCAATTGGATTGAATGCAGGAGGTGCAATTATTGATAATATCCAAGGTGCTATTCTTTCACATATTGTCTCTGTAAAAATTGATATTAATTACCAATTCCTCAAAAATGCAATGAAAGACGAGGACTGAATTTGATTAACCTGTATTTTCTATGCAGTTTAATGATTCTATATAGCTACGTACTTAGCTTTTTTTGAATAATAAATAATATTATGAAAAGAGCAATTATTTATTTGATTGTATTATTTTTTATAAATGGATTTTTCTCTACTCTTTTCGGACAAGGTCATGATGGTAAGTTCGGAAACGAATGGATAGATTATACTCCAGGTAAGCAATATTATAAAATAAAAATCTTTCAGGATGGAATGTATCGTGTTAGCTCTGCTGTTTTGCAGCAAGCAGGTGCAAATATTAGTGCTATAAATTTAAATGGTATACAGCTCTTCCATGAAGGTAACGAAGTGCCAATACACGTAGAAAGCTCTTCTGGAGTATTGGACTATGTGCAATTTTATGGAAAAAAGAATACAGGAGCATATGATGTTAATATGTATAATGATCCTGAACATCACTTCAATGAGCATTATAGTCTGTTTAATGATACCGCAGCTTATTTTTTAACATGGGGTTCAGCACCTTCAAATAAATATTTTACAACCATAGGTGCTAATCTATCTAGTCTGCCACCTAGTGAACAATATTTTATGCAACGGAAGTCAGTTGTTTTTTACGATACATGGAACAAGGGACTGACACATCACATTCAAACAGAAAATCTTTCCAAATCAATATTTGAATATGGAGAAGGCTTTGGCACTTCGTATCTTAAAACAAAGACAGCTTCTTTTGATACAGACCATCCATTTACTAGTGGCCCTGATGCGTTAGCAGAAGTTAAAGTTTTTACCCCTGGTGTTAATGGACACTCCTTAACTATTAAAATAGGATCTACAACATATGCATCTCATAATTTTACTCAAAAAATTGTTGGAAAATTTTCTGCAAATATACCTGCAAGTGATATTTTAACTGGAACTACTGATATTACTGCTAGGGGTAATTATAATGCTGTCGATAACTATTATTTTGCCTATTTTAATTTAATTTATCCACGAACTTTCGATTTTGACGGTAGTAGTATTTATCCTTTGACAATTGAAGCAAGTCCTAATAGGAAATATTTGATACTTAATGATTTTGATCTAACTAATTCTAGTCAGAATAAATACTATTTGTATGATTTGACTAATTCTGTTCGTATTCAATGTTTGTTCGATGGTGCAAATTCAAGAGTATTAACTGATCTGGACTCATCATCATTTGAAAGAGAGTTAGTTCTAATAAATGAAGGCAATCCAAATAGTTTTTATGATGTAGTCGGTGTTACGCCTGTTTCATTTCGAAATTTTGATGCATGGCCACTTACAAATTATATTATAGTTACTCACGCATCATTATATAATAATTCTACTGGCGGGGATCCTATTACTGATTATATTGCTTATCGACAATCAAATGCAGGGGGCAATCATATAGTCACTGATGTGGATGTGCAGGAATTATATGATCAATTCTCATACGGTATTACATACCATCCTCTTGCAATTCGACACTTTGGGCACTATATAAAAACTAAATGGCAGAATCCGGAATATATTTTTCTTATTGGAAAAGGTAGAAATTATTCAAATGTACGGGGTGTACCTTCTAGTTTATTAGTTCCTACTTTTGGTTATCCACCATCCGATCATGTGTTGATGGGATCTATAAACACGGATGAACCAACTATAGCTGTAGGTCGCCTTTCAGCATTAAATGGTGATCAGGTAAGTCTTTATCTGAATAAGATAAAAGATATGGAATCAGAACAGGCAGCGGCTCAAACTTTACTCGATAAAGGTTGGACTAAGAATGTTTTGCATTTGGGAGGAGGGAAAAACAGTAATGAACAAATTATTATTCGCAATCATTTAGATGCGATGAAAACAACAATTGAAGCGCCTAGTTTTGGTGGGAATGTACAGTCGTTTTTTAAGTCATCAACTAACCCTATTCAAGTAGTTCAATCTGAGTATTTGGATTCATTAATTAATTCGGGGGTATCTATGCTTACTTTTTTTGGCCATTCTTCAGCTAATAGTTTTGACTTTAATCTAGATCATCCTGAAAACTATACTAATTATAAAAAATATCCTCTAATTATGGCATTGGGATGCTATGGAGGCACCTTGTTTGAAGCTACACCATTTATAAGTGAAGATTTTATTTTTGAACCTAATGCTGGTGCTGGTGTTTTTATTGCATCAGGTGGTGCTACAGCTCTTTCCTCACTTAATATATTTGCGCAATATTTTTATCAAAGTATTAGTACACAACACTATAACGAAGGGGCAGCAAAATCTATAAAACGTTCTATAAATATTATAGAAAACAATTTTTTTTCTAATATAAATCAAATGGCTTGTAACTATATGACTTATCATGGTGATCCGGCATTTAGATTATCCAATAATTCAGGCCCTGATTATTATATTGATGAAACCTTGGTGAGCCATTCACCAGAAGTTGTTACTGTACAATTAGGTACATTTAACTTAGAACTAGATGTATATAATATTGGAAAAGCTATAGACACAGTTTTTAATATAACAGTTGAAAGAATATATCCCGATGGAACTACGGCATTTGTCACTTCACAGCAGGTTGATCCAGCTCCTCTCTTCTTATCTAATATAACTATTCCTGTTCCAACTGGGAATGCAACAGCACTTGGAATTAATAAATTTAATATATACATAGACTCTGATAATGATGTTGATGAAAGCCCATTGCCTTCGGCTGAAAACAATAATTCTGTTATTGAATATGTAATTCCAATATTGTCCGATGATGTTGTTCCTGTTCATCCATATGAATTTGCAATTGTTCCACACACACCAGTTGTCCTTCAAGCCTCTACGGGTAATACATTTGCAGTTGTTCAAACATATGTTATGCAAATTGACACTACTGAGAACTTTGATAGCCCATTAATGAAAGATACTATGATTTCACAAATTGGTGGGCTTTTAGAATGGACTCCATCGATTAATTATATGGATAGCGTTGTATATTATTGGCGTGTTAGTCCAGATTCTGTTAGTCCTACATCTGGTTACTACTGGGCCAATAGCTCATTTATTTATCTTGATGGAAGCTATCCAGGTTGGAATCAATCCCATTATTTTCAGTTTTTAAAAGATAAACATACTAATTTATATATTGATTCAGTCGATCGTAATTTCAAATATATTTCTTCTATTCAGACGGTTTCTATTAGTACAGGGAAAACACCTTCAGTAATGCATCCAGAAAACCTTGCTATTTATTTTAATGGCAGTAAATTGGATAAGTGTCGTTGTTCAAGTGAAAATGGAGTCTATGTATCCGTCATAGAGCCCGGAACTTTAAATTTTTGGGAGCTTTCAGGCCCATTTAATAACCAAAAATATGGAGCATTTAATTGTGATGGTGCAGGAAGGACTACACCTATGTTTTTGTTCAAAACGCAAACTGCTCAAGGTAGGGATGCATTAGAGAATTTCATACGTGATACGATTCCTGTTGGACACTATGTTATTGCATTTACTCTTAATAATGCATATGGCTTTTTGTGGGATTCATTAACTTTGCGTCAGGCATTTAAAGATCAGGGTGCTTTATATATTGATGATTTTGCTACTAATTCTTCGCCTGCAGATGGACTGCAATGGGCTACATTCTTTAAGAAAGGTGTAAGTTCATATGTACATAACGCTTCAATTATTGGAGCAACTCCTAATACAAAAATCAACCTAGATGGTTCGTTAGAAGAAAATTGGTATCAAGGTCATCAGACTTCTACAATAATTGGTCCTGCTAGTTATTGGGGGTCAATGGAATGGGATCATGATAATTTACCCGATGATGAAGTTTATGTAAACGTTTATGGTATAGATGCCAATCAAAATGTTCGAACACCAATCATTACTCAGTCAACTAATTTAATTAATTCCTTAACTGGAATAGATCCAAATCAATATCCTTATTTAGAATTGGTATGGAATAGTTTGGACTCCATTAATAATACTTCGCCACAATTAAAGTTTTGGAGGGTGCTAGGAGACATGGTTCCTGAAGCTGCTTTAAGACCTGATATGTTTTTGATTTTTGATAGTACTACAGTTCAGCAAGGACAAAAAGTTACCATGCGTGTTGCTATGGAAAATATTAGTACTATTGATATGGATAGTATGTTGGTTAAATTTGAGATTGTAGGCACTAATCAAAAGGTATATCAACGCTTGGATTCATTACGAAGTGGGGATACCTTACATGCTTTTGTTACTTTTCCGACAATAGACTTGCAAGGCAGTACCTATCAACTTCTTGTTGAGATCAATCCAGATAATGACCAACCTGAAAAGCACTTTTTTAATAACATTGGATTAATGTCCTTTTTGGTAAAAAAAGATATTATTAATCCTTTGCTTGATGTTACTTTTGATGGTGTACATATTATGAATAAAGATATAGTATCTGGGCAACCCGAGATAGTTATTATGTTATCCGATGAAAATGAGTATCTGGTCTTGGATGAATTGGACGATTTTAGTATTATTCTTCGTCATTCAAGCTTTTCCAATGGGGAAATGGCGCTTACTCCTGCAAATACTGATTTGCAGTTTTATCCTTCTGACCCTTCAAAATTAGGTGTTGAAAATAAAGCTAAATTGATTTTGCACCCAGATTTTGTTGAAGATGGTATTTATACATTATTTGTGAGTGCCGCTGATAAATCTGGTAATAATTCTGGACAAATGAGTTATAGTGTAGATTTTGAGGTTATTAATAAACCTTCAATTTCTCATTTGGTAAACTACCCTAATCCTTTTTCTACTTCTACACAGTTTGTATTTACTTTAACAGGCAGAGAATTACCTAATTATATGAAAATACAAATTCTTACAATAACAGGTAAGGTAGTAAGGGAAATTACACAGGAAGAGTTGGGTACACTAAGAATCGGAATTAACCGAACTGAATATGCCTGGGATGGCAAGGATGAATATGGGGATCAGCTTGCCAATGGTGTTTACTTATATCGTGTTATTACCAAAAGAGATGGGGCTGACTATGATATATATAGTAATAGAACAGATTATATGTTCCGACAGGGATTTGGGAAAATGTACCTTATGCGTTAAAAAATATTGTTTTAAATAATTCTTGGCCTTTCTAATTGCTTCTC
The DNA here is from genome assembly GCA_022448945.1 of Saprospiraceae bacterium. Taxonomy (GTDB): domain Bacteria; phylum Bacteroidota; class Bacteroidia; order Chitinophagales; family Saprospiraceae; genus Aureispira. Next base: position 161,340 of record JAKVCV010000002.1, read on the forward strand.
CGAAAAACAACTTTTTAAACGATAGATTAATTTAAATAACAGACTATATTGAAGCGTATTGTTTTGTGATAGTTTCTTTTGTAGTCAGTTATCATGTTTTAGTTCCTCTTTAAAATATATCAATAAATATACTATCTTTACCAGTGTAAATATTAATTAGATGCTTTTGTAAATCTTTGTTTATATTAATTTCATAGATTTATTATAAATAGTGTTTTAAAATTAAAGAATATGAATTATAAAAATTTAATTACTACATATAACGATGGGATATTAATCGTGACAATTAATCGTCCTAAAGCATTAAATGCATTAAATCAGCAAACGCTAGAGGATTTAAGACAGCTATTTGGAAATGACGCTTTACTTTTAGACGACTTAAGAGGTGTTGTATTGACAGGTGCTGGGGAAAAAGCATTTGTTGCGGGCGCTGATATTACTGAATTTATTGGTTTAGATGCTCATGAAGGATTGGATATGTCACAAAATGGACATGATATTTTCTTTCGGATAGAACGTTTCCATAGGCCTGTTATAGCTGCTGTGGGAGGTTATGCACTTGGCGGAGGTTGTGAATTGGCAATGGCTTGTCATCTTCGAGTTGCAAGTGAGAAAGCACTATTTGGACAACCTGAGGTTAATTTGGGTTTAATTCCTGGTTATGGTGGTACACAGAGATTGGTTCAATATGTAGGTAAAGGACGGGCATTGGAAATGTTGATGACAGCTGATATGATAGATGCTCAAAAAGCTTTGGAATGGGGTTTAGTTAATCATGTTGTTCCTCATGGTAGTCAAGTTGACAAATCTGTTGAAATATTGAAAAAAATTGCAAAAAAAGCTCCCGTTGCTGTTGCTAAAACTATTGCTGCAGTAAATGCTTATTTTGATAATAAAAAAGATGGTTTTTCTCAAGAAGTTATAGAATTTGCACAAACTGTAAAAACAGATGATTTTAAGGAAGGTGCATCTGCTTTCCTAGAAAAACGAAAGGCAATTTTTAAAGGAAACTAAATATATTTTTCAAAAAAAACCGGACATATCAAATGTCCGGTTTTTTTATTTTTATTTCAAGATATTATTTAAGATGGATTTCAATAGCTTGTTGAATAGATTTGTTGTTGTCTCCTTTATAGTGAATAAAAGCAATTATATAACAATTGTCAGGATCCCATCCAGCTGGTATTTTGTAATCGCTTATTGTTTTTTGTTGAGGACTTAATACATTCCCTTTTGTAATTAAAACGTCCCCTGTATAATCAGTTGTGATTATGTCACGCAAAACATGTTTGTGTACATAGTTTGAGTCTGGTCCACTTGGGGTTAATTGATATCCAATAATATTATTTTCAGTTATCATGATTGTTAAAGCTAAATTTTCAGGTAACGCATCAATAAAATAAGTACTAGGTGTCATGTTTACTGTTACAGATGCCGTACTGTCCTGACTGTTATACGTGCTGGTTGCAGATAATTCAGCAATGGGGCGGTTACAGATTTCAGTGTTAATATATCCAGCCCATTTCGTAAGATTTGTCGGTAATTCGTTTTCCCCATCAAATATTTTTCTGTTGATAGTAGCTGAAGGATAACCTGAAACAGGACCTAAATAAGTAGCTTCGAGATTTATTCCATCTGCGCATCTCAATTCATGATAAAGATTGGTGCTACTAGGTGTAGAAAAGTAGCCTGCATGTATTCCCACAGATATTATTTTCCCAGGGTTTTGAGTTGAAAGCAATTCAAGTTTATCTGCTCCCGTAGGACAATTAACACAAGATACTCCAGTGAATTCTTCAACGAGAACAACTCTGTTAGTTTGACAAGGAGTAATTGTGGGAGGTATTTCCTCACAACTTACAAGAGAGATAATGATGATAACTAACCCTATTATTTTTTTTATATTTTCCATTGTTATCTGAAATAATGAATAATCTATTTAACTATTTTATAGTAAGAGAAAAATCCAAATTTTCATTAAAGTTCTTTAATTAACAAAAGTTTATATTAATGATTGTGATCTTCCTTTTCATTAATTATTGTGCAATCTAGAGCTGAGCAATGTTCACCTTCTTTTTCAAGCTCGAGCGTAACATGATGTATCTTTTCATGCTCTAATATATGTTTAATTTTCTTTTTGATGACAGCGGCCTCAGCAAAAGTATTATTATGACTGATTACTAAATGAGCTGTCATTGCATTTTCTGTTGTACTTAAAGCCCAAATATGAGTATGGTGGATCGACTTAATACCATCAACAAGTAGTATCTTTTGTTGAATAGAAGATATATCAATGTCTTTTGGGACGCCATCCAAACTAAGATGAATACTGTCTTTTAGTAAGTTCCAAGTCGACAAAATAATTATCACAATAATTATCCAACTCATAACGGTGTCAACCCAGTACCAATTTGTAAACAAAATAATAATACCGCTTATCAAAACACCGATAGAGACCAGCATGTCAGCGATCATATGTAAATAAGCACCTTTAATATTTAGGTCTTTGTCTTTGTCTTTTACAAAAAGCCATGCAGTAAAACCATTAATAAGGATACCTGCGCCCGCAACAAAAGCAGTGGTTTTGCCATCAACTATTAGAGGAGTAGACCACCGATCAAGGCTTTCCCAAAATATCATTCCCACAGCTACTAAAAGTATAATAGCATTAATTAAAGCTGCCCAAATTGTTGTCTTTCGGTAACCATAAGTATATTTTTTATTCGGGGCAATTGATAATAATTTAAATGCAAATAATGCTAATAAAAGTGCTATAACATCACTAAAATTATGACCAGCATCAGATAGTAAAGCTAAAGAGTCATACCAAAATCCTGCTACCATCTCTATACAAACAAATAGCATATTCAGGACAATACCAAAGACCAATGCCCTGCTAATATCAGATACCTGTAATTCATGATGATGGTGATGGTCGTGTCCCATAGTCTTTGTAAAAGGTATATCTAGTGGTCAATTACATTACTAAAATACAATAAAAAAGCCAATCATAAAGCCTTATTTATATAATTTTATAGTCATTTTCATACTATTGTACAATTCTGTCATGTATTAAACTTTAAATTTTAAGTAAGATATTTGACTAATTAAACCCCCTAGTCTTTAATTATACATCTAAGACATAGATATCTCTCCTGAACATTCTAGTTTAGTTATAGTTTCTTTTTTCTCAAATTGGAGCATTTTTATTGAAATAATAAAAATCCATGATGTTAATGCGAAGAAGATAAGCCACTCCATGAAGGGTAGCCACCAAATTTCAGGACGCGAGAAAAAAGGACCTTCAGTACGTTTTATAGCCATTAATCCCTTTGGCATACACAAGAAAAGGATAAAAAAAAGTGTAACAAAAAAACCATAGATACCCGTGTATTTAGGGAAGGGGTTTTGTTCTTCTTTTAATATACTCCATGAAAACAAAGTTGCTGATATCGTCATTAGACAGAAGAAACTAAAGGCAAGGATTAAATGTGGCCATCTATAATCTTCAGGAACAAGGCCTACACCGATACACAAAAAAGATGAAATAACTCCTGTTATTACTGCGATTTTTGTCAGTGGGGTTTTTACATATGACAAAAGACCAAATGTGAAAAGGCCAAAGCCTATTGCTGAAAAAATCACTCCTGAGTTGTAGGTCATATGGTTGACTGAAAAATGCGTACTACCCAATTCTGAAATAAAATGATTGAAAATCGAATAGGTTTCTCCTTGTTGACCAATATACGGGGTTGCAGCAATAATGATAACTGAATATAGAATTATACAGGTAGCCAGTCCTGCAAAAGGAGCTATTTTTTTCATTATGTATGCCAAATATTTAAAAAAAATGAAAGTATTAAGATATTAATATTCTTGCTAAGATATATAGCAAAAAACAGACCATTTTTTATTTAACAGTTAAAAACCCTAATAGCTAGGTAAGCAATACAGTAATTTTTTAGTTTATATTTCGATTTGCTGTTAGTGTGCAATTGGTTATAATTTATGAAGTTTTAATTTCCCATCCACAAATTTCTTTAGATTAGATCGTGAGATAATATTTGAATTATGGTTTAGGCGGCTGTCGAAAAAAGTAAAGCACTTTATTTGTCTGATAATAAAAAATCCAAAACATTCTGCCAGTTATTGAAGGGAGTTTGTCCAATACGAATTTGATGTCCTTCAAATTCTGGATATTCATAGTCATCAATTAAATAATCACCTTTAAGAAGTCCTTTTCGCTTGCAAATAATCAGATTTTGGGTCGTTTCTAAACCTAGATGTTTTTCGACCCAAACTCTTTTTTCAGTATAACAAAGTGGGTTTTTATATGATGGCGCAGTTAGTATGTATACTTCAAAATACTCTTCCAGTTTTTTGTAGGCTTCAATAGCACCTGGCAGAGGTTCGAGACTGCTAAAAAAGCCATATCTTGATTGAGGATAAGGTACTTCTGTGCTACTTTTTTTTCTGATTTCATTGACTTTCCCCGAGTAATCGCAGAGGGTGTTATCCATGTCTATATAAATCCTTTTTTTCATATTTTATCTTTTTATTACTTTTAAGTCTATCAAAATAGGTTTTTGATTCTAAATAATAGTATTATTATTAAAATTTAATAAAATGATTTTTTTAGTATACACTCTATTTGCAATCTTTTTTGTTTTTTTTCCACTGTTATTGAGAAGACTTAGTATTTGGTTAAATTTGTCTCATATTCTAAGTGATCTGGTAATTTGTTTTGGGGTAGGTATATTATTGGGAAACACGCAACAATTTTGGATGCCATACCCTGTCATTCAGGAGTCTGTATTTTCAGTAGTGGAAATTTGTTCTGCTTTGCCTGTACTGATAGCGATACCACTATTGTTAATGACTAGCGACATTAGGGCTAGTTTTTCATATGCCCCCAAGTTGTTTCTTTCCTTTTTTTTATGCGTTGCATCTGTCTTTTTTTCTGTTTTTATTGTTATAAATGTGTTTTCTGGAATTGAAAATATTAACAAGGCAATTGGGTGTTTGGTAGGTGTAAATGTAGGTGGCACTCCAAACATGATGGCTATTGGTTATGCAGTCGATATCCCTAGGGAATTGTTTTTAATACTTAATGCTACTGATGTTCTATGTTCAGGATTGTATTTTCTTTTTCTATTATCAGTAGCTAAAACGGTTTTTGGTTTTTTTCTGCCTCCCTTTTCCGCTGTACAAATGGAGCATGCCAAGAATATAACTAAGCTTCCGGATGAAACTAATTTTAAATTAAATTCGTTGACATTAGGAGAACTATTACCTTTAGTGAAAGCTTCATTCTGGGCATTTATTGCAATTGGTATTTCTTCTGCTATTGCTTTGTTGATACCTGACAAAGAAGGGAATTTGAATGAGATGGTTTTGATGGTGTTACTCACAACAACTAGTATTGCCTTTTCATTTAATTCAAAGATACAAACTTTGAAAGGTGTTTATGAATATGCCCAGTATCTGTTGCTTATTTTTGCTCTTGCTGTTGGCTTTATGGCGAATTTTTCGAAACTGGCAAATGAAGGAGGGAGTTATCTTATTTTTAATGCTGTATTTGTAATTGGACTCATTCTTATTCATCTGATATTATCTATTGTTTTTAGGATTGACAGAGACACATTTATTATAACTTCTACTGCTTGTGTTTTTGGGCCTCCATTTATTGGTCAGGTATGCGATGTCATTAAAAACAAGAAATTAGTTGCACCTGGAATGGCATTGGGAATTTTGGGGTTGGTAACGGGAACCTATCTGGGTATAATAGTTTCTAGTTTAATTGTTTAAAAATGGGATGTTTTAAAGACTATATTTTAAAAAACTTGACATGGGAATAGTTTTTGGTATTTTGGTTGGAATAGCTTTATGTGTTGTTGCCTTGTTTTTCTTTATTAAAAGAGAGGTTGACATTCATGAAACGATTGTTTCTCACGATATGCTCGAGGAAGATGAATTAATCGATTTGACAGTGCCTCTAGAAAAAAAATTGCGAAATTCTATTTACGATTGTGAACAAAACATAATTGCTTGTAAACGGCAAATAAAATTTATCTGTGATGAGCAATTGGATTTATTGAAAGATGTGGGGAAGATTTCTCATATAGCGATTAAGGGTAAACCATTATATTTTGAATTTCATAATCCTGTTTCTGGAGAAAGGCATTTTTACTTTGAAAGAGACTTGTCTAAAGATATTGCTCCTGAAGTGCTTGAGAATGCTCGACAAATAGCTATAAAGTATTCAAAACAAATTGAATTATTGACTACTCAACAAGATCTTTTTGAAAAATTAATTATATCACATAAAGAAAACCTTGAACGAATCAATGGTGTAAAAAATGAGGGAAAACAATCTCAAAAGAACATGTTGCACAAAGAAAAATTATCTGAGCTAGATCAAAATACAACCATTGAAGAAAAAGCAATTTATAATCAATTGCTAATATCAGGGATCGCTGAAGAATTGGAACATCAGGAAGAGTGCATGAGACAATATATTGAACTAAACGAAAAATATGATAAACCTCATGATGAAAAGTTAGAAGAGAAATTTAAAATTGGAATTAAAGAAATTATAAAACAATTGGAAATAGAGGATCCTGGAAATATTTAATTATGTTATCAGATTTTAAGATTATACATCTCTTTTTAATTTATTAATCATTGTATTTAAATAGACTTTTGGAAAGAAACGATATAAGAAATACGATATTATACCTGTTTTACCCGAAACGAGAAAAGGTTTGTTTTTTTTGCAGCAACTGACTATATCTTTAGCAATTCTATCAGGTGAAATGTTTTTCCCAATAGTTTTTTTGTTCCTGTAGAAGGAATTTTTTTCAGGTGAAATATCAATTTCTCTTGGTGCTTGAATAAAAGAGGGACAGACCATTAAACAATGTATTCCTTCTTCTTTAACTTCGCTATATAAGGACTCAAAGAAGCCATGCAAGGCATGTTTGCTTGCAGAATAGGCAGTTCTCCCTAATAAAGGCGCAAATCCTGCAACACTTGATATGCTTACTATTAGACCTTTGTTTTTATGAATGTCATTCAAAAAAGCCTCTGTACAATTTACAGCACCAAAGAAATTAATTTCCATAACTTTTCTGGTTATTTCTATCCTTTTGTCCATTTTGATAAATCTTTCAATGTGTGTAATACCCGCATTATTTACAAGTCCGTCTATACGTCCCCATTTATTATAAATTTTGTTTCTGGCCGTTTGGCAAGCGTTTTTGTCTGTAATATCACATTCAATCGTATAAATTTCTATGTCTTCTTTACCTAAGTCTTTTTTTAGTTTTATCAATGCAATAGAATTGATATCTAATGCAGCAATTAGACTTCCTGATTTTGCAAATTGCTTACATATAGCTTTCCCCAAATTCCCAGAAGCTCCTGTTACCACTATTACATTATTCTTGATTTTTCGTGCCATTGATATATTTTGAATTAATAAAATTTATTACCAATACTAATGGGTGTTTAATTCAGTTCAAAAGTAAGTAAAATGGTAAAAAAATATTTATAATTTGACTTGTATAGTGTTTTATCACTACATTTTGAAATGTAATTAAAAATGCTAAATTAATGTATAATTTTAGTTTATAATACAATTATAATAAAACTAGAAATGTAATTTATTGTTTTTTTTGATACAAAAATAGCTATTTTTTTTTATTAAATATTCCGTTCTTTGTTTTATAACATTAAAAAAAATAAATTTTAAAAAATGGAGAATGAAAATATAGTTACTAATTCACCTTGTTGTCAAGATCCTAGAAAAGGTTTGTCATTGTCGGAAGATTTTGGTAACAAAACTTTATCACCCTGTAATACAGAAACAAAATATGTTGTGATTGGAGGAGGTCCAGCAGGGCTTTCAGGTGCAAAGGCATTAAAGGAATTGGGAGTGAATTTTGATGGTTTTGAAATGGGTAGTGATTTTGGAGGATTATGGAATATTGATAATCCTTTGAGTACAATGTATGAGTCAGCGCATTTAATTTCATCCAAAACTACTACAGAATTTTTAGATTTTCCTATGTCTGATGACACTCCTGATTATCCAGGACACAAAATGATGTATAATTATTTTGTTGACTATGCTAAAAATTTCAATCTGTATGACCATTATTATTTCAACACTAAGGTTCAGAAAATCGAAAAACATGGAGAAAAATGGAAGGTTACAGTTATAAACCCTGATTTTGGAACTTTAACTTATATCTATAAAGGAATAATAATAGCTAATGGCACGCTTTCAAAGCCTAATATCCCGGTTTTTAAGGGGCATTTTACTGGTGAAATAATACATTCTGCTGAATATAAAAAAGCTTCTGTTCTTCAAGGGAAGAAAGTATTGGTAATTGGAGCAGGGAACAGTGGATGTGACATAGTAGTAGATGCTGTACATTATGCAAAAAAAGCAGATATTTCAGTACGCAGAGGATATTATTTTGTGCCTAAATATGTATTTGGTAAACCTTCTGATACTGTTGGTGGTAAGATAAGATTGCCTCGCAGGATCAAGCAAAAATTTGATCATTTTCTATTAAAGTGGTTTACTGGAGATCCACAACGTTTTGGATTTCCTAAGCCTCAATATAAAATGTACGAATCTCACCCTGTGGTAAATACGCTGATTTTGCATCATATTGGTCAGGGGGATATTAAAGTACAAAAAAATATTGATTATTTTGATGGGAAAATAGTTCACTTTAAAGATGGACATTCAGAAGAATATGATACGATTGTTTTGGCAACAGGGTACAAACTGGATTTTCCTTTTATCGATAAAGAACATCTTAACTGGACGGGGATGGCACCTGAATTGTATCTCAATATTTTTCATCCCGAATATGATAATCTTTTTATTCTGGGAATGGTAGAAGCAGCCGGACTTGGTTGGGAAGGCCGTTATGAACAAGCAAAATTAATGGCCAGGTATATTAAAGGGATTGAGAATAACACGTTGAAAGCCTTAGCATTCAAAAAGAAAAAATCAGGAAAACAACCAGACTTAAGTGGAGGATATAATTATTTAAAGCTTGAGCGCATGTCTTTTTATGTACACAAAGATACATACCGTAGAATTGTTACCAAAGAAGCAAAGGGAATGAAAGATGAAAATTAATATACAAGTTTTCTAATTTTAACTAAATATATTTATTTAAGGTCTAATATCATTTAATGGAAAATATATTAATTACAGGTGCACTTGGCTATCTCGGGCAATCAGTTTTGAATCGACTCCACAATGATATGAAGGAGGGAAAGATTAATAGTCTAACAGCAATGGATGTAAGGTCTGTAAAAGATTCAGAAAGATTAAAAAATGTTAACTATGTTGAATTAGATATTCGCGACGAAAATTTGTGGAAACATCTGCAAAAAGAACAAATTACTACCGTCATTCATCTCGCCGCTATTATAGATTCTCAATCCAGTCCCAGAGCGTTTCAGTACGAAGTGGATGTTATGGGTACCCAAAATATATTGGATGCCTGTCTGAAAGTTGCAGTAAATCGCATTATAATCAGTTCTAGTGGTGCAGCCTATGGATATCATGTTGATAATCCTGAATGGCTTCAAGAAAATGATGCTATAAGAGGCAATGAAATATTTCCTTACTCGGCCCATAAACGTATGGTTGAGGAAATGATGTGCGAATACCGGGAAAAATATCCTCAGCTCCAACAAACTATATTCAGGATCTGTACTATTCTTGGAAAAACTACAGATAATTTGATTACTAATTTATTTGAAAAAAAACACATTCTTGGTATTAAAGGCTATGATAGTCCATATGTTTTTATCTGGGATGAAGATGTTGCTGATTGTATTCAGCAGGCTGTTTTTTCAGAGAAATATGGTGTTTATAATCTGGCAGGTGATGGAGCAATTTGCAATTCGGACTTAGCAATTTTGCTAAATAAACGATACCTTTCCATTCCAGTTTCATTACTTAGATGGGCATTGAGAGTCGGTAATAAATTAGGATTGACCCAATATAGCCCCGACCAGATTTTGTTTATCCAGTACAGGCCTGTATTGGATAATAGAAAATTAAAACGTGAATTTGGTTTTGTTCCTCAAAAAACTTCTTTGGAGACATTTTTATATTACCTTAATTCAAGAAATAAAACTATAGGTGATATCAATAATATCAATATTTTAACTCCCTAAACTATAAAGGATATTTATAAAGGGGTTCTTATTTCTATACGTTTATTTTGATAGATTATTTTGGGGTAATATGCTTCAAGCCATTTGATCTCATCTATTAATGGTATTCTATCTTCTTTGTCCCATAAAACAGATTCATATATTTTGGAATCAACAAAGGGCTTAAAACTTTTACTATCCTTGAAAATCATAGCAGTCTTAAGTTTTTTTCCTGCTCTTAGATAATAACATTCAATTAAGGGTTTATCATAATTGGAAAAGAAATAACATTCATTTATTTTATTGCTTAATAATAGTCTGCTTAATTCTATTGCTTGTTTGTCTATAACTGCACTCCAACGGACTGCATAATGCACTTCTGTTCTCCAAAAATTAAATATGATTAGTGCTAAAGCGATTGGAATTGCAATTTTGTTTTTGGGAAACATATAACTTCCAAGCAATCCAATAAATAAACCTATAAAAAGTGTAATGAAACACCATACACGATAGGGGGGTTGTGTTCCAGTAATAAGATTAAGAAGAGAGGGCAACATTAGGAATAAAATAGTGATTACAATAGGATTTCTTTTTTTAGGAATATTCCAGTTTTTTATCAATAAAAAAAACAGTAAAAAGGTAGATAATAGAAAAATCCAATATACAGAAGTTAATCTTCCAGCCCCGAATAGTAACCAATCTGCAACTTTATCCTGATAGGAAATAAATTGTTCACCATGCGGCGCACCATCAGAAGCAATGTGCATAAGTATTTCAAAACCATTTGTTATAAAAAAAGAAAAATATAGTATACTTGTAAAAAGTACTACCACTAGGTTTGATGTAATCCAACTTTTGAAAGTTTCAAATTTTTGAATCAAAACACTAATAAATAATACACAATTAAAGATTATTAATACATAGATATGTGTGGGGACACTATATATGCCTAAAATGTTTGCTATTGACCATATTGTCCAATAATAATTATTATTATTCGATAAGACTTTAAGTGTTGCCCACAGGTTAATAATAGTAAAAAGCAATTGCAATATGTACCCTCTGGCATACATCGAATAAAAAACAATCCCTGGAGAAAAAGCAAACCAAGCCAAAGCTACTAATGCCCATCGCCACCCACAAATGCTTCGTATTAGATAATAAAAGAAAAAGCAAGTTACAATGCCTACCAAATAAACAGGTAATCTAAGGGTGTACTTAGCTTCCAGTGGTAAATAATCTGTAATGCAAGCGAAAAGACTATACAAAATGTGATTGTTATTTGGACTAATGGCAGACACAATAAATCCTTTAGATATAAAATGATTGTATGTCCATGCTTCATCGTATTGTAATTCATAAGAGTAGATTTGCCAAAACCCTCTTAGGGCAAAAGCAATCAAAATAGTATATAAGATAAGTTTTTCTTCCTTATTTGTTTTTTGGATTTGAACAGTTAGTGTGTTTTTGGTTTTTATTATAAACTCATTGATTATTCTACTGAAATACAATATCTTATTATGAAGCCAATAAGTACAAAGGGTCCAAATAACAATACTAATGAGGATTATATATTTCATTGATTTAAATCGTTGAGGAGGGAGTACAGATTCCTCAAAATAGGATTGAAACGCTTGTTTATCACTCAGGTCAAGTACTATATTTGCAAACGAGTTGTAATCAATTGACCAAAGCCATATACTAGTGCCCCAAATGCAAAACCCTATTATTGCCCATGCAGCCAATAATAGGATTTTTATACGTAAGACGGAGTTTGCCATTATTTTTTCAAATTCTTAATAATAGATTTTAATTCAGTTAGTTCGGACTTTAGATTAATGGCTTCCCGTCCAGAGCTTTCAGTAAACTTAGTATCTGTGACAATCATTTCTACATTTGTAAGCCTTTTTTCCAAACTATTTAATTGTTCTTGAACTATAGTAAGCTTGTTCTGTATCTCATTATGTGTTTTTTCAAGAACTAATTCTTTTTTTAAATTTTTTCTTGATGAACTGATTACAAAACCAGTTATAAGGATAATTATAGTGGCGAGAAATATATAGAATATTGGATGCATAATTAACGTTTATTTTCTTTATCTAATCGAATTTGCTCTTTTTCGTATTCAAGGTTTATACGTCTATCTTCATCGGTAAGAATATATTCTAGGTTTTTCAGGCGCTTTTTAATCTCTTCATTCTCAGCCAAAAGGTGACCAATTTGTTTTTTTAGTTCACTACTATTCTCGTTGTAGTTGCTATTCATTTTCATTTTTTGCAATTTAATATAATATCCACCCAGGATTGCAGCAAGCGGAACAGAAAAGACCATAATAATAGAAACAAGACTAATTAGAGCTGCCATAAAAATCAATTTTGATATTCAGTTGTTGTCAAGGAATCAATCGCGTCCATATTTATTCTTATTGTCTAAACGAATTTGCTCTTTTTCATAATCAAGGTTAATCTGTTTCTCCTCATCAGATAAAATATATTCTATATTTCTTAAACGTTCTTTTAAATCTTCATTTTCAGCCATTAATTCACTGATTTGAAGTTTGATATCTTTAGAGGTTGTTCCAATTTTTTTATCCTGTTTAAGTTTTGATTTTTGAAGGTCAAAATAAAATGACCCAATTACTATGATGACGATTGCTGCCCAAAACATAAAATTTATTTATTGATTAAAGACTAATTATAAATTATACTCTAATATAACAAATTTGAAATTCTTTTCAGTTCCTCAAAAAATAATATAATTTAGGAATGTCGATGTTTTTAATCAAAAACGACCTAAACGGATATTTGGTATTGATAAAACTACACCATTATTCTTTAAAATTTGTTGAATTAGTCGAAACTCCTGCCATAAGTCGTTCATTGCACCTTGATTTGAGACTAATCTTTGATATTCTGCGATAATTGGGCTGAATATATTTAGCAACACTTTTGAAGGCAAGTTTTTTTCGTTTTGCATAGAATAAAGTGTATGGAACCGCATCTTGGGATTTGTGCAGTGATTAGCAAAAGTGATAATAGATTTTTGAATTCCTGAAGGTATTTTAGACAATAAATTCATAGCAGCTTTTGCTAATTCAAAATCTGGGTAATTTGCATAAGCATCAATCCTGGACCATAAAGGCTCTAGCTCTCTTCCGAATGGTAGTAATAAAATTAATAACGATTCTATTATTTCTAGTTCTGAAGAAGCCACTACATCTAATAATTGTTTTAGACGTTCAATTCTTGGGGCTCTTCTAAAATTTTTGAGTTTAGGGAGTGTTGCTGTATCAATAGTAAATGGTATCCCTTTTTCAAGTTGCTTTACGATTTTACTGTATGCTTTGTTGGGGCAATACCAATTTAGAATTTGTTGGAGTAAATATAATTGTTCTTCTTTGTTTTTAGAATTTTTAAATTTTTCAATTAAATCATCTACATTTATTTTTGGTTGAACCAAGTAGAACAAGGCTTTCCTAACATCTCTTTTAGCTTTTTTTGTGAAGATTTCTTTACAGGTGTTTTCTTCAACATCTGGAAATACTTCAATCAAAAACTTTAAATGTATATCATATTTGTCCATAGCAATTTTAATATAATGTCATATATAAATCTACAAAAAAGGACTTTAGGAACTCAATATTTAATCATTAATCTCTAATTCTAATATTTATACATTATAAAATGCTGGCAAGAGTGGTTTCAGTCTTTTAGACGGCAGTTTATTCTAAAGGCTTTTAGACCATAAACAAAAACAATAAAAAAAGTCCCGCCTCTTAAAAAAGAAGCGAGACACACACTATAAGAACACCCAATTAAAACCTTTATTTTTTTATTATTAGTATCGCAACATTTGTGCCAAACTTAATATAGTTGAAATATTTTAGTTAAATAGGCCAAAAATTACTTTCATTTACTATTCCGCTTCAAATGTTGTATATTTGAGCGAGAAAAATAATAGAATTCATGATATCCCAAAAAACAATCCAAACAATATTCGAAACGGTCAAAGTGGAGGATATAATTGAGGATTTTATTAAATTAACACGTAGAGGGGTCAATTATATTGGTCTATGTCCTTTTCATAACGAGAAGACACCTTCTTTTACTGTTTCTCCTGCAAAGAACATATATAAATGTTTTGGATGCGGAGAGGGTGGGAATGCAGTGAATTTTATTATGAATCTGGAGCAAATGACTTATCCTGAAGCATTGCGATATCTTGCAAATAAGTACAATATTGAAGTAGAAGAGGATCAGATGACGGATGAACAAATGGCTCAAATAAAACTTTCAGATAGTTTATATGTAGTCAATCAATTTGCACAGGAACATTTCGTGAAACAGTTATTTGAAACTGATTATGGCAAGGGTGTAGGATTAAGTTATTTTAAACAACGTGGTTTTCGTGAGGAAACCATCAGAAAATTTGGATTGGGTTTCGCCAATGGTGGAGCCAATGATATGATGCAAGAGGCCCTGCAAAAAGGTTACGAAGAAGAGGTATTGGAAAAAGCAGGATTAATCAAAAATAAGAGAGACTTCTTCAGAAACAGGGTTCAATTCCCAATCCATAATGTATCAGGTAAGGTTATAGGCTTTGGTGGCCGTATTCTTACTACTAACAAAAAAGCCCCCAAGTATTTAAACACCCCTGAGTCTGATATTTATAATAAGAGAAAATCTCTGTATGGCGTATATTTTGCCCGTAAAGAAATTGTCAAACAGGATGAGTGTTATATGGTAGAAGGATATACCGATGTTATATCTTTACATCAGGCTGGAATTCAAAATGTAGTTTCTTCTTCAGGTACCTCTCTAACTGCAGAGCAAGTGCAATTGGTTAAACGCTATGCTCCTAATATCACTATTTTGTATGATGGTGACAAAGCTGGTGTCAAAGCTGCATTACGTGGTTTGGATATTGTTATCGAACAGGATGTAAATGTCAAAGTTGTTTTGTTGCCAGAAGGTGAAGACCCTGATTCCTACCTTAAAAAAGTTGGAACAAAAGCATTCAGGGATTATATACAAAATGAAGCTAATGATTTTATATTGTTCAAGATCAATTTACTTCTAAAGGATTCGGAGGGTGACCCAATTAAAAAGTCAGAAGTACTTAAAGATATTGTTGGTTCTATTTCTAAGATCCCCGATCCTTTAAAACGCTCAATTTATGTCAAAGAATGTGCTCAGCGTATGGACATGAATGAACAGTTATTGCACAATGAAATTAACAAGAGACTACAAATTAATTTACAAAAAAAGCAGAAAGAACAAAAAAGAATTAGAAGCAAACACAATGCTTCAGATTATGTAGATCCTTATGCACATATTTCTCATGAAGATCAAAATATGTCTGATTCCGCAATTGATTATGAAACAGGTAAAGATTCAACTGGTGAAATCGCTGAGAAAGATGATAATATTATTCAAAAGAGCTCCGATTCATATCAGGAAATTGATATCGTTCGTATTTTGATCAATTTTGGAGATAAAATAATAGAAGAAAAAACAACTGTTGCAGAATTTATTTTACTTGATCTAATAGATTTGTTTGATTTAGATTTATTGAGTGAGTTTGATCATACAATTTGTTCTAAAATTTTTAGCGAATATCTCGAACAATTGAAAGCAAACAAACAAATTGGAAATAATTATTTTGTTAACCATAGTGACCCTCAGATTGCAAAATTAGCTGTTGATTTAGTTGCATCTATGGAAGAATATGAGTTTTCTTCTGGGTGGGAAAAATTAAATGTTTTCCTCAATACCCAGGTTTTACCCGGAGTTAACCATGTAGCAGATGCTAAAAGTGGTATTTTGAGATTTAAACTTAAAAAGATCGAACGTATGATCTCAAAAAACCATAAAGAACTTAAATTGTTGCAATCCAATAATGAAGATACAGATATGTTGATTCTAATGACTGTGCATCAACGATTGATGGACAAAAGAACTGAATTGGCGAAACAATTAAATACAGTAGTTTTACGGTAGTTTATCTTTTATGTCATCATATAAAAGATCATTTCATTATTATAATAACCTCAAGTTTTATCAATGAACGTTCCTTTCATCTGTTTAATTCTATTTTCACTCAATTTTTATGCATTTAAATCCTCTGCGCAATCAGACAACCCTTTTGTCAAATTCATGGGAGCTAATTGTTATATTGGCTTGTTAAATCAATATAATAAAGAAATATTGCCAGCATCATTTACAAATATCACTATTGCTCCAGTTGGCAATAACTGGCTCATTTCTGCTGCTGTTAAAAATCATTACAGTTATCATTTCCAGATAGAGAATGAGTTGATTAAATTACCATATAACCACGTAGAAATATTGAATGATAGGTTGTTAAAGGTTGGTTCTCCAGGAGCTTATGGTATTATAAATACTACTGGGGCAGGGGTTCTTCTCATGAACTATGAAAACATTTTACCTGCGGGCACTGAATTTGCAATTACTTTGTATAAAAAATTGTATGGTTGTGTTGATTTGGATGGGAACTCTGTTATTCCAAATCAATATGATTTGTTATTGCATTGGCAAGCAGCTGGTTTTTGGGCATATAAATACAGTCAATTCCATTTGATAGATCATAATGGAATGAGCGTATTAGGGCTGAAGTATGATAAAGTTTTAATTCCTGATGTTGATTTACCTATATGTGGAGTTGCTAAAAATGGGCAATGGGGTGCTGTTAACCAACAGAATGAATTGGTGTTAAATATTGATTATGATGAAATCATGATTTTAGATATGGGTGTTGTTGCAGTAAAGGATAGAGAACTTAAATGGAAGTTGACAGACTTGAATGGCAAATTGAAAAACAAGGAAGAATATGATGCAATAGTAGGCCTTGGTAATAAAGGAATAGTTGTTACAAAAGATGGTAAAAAAGGACTTTTGGATTATCAAGCTAAGTCTTTAATTGATGTAAAATATGATGATTTACAATACCTTGGCAATAATTGGGTTTCAGTCAATAACAATAAAGAAGTTTTAATATATAGTATTAAAGAAAATAAATTTTTGGATTTTATTTTTGAGGATATTAAAACAACAGATTATACACAAAGATGGGAAGGTGTATTGATTAAAAAAGACAGTAAGTGGGGATGGCTTGATTTTAATATGAATTTAAAAATCAAGCCTATTTACACGAATGTCAGGTTAAATTATACTAATATAATTATTGTAGAAAATGAGAATAAAAAGATAGGGATTTTAGACAAAAATGGCGATGTTGTTATTCCCGATGAGTATACTGAAATTGTTCCTCAAAATGAATACTTTAAAGTAAAAAAAGAAGGAACAGACTGGTATTATGTAAATAAGAAAAATAAAAAAGTAAATTGTCAGGTTTTTTGAATTAGGAGTAAAAGATTTAAGAAAAAACACTTGATTTAGAAATTATATTATTTCAATCTAAATTCCTTAAAGGAATCATCGCAGCTTAGAAATCAGTCCCTATTGCTAAATACAAAACAGGTTTTTGTACTTGCCCTGTTTCTACACCCCAGGCATAATCTAGTCTGAAATAATGACCAAGCAATACAGTACGAATTCCAAATCCATACCCGAAAAGGATAGGTTGCCTGTAATAATTAATGGTTACTTTTACAGGTGAAACAACATTTGGTGCATTGTTGTCTATAATAGTTGTGTTTAAAGGGTTCTCTGTAGAGAAAGGAGAAGTACCATGCCATGCTGTTCCAATGTCTAAGAAAGCTACAAGTTGCAAGGTGCGTAACATTGCATTTCTTGGTGAGTTCCTCGAAATATATTCCATGATTGGAATTCTCATTTCAATATTAGCAGCGACAAAAGAACTGCCATTTCTAGCATTCCCATTGAAGCCTCGCATATTTGCGGCTAATGTTTGTAAGCCATAATCATTGGAGTTAGGTAAGGATATTGTTGTACTTGTAACAGGTAAAATCCAGTTTTCTACACCACCAAGTGAATATAGAATTTTTTGTTCTCCAAATGAGGATGCAGCAGCTAAGCGGAACGCAAAAATAGTTTTATTGTCAAAGGATAAATATTGACGGGCATCAAAACCTAATGCTGCAGTGATGCCACCTTCAAATCCAACCCTAAATTTATCTTGTGTTTCTACGGAGAAGGGTTTGTATAAATCTAGAAATCCTTTGAATTTTGTACCCTTTTTAGCATTTAAGTTTAAATCAAAACAATTATCAAAAACATATTCAAGACGAAAACCCAATCTGTTTTCGTAATAAACAGGAATTTGTAAACTTATAGGTTCCTCTGCCAAGATAGCTACCTTATCCAACTGAAGACTAATTATGCTTCGAATGCTTTGAAATTTAGTTATCGAGTATTTCAGTTCATTTTGTAATAAATGTTTGATAGTTCGTCCTTTGACTTCAATGGAGAAGTTTGTACTAGTATCTTCTACTATATAATTATTAACTCTTCCTCGTCTGTAAAATGAATATTTTTGGTCAATAGGGCCTTTTTTGTTTTCTACATTTATAAAATATTCTATGCCATTAAAATCAAAGGGTAAACGAATCCCTAAATCAAAGTAAAAGTTTTCAAATATATCCATAAAACCAGTCTTCAAAGCAAAACCCAACGGTTGGAACTGGTAATAATTCCCCAAGTACATATTCATTCCATTATATAGGGGAGTATTATCCATTTGGAAAGTAATATGATCCAACTTGAATATACTTTTATATTTATTCGCATGCGTGTAATTCCACTGAACGACTTTAGTTTCAGGTTCTGTATTTATAGATTGCCTTATAGGCTTTTTCTTTTTTTGTGCTTTGAGATTATCACCATCTTCTATTAATACAATAGGAGTTGTTTCATCTGTATTTTCTTCTTCATTGTCAGAACGTGGTTCTTTTAAGTCTTGATATTCGCTTTGAAATTTATAGTTATCAATGTCTATTTTACTACTGTCTTCTGGATTTAAAGAATCCTTTTTGTTTTTGGCAATATTTGAGAGTTTTAAATTGGAAGGCTCTCCTTTAGTTTTGTTTTGATTTGATAAAGGTTGTATAGCTGGCGTACTGAGTGCCAATTTTTTCATACCATTTGCTTTCTCAATTAGTTTTCTATACGATGTTGTTTTAACATTTTTCATTACACGCTCGGGTTTTGCATCACGTACAAAAATGTGATATTCACCTTTGCGATAAATCAAATCAGCAATTTTGTTGATTGTAGCATCTTGCTCCAAAATATTTCGGGAATAATCTGTATTAGCATGCTCTATTCCTGTTTCAATATAAATGGGTTTGATATAAGAGCTATCAACAGGCAAATGGCTAAAGGAAGCTCCCTGCTCTATATTCATAAGTGTTCCATCTTCTAAAATAAGAACACGTTCTTTTCGGACTAATAATGTATCAATAAAAGCCACATAGCGATTGTATAATCCATTTACATCACTTAAATAAGAAAAGAGATTTTTCTTCCCCATTGGAATTGGACATCGTTCATTAGCAAATGGGGTACGGGTCAATTGAATCAGTTGTTTTGATTTGGTTTCTAGATTATAAAAATATAAATCAAAATTTTCTGAGGGTAATTCATTTGTGAATCGTTTAGAATTAAGGATTGGGATTGGTCTGTTAGAAGAGAATATAATTCCTTTTTGATCTTTTAAAGTAACAATTGATAATTCTTTCTCATCCCAAAAGTCATTCGTAATTTTTCTTGCAGGCCCTCCGTTATAGGTATAGATATCAGAATGTCCATTTTTAATGCCGATAAGTATCAAAGAAGTGCCTTTGTTCACATCAAAGTCAATCACTCGCTCTATCCCTGTAATTGTTTTATCCTTTATTTTCTTTTTTTTCTTGTTAATAGAATGGTAATGGATTTTTACTTTATTATGTTTTTCATAAATAATAATCACCGTTTCACTATTATTAGTCCATCCTATCAAGGGGTAATTTTTTTCATATTTCCCTGAAATGTCACGCGCTCCTTGTCTGTATAAAACTTGTTGGGTGTTATTTTCCAAATTATATATAATTGCCTTTCTGACACCTTCATTGTGCTCTACATAAGTTAAAAACTTGGCATTTGGGCTCAACTTAATATTTTTAATACGAGCATTTTTTGGGGTTTTTAGTTTTAATTCACCTTTATTGGGGAATCGGCGTTTTTTATTATCTGAATTATAGCGATTGCTATAAAAATTAAACCAATCAGAACCTACAACCTGATAAAATGTTTTTCCAAAAACATACAAAAATCCATTTTCAACACTCCTATTTATACGTGTTAAATATAATAGGTTTGATACAGTGGATTTGTTGTAAGCCTTAGATACAAAGTGAAAAAGAGAATGTCCTGCGAGTAAAGGCTCTTTTTTAGAAAATTCAACAAAATTGTCATATTTTCCACTAAGTAGTACATCCCTTAGTCTATTATCTAGGTCCGTATTCCAGTTTTCAGTTGCATAAGCAATGGCTCCTTTAATAAACCATTGGGGTAAATTCATTAATACTGAATTTTGGACCATTTCTTGTAAATTGGTTCCTATTAATATCTTACCTAATAACACATTAGCAAGCCCTTTGCGAATCTGTTTTCTAAGATTTGAATGATCCCCATTAAAATAAACTTCTATTTTAGGTGTTATCAGCCGAGTTACACCACCCTGATTGACATTATGTCTAGACAACCCAATATTACTCTGAAGGTAATTGCCATAATTACTATGAATAATTATTTCGATGCGTTTTTTTAATTGATGTTCAAATAATCTGCTTAGTTGGATGTAATCCAATTCCGTAACAGGCAAAACATATTGAGCTAATTGAATGTCTTTTTCAGCATAGGAGAAAGCAAAATTTATCGTTTCATATCTGTACCATTTCTTTTGTTCATATTGCATTCGATTTTGACCAAATTCTGTACTTACAACCTGACTTTGAAGCAATGGTGAAAGAAGAAGGAAGAATAAAATTGAAACAACAAAAGAAAAGTTTGATTTGAGATAAATCATAATTTTATAACAATGCAATTGGTGTTATCTAAAATAACGTATTTGAACAATAAACTCAATGATTTTTTATACTGTTTTGCTAATTATATTAATAATAACGTATTTTTGCAGTTCAAGGTTAATTTATATAAATTTTTTTGGTTCAAATTGCTTTTTTTATTTTTGAAATCAAACAGAGATTGTATAAAAAGCCAAGTCAATCACCGTAAGAATACCACTACAAACATAGCGCCACATTCTTATTTTAAAAGTTAAAACATAAAAAAAATGGCACAAGTTCATTATTTCGCATTTAATCCATTTTCAGAGAACACATATATTATTTATGATGAAAGTAATGAATGTGTGATTTTAGATCCGGGCTGTTATACAGAGGCAGAAAGACAAACATTAAGCAATTATATTAATGATAATAACCTGAAGCCTGTTCGATTGATAAATACACATTGTCATATAGATCACGTTTTGGGCAATTATTATGTTGCTGAAAAATATCAATTATCCTTGGAAATACACGAAGGGGAGATTCCAGTTCTTGAATCTGTAGAGATGGTTGCTCAAATGTATGGTATTCCTCAAGTAAAAAAATCACCAGACCCCGATCCTGAAAAATTTATAAGTGAGGGAGATCTTATTGAATTTGGGAATACCAAGTTAGAAGCTTTGTTTACTCCAGGGCATTCCCCAGCAAGTATATCTTTCTACTGTGAAGAAGATAATTTTTTGATAGGTGGAGATGTATTATTTCAGGGAAGTATTGGTCGAACCGACTTGCCTGGTGGGAATTTTGATACACTTATGAAAAGTATCACAGATAAATTTATGTCTTTACCTGACAATGTAGTTGTTTATTCAGGACATGGTAACCCTACTACAATTGGAGTTGAGAGGAAAACAAATCAATTTATATTAAATTATTGTTCTTAATTTATAACATTCAAAATATGGTTCGTACAGAATTAAGTGATTTAGGAGAGTTTGGACTTATAGAACACCTTACAAAAGATGTTAAACTTATTAATACCTCTTCTTTAAAGGGAATTGGAGATGATGCAGCAGTTATTGACCATGGGAGTCTTAAAACAGTTGTATCTACTGACTTAATGGTCGAAGGGATTCATTTTGATTTGGTTTATACACCATTAAAACACCTTGGATATAAAGCAGTAATTGTTAATTTGTCTGATATTTATGCTATGAATGCTAAGCCAACTCAGATAACTGTTTCAATAGCTGTTTCTAATCGATTTTCTGTTGAAGCGGTTAATGAATTGTATAGTGGAATTCATTTAGCTTGCCAAATTTATGGTGTAGATTTAATAGGAGGGGATACTACTTCCTCTATTAAGGGTTTGACAATCAGTATAACTGCAATAGGTATGGCAGCAGAAAATAAATTGGTATATAGAGATACAGCAAATATTGGCGATCTTTTGTGCGTAAGTGGGTTTCTCGGAGGTGCTTATGTTGGTTTGCAGTTGTTAGAACGAGAAAAACAAATTTACTTGGAAGATAAAAATATGCAACCAGATTTAGAAAACAAAGACTATATAGTTGGCAGGTTGTTAAAACCTGAAGCGAGAAAAGATGTATATGAGTTTTTTCAAAAATGTGACTTAAAACCTACTGCAATGATTGATGTGTCTGATGGGTTATCATCAGATCTCCTGCATATTTGTCGCCAGTCCAAAGTAGGTGCTTTTGTCGAGGAAGGTGCACTTCCTATAGCACAAGAGACATCTCTTAAAGCAATGGATTTCAAATTGCCTCCAAGTACTTGTGCATTGCATGGTGGAGAAGATTATGAATTACTTTTCACAGTAAAACCTAAAGATGCTGACAAACTAAAATATGCACTTGATATTAGAATAATAGGAGAAATAACTAAGCCTGAAGATGGCATTTATTTGCATACTACAGGTGGTAAAAGGCGAGAATTGATTGCTCAGGGCTGGCAACACCATTAATTAATTTTATTTTCAGTTATAATTATAGTTTGTCTGCAAAGAGTAATAATTCCTAAAAAACAGAATAAGTAATTATGTGTGTGTTTAGAGTGTACAGCAAGAATACTTCTTTTAAACAATTTTTAGATAACAATCCTGAATTGCCTGTATATCAATTGTATGAAAAGGGAGAACGCCCAGAAATAGGTAATGAGAATTCTGTCTATGAAGATTATAGTTTTTCTTGTGATGTTAGTGATAGAGAATGGAATGATTTAGAAGGACAAATAATAGACATGATTAGTTTTCTGGAAGTCTATAGTCCGCTCTTGCAAAAATTAAAGAGCACACATGATATAGATGATTGGAGATTTGATTTGCCATATGAGTGTAGATTAAATCAAATAAATTTTTCGCAATTTGATTATTTACCACCCAAATTAATTCAATTGTCAGGTAAGTTGGCGATAGGAATTGAGCTTTCCTTGTATTGGCCTAGTCAAGGAGAAACACTAGAAGAAGAAATATCAGCTGATTCGGATACCGACAATTAAATGTTTTTTTAAACTATCCTGTTTTATGGTGTGTTTTGTTGTATGCAAAGCATTTAGATTTGTATTTCATTTCATTTTGCTTCTTTAAAATAAAACAACAATTGTAATAGCCCCAAAGATTCTGTTGCAAGAAAGAAAAACATAAAAGAGAGACCATGAAAACAGTAATATCCCATTAAGATTAATACAAAGCATCTAGCGATACAATCATATTTAGCTTGCCATTGCTCAGTATGATTAATTCTGATAACTCCCCATAGAATAATTGTAATTCCCAATAATGCCATAAGAAACATATGGTATTCATCTATCAAATGTTCTTGTTGAGTAAACACTGAATGCATGAATTTAACTATATTTCCTGAGAGTGGAGATATAAGAATGATGCCTAGAAAGATATCCATATAGGCAAATAGTTTTATAATATTATTAAGTGTTAGTAGGGATTTCATCAGTCTATTATTTTAAATACAAAAATGACAAACAGGACAATATAACTGCCTAATTTATTTTAATTTTTACTGTTTTATATATATATTATATTAATACAAAAAAATTACAATTACAAGATTAAGATAATAATATTTGTCAGAGCCTTTCTGATTTATACGGGTTAAACAAATAAAATACCTTTGATTTTATTTTAAGTATATTGCTACGATAAAAATTATCTTTAAAATATAAATTACTAGTATGGGGGCCGTTTTTTATGTTATACTATTTTTTTTCTTTTATAGCAATTTAATATGCTTATGCTCGCCGAAAAAATATATACGAAACACAATAACACATGTAAGCATAGGATGTTCTTTTTAATTTAGGTGTTGCTTCTTTTGTTTTTTTAATCAAACATGGCGAAGGATATAATCCAGTGCTATATAAAAAATAGGTTTGCAACCATTGCAAACCTATTTTTTAAAATATATTTGATTTGATAGTTATTTTAGAAGCACTTTTTTGGACATTGTTTCATCATTTACAACTACCTTAATTTGATAAATACCCTTAGATAGGTCAGACATATTTATTTTGTAATTACCAGTTACTACATCTGATTCTATTATTTGAGTGATTTGTTGTCCGAGAGCATTAAAAACCATAACTTTTACATTTTCTTTTTCCGCAAGCTCTAAGTCAATGTTTAAAATTCCAGAAGTGGGATTTGGATAAACACGTAATATGTTTCTTTCTTTATCAGCTATGGTAGAAGATGTAATAGGGGTACTAGTAATATTAATATCATCTATATAAAGATTGTTTTCATAGTCGCATACATGTTCAAACCTAATTAATACATCAGGAGAATTTGAATACGCTGTTAAGTCAATCGTTTCCATTCTCCAATTATTTGAATTAGGTATAAATTCTGTTGTTTGTAGACTAGAAATAGTTGTAAGGTCACTATCAAATTTTTCGTAAAGTTCTGTCCAGGTTTGGCCGCAGTCGTCAGATCCCCATATTCTTAGTGTGTCGCTATATCCAGTTGCAGAATAAAGAGCATAAGCTAATTCAAATGTCATGGTAACAGATGAAGACCCACTCATATCTATGGAAGGTAAAATAATATAATCAGGTTCACCATTGACTGGATAGTCCCAATTATCCATAAACATAGATGCTGAACCAGTTTTTGAAGCAATTGTAGTTCTAGCCCATGTAATATCACCATCTGGGTTTATAGCTGTCCATCCTGTTCCAGGAAAAGTAGTTCCTTCAAATCCTTCTTGGAAGGGTAGAGGTATGCCACCTCCTGAAATTGAAAATGAACTATTAGTGGCGTCATTCGAATTATCCCCATCTGCATTTCCATTCGGCAAAGTTGTCCATGCTTCAAAGGTATGTGTGCCTTGTGAAACCGTTTGTTGAGGTAATTGTACCAAGTCAGTTTGAGCAGTAGTTAGGTTGCCTGTCCAAGCTTGAGTATTTGTAGTTCCTCCATCAATTCTGTAATTAATAGTTACTGAAGTTAAAGGAGATCCTCCATGATTTTTTAATGTCACCTCTGGTATAAAAGTTAATGCGCATATTGTGCCTGAAGGGCTATTTATTTCTGAAATTCCTGCATCATCACCAGCAGATACACATGCTTGAGATGTTAAAAGACCAGGACGGGCAACTGTAATGGCATTTCTCATTCTAGTCTTCTGCCCACTAGTAAAAGAGTTCATGCAATTATCATTTACGTAATCCATATAGTTCATAAACATGTCATTTGAGCTACATGAACTTTGAGGATGACTAGGGCATCCACCATAGCTCGATGTTTGGACAGGTGTATCATTAACATAATCATCTTGATTACAACCTCCATTCCCTGCTCCCCATACATGTTCTAAATTAAGCCAATGGCCGACCTCATGGGTTGTAGTTCTTCCGCGATTGAATGGTGCAGATGCGCCGCTTTTCCCAAAATACTGATATCCAATCACAACGCCGTCGGCACCATTAGGTGCATTTCCTGGCGTATAAGTAAAACCTAAAATTCCTCCTCCCATTTCACAGACCCAAATATTGAGATATTTACTTGGATCCCATATTGTTTTTCCACCGGCTGCAGTTGAATAATATGCATTCGTCTGACCTATGGAATTGACAGATGTTTGAGTTCTAGTTATACCAGTTGTGCTATTATTAGAAGGGTCTTTAGTTGCAAGGCAAAACTCTATTTCGCAATCAGCAACAATTCCTGCAAAAGTAGAGGGGGTGTTTCCTGCATCAGCATTTGTTCTACGATAGTCTTCATTAAGAACTTGAATTTGTTCATATACTCTGGTATCAGAAATATTGTGGTTATTTGTGCGGTATATTATATGTACGACTACCGGAATTGTATAAACTGGTAAAATGTTTTTTGCATCTTCAAAATGTTTATTTCGCTCTGAATATTTTTTAATCTTAGTATTTAATTTTGTTCTTCGTTCAATAATATCAGGATTTTGCAATCTCGCTTCTTCAATTTTTTCTGAGGTAAAACATCGAATGACTTTCCCTTCTTCGGTTGTTATAATATTAACAGGATTAACTTGTCCAAAAGCGACGTTTGTCCCGAAAAAAATGGTAGTCAATAGAGGTAGCAATTTTTTCATTTTTTTTAATTTTAGTTGAGAAAAACATAAAATATTTTCAAAATTCCCAGAAAGCAATAAGGGAACTTTTTGAAATAAAACCTTGAGAGTATAAATTTAAGATGACTAATATACTGAAAAGTAAAAAATTAAATTAATTTTTTACAACTAAAAATCTTAAAACTAAGGAATCGCACAAAACTAAATCGCTTATAATTTGGCCACCTGAAAATTTGATTTTTTTATCATGGGGCAGTACCTAATTTTATTTTGCTTCTTGTTTGGGGACTACTATAATAACAGAATAATTTAAAAAAGGATTTGTTTTAAAGTATAATTAATTGTGAGTCAATATTATAAGTGTAAAAATTTCTTTTTGTGTCTGCGGTATTTGATTTGAGGGGTTCATTTATATCTTTTATATAGAAATATATTATTTAAATAATATTATCATCAAAAGTTTAATACGGTATTTTGAAGAAAACGGTTAAACAAAAAAAGTTGTCATTTCTAAAAAATGACAACTTCTGTATCGATAAATTTTATTTTTTATTTGAATTAACTAACTAATTCAGTCACTTTATCTGCAGCATCTTGAAGTGTTATTGCTGAGTGAACATCTAAGCCAGAAGCGTCAATTAATTCTTTGGCAATTTCTGCATTTGTTCCTTGGAGCCGCACAATAATAGGAACTGGTATATTACCAATGTTTTTATATGCATCTACAACGCCTTGTGCTACTCGATCACAACGAACAATACCGCCAAAGATATTAATAAGTATAGCTTTTACATTTTTGTCTCTGAGAATAATCCGGAAGGCAGTCTCAACACGTTTTGCATCAGCTGTGCCCCCGACATCAAGGAAGTTGGCCGGATCGTTACCACAAAGTTTAATTATATCCATAGTGGACATCGCTAGACCTGCTCCATTTACCATACAACCTACGTTACCATCAAGTTTTATAAAACTAAGCCCGTGTTCTTTTGCTTCTACTTCTGTCGGGTCTTCTTCATGAACATCTCTTAATGCAGCCAAATCAGGATGGCGAAATAATGCATTATCATCCAATGATGCTTTGGAATCAGCAGCAACAATTTTATTATCTGAAGTTTTAAGGCAAGGGTTTATTTCTATTAATGAGGCATCAGAACCAATGAATGCATTATAAGTACTTGCTACAAATTTACACATTGATTTAAATGCAGCACCTGAAAGACCTAGGTTATGCGCAATTTTACGGGTTTGATACCCTTGTAATCCCATGTGGGCATGAATATATTCTTTATGGACTAAATGAGGTGTTTCTTCGGCTACTTTCTCGATATTCATTCCGCCTTCAGTAGAGTAAATAATCACATTGCATTTGCGTTCCCGATCCATCAAAATAGAGTAATAAAACTCTTTTATATCCATTTCTCCATTAGCATTAGGTAAATAAACATCTTCAGTGATAAGTATTTTGCGTACAAGTTTTCCCATCCCTTCAAGACCTCCTGGAGTTTGTGGGGTTTTGAGCATCATGCCAAGAATATTGTTAGCGTGTTCTTTGACTTCAGCCATGTTTTTAGCCAACTTTACACCACCACCTTTACCACGCCCCCCAGCATGGATTTGAGCTTTTATCACACACCAGTCTGTACCGGTTTCTTCTTTAAGTTTTGAGACGGCTGAATCAAGGTCTTTGATATCTTCGATAACAACACCTCGTTGGATTGGTACACCATAACTAGCTAACAGCTCTTTCGCTTGATATTCATGCAAATTCATTTTGTATGGGATTAAATGTTAAAAAATATTTTATATAATTTAAATTTGGTTGATGCTCAAAGCTAATTGTTTTTCTATGGTTATTCAAATTAGATTAAAGGTTTTTGTTAAAATTCAGGAACATAAAAACATAGATTTTAGTATTAATAAAATTGATTTACTACACATATGAAAAAACAAATAAAGACTTCAATTTAATTAGACGTATTGATAATGACTCAGTATGAAAAAATGCAATATTTTAAACAGTTCTCAAAATTTGGATAAACAATAGAATAATTTTAACTTTCATATCACCTTTTTTAAACTAAAGATTCAGTTATATATAATTTTATTGTTTTTTATGGATAGTAGTATTAAAATTAAGTTTCCTTACAAAGAAGATGTAAGTCCCGAGGAAGACAAACAGATACATTTAGCTTATCGTAGGATGTGTCGATCCATACGTTCTCCAATTACAGATGAACAAAAGAAATCCATAAAGAAAGCTTATCTTTTGGCTCGGCTTGCACATAGTCAACAACGTAGGAAATCTGGAGAGTTATATATCTTTCATCCAATTGAGGTCGCAAGAATTTGCGCATCTGAATTGGGATTGGGTGCTACTTCTATTAAGGCTGCTCTTTTACATGATGTAGTAGAAGATACTACTGCAACTTTAGATGATTTAAAAAATGAATTTGGTGAAAATATTGCCAGTATTGTTAATGGTTTAACAAAGTTTAGTAGTTTGGCTAATGTTGGGGATGTTAATATTAGAAGTCCTCAGGCAGAGAACTTTAAAAAAATACTATTAACCATTTCAAAAGATGTAAGAGTAGTACTTATAAAAATGGCAGACAGGTTGCATAATATGCGCACATTGGAATCTATGCCTCAGCATAAGCGACTTAAAATAGCGTCTGAAACTTCATTTATTTATGCACCTCTTTCTCATCGACTCGGATTTTATAATATTAAGAGTGAGATGGAAGATTTGTGTTTAAAAATAAAAGAACCAGAACAATATCAATTTATTGTTGAAAAGTTACAAAACACTGAAGATCAACGTCAACAATATATTAATCAATTCCTTAAGCCGGTAAAAAAAGCGATAAAGAAGAAATATAATTTAAAAAGCTTTAGAATCTTTGGTCGTGCCAAATCAGTCTCTTCAATTAATAATAAACTAAAAGCAAAACAAGTCCCTTTTGAAGAAATTTATGATTTATTTGCCATTAGAATTATTATAGATATTCCTCATAGTGATGAGAAGTCTATGTGTTGGAGTGTTTATTCTATAATTACAGATAGTTATACACCTGTTCCTGAACGTTTAAAAGATTGGATATCTACGCCCAAATCCAATGGATATGAATCTCTACATACTACAGTAATGGGTCCCCAAGGACGGTTTGTAGAGGTTCAGATTCGCAGTGAGAGAATGGATGACCTTGCAGAACGTGGTTATGCTGCTCACTGGAAGTATAAAGGGATCAATCAACATGAGAATATTTTTGAAGACTGGCTTAGTAAAGCTAGAGAAATGTTGGAAAACCCAGATAATGATGCTATTGATTTTTTAAATGATTTTAAGTCTAATTTATTTGCCGAGGAGGTGTATGTGTTTACACCACAGGGAGAGATGAGATTTTTTCCTAAGGGAGCTACTGCATTGGATTTTGCCTTTGATATTCATTCTGAAGTTGGATATCATTGTAAATCTATAAAAGTTTCTCAAAGAATCGTTCCGCTTAGTTATCAGTTAAAAAATGGGGATCAACTATATATTATAACAAGTTCCTCACAAAAACCTACTGAAGATTGGCTGAAAATTGTAAAAACTGGGAAAGCCCGTTCAAAAATTAGGCAGGCTTTAAAAGAAGAAAAACTCAAATGGGGATCATTAGGTAAAGAAGCACTAGAACGAAAATTAAAAGCGCTTAAATTAACCGCTGATCATGAAGCGAATATTGATGCATTAGTAAAATATTATGGTGCAGTTAATCGTCTTGATTTATATTTTGGGGTCTATTCAGAACAATATAATTTAAATGAAATTAAATTACTTATAGTAGAGAATGGTAGGATATTACCACGGCTGAGTGATGAAGATTTTGGAATTACTACAGAAACAGAAGATAAACTAAAGACAAGACCTATTAGGCCACGTCGTGAATTTAAAGGAACACCTAAATTATTAATTGATGGAGAAGATGCTAGTAATTATTTAAATTCTTTAGCTACTTGCTGTAATCCAGTGTTAGGGGACGATATTTTTGCTTATGTTACTTCTAAACACGGAATTAAGATTCATAGAACCACCTGTCCAAATGCAGAATATTTACAAGCAACCTTTGGTTATAGAATAAAACACGCAGAATGGATGGATGCATCTAATACATCATTTATTGCAGAATTACTAATTACAGGTATGGATGATATGGGAGTTGTGCAAAGTTTATCTAATCTTATTACTGACAAACATAAAATTAATATGAGAGGGTTTTCGATGAATGGGAAAGAAGGTCATTTTGAAGGTAGAGTTAGTGTTGTTGTTAAAAACAAGGATCAGCTTAATCAGTTAATTATAGAGTTAAAAAAATTAAAAGAAGTAAATACTGTTGCCAGAATTCAATAATAATGACAATTTGCCTATCTTAACGTATTATTGAAGCTTTTGCTTAAATCAGTTTGAATCTATCTAATGAATTTCAAATTGTAATCATAGAATTAGAATAATTTATAATTTTTTTTAGAATTTGGAGAAATAATAATCAAAGAATAAATGGCTAGCAATCAAAAACATTCTATAATAGTAAAAGAAGTAATAAAGATATTTTCACAATATCTTGAAAAAAATGGTTTGCGTAAAACTCCAGAACGGTTTGCAATTCTAGAAGAAATTTACAAACGGGATGACCATTTTGATGCAGAAGCACTATATATTCATATGAAAACCCAAAATTATAGGGTAAGTCGTGCTACTGTTTATAATACACTTGAATTATTGGTTTCATGTGATTTGGTTCGTAAACATCAATTTGGTAAAAATCTCGCTCAATACGAAAAATCTTTTGGCTCTAAACAGCATGACCATGCAGTATGTATTGAAACTGGTGAGGTTGTTGAATTTTGTGATCCAAGAATTCAACAAATCAAGGATATGGTTTCTCGTGTTTTAGGATTTGAAATCACACATTATTCTCTTACTTTTTATGGTTATAGTAAAGAAGCAAGAGAGAAATTAGGTAGAAAATAAACAATAACACTCCTAAAGTTCCTAGGCAGTTATGAATATAAGTTGCTAATTTATAAGTAGTTATTATTGTTGTTGTTTTGATTACTCATATAGGTTGACCTCTGATTATTAGAGAGGCTTTTTTTTATTACTAGATAAACTTTAATAAATTGTAGAGGATGCGTACATTCGCATTTAATTTGTGTTCATTATAATCATATCATGGAATATTCGTTTACAGAAAAATTTAATATCCAAATTCTACAGATAGATAGTCTTCTAAATCCTTTGGATAATCAGGAAATTATAAGAGCGGTAGAGGAGAAAATCAAAGAAAATTGTTTAGAATTTATTGTTGATTTGGGCAATATGACTTATATGAATAGTAACGGGCTTACATTTCTTATTTCTATATTAACCCGATCACGTAATGCTGGTGGTGATGTTGCTATTGCTAATCTATCCGATAGTATTAAAAAGATATTATTAATAACCAGATTACAGTCGGCATTCAGTATACATGAGAGTGTAGATGATGCATTAGCTTTTTTTGAAAAAGAAAACAAAAAAAGTTAGGTAGATTTTAAATAAATAAGTTCTTAGAATTTTCCACTAAATAAGTAATTATATAAATAATGATTTAAACACAACTAGGAAGAAGCTATAGTTGTGATTTCTATCTTTATGCTAAAGAAAATCATGAATATTAGTTTAAGAGTTTAATTAAGAACAAAATAGATTTATTGTTATCAATGGAAAAAAAATAAAAATCAAATTTGTTTTAGAATATTTAAATCAGATATAAAAATGGTAGATGTATTATTAGGATTGCAATGGGGAGATGAAGGTAAAGGAAAAATTGTAGATTATTTAGCCGCTAAATACGATATTGTAGCAAGATTTCAAGGTGGCCCTAATGCTGGACATACACTTTATTTGGATGGGAAAAAATATGTTTTGCACACTATTCCTTCTGGAATATTTCGTAGTAATGTTCAGAATATTATTGGGAATGGTGTTGTAATTGATCCTACAATTTTATGTAAAGAAATTGATGAATTATCTACTGCGGGTATAGAGTTTCTCAGCCGGTTATATATAGCTCAAAAAGCACATCTAATTCTCCCTTCTCACAGGCTTTTAGATGCTGTTATGGAAGCATCTAAAGGTGAAGGCAAGATTGGTTCAACCTTAAAAGGGATTGGACCTACATATACTGATAAGATTGCGCGTCATGGCTTGAGAATAGGAGATGTTTTCCTTTCAGATTTTAAAGATAGATATGATAAACTAAAGGCATCGCATTTAAGAATGGTATCAGCATTTCCTACAATTGATTTTCCATTAGAGGAGGAGGAGTCGAAATGGATGGAATCCATTAATAGATTAAAAAAACTGCAATTTGTTAGTTCCTCATATTTTATTAATAATGCTTTGAAACAAGGAAAAAAAATTTTAGCTGAAGGTGCTCAGGGTTCTATGCTAGATATAGATTATGGGACATATCCCTTTGTCACTTCTTCTAATACAATAACATCGGGGGTGTGTAATGGATTGGGAATTGCACCACAAAAAATTGGAGAAGTTATTGGAATTACTAAAGCATATTGTACTAGAGTAGGAGGTGGTCCTTTTCCAACAGAATTGAATAATGATATTGGTGAAGAGATTAGAAAAGCTGGTGGAGAATTTGGTGCAACAACTGGTAGGCCAAGACGTTGTGGGTGGATAGATTTACCTCAGTTGAAGTATACAATAATGATTAATGGTGTTACTCAATTGGTAATGACTAAGGCAGATGTTTTAGACCATTTCGATACACTAGAGGCTGCCAATGCTTATAATGTTGCGGGTGATGAAATAGATGAAGTTCCTTTTGATATGGTTACAGTGTGTCCTGAGCCAATCTATAAAACCTATAAGGGTTGGAAATCTGATTTGACGGGTGTTAGAAAATATGAGGACTTTCCTGCAGAATTACAAAATTACATACAGGAAATAGAGGTTATCTTGGGTGTTCCTTTTTCAATTATTTCAGTTGGACCAGGAAGGGAGCAACTTGTAATCAGATCTGCGTTTAATTAACACCTTCAACTATTCTTTTTTTTATTTTCTCAATTGCAAGGGGGTGTATTAGCAAAGCCAATGACTAAGGTCTTTATTTATCATCCTTGATAAATTTATAATGTCTTCCGCATATATCCTTGTAACTTCGTTTTTTACGTTAAGATCAAGTTTGGGTTTGTGAAGATTTTTCTCCCTTATTTTACTTTTGATTTTCATAGCAAAATGGTTTTTCTTTAATTTTGAATAAAGACAGTTGGGCAGTAGCGTTCTTGCTGACTGTATGATGCCTTTTGATTCACCAAAGATGCTATCGTAAAATTTATTTTTTATGTAACCTGACGAATTCAACTTAAAAGACATATCAGGTTGAAATGAACTTTCTACACCAATAAATTCATACAATTCTCGCATTAATTTTCTGGGATTGTTTGTTAACTCTTCGAAGAAGAATATTTTTATATTTTCTGGTCTAAAAGTATTATAAAATTTCTTTAAATGTTTGTAGTAAAAACCCTCTTTTATAAGATCATTGCGGTTCCACCAAATTTTATTTTTAGTGTCAAGACAGTCTTCAAATCGTTCAGTTGGTAGTTTATTAATACGTGCTAAATGTAAAAATCTAGAATATAGCCTTTCCGATGGTTGTCTTAGAATTGCAATTAATTTCACATTAGGTATGTGATGATGCAATTGTTGACATGCATCTTTGTGGAACATATATGAATTTGATGTTTCACCAACCTTTTGGTATCCTTTAGAATTTTGGAAAAGTTTCAGGTATTCTTCCTCTTGAGTTACTGAACTTTTAAAATACGACAATTCATTAGGATCGTCGAGGAAATCAGTTTCATCCATTAGCTCGAAACCAAAAAAATTGGGCTCTTTAAATGGGCTCATGAAAATTTCGGGGTGTTGGTTTATGTAGTGGTCTAGTGAAGTTGTTCCACTTTTCCCACTTCCTATTATTACAAAGTCTGGCCATCTAGTAGCTTTACTTTGATTTTTGGTCATGACTTGATACTGTGTACTCATACTTTTACTTTCTAATTTTTCGAGAAATAAAAAAGTAATTATATGGTTAATCGTCGGGGCCTCGAGTTATCACTTTCTATACTATCAAATTCAATGCCGATTAATAAGTCTTTGATTATCAGCGATATCTATTTTTTTATATTTCCATTTTTTGGCATTTTTTCCATATTATGGAATATATTAATTTTATGGAGATATAATTTAAGCTATTTTGCTCCTTGCTTTTCTACTATTTGATTTACGTATTTAATAATTAGTTCCTGATTGATTCCTACTTTTCCAAGAACAAAAGCAATCATTCTTAGTAAATCATCTTGTTTTGTTTTTTTATTTTCAGCGAATACTTTTTTGATTATATTATTTATTTCTTTTATAGTTGATTCAGTAGCTGGTTTTCCTGTTTTGTTTTGTGAATAATTGTCTGCAAGCCGTTGCGCAATACTTTTCTTAGTTTTCTTTGCAGCAAGCGATAATTTAATTAATTGTTCTTTTTGAGCAGTTAATTTTTTATGAGCGCTATTAAATTTTTTGCGTACTTCTTCAGACGTTTCATCATATAAGCTCATGAAGTCAGAAAACGCTTTATTAGCCTCTTTTACATTTTTTATATCATTGTTCGATGTTGCCCCCTTTTTTATATTTTTTGTAACCTTTTTTAGAGATGTTGATAATAGTTTTGTAAGGCTTTTAATGGATTTGCTTAGTTTATTTGCTTCTTCTCTCCGTTGTTCTTTATATGCCGTGTTTTCTTCAGTATGTTTTAACTCACGGGTTAATTGGTCTTTAGAGTCTTTTGTTTCGTCTAAAACATCTTGAGCTTTAGCTTTTTGTAATTCTTCGTCAATTACACCTGCAGTAGAACCAATGGTGGTAACAGAATATTGTTTACTAATTTTTTTTAGAAGAGCATTTAAAAATTTCATTGTTTCTCTTGGGACTTTTTTAAGGCCCTTTGAACCATTTATGTCTAGTACAAATTCATTCCCATTTCGACGACATGAGCCTGAAACCATAAATTCCTTTTGAGAGGCTCCATCAGGGGTCTTTTGTTTATGATAGTCTTTCCAGCAACTATGACGGTCTCCAACTAGAAATAATGGATGTCTTTTGCTTTTTTTCTCATCAAATCCAGCATAGATGTGATTGAGTACAATAATAAATGGAACACTGTTGCCGTCTAAAAATTTTTTGTTTAGAATTACAGCTAGCATCTTAAGGAATTGACTTCCTTTTAATTTGGGTAAATTTTTTACTTTTACTGGGTTTTTAAAAGCCATAATTGATGGTTTATATTATCAATGTTAGAATACTATCAATAATGCAAATTAATAAATTTCCTTTGATTTTACAAGTATATTTTAGTCGTTAAAGTATTATGTTGTATTGGTTCAATAGAATTAGAAAATTAATATGCTTAATTCAATCAAAATTTTTCTTCAAACTTATTCTATATCATTAACAAGTAAAAAGTGTTAATTTATTTTGAAAATAAATTGTTCATGTCTTTGAAAGCCTTGAATTCTAATGCATTACCTGATGGATCATAAAAAAACATAGTTGCTTGTTCTCCAGGGAGTCCTTTGAAACGAACATAGGGTTTTATTCCAAATTTAACATTTTTATTTTTTAAGTGTTTTGCTAGTTTTTCCCATACTTCCCATTCAAGTACAACCCCAAAGTGAGGAACAGGAACATTGTGGCTATCAACATTATTATAGATTAACTTATTTTGATTTGCATTTTTTGAAAGGTGTACAACAAATTGGTGTCCAAATAAATTGAAGTCGATCCAGGTTTCAGAAGATCGCCCTTCTGAGCACTTGAGTATATTCACATAAAAAGCTCTTGCTTTATCTAAATCATTGACAGGAATAGCAACATGAAAAGGTGTGAGTTTATTCATTATAGTTTTTTTAATGGTATAATAATTTAAATTAAACTATTAATCAATTAAAAAAACCTTGCTTCTATGACAGAAACAAGGTTTTTGATCTTCTATATAATTAGAATTATATTTCTGTGACCTTATAACTTCTTAAAAAGGTAAATCATCAGCAGCAGAATCTGTCTCTGCAGGCACTACAGTATCAGCTGTAGGAAAAGGAACATCGGTTTCAAGTGTGTTTGTTTGACCTTTTTCGATTCGCCATGCATTTAGTGAAACAAAGTATACCATTTCTCCTTTTTGAGTGTTCTCCCATTCTCTACCACGAATGTTAAAATGAACCGTAATATTCTCACCTTCTTTTAAGTCATCTATTAGTGAACATTTGCTTTGAGTAAGCTCAAATTTGACTTTTTGAGGGTATTGGTCTTCTGTTTCAATTACAAAGTCTCTTTTTTCAAAAGAGTCACTGATTTTAGTTGTTTCAAATATTTTGTAAACTTTGCCCGTTAATGATAGTTCTGACATGATAATTTAATTATTTATTAATGTTTATTGAGATGATTTTTAGTTTTTATATTAAATACAGTTTTATCTACTATATTGAAATATTGACCTATTAGGTGTTTTATATAAAGACAAAAGTACAACAAATATTTGTATTCTTAACTATTAATATTCACTTAGTTATTAGATCTTTGTCTTAAGAGAAGTCTCTTTTTATTTCTTAATGAAATATTCGTTATTATATTGTAATATGCAGGAAAATATAAGTTGCATTTAGTGTTATTTCAAGTAGAAATATTTTTAATCTAAATTATATTATTATAACATTTAGTTTAAGTACTGGAGTCAGATATAGAAAGGTGTAAGATGTTTAAATATTTTTTATGGGCTTCTAAAATTATTTCTGCTCGATCTTTTCAAATCTGATACATTTTATTGATTTCCTTTATAGTTAAAACAATAAAATTATTAGTTGTATTTCTTAAACTTATATTTTGTTTTTGATTGTAATCTCTTATTCTTCATCCTCAAAAAGATCTTCTTCCTCTTTTTGAGCGTTTATTTTTGCTACTTCTTGATCTATAAAGAATAAACTTTGACCACCAGTTCCTATTAATTTTATCGCATCTAAAATATCACGAATTTGGGATTCCTCTTCTCTTTGTTCAGCGACATACCATTGTAAAAAAAGTGTTGTTGAATGGTCATTTTCTGCTTGACTAATCGAAAGTAGATTGTAGATTGCTGCCGTCACTTCCTTTTCCTGTTCATAGACAATCTTGAATAATTCTTGGATTGAATCATAATCAGCTTTTGGCTTTTCCTGGTGAGGAATGATGGCATGTCCATCCATTTCATTAATATAATGTATTATTTTCATCATATGCATCCTTTCTTCTGATGATTGGTCGTAAAAAAAGGTAGCGCATCCTTTTAAACCTTGTCTTTCACACCAGGAAGCCATAGCAAGATATGTAGCAGAGGCATTTCCTTCAAGTGCAATCTGTTTATTTAGGAATTCGAGTGTTTTTATATTCAACATTTATTTAAGGTATATATGTTATTTAATGTTTATTTAGTTGTGTAAGCAGTTGCATTAACTTTTGTGCTTTTTCATCCAAATCAGGTTGATTAGGAACAATAGAAATACGTTCTTTTAGCCATTCAAAATATATGTCTTCAAATTCTTGCATCTTTACGGTGTTAAGCCATATAAAATCTATATGCACATAAACGGGAGTATTAAGAATTATAATATTTATTAGTAAGTCTTGAAAATCAGAATTCTGGAATCGGCTTGGCCATGTAGGTAAAATGATACTTATATTCAGGGAATAAAAATTGTCAGATTTATCAGCGTCTTTACGAAGTTTGGTAGTGAACTTAATATTATTATAAATCGGAACATCACTTTTTTTGAAACTACGGATATAATCTATAATGTCCAACATTTTTTCTTGGGCTTCTTCTTCAGAATCAAAAGAAACAGGGTGTTTTGCTATGTATACTTCATAATTATTGGCTAGTACGATAATGTATTTCCCCTCTTCATCCTTTCGAATACTATAGTTTTCTCGAAACGTGCCAACAGAAGTTAGTTCATCACTGTGTGATCGCTGTTCGTCAATATTACCAAATTCATAGCTTTCTAAAATAACTATATCTTGATCATCTGTGAGGATAAATTCGTGTTGATCCTCAGCTTGGGGACGTAAAAGGATATGTTCTAATACGTGCATACCCTCAGAATATTTATTTAGCTGATTAAGATATGTAATAAGTTTTCCCACTTCATTCCGTGCAGCTATTCTTGTTGAAACTTCACGAACTTTAAATACACCAAGTTTTCGCTTTCCCTTATAGTAGATGCTGTAGCTTTTTTTGCTTTGAGTAGGAAGTACTATATAATTATGACTGTGAATTCCATGCGCTAATAAATTTTTAATTAATTCATTTCTTGAATTTGCACGAAAAACAAATCGTTTCGTATAGTCAATAGTTTCCTTAAGGGGAGCCTCTTTTTTATCATCAAGAGGCTTTTTATCCTTATTGTCGTTATCTTTATCTTCGACAGTATTTTCATCATCACTTTCTTCCTCATCATTATCTTCTAGAGTATTTCTCAACCTATCCAACTCATCTTTTAGGTCATCATCAAGTTCGTCTTCATCAATGTCAAATGTGCTTTGAATATCATATAAGGCATCTAATCTAATAAATCCTTCTTTAGTATCTTTTGAAACAAATTCCAAAAAGGTATCTAATGCATCAAAGTCAGCCTCGTCATCATGTTTGCCATTTAAAGATGACAATAAAGAATCATTTCCTGCTTGTCTTATATTGAGTAGTAGAGAAGCCCTTTTCTCTAAACCCGGAACATTCCATTCCTCTAGGCTTTTACCGAGGTAATCAAATCCTTTTCCTCTGTTTTTACTTATATCAATATAGTTTTGAAGGAATTCTATTTTGGCATTGATTAATTCTATTTCTGGGTCTGTAGCCTGATCGTCTTCATCAACACCAACATAATCAGAAACTTTTAGTAAGAAGTCAGTACTGAATTGTTCTCCAAAACGACTTAAAAGATGGTCAAGAAAACGATTCCTGCGATCTACAAAAGGATCAAATTCTTTAGTTACTTTAGCTACCTTTTCGTTAAATTTCTCTAAAGTGGAACTTGACATCATATCATAAATGCCTGGCAAGTCCTCAGGAACATTGCTAAAATAAGTTTTATCAATATCTTTATCTATAGAAAATAATTTGCGAACATTTGATAATTGAGCCAGATAATTGCATAAAGTTTGTTCAAAAAACAATAAATAACCTCTTAATTGTTTGACCATTGCATGACGTTCTCGTGTGCCTTTTGCATAGTCTGGCAATCCAAGTTCATTGACACCATAGGTCATAGGCAAAGCATTTTGCAATGAATTATAGTGTTCTACTTCTTTTAATGTTATAGTAGATGGAAAGTCTTTTTCGTGATAAAGCATTTTCATCTGATATCCCTTTTTGTATTGGGCATACAAGGAGTATAGTAATTGATTGGCAGTGTTTAAGTCTAATTCATAGTTTAGTGCACCACGAAAGAATTGTAATGGGTAATTTGAGCTATCAGAAAATCTTTCATCTATGGTGTCCATGTTTAAAACAGGGTAGGTGTTCTGTCTAATTGGTATTACATCACTATCTACCGGGATGCCATTTATGTCAACACGGAAATAGGTGATTCTCCGAACTCCTTCTACTCCCTGAACAATTTCAATTAACTTTGAAACATATACTTCTTGTGTCATCCCTCTTAAATCAGATTTAAGAATTAAGCCATGGACTGGTGGAGGACCGTCAAATGCTTCATCTACTGTATATCCTTTGTCCAACAGATCTTCAAGTGTATGAAATTGGATTGAAGGATTAAGGTGTTCTTCAAGTTTAAATAATATTTCTGCTAATAATTCTTCAGCGACAACTTCTGTTCCAATGTCTATATCAGCAAATATCTCAAGCGTGTCTACATCTAGAATTTGAATAGATTCTAAGTCTTCACATAAATTTCTGTGTTGGTTAAATAATGAGAAAACTTCTTCTTTTATAGATTTTATTCCATTTTCAGTTCTAGCAGTTTCATCTATTTGTAATAGTATTCTATATAAACCATTGATCCCATCCATGTTGTCTCGTACAGGCTCTACCCAGGCATTTTGTACATATTGAATACGGTCAATAATCAAAATACGGTAATCGTCCTGAGTCACGGGATTGGTTGGCAAAATCTCAACTGCATCATAAAAAGCATTGTTAATTTCTTCTCTTTTTTTTCGGGATTGAGAGTTTAGGAGATTTTGTATAGGTGTTGTAGCGCGTTTATTTACTTTTGACATTACATCACATAGCTGTTCCATGATCGTAATACCAGGGTCATGGTCATTATAGTCTGTCCATACATCACCAGAGAGCTGTTGCATAAAATCCATCCAGACATCTTTCAATTGCTCTCTTTCTAGAGTCTTTGCGACATGTGTATTAAGATTAAATTGGTCTTCCATATATGTTTTTGTACAAAAATTCAGTTCTGATTGGTAAAAGAAATAGAAAAGTAAGAAATAATAATGAATTAGGAATTACGAAATAGCAATTTTTTGACGCGAATAGGTTTAATTCTCTACTCCTAAGCTAAAAAAGAAACAATAATATATTAGTTTTTTCAATGTGACAATGCTTCAAATTTTTGATCGTCAATTGATTATGTTTAAAATAAGGTTTCTTTTTTTTCTTTGGATTTTCTTTAAGTATTAATATTATTTTATAATCAACTTCAAGATTTGTTTAACAAATATTTCTTAGAGTTTACCCCCGCAGTATTTGCAGAATTCAGCATCATTGTCGTGACCTTCACTAAGACATGATATGCATGATTGAGTAGTAATTTCTTTAACGGTACTCCCTTTGTTTGATGCGGTAATTTCGGAAGACACTATTCCTGTTGGTACTGCAATCACACCATAACCCATTAGCATTACGATCGCTGCCAAAAATTGTCCCAATCCTGTTGATGGTGCAATATCACCATATCCTACTGTTGTTAATGTAACTATTGCCCAGTAAATACTTCGCGGAATACTTGTAAAATCTGAATCGGGACCGCCTTCTATAAGATACATGATTGAGCCAATTACAATAACCAACATCATTATGAAAAATATGAATACTGTAATTTTCGCCCGACTAGCTTTAATAGCCGTAATAAGACTATTGCTCTCTTTTAGGAATTTAGCTAGTTTAAAAATCCTGAATACTCTAAGTAAACGCATAGCACGAATAACGGCTAGGTAACTCGATACGCCTAAAATCATTTCAATATAAGTTGGGAGAATAGAAACTAAGTCTATTATTCCAAAAAAACTAAAAATATATTTAGTTGGACGTTGTACGCATACTATTCTTAATATATATTCTATTGTAAATAAAATAGTTATGACCCATTCTGTCATTTTAAACCAATAGCCATACACGTTGTTAATGCTTGAAACACTTTCGAGCATAACTAGGATAACACTAAAAATAATAAGAAATAGTAAACTGACATCAAAAACTTTTCCCAATTTGGTATCTGCCTCGAATATAATTTCATGTGTTCGCTTGCGCCAAGGTGAAAATTCTTCTTTCATTTTTTACAAAAATTAGTGTTTTGTAACAATATAATTTGAATAATACTAATGTAAAGAATGTTTAAATTTAATTATGTTAATCAGTAAAATTAATTATTTCATAATATGTTGGCAAGTTGTTCTTTTATTTTGTCCGCTTCATTTTTCATTTGAATAACAATTCTTTGAATACTTGCAGAATTAGCTTTTGAGCCAAGTGTGTTTATTTCACGGCTCATTTCCTGTAGAATAAAATTCAGCTTTTTTCCCTTGGCGAGCGTTTCATTTACCATTTCATCTATAAAGTATTTGCAATGTTGCTTCAATCGCACTTTTTCTTCGTTTAAATCAAATTTGTCAAGGTAATAAATCATCTCTTGCTCCAAACGGTTTTCATCTGTTTTTTCTTTAAGGTTTAATTTGTCTAAACTCAATAAAAGGCGATTTTTAATTTTATCAATACGACCTTGTTCTTCATTTTCAATTCCAGAAAGTAGTTCTTCAATATTGTTAATTCGTAATTGGATATCTTTACTAGTAGCTTCTCCCTCTTCACTACGAAAGTCTATGATAGCTTCTAAAGCTTCATCGATACTTTCCATTACATCAGCCCACTGTTTTTCATCTATACTATTGTTGTTTTGTGCAACAACGCCAGGTAATCTGATAATAGTATTGAATAAATCACCAGGGTCAATACTATTTTCATTAGCAATTTTCTGCAAGTTTTTATAATAATTGTTAAAAACTTGTGTATTGATAGAATGATCGTTTTCCTTGGTGTTTTCTACCGTGACAGTTAAGTCAACTTTGCCACGAATTAAATTATTGCTAAGTAATTTTCTTAGAATTATTTCTTTGTTTTGATATTGTGATGAAATCCTTGACCTAAAATCAAAACTTTTGCTGTTGACACTTTTGATTTCAACTACAATAGTTTGTTCTGGAGTTGTTTTTTCGGACCGTCCAAAACCCGTCATTGAATATAACATTTTTTGTTAGATTTTTTTAGTTTCATGCAGGAATCGGTTTTAAACATATATTATGTCCTTTTTTTATAAGTTTCCTTGAAAACTAAGCTTGCAAATATATGTAACCTTATAAAAGGTATTCATTTTTAATGTCATTCCAGTAAATAGTGAAAATAAGAAAAAAATATACAGGAGTTGAGGAACACAGGGATAAAATTTTTTTATTCATCAAAAACGAACTACTTTTAGTGAAAGTAATCTACTAAAGTCGAAATATGTCTGAAATTATCA
This sequence comes from Saprospiraceae bacterium, assembly GCA_022448945.1. Classification (GTDB taxonomy): domain Bacteria; phylum Bacteroidota; class Bacteroidia; order Chitinophagales; family Saprospiraceae; genus Aureispira. The sequence continues at coordinate 204,996 of JAKVCV010000002.1, forward strand.
AAATTTATTTATTGTTGATGTTCATTTTGCTATTGGCCGATTGTACAGGTGCAAAAAATCAAATAAATTATAATAATCCCAAAAAAGTTGCGCTTGTTTTTTGTTATGCTATCGCACATCATGATATTGAAAGGGCCAAGCTTGTAAGTACTGAAGACACAAAAAAAGTCCTGACTGTATTACAAACGCTTGAAGATGCTATGCAGCCGAATCAGGAATCACCTAATAATACCCAGATTGAAGAAAAATTGAAATCATTAAAAAAAGTTAAATGTGAGATAGTAGATAACTTAGCACGTTGTAAGATGTGTTGTGATGAAAAAGGAGAAACGGACATTCTTATGTTGAAAAAGGTGGAAAATAAATGGTTGGTAAATATGGCCAAAGAAGAACTTCAAAAAAAATGATTATTATTTTGCTTTCGATAAAATTGTATAACCTTTAAGTTTATTTTCAATTGCCCAATAAGTTTAATAGCATTTAGCATTATGGAAATTCGATTATTAAAGCGGGATGAAATAGATGATCCAAAATGGAATGGTTGTGTACACTATGCTCTAAATAGTAAGATCTATGGATATACTTGGTATTTGGATAATGTGTCAGAAGAATGGATGGGTTTGGTAGAAGGTGATTATGAATCTGTATTTCCTTTGGTTTGGAACGATAAGTTGTTCAAAATAAAACAGTTGTATCAACCATATTTATGTCAGCAATTAGGGCTGTTTTCGGTTAATATCTGTAGTCAAGAACGTATTAAGCAATTTCTTCTAACGATACCTAGAGAATTTAAGTATTGGGATATTGGTTTAAATGATGCCAATAAAAATATACCTACAACTTTAGGTTTTGAAATTGTGATTAAAAATAATTTCCACCTTTATTTAAATAAACCTTATGAATCATTGTATGCGGCTTACTCAAATAATATTAAACGTAATCTAAAAAAAGCATCTACAAAAAAGCTATTTTTGAATAGTTCACTTAAACCTGAGAAATTTGTAGCTGAAGTTAAAAAAGCACAAATTCAGAAAGGTATTTTACATCCTGAAGCTTTGTACCATGCAGCTCACCGTATTATTTATAATTGTTTACATAGAGGAAAGGGCGTAATTATGGTAGCTTATGATAGCCAGAAAAATATATGTGCTGCTATTTTTTTTATGTTTAATGGTAATGCTATTGTTAATTTGCTAAATGTAAGTACAGAATTTGGGAAGGAAAATGGAGCAATGCATTTTTTATTGGATGCAACGATCCAGCGGGAAGCTAATAAACATAAATATATTGATTTTGAAGGATCATCAATAGAGGGGATTGCCAGGTTTTACAAGAGTTTTGGAGCAGTTAATGTTCCATATTATCAGTTAAAAAAGAATCAACTTCCATGGTGGATTAAATGGCGAAAGCATTAATACTTTTTAATTAGTTTTTATTCTATTAGAGTTTTTTGTGTAATCCAATTAGTCTAAAGAATAATTTGGGTGTTTTGTTTATTTATGTAAATCACTACAATAATAGTAGTTTTTAGATTATAATTATTTATTGGATTATACGGAACAATTAGCGCTAGGTGTTAAACTTTTCAGATTTGTTCAATTTTAAAAAGAAATCAAATGATAGATGAAATTGATGAAGAAGATGACAAAGACCTTTCTTCTTTTTTAGAAGAAGATGACAAAGACCTTTCTTCTTTTTTAGAAGAAGATGAAGTCGATAACAAGAAATTAAAGAAAAAAAGCGTTGACTTAAAAAAGGGTTTATCAAAAAAAACTACTTCAAAACCCAAACCAATCTGTGCGTATAAACAAGAAAAGCGAAAAGCACGTGTAGATATTACTAAAAGTTCCAAAGAAGATCATCGAGCTCGCCAGCGTTATACAAAAAAGGAATTGGATGATTATATTGAAAAAGAATACAAATACATGAAAAGTAAGCCATATATGGTTATTCACCAGTTTACAATCATGGAACAATATCCATTTAAGAAGAAAAAATCAGATTCTGATATTATAACAGAAGACAATACTGATTATGATTATGCTTTGGTTTTTGGTAAGCAATTAAAGTGGAAAAGTCAGTTGGATTTTAAACACAATGCTCATCTTTTAGGAGAGATTATGTTCATGCGTAGAGGTGTTTATTGGATCGAAGGTGAGGAAATTGAAATGGAACCTCATTTTGCACTTGTTGTAAATAAAAAACGTAAAAGAATAAAACCTAAACGTATACGTGATCTATTTTCAACTCTCAAACAACGATTGCGCTCTGGCAAACCCTTTGGGATTTACTCTGAGTTCCCAATTATTCTTAAGCGCACATAAAGATTTAATCAAAGTGCAATTCTATTATGCTTGTACAGATAAACTGAAAGCCCTTCTTCATAGTTTAATTATCCTATTTGTTTTATTGATTTTTTTTAATAAAATCGAAGTATTTTTCAAAATGTGAGGATGCAGCTTTTTCCCCAGAAATGAAAAATTCTATTTTTGTTTTTTGATTAGTATCAGTCTCAATAATACTATTTTTCAAATGCTTCACTGTGCCAAAATTGCCATCAAGAATTCGTATATGTCGAGGCAAAATACCACGTAATTGTTTAGTAAAGTAATAAAAATGAGTGCAACCTAAAACAAGGGAATCAAATTCTTTCCATTTAATGTTAACAAAACATTTTTTTAGATATTGAAGAATGTGAGGCTCATTAAATTCAAAATTTTCAGCGTAGACTACAAGTTCCTGTAATGAGAGTTCCACTACTTTGTTTTCACCATTTAAGTTTTGAATAAGTGCTTTTAGTTTTTCTTCTTTGAGCGTTTTTTCAGTTGCACAAACCAATGTTTTTTTGTTATTATTATTTTTAAGAGCAGGTTTAATAGCGGGTTCCATTCCAATAATAGGAAATGAATATTTTTCACGTAACGCTTTTACTGTAACACTTGTAGCTGTATTGCATGCAACTACTAAAGCCTTGATATTCTCATGTGCTAAAAAATCAACTGCTTCAAAAACAAGTTTCTTTATTTCTTCATTAGATTTTGTTCCATAAGGTGCATTTATAGAGTCTGCATAATAAATATATTGCTCGTTTGGTAATAGTTTTAATGCATCATATAGAACATTAAGTCCACCTACCCCAGAATCAAAAAATGCAATTTTCATTTTAAACTGTGATTTTATTCCAATATAAGTTTACCACTATGCACGAAGTTTTCAGAACTATATGAATAAAAGAAGCCTCCTTTTCCAAAAGGTTTTGTATTCAATTTAAATTGTTTGTCGTGTACAATAGTCTTAAATAATAACTGACCATAGAAATTGTATAATGAAAGTTCAACAGGGGTTTCTATAAAATCAAATATGGTGTAATTAGTAGCAGGATTAGGGGAAACAACCGCTTTTTTACTTGTTTGGATTTCTTGTAAATCAGTAAGGGCAACAACACTAAATGTAAAGTTTTTAGTGTCATCAGGAACAATTCCGGGACTACAAGGAGTTGGGGCAAACCCTGAACTAAGTGTCATTTCAAAAGTATAATTCCCTATTGGTAGAGGGCCAACTTTAAAAGTGTCTACATAATTGCATATATAAGTTAACATCCCCACACAATGTAATGCAGAAGCACTAATGTTGAATCCAGTGACATTAATGTTTTGTATGTACGGGGAACAACTACCGGATGGTAATGAAACGTCAACATAAAATGTTATTGAATCCGAAATAGTTGGGATTAAAGGTGAATAACTAAAACCATTTATGGTCCCTTGTCCAAATGTAATTGTTTTATTTAGCAACAATAATAAAATGAATGTATGATAGATTTTAGACATGTTTGGAATGTTTTTTGCCTAGTTATAATTTATTATCCACCTTAAAAGGTTCAATGGATATGTGTTTCTATTGATTTATTTTAATAAATAAACGCGGTAACAGTTATTTAATAATACGCATTAAGTTTAAAAAAAGAAAAATATATAATAAAAAACAAAACGAAATTAAAAATGTATTTCTCAATATTTTAGTTTCAAAAATCCACATTTAATAAAAAAAATAATATGAATTGAAAACTACGTTTCTCACTAATTTAGTTTCAAAGATCGTAATTGATCAAAAATTTCAAAATCATGGAAGTTATCAAAAAATCAAGTTGTCTTTTGACAATTGTAGTAGGGTTTAGTTTTCTTTTAACCTCATGTGGAGCAGGGCACCATGTAGGTTGTCCAGGCCAGGATAGGCCTAGTTTTAAGAGCGCCTATAGTACTTCAACTTCATCAACCTATGAGTTTTACGTTTTAGATTCTGATAAAAAATCTAATGCTGTTTTTTAACTAATTACGTTATTAAGAAAAGGATTACTTATTTAATAATCCTAACAAAAAATAAAAGCAGTTTAGTCTAGACTAAACTGCTTTTAAAAAAAAATGGGGCCATATTTGGATTTTAAGTTAGTTTTATATAATATATGTATGCTGTTGCTTTTTAGTTTTCTGTATTATTATAAGGGTTCTTTTAGAATCTTTAATCCAAATAAACCTCTGTTATTAACAGTTAAAAATTTAATTATATTTTAATTTTTTTGTATCTTAACGCACATTAAAAATGAAAAATTCCCTTTTTCAGAAATAATATATCGAAAGCCAGCCACAATTAAGACTTTAGTTCTTTGTTTGATGAATCTCCTAAAAGATGTCATCATAAAATCTACTATATGAAAACAACTTTACTAACTATTATATTTTTTTGTTTTTTTGATCTTATTTGTGCACAGAAAGGCTTAATCAAAACTCGTTTAAGTAACAATCCCCTAATACTTAAAAGTAAAACACCAATAAAACCATCTCAGGGGCTTCTGATGCCTGACAAATTGTATCCTTCTCTAGATTCGGGCCGAAACAAAAATAATTCTAATATTCCTGCATCATGGCCGTATAATTTATTGCCACATCAGCAAACCTATGGTCATCATAATTGTAATCACAAAGGAGGTTTCTGTGACCCGCGAAATCTGCCATTAAGCCCCAGTGGAAAGTTGCTTTCTGTTGATGGTGATGAAGTTGAATTTAGGGTTTCAAAAAATTCTAGTGTTACAAATATTTGTGGAACGCCAAGAGGTTATATAAATAATTCAACTACTAAGAGTGCAGGGTGTCCTTTTACTGTTCCTTGTGATAATCCAGCCAATAGGGATGCTGCACCTACAACTGTTAAATATTTTCAATTAGTTTGGCATGTAATGCAATCAGCATCCGGTGGCGGTGCTTCAAATATTAATCAGATTAGGATAGATGCTCTTATGGCTGAGCTGAATAACGATTTTAGTTCACATAATATGATATTTTGTGCTGACCCAGCTAATTTTTATATTGATGATGTAAATTATACCCATAATTCTAATACTGATGAAGTTTCTTTAAAGACTACCTATAATGTAAATCCTACCCAACTCATTAATATCTATGTTGTTGGGACAATGACTCCTGGTGGGTATGCTAGATTTCCTTATGATCCGATGGGGGGCACAAGTCCAACTGGTGGTATTGTATTGAATAGGGGAAATTGTAATGTTGGCACGCATACACTTGCGCATGAAATGGGGCACACTTTTGGACTTGAGCATACTTTTGCAGGTGTAGATGAACGGACCCAATGTTCTGCTTGTTATGAACAAGTTCGAAATGTTAATGGCTCTTCAAATTCTTCTGGAGTCCCAACACCTTTTGGTGGCCCATATACTACCGAAGGTGATCAGGAAGGAGATTGGTGCTCAGACACCCACCCTCATGATACATATAGTTACAATTGCTCTACAAGTTCAAATTCAAATGGTTCCTGCGATAGTAATCCATGGGCAGGCGCACCAGTGAATAATCATATGTCATATTCTTTCTGTTCCTCACAATTCACATCTCAACAAAGCTCAAGGATGCATTGTATGACAGCTACTTATCTGAATAGTTGGATATCTTATGGTGGTGGTATTTGTGGCGCTCAGCCTCCAGTTGCAGATTTTGATGCTACTCCAACAACCTGGACAGCTCCTAATAATGTTAGTTTTAGTGATTTATCAACGCCCCAATCAATTATTACTGGTTGGACTTGGGTTTTTGATGTTGCTGGTTCAGGTACAGTAAGCTGTTTGGGATGTACGGGTGCTAATGCTACTTTTGTTGGATCAACACCACCTGTAGTAACTTATCCTAATCCTGGTTTATATACTGTTTCACTTACTGTAAATAGTGCTAATGGATCTGATTCTGAAACAAAAGTAGATTATATTGAGGTTACTGCTCCGGCAGGAGATTGTGATACTTTAGATACGGATTGGCTTACACCAACGTCTACTGTTTCCTTTTATGCTGGGGGGCTTGGTTATTTTACTGGTGTTCCTTGTGAAGGAAGTGCACAACCTATAGATCCAGCAGGATTTTACCAACAATATTTTACGCCCAATCCTGGCACTTCGATTGTGGGTGCAGTAACTGTTGGTTTAGGCGGGTTAGTAGATCCGGATGATGATATGACTTTCCAGATTGTTGCTTATGAAGATGATGCTACGAACCCTGGTTTTCCAGATTTAGTTTCTGGCCCTATTGCAGTGCGTTCTTTTTCACCTACACAGATCGGTGTGCCTGGGGCTGGAGTTTATCTGGTTTTTAATATTCCATTTACATGTGCACCAACTGTAGTTGGAGCTACTTTTCACGTTGGTGTAGAAATGGTTCCCGGAGATGCTACTGATGAACTTTTATTAATGTCAAATGTTACAGGTCAGGGAGGCTCACCACTTACTAATAGTTCTAATACTTCTTTTTGTGGAGTTAGTGATTATAATGTAAATGGTATGCTTTGTGGCTATCCGGCTATAGATATTGATCTGTATTGCTATCCTCAAATGGGTTGGTATAAGCCTACTCCATTAGCGACTGGATTTGTACAGAATATACAATGTGATACTAATGAAGTAGATATTCTATTTAGTACTTTGTACGATGGAGTTGGATGTGCTGCACCGTCAGGACTAAATCAGGGTATGGTAAACTGGACTTACACCTTTGCAGATGGTACAATTTTCAGTTCTTCCTCAGAAATTCCTATAATTTCGCGTACTTATACTAATGCTGGCCAAGATACAGTAACAGTTATGGCATTAAATGATTGTGGAAGAGCAGATACAACAACTTGGTATATTCCTTATGATTTTATGGGCACGCCAGATGCAGACTTTACTAAATCTCCATTAAATCCTATTTGTAATGGGGCACCTGGGGTTACTTTTACTGCAAACACAAGTGGTTATGCAGATTACACATGGGATTTTGGAGACGGTACCCCTCCAGTTTCTTCAGGAGGTGTTAATACCATAAATCATGTTTATACTACACCTGGCCTTTATTATACAGAGTTAAGTGTTACTTCATTAGGTTACCAATCTATTAATACCTTTTATCTAGAAACATTTGATAGTGGATGGCCTGCAGGTTATTTAAGATTTAATAACGACCCATTCACTCCAGCTCCTTTTATTAACCCTCCATTTACTGGTTCTAATGCCACAGCATGGTTGCCGATGGACATTGATGGATCAGGAGAAAATGAAGCAGTGAGTACTTCTTATAATGTGTTGCCAACACAACAAGCAGATGATTGGATGATTACTTCAGCCATTGGAGTTCTTCCTGCCAATCAAATGTTATCATGGGAAGCAGAAGCTATTAGTGCGCCTTTCCCAGATGGTTATGAGGTTAGAATTTCAACAACTCAATTGCCTGCTACGGTTCTAAATTATAGTACTGTGCTTTTCTCTACTGCATCAGAAAACTCGTTTAGAACTACTAGAACTGCTAATCTTTCGGCTTATGCAGGGCAAACTGTTTATATAGCATTTGTCAATAATTCTACTAACCAATACTTGCTCGCGATAGATGATATCAAAGTGGGAACTATTGGACCTGGTTGTACTAATACCGAACAAAAACTTGATTATGTCGAAATTGTTAACTGCTCAGTTCTTCCTCCTGTTGCGGCATTAAATGCAAGTACTATTGCTGGATGTGCACCATTGGATGTTTTATTTACAGATGTAACTGTTTTGGGTGATCCGGCCACTTCTTGGTTGTGGAATTATGGAGACGGTCAATTTTCAACGACTCAAAATCCTCCTGTCCATACTTATAGTTTGCCGGGTTCTTATTATGTTATTTTTCAAGCTTGTAATTCAGGAGGTTGTACTACAGATACAATTACAATAAATATATTTGCTGATGATTTGTCAGTCACAGCTAATGTTATATCAAATTATAATGGTTCTCAAATAAGTTGTAATGGCGGAGCAGACGGAGAAGCATATGTGCTAGAAGTTTTTACTGGGCCACCACCACCACCATTTCCACCGCCACCGCCATTGATATATCAATGGTCTGATGGACAAACTACAGCAGTAGCAACCGGTCTTGGTCTTGGAACATATATAGTTACCGTTACTAATGTTGGTGGATGTTCTGATACTGCGTCTGTAACATTGACTAACAGCTTAACACCAGTTATAGTAAGTATAGATAGTTTTTTAG
>JAKVCV010000002.1:213662-263315 GCA_022448945.1 Saprospiraceae bacterium
GTTCTGATACTGCGTCTGTAACATTGACTAACAGCTTAACACCAGTTATAGTAAGTATAGATAGTTTTTTAGATGAAACATGTACAGGTCTAGGATCTGCATTTATTACTTCAACAGGAGGGATAGGCCCTTATACTTATAATTGGTCGAATGGTTCAACCTTAGAGGATATTACAGGGTTGAGTGGGGGAAGTACATATTCGGTTATAGTATCTGATGCCAATGGTTGTACTGTTAGTGATTCAGCATTTATTACTGAACTTGCTAATTTTACAGTTACAGCCAATGTTATATCAAATTATAATGGTTTCCAAATAAGTTGTAGTGGTGCAGCAGATGGAGAAGCATATGCAGAAGAAGTTTTTACTGGGTTACCACCACCACCTTTTCCACCACCACCACCATTAATGTATCAATGGTCTGACGGACAAACTACGGCAGTTGCTACAGGACTTGATTTAGGAACTTATATAGTTACTGTTACCAATAATGATGGATGTATAGATACAGCGTCCGTAATTATTTCAGAACCATCATCTGTAGTAGTAAGTATAGATAGTTTTTTAGATGAATCATGTACGGAACTAGGTTTCGTAGCGGTTACTTCGACAGGAGGGATAGGCCCTTATACCTATAATTGGTCGAATGGTTCAACGATAGAGGATATTACAGGATTGAGTGGAGGAAGTACATATGCTGTTACAGTAACAGATGCTAATGGATGTGATGCAATTAATTCAGTATTTGTAAATGTACTGGCCGATTTGACAGTCACAGCTAATGTCATATCAAATTATAATGGTTCTCAAATAAGTTGTAGTGGTGCAGCAGATGGAGAAGCTTTTGTTTTGGAAGTTTTCACTGGGCCACCACCGCCACCATTTCCACCACCACCACCAATGATATATCTATGGTCTGACGGACAAACTACGGCAGTAGCAACAGGGCTTGATGTTGGTAATTATGTTGTTACTGTTACTAATGGAGCTGGATGTACAGATACAGCATCAGTAGTTGTTTCAGAACCATCCTCTATATTAGTTAGTGTAGATAGTAGTATCAATCTTGATTGCAATTTAGACTCAGTAGCTGCAATTTTTATTAGTGCAAGTGGTGGTACTGGAGCACTGACTTACCTATGGTCCGATGGATCAACAAATGAAGATGCTACTGGTTTGTCTTCTAATATTTATACAGTAACAGTTTCAGATGTTAACCTTTGTTCAGCAACTGTTTCTGATACAATTACAATCAATTTCGGAACTGGCCCGACAGCAATTGCTGGGCCTAATCAAAATCTGTGCGGTGATTCTACTGTATTTGCTGCAAATAATCCCAGTCCTCACAATGGGGTATGGACACTTATTTCTGGTAGTGGTACTATTGCTAATCCTACAGCATATAATTCCTCAGTTACCGGAACTGGTTCTGGTGCAAATGTATTTGAGTGGACTATTACAACAGCTGTAGGTTGTGTGTCTACTTCACAAGTTTCAATTTCTGGAAAAACATACAAATATGCTCTGAATGGTGAAACCAGTAACACCTATTGTACAGATGCTGCAGGATGGCATCATTTCTACAATGGTTCTGATGAAATTCTTTTGTCTGTTATGGGAGATTTAAGTGGTGCGCCTCCAGGATTCCCTCTTATTACTATTAATGATAATGGTTCTTATTACCAGCAATCACAGGGGCCATCCGCTCCAGCATCTTGTGCTATTGGATTATCTTCTGGAGAAGAAAGATTTGAAATGGAGAGGAGTTGGAATGTTGATTATGGTGGAGGGGCGTTTATAGGCACTTATGATCTTCGTTTTTACTATGAACCAACAGAAAGAACTGCTATTGAAAATGCTGCAGTTAATTGGATAGCAACTTATCCGTCATGTGGATATACCTACAAGTATCCTTATCCTTTAGGTTTTTATTGGTTTAAAAATATAGGGTCAAATTATACTCCACCTGACTATGATGGTATTCAGTATGCTGGAACAATAGGTTCAGTTTCGGGGATTAATTATACTCAAATGAATGGTATCCCTAATTTCTCAGGAGGTTCGGGGGCAGTTATTTTAACACCAGATCCACTTTTAAAAGCAGATTGGTTGTATTTTGATGGAGTCACTAACAATAAAGTTAATTATCTTCGATGGGCTACTGAGGCTGAAAACAATACCAATTATTTCAATTTACAACGAAGTAAAAATGGTATTAATTTTGAAACTCTAGGCGTAGTTTCTGCACAAGGTGTTACCAATACAATTAATCATTATAATTTTGATGATGTTCATCCTTTTGTTGGGCAAAATTATTATCGCTTGGAATTGGTAAATGCTGATGGTTCCTTGGATTATAGTAATATTGTTTTACTTGTAATTGAAGATATTGATAAGGGCTATATCTTTTATCCTAATCCGACTGAAAATATCGTATATTATCAATATGAAGCAAATGATATAGAACAATTACAAATTGAAATTATTGATGTTTTGGGGAGAGTATTAAAAACAGAGCAAGTAAAAAGTGCTGTTGGGGTTAATAATATTCCAATTCTTTTGGGGGAGTATACTGTAGGTAGTTATATAATTCGCGTACAAAACTTTCATATTGGAAGTGTTCATACATCCAAAGTTATTAGAAGTAATCATTCCAAATAGAAATTATTTATTTGTTTTCTTTAATAAAAAAAGCCATCTCAACGAGATGGCTTTTTTTATGGTAACATTTCATATTATATAATTCCTTTAGAAGTTAGGTATCGTTCAGCATCTAATGCTGCCATGCATCCTGTCCCTGCAGCAGTAACTGCTTGACGATAATCTTTGTCCTGTGCATCTCCACTTGCAAATACACCTTCAATATTAGTGTGTGTGCAATTTGCTTTTGTGATCAGATAACCCGTTTCATCCATATCAAGCCAATCCTTAAAGATTTGAGTATTAGGTATATGGCCAATAGCTACAAAAAAGCCCATTAGATTAATTTCAGTTTTTTCACTTGAAATATTATTATATACACGAACTCCAGTTACTCCTTCATCATCACCAAGAACTTCATCAACTTCAGTATTCCAATATATTTTGATTTTCTCATTATTTAATACACGTTCCTGCATTATCTTAGAAGCTCTCATTTCATCTCTTCGTACAAACATATGTACCATTGGGCAAAGTTTCGATAAATACGTTGCTTCTTCACAAGCACTATCTCCAGCGCCAACAATACATACATCTTTACCTCTGTAAAAAAAACCATCACATACAGCACATGCAGACACACCTTTGTTCATAAATTTCTCCTCAGATTCTATGCCCAGCCACCTTGCTGAAGCGCCTGTAGCAATTATAACTGAATCAGCATGAATTTCTTCTCCTGCGTCAGTCCATAATTTGTGTACTGGCCCAGTAAAATCAACTTTTTCAATCATTACTCCAATATTAACTTCTGTATTAAAACGAATAGCTTGTTGCTTAAAATCTTCCATCATTTCAGGGCCCATAATTCCTTTTGGATAGCCTGGATAATTTTCAACATCATTGGTGATCATCAATTGGCCACCAGGTTCTTTTCCAGTGTATAAAACAGGGTTCATATTTGCTCTCGCTGCATAAATGGCAGCAGTATACCCAGCAGGTCCTGAACCAATTATCACACATGTTTCGTGTCTTGCCATTTTTTATTTAATTTTATTCAATTAATATTAATGCTATTTTGTGGGGTCGCAATTTAAGAAATTCTTATGAGCTTTTGCAAGAAATTACTTCATGCAATTCGATTTTTCTTCAGAATTTCACTTTTGTTTTATTTTAAAAACAATAATTCTTCAATTGAATCGCTTTTATAGTATTATTTCCATTGTATTTTTAATGCCCCCAATAATTGTCAGATAAGTTGACATAGTTATTATAGTAAAATAAACACTAAATTATTCAATAACAGATATTCAATTTTTTTTTATGGAAGATTTTATTCAAGTTTTTCCGAGAATAGCATTCAGAATAAATATGCGTTATTTTGTTATTGCTGGAATGACTTTCCTTATATTTTATGTTTTTTTTAAAAAAAAATATAAGAAGGATAAAATCCAAACACTATTTCCTGGGATCTCAGATTATAAACGTGAAGTTTTTTTTTCTTTGATTTCGATGACAATTTTTGCAGGAATCGCTACGCTTGTTTTTACCGTATTTCGACCTTATACTGAGTTATATCCTAAGATAAGTGATTATGGTTGGTCATATTATGTTTTTAGTATTGTTTTAATGGTATTTGTCCATGATTTTTATTTCTATTGGACTCATAGAATAATGCATCATCCCTTGCTTTATCGCCATGTTCATTTAGTGCACCATAAATCAACTAATCCTTCTCCTTGGACTGCTTATGCTTTTCATCCAATTGAGGCAATTGTTGAAGCAGGGATTTTATTAGTTATAGCATTTTTAGTCCCAGCGCATTTTTCAGCAATCCTTTTATTTTTTTTATTACAGATTATTTATAATGTTTATGGGCACTTGGGGTTTGAATTGTATCCGAAAAATACGCATAAGCATCCAATCGGTAAATGGTTGAACACTTCTGTATCCCATAATCAACATCATCAATTTTTCGAAGGGAATTATGGTTTGTATTTTACTATTTGGGATCGATTAATGGGGACTTTGAGAACCGATTATGATGAACAATTTGAAAGTGTGACGAATTATGAAAAAAAGTCAGATGTATAAAATTTCTTTTTAATTATGTAACTTCATAGTATTATTAATAGCATTTATACTATCAATGTCTTTTATTGTCAATTATTCAATTAAATATGAAATATCTTCTAAAAGTGCTTGCTTCTATTCTTTCTTGTCCCTTTTTTAACAATTCATTATCCGTAGTCTTCCTTTGTTTTATTTTGATAGCTTGTGAATACGGGCCTAAACATGGAAGGATGGCTCAAAATCAGCATATGAACTTCAAAGTTTTAGATGGTGATAATTTAGAAGATTTTACAGAAAGTGATTTAAAATATCAGGGCAAAACCATTGTTGTTACAACACATGGTCGTTGTAGAATGGGATGTAGAGAAATAGACGCATATGAAGTTCAGGAGATTATAGATCAGGATAATATAAATGATAGAAAGTCACAATCTTTGGTCTCTTCTGGTGAATGTCCAACAATTGCTTATGAAGGTTACACTAGAGATAAACAGCATGTTAGGGTTATTTTGGGTGATTGTAAAGATGACCCGATCATTATTACAGTTATTGATTTGGAAAATGAATATAAATGTGATTGCACCTAATAAAACTACACATGGACAGAAATATTTTAGATGATGGTTTATATGATAAAACTGGTCCTTTTGTACGTACCACAAAGATAAAGCTTGTAGAAAAAATTGCTTTGATTGGTTCAGCTTCAATGATTGTTGCTTCAATATTCTACATGTATGTCTTTAAACCTCATTATTATAATATTACAATTTTTATATCTGAAGGTATGGTCTTTATGACCGTAATACATGCGACTAGAATTACGAAAGATTTTGATAGTAGATTGAATAAAAATAATTTTGTTTTACCATCCTTTTTTAAAAATCTAAGGAGGATTTTTGTTGTGTGTGTCTGTATTATGTTATATAATTTTTTTAGTTCTTTAGGTTTTGTTTTTAATATCCTCTTTAATTTAGGTTTTGAGACTTCGAGGTATTATATTTTAATTACATTAGTAGATGGCTTTTTGGTTTTCATATATTCATATTATTTGATTTGGATTTTTAAAACAGAAAAGTACATAAAGTCATTAAATAAGGAAAAATCAAAAAAGTCTTTCTTGGTAAAATGATTTTGATGACAATTATGTCCAATTATTACTCAGAAATTTGTTTTTTTTTAAATCAAATATTTTCTACTAGGTTGTTAAGTGCCTCCCTGTTAATTTCATGACCTCCTTCAAACCAAGTTAGTTCAAAATTCAGTTCTTGACGTTCTGTAAATAAATGTTGATCATTCAGACGTTCTTTTGTTATATAAGGGTCTTGTTTACCATAAATAACATGAAGGCTTTTGTCATTTAGATATTCTTTCATTTTAATATATTGTAAATCCTCAGGGAAAGCTGAACCCCATAGTATAAGATTATTGAACTTTGGCCGTTTTTTTTCTATCCATCGAACTGCTGTTGCTCCCCCTTGTGAAAAGCCTAATATGTTGATTTGTACATGTTCAGAAATTTTAGTTTTATAATGAATGTATAGATGTTGAATGAAATTACAGTAATCTTCGATTTCCTCCAATCTGTTTTCTTTGGTCATCCAAGAGGCCCCAACAATTCCTTTTGCTTCACTCCAATAAAAACGAGATAGTCCTTCAGGGGCAACAATAAGATATTCTTTGTTTAATTTGTCAAACTTATGTATAAATTGACTAGCTAGTTGTCCATAACCATGAAAGACAAAGAATATTTTCTTTATGGAACTCGATGGTAGATTCAATGTGTAGTATCGGGCTGTTTTGGGGAATTTAATTTGATGTGATTGCATGAGAAATTTTTTATTTTTGATTTTCAAGATTCTAGGGTTTTATGCCTACTTAATATCATATACAAACTAAATTTGAGTTTAAAGAAAGCTCTACTATTAACAAAAATAAGTTTAGTTTTCTGGCTAAGGTATTTTTTTTCAGGAAAATTATTACATTTGTTATTGGTTGATTTAAACAAATATGCTTCAATTATATAGGTTGTTTTATAAAATATTCGAATAATAAAGATGGGAAATAAAAAATCTAAGGCAAAGGAAATTACCAATAGTAATGATAAGAAAAAAATAAACCCTTTCTTCAAACATATTGCAGCCTATATAATTATTCTATTCGCTGCAATGTTATATTTTAAACCTGTTGCTTTTGAAGGCAAAGCCCTTGGGCAACATGATAACCTACAAGCTAAAGGACTTTATACAGAGAGTCAAAACTATCTTGATAATGGTGATAGGATTTTTTGGACAAATCAATTTTTTTGTGGAACGCCACTGAATGTATCTCATAACCGTTCTGTAAATTATACTAGATCTATATGGCATATTGCAAGTCTATATCAGCCCTATTCAAATCCATGGATTACCCTTTTTGTAATTATGTTATTTTGCTACATATCTTTAAATCTGCTGGGAATTAATTTTGCTGTTTGTATAGCACTTTCAATGATTATCGGATTTTTTACTGCAAACACCTTGTACATTAGTGCTGGACATACTGCAAAATTGCATGTATTAGCCACTACTCCTTTATTGATTAGTGCTATGGTGATTGCTTATAAACGAAACTTATTTCTTGGCGCGAGTATTTTTGCTTTAACTTTGGGTGTGAATCTAATGAAAAATCATGTCCAGATCACATATTACACCTTTTTGGGCCTATTTTTTATTGGGTTATTTTTTATGTTTGACGCTATAAAAGAGAAGAAATTATTTTATTTCTGGAAATTTGTTGCCGCTATTTTTATTGCTACAATTTTGGGAATAAGCTCAAATTGTGGTTTCCTATGGCCTGTTTATGAGTATGGTGAGGAATCTACAAGAGGAACAACAGAGCTGACAAAGAAAAATCATTCAAACGGTTTAGATAAAGATTATGTTTTTGCTTTTAGTTATGAAAGGTGGGAAACATTGTCTACGATGTTTCCTAATTTTTATGGTGGAACACAAGGTAAAAGTTTTTATAATCAGGAAGGTTCTACTAAGACAGCATTGTTGTTTAGGGACAGAGAAGTAGGGAAAAAGCTAGCAGCAGTAGCTGAAAAAAAATTAGGTAGTACAAATCGAGCAGGAAAATATCTTTCACAATACCGAGGCTCTCAATCTATGTGTGGTGGGCCAATATATTATGGTGTAGTTGTATTTTTCTTATTGTTTTTGTCACTTCTTCTTGTTCGAGGGAGCTTAAAATGGGCTTTTATTAGTACATTTTTGCTCTTTGTTTTTCTTGCCTGGGGTCGGAATTTTTCATTTTTTAATGAATTAATGTATGATTATTTTCCGTTTTACTCTAAGTTTAGGGATACCAAAATGACCTTATTGGTTGGTCAGCCTTTTGTTATTTTAATGATTGGATTAGGCTTTAAGGAACTTATTAATTTTGACTCTAGTAAATATTCTGATAGTTGGAGTGCGAAGTTGTTACCTAGCCTTAAACAAACTGTATCAAAACAAGGATATGTCGTTTTAGCGGGGTTAATTACCCTTGGGATATGTGTTCTTACCCTCATCTATAGTGTTTTGGGATCACCTTCTGCAATTTCTGATTCTGATATTTCTTCAATTCCAAGTTTGGTTAATGCCTTACATGTTGATAGGGCTGCTTTAATACAAGCCGATGCAATTAGAAGTATTGGTTTTGTATTTGCTGCCTTTGCCGTTCTTTTCTTTTATGCGAGAGATACAATTAATATAATAGTTGCTTCGATTGCCATTGCTTTTATTGCCTGTATAGATTTGGGTACTATTAATTCTGATTACTTGAATGAAAACAGTTATACGGACATGAATTATGTTGAAAAAAGTGAGAACATGACACCAACGCAGGCTGATAAAGATATTTTGGCGAGAGATCAGTCTTACTATAGGGTCGCAGATTATTCTAGGGGTGCTCCAAGTCAATCTGCTGATGCATCATTTTTTCATAAAAGTGTTGGTGGGTATTGTGCAGCAAAACCTCAACTTTATCAGGAATTGTGGACCGGTTATAATATGGATAATCCACAAATTGCACTAAAACGAAATATAAACATATTTAATATGCTTAATGTAAAATATGTTATGGTTAGTCAGGATCAATTTATGGATAATCCTACTGCATTGGGGCATGCCTGGTTTGTTGAGGAAGTGAAAATGGTAGAAAATGCAGATGAAGAGTTGGAAGGGCTTGCTGGTTTAGCTACTCAGACTACCGCATTAGTGCAGAAAAAGTATCAGAGTTATTTAAAGGGCTTAGAAAATAAATGGAGTGGTTCAGATAGAATATATTTAGAATCATATCATCCTGATACGATGGTCTATAAAACCGAATGCACACATGAACGTTTTGCTGTCTTTTCTGAAATGTTTTATCCTCCCTCAAAAGGATGGACCGTTTACATAAATGACAAAGAGATTGAAGAAGGTTTTATTAAGACAAATTTTGCACTTAGAGGTATGCGAATTCCTACTGGCAATAATACGATAAAAATGGTATTTGCCCCTAAATCTATGAAATTGGGAAATATTATTGGTCGAGTAACTTCTGCATTAATTCTCCTTGCATTTGCTTTTACACTTTATTTGCATTTCAAAAATAGTAATAACGAAAAAACTTAAAATTTTGTTCCATTAAAAAAAACGCAGCTGGCAATTGCCAACTGCGTTTTTTTGTTTTTTAGATCATTTGTATGTATGCAAAAATCTAATGGTCTTTAGAATAATATTTCCCCACCGGAATACTATTATTAATGCCAATTAATAATAAAATGATAGCTATATTTTCGCTGAAACATTTTGTTAATGTTGTGCGTTACACCACTTCGCAAGCCTAACTTATTAGGTGTTTATAAATTCTCAAAATCGAATCAACGAAATGAATATACCTTTCCCCGAAGTATTTCTGCATTATGTCTGGAAATTAAAATTATTTGACTATAAAAAACTTAAAACTAGTCAAGGTGAGAACCTTGAATTAATACATGTTGGTTTTCATAACCATAATTCTGGCCCGGATTTTAGTAATGCACGTGTTAGGGTCGGGGAGACGCTTTGGGCAGGTAGTGTGGAAATTCACAAGAAATCTTCTGATTGGTTTGTCCATAAACACTCGGAAGATGCAGCTTACAATAATACTATATTGCATGTTGTTTATCAGCATGACCTTGAGGTTTATAGGAGTAATGGGGAGATTATTCCTACATTGGAATTAAAACAAAGAATACCTCCCAAATATATTAAACGATATAGGGTATTAATAAACAATCAAAATTGGGTGCCATGCGCAAATCAATTGCCGGAGTTATTACTAAATTCCAGCCAATCACAGATGTCACACTGGATAGATAAATTGCTTTTTCAACGGCTGGATAGAAAGACAAAAGAAATAAAATTAATGCTTCAAAAAACTCAGTATAATTGGGAAGAAACATTTTATTATTTTTTGGCAAAAAGCTTTGGTATTAAAAACAATGCTGTTCCTTTTGGGGCTGTGGCTACTTCTTTATCCTTGATTATTTTAGGCAGGCACAAACAAAATCTATTTCAAATTGAATCTTTGTTATTTGGACAAGCAGGGTTCTTAGAAGAAACATTTTTTGAAAAATATCCCTTAAAACTTCAACAAGAATACCTTTACTTCAAAAAAAAATATAATCTAACTCCTTTGAATAAATCATTTTGGAAATTTGGTAAATTAAGGCCTTCAAATTTTCCTACTATACGATTAGCTCAATTTGCTTTATTAATTCATAAGTCAAATCATTTGTTTTCTAAAATATTGAATGAGAGAAATATTAGTAATTTGAAATCGATGTTTCAAATTAAATTGTCGGGTTTTTGGGAAACGCATTATCTTTTTGGAGAGTTATCACCTAAACGTAATAAGCGATTAGGAGCCGAGCGTGTGGATTTATTATTGATTAATACTATTGTGCCATTTTTGTATGCTTATGGCCTTCATAAAGGGCAAGAAGTGTATAAAGAACGAGCTGTCCGGCTACTTAAAAGTTTAAAGGCTGAAAACAATGCTGTTGTCAATAGTTGGAAATCTCTTCGGCTTGAAGCAACATCTGCGTATGATTCACAGGCATTAATTCAACTTAAAAAAAAATATTGTGATGACAAACGCTGTTTGGATTGTCTATTTGGAAAAAATGTTTTACAAACCCATTATTAAAATGGCAGGTATAATTTGTTCGAATTATTAAAAAAATGTAACTTGACTTTAGAGGATATCAATAAAATTAAAAAATCTTTTATTACTTGATCTATAAAAACAACCCAAAATGATTAACATAAAGGAAGTATTAACTGCTTATTCAGAAGAAAGAAAGTTTAAGTTAAAAGAAATTGAAGATGGTAAATTCAGTATAGATATTGCCATGAAATTGAAAGATGGAAGTTTTAGGTATCAATTTGTATGGCTGTGGGTTTCTGAAGGTAGAGCTAAAGGTAAGGATTGTGTGTATTTTACGAGTAGGGTAGGTACTTATACGCCTAATCTCAACAAAGAACAATTGCTTAGAGAATCTGGGTATGGTGTTTACTCAACGATTACTATTGTTCCTGATAAAGATAAGTCTGGTAATCCCTGTGAAACTGTTGTCGTACAGGCAAGCCCTGTTTACGAATACCTTAATGAGGATGAGTTTTTATATATACTTTGGGAAGTAGCAGAAGTGGCAGATATTCTCGAAGAAAAGCATTTTGGTGGAGACACAAATTAAAATCTTATTAACACCATCAATAATTCCAATCAAATATTAGATGAGTTTTATAAAAAACCGTTATTCCCGCCAGTTTTGTGGCGCTTACGATGGTATTCTATACATACTGCTTTCGTAATAAGTCTCTTTTTTTTAGCGCTTCTAATTTCTCTTCTATTAATTCCTGTGTTACCTCCTTCAATTCAAAATCATGTTTCAAGTACATTGATTTTTATTGTAATATTTGGTCTTATAGGTGTTACAATATATGTTTGTTATAAAGGCTTTAAGTGGCATTTTTTTGGCGCTGTTATGGGAGGTTTTTGCATTTCTATTTGTTGCTTTAGTTTCGTCATGGAATATCAAAGTATATTTGTATTATCCTTGCAGGACGCATTTGCTTCGTTTGCTAATATCTCAAGATCATTAAGTAGGGATATATTGGAAATATTAATTGTAGGGATAGGTTATAGCCTTATAATAATACCTTTTAGTGAATTCTTAATTTTGATTATTAATCTAATAAAAGGCTTTTTTAATAAAAAATCTTTTAAAAATGAATAGAGTTCATGTCTCTAAACTTTTGGAAAAACCTTCGCCACGCAAATTGTTGATATTCAACATTTAATATAGTTAATATATTAATATTTTACCCTCTTTTTTTGTATGTGCTCTTAAAATTGTCTTTTGATTTATTGCTTCATATAGCTGTTAATATGTATCTTTGTACTAATGTTCAATCTTTTGTTTTGTTATAAATGGTTAACATACCCTAAAAAATCACTATGGATTCATTTGATATTAAGTCACTCCCCGCACCTTTAAGAGCCGTAGCGATAATTGTACAGCGCTTTTGGTTTGCCTGGTGTTGTTTAGCCACAATGTTAATTGGCGTAGTTGCTCTCGTCTGCTATATATTTATTTTCAACTTTACAAAACCTCAAAATGCTAAACGGTATGCTTTTTATGTTACAAAGTATTGGGGTAAGGCCTTATTGGCATTGATGTTAGTTCGTGTTACTTCAGAAGGAGAAGACAATCTTTGTTTAGAAGGTGGGTCATATATAATAGTAAGCAATCATGCTTCTATTGTGGATGTTCCTTTATGTATGGCAACATCTCCCATACAATTTTCTTTTTTGGCAAAACAGGAAGTAGATCGTTTGCCTATTATCGGGTTTTTGGCCAGAAATATGCATGTATATGTGGATCGAAAATGTCAGGAAAGTCGACGTCAGACTTTTGGAAGAATGAAAGCCCATATTGAAGATGGACATTCTATTCACATCTATGCTGAAGGTACAAGAAATAGAACTGATGAATTACTTCAGGGATTTTACAATGGTGCTTTTAAACTCGCAATTGATACACAGCACCCTATTGCTGTTATGACAATTTGCGGGTCAGAAAAAGCATCGGACCCTAGGGATCCATTTTTAGCTTGTCCTGCCTCTGTACATTGTATATGGGATGAACCAATATCTACTGTTGGAATGACAGTTGAAAAAGATATGAAACGCTTAAAAACAATGGTGAGAGATAGAATTTTGTACAACTTAGAATACTATCATGCTGAATACAGGGTATGACCACCTTTTAATGTTAAATCTTAGTTATCCTTTTTGTTATCTTTTGTTGATTATTTCCAAAAGTCAAAATATAAATTGCAGGGCGTAATGTGCTCATTGAAATTGTATGTCTATTTATGCCTGATTTTGTTTTTATGATTTGAGCCGAAAGCACTCTACCTAAAACGTCTCTTATTATTATATCTGCCCAATAAATTTCTTCAGCTAAGAAATTAATAGTTATGTTTCCCGAAGTAGGGTTTGGGTAAATATTAATACTTGGTTCAATTGATGTTGTTGAATAAGTCGTAGTGACACCTACTTCTAAACTTGTGTCAATAGAAGCAATAATGGTATCAAAGCCACTAATTGGGCATACGCTACCTTGGTGGTATTCAATATTAATAGTATAATTTCCCACTGGCAAAATACCTAATGAAAAAGTATCAATCGAACTACATAAAGTAGAATCTCCAAATCCACACAATTGAGGAGAAATATTAATTAGTGAATCTAATATAGTTATTTGTGTATTAACTAAACCAAAAGAGCAATTTCCATAATAAGAAAAATCTGATATAATAACTACAGAGTCGTTCGATGTTGGATTTTCCGGCTCAATTATAAAGTTATTTGTTCCTTGTCCTAATATAAATTTAGATCCTAATATTCCTAATAGTAGTAATAGTGAAATTGAATTTTTCATATTCTTGGATTTATGAACGACAATAGGGGAATATGTCAAAATTATAATTTATCTCTCTCAAATGATTACCTTTTTTATATAATAGCAATAGTTTTGGGGAGATTTACAGCAATTTCTTATTATTTTAAAGTCCTTTAATATAAGTTTGATAGTATAATCTATTAACAACCGTTTTTAAGATAACTAAAATCCTTCAAGAAATTCATCTTCTCCTTCAACTCCTTCATATTCTGGGATATCCTCCCATTCTACAGGTTGTTTTAACTCTTCAATTAAAGGGTCGTTTTCTCCTGTATTTTTTTTGAATTCCATACGTAAAGTATTCGCCAAAATTGGCAAATTCTGATCGAGTTGATCTTCTAAATATTTTTTACTGTTTCTAGGCCCTAATTTATACTCGAACTTGTTATATAGGTTTCCAAAAATATGAGCATATATATTAAATAGACCATTTTTCTTAGCTTTTATTGTTTTTTTGGAAGGGTTGTATTTTTTAAATTTGTTAGCCAGAATTTGTCCTGCATTTATTTTGATTTTAAAATCTAAGTCATGATTAAAGCTATATTCACCACCAATCAATAAATTAAGTGCACTGCTTTGTATAAACATTGCAGGCATATAAAATTTACCATGTTCAATTTTGAATTGATTTTTCAATTCGGAAAATACAACACTTTGTAAATCTCTAATGTTAACATATTTTGAAAACCCTTCAAGTATTTTTAAGTTGTTTAATGCTCCATCTTTTATTGTCACATCTGCTACAACGAATAAATCATCATGTTTGAAGTTTCCTAACGAATCAAGAAATAGATTCACTTTAATAAGCGATTCTAAACGACCACGTAGATTTTTGTAGGTAATTACTTCTTGTTCAAAGTTATTTAGCTGTAGAAGGAATTCCTGTATATCTATATCGTGACAATCCAAAAATAATTCAACTCTTGGTTCTTTCTCAAAATGAATCTTACTATTCAGTTCAAAAAGCCCTTCCATAGCATTTACTTCAACTCCTTTTAAACTCATAACACTATTATCAAATTCAATTTCTCCATTGAAATTTTCACCTGTTATTTTACCATAAGTCAGGGATTTAATATTTGTATTAAAAGTGCCTTTTAAAAATGATGTACGATATTCCCTTATTTCATAGGTTTCTTTAGTTAGAGAATCTTTGTCGGTAACTGCTGCAGCTTCAATTTCTTCTGCTGAGTGTCTACTGCCAATAGCTAATAATTCATCCACATCTATTTTAGATGCATTTAGTGAGGCTTGAAAAGTTAATTTAGCTTTCTTTGAATTTAAAGAGTCGCTCAAAAGAACAGGTAATACATTATGAAATGCACCATTAAGCTCTAAGTCACTTGCTTCAGTTTGAATAATAATATCTGAAACATTAAAAATATTATTTTCTAGGGCTAGACTTCCTGATGGAATATTTGTTTCAATATCATTTACTAATAGATAAACTTCTTTAAAATTAATTAAACCATCAAGTTTTACCTTAGGAATACCATGCATGGTTGTCATGTCAAGAAGTCTACCATTTAAAGTAAGTCTAGCAACTTCAAGGCATCCATTTCCTTCGGTAACATTTATTCCGAAAAAATTATGAATCGCATCTATAGGTATATTGCCGTCTATTGATAAAGAAATTAGTGGGTTTTTTAAACCTGTTATATCCCATGAAAGATTGATTGGTTCGTTGTTTAAAGATGCTCGAAAATCAATTAACTTTAGTTTTGCGGTTTTATCGTCAATGCCATTCCCATTAGTAAAGTGAACATCGAAGTTGACATCTTTCATTGCTCCTGTTAAACGTGGGTGTGTAAGGCGTCCATTTTTAAGTCCAAAATTTACTTCGATTATAGCTGTGCTTTCAGCAGAAGAAAGTCCATTAATTCTGGCATTAAAAGTTAGATTTCCATTGCTTTCCAATTGTCCAAGCGGAGAAGTAAACTGATCAGGAATTAGCTGCATCATGGAGCCTAAAAAAGCTTGTTTGCTTTCAAAAACTAAATTATATTCTATGCCTTTGCTTACAGTTTCAATTGTTCCATCTACCTTAAATTCATTTCCTTGCAGATATAATTTTATTTGTTCTAATGCATAAAGTTTTCTATCGAGATCTAAATCAATAGCACCATCATAAGCAAAATCTGTGGTCTTGAAGTAGGTGGTTTCTCCAATTTTGATATATTCAGAATACAATTCCGCATAACTTGTCATAGTATGCTTATTCTGATTTAATTCATTATTAATTATAAAATCTCCTTCAAAAAAAGCAGATTTGGCAATTATTTTCATGTCATGAGCAACATACTCATCAACATAATGAATTTTTAAATTGGTAAGCTTAGCATTTGAAATCGTTAAATTTAAATCACTATTCTCTGTTTTTTCTTCATTTGTAGATTTAAAAATATTGTAGTTTACACCTCCGTTTTTGTCTTTATATACAAAAAGAGAGCCGTTTTTAATGGAGATTGCTGTAAAATTGTATTTGCCAGTTAATAATCCGATGGTAGAACATTTTAATGAAATACTACCAACGTCCAATAGTTTTTCTTCATGATCTCCTACGCCATCAATACGGACATTATGTAAGTATACTCCCGCTTGAGGAAATTTCCATATTAAAGACAAACTGGCGTCACTTACAATCAATTCTGTTTTCAGCTGTTGGTTAAGTGAGATTATAACTAGTTCGGCAATTTGTTTTTCAAATATTGCAGCAATTGATATTAATGAAAAAACCAGAAGTATAATAAGTCCCAAAAATGCTTTAATGTACATCTTTAGGTTATTCTTTTTTTTTGTCTTTTGAGATCGTTTTTTTTTCTTTTTACTTGAAGATTTTTTAGCTGCCATTTTATTAGATTATTCTAACAGTAGTATTATGGGGTGATGAATTTATAAATTTAAATGTTACACAAAATATAGCGCTCTAGCCTTTTTTCAAAGTTACAATATCTTTTTGACAAATAAATAAATAAAAAACCTCCGATTCATAGCTAAAAAAAATGAAAAAATGCTATTATAAATGGAATTGTCATTGAGAATCACTTTGCGAACTTTTTTATAAACCTATTCATTCATTTTACTTTATGAAATATTTACAATTAATATTATTTATCATATCATTATTTCTTATTTCTTGTGAAGAAAAGAATACACTTGATAATAGTTCTTTTAGCCCTGTTTATTATTCATCAAACTATGTGACAGCATGGGATGTTGCCTATGGAGATGAAGAAAGACAAAAAATGGATGTGTATTTAAGAGGGCAGCAGTATGTTAGTAAAGATAGTCATAATGTTCGGCTCAAGGGGAAACAGCCTCCTACAATAATTTATTCCCATGGAAGTGCCTGGTATTTTAGTGATAAAAGGAAACACGAACATAAAATATCACCATTTTTACAAATGGGATATAATGTAGTTAATCTAAATTATAGTATAAAGCAAGGTGTCCCTAAGGCATCAAAAGATGTTCGACTTGCTTTATTATATATCTTAAATAATAATGAACGATTTAATCTTGATTTAGATAATATCTTTTTAGCAGGAGCATCGGCAGGCGCTCATATGTCTGCATTTTGGGGGGCAGCTCAAAATTCAGAAATATCAGAATTTGCATTTTCTGACGCTTTAAAAATACGAGGCGTTATTAATATTATGGGCGGTGGGGCACAATGTGCTGATATATATCATGTTCTGAAAGACCATGAAATTGAGTGGTGGAGAAATGTTGGTGCTACTCTAGTTGATGATCATACAAAAGCAGATTCAATATTAAATGCATGGTGTCCTGTTAATTATTTAGATGATGCAGATCCTCCTATGTTTATTGCTGTAGGAGAGAAGGATCAATTTGGAGGTCAAGAGAAATTGGATGCCTTAACATCTGTATTGTCTGACAATAATATTCCTTATGATCTGGCATCATATCCAAACTCGGGGCACGGGTTTTTAACAGAAGATTATAATGATATGTTTAAAAGGATATATCTTTTTATAGAAAAGTATAAAAAAGCTAATAAGTAAGTCGTTTTATTATCTTATTTTAAAATGCTATAAGTTGATATAGTAAAATTGAAAGGTAATACTTTCATTTATTATAACAAGATCATTATGACATACGTATGTTAATCTTCTTAATTTTTGTTTTTTTGATACCAATTATCAATAATATTGCTTATGATTATTAATCCATCTGTTAATGCTGCAGGTCCTGGTTGTAATATGATACTTGAATCTATCTCGTGAATATCATCATTTTTAATTGCATTTATTGAGTTCCACCCTTTTCTGTTCACCATTTTGTCTTTTTTGAATTTTTTGCCACACCAGGAAACGAGTATTATATCTGGATTAAAAATAATGATTTCATTTTCATCCTCAATGATTCTATCAGCTGCTAATGACTTTGCATTTTCAGCATCATAAATATTTCTACCTCCACAGATTTCAATTATCTCACTAACCCATTGAATACTGCTTATTAATGGATCGAACCATTCTTCAAAATAAACTTTAGGTTTTACTAATTTATTCGAGTTTCTTTTTTTTATATTCTTTATGTTTTCCTCTATCTCATTTACTATTTTTATTGATTCTGAATGTTTCCCAACTAAAAGACCTATTTGATTAATCATTATTTTGATGCCATGAACACTTCTATAATTATTTATCCATACGGTAATTCCTTCTTTGATTAGTTTTTTGGCTATATCTGCTTGTATATCAGAAAATCCTATAACTAAGTCTGGTTTTAAAGCTATTATCTTGTCGAACTTTGCATTTATAAATGTACAAACAACATTATTTTCTTTTTTTGCTCTTTTGGGCCTTACGGCATAATTAGAAACACCAATTATTCTTTTTTCCTCTTTTAATAAGTATAATGTTTCAGTGCACTCTTCTGTTAAACAAATTATTCTCTTTGGATAGGCTTCTTCTATTTTCATATTATATAATTTGAATGTGGTAGCTAAAATAAAAAAACCCACTCGTTAGGAGTGGGTTTTTTTATTAGTGGGTGATGAGGGATTCGAACCCCCGACCCCCTCGGTGTAAACGAGGTGCTCTGAACCAACTGAGCTAATCACCCTTATTTTAAAAGCTTTTTTATAAGAGCGGGTCAAAGATATAATTGATTTTGTAAATAACAAAACTTTTTAATCCTTTCATTTTAATTTTGTATATAGTATTTGGCAAATGATGCATGAGAAAGATGATAAATGACATTACTAGAAAAGATATTTTTGAATGCATAATTTTTTGTATATTGAGTTTACCAAAAATAAAATCAATTTCGGAAAATGAAAATACAACAAATTCAGGCAGAGGCTAAGGCGAACTTTTCAAGGTTTAACCCAGGTTCTAGTAAAGGATTTTACGAAAGTTATTTCATTAGGGCAAATCATCCTACAGAGAAACAGGCATTTTGGATCCGCTATACAATTTTTGCCCCCAAAGATGAGCCCCAAAACAATATTGGAGAGTTATGGTTTATCTATTTTGATGGAAAGGAAATTCACCCCGCTAAAGCAGAATTTCCGATCGAGAATTGCAGTTTTCCTAATAAGAATTTTTATGTAGAACTCCAGGATAATATATTAAATAGTGCTAGAGCAGAAGGTAAAATAGACGATGTTAGTTGGAAATTGGAATTTAGTACGGACCATAAACCTTTGTTTTTACTACCATTACCTTATTATAATTCTCCATTTCCTAAAGCGAAATCAATTGTTAGTCAACCTTTTGCTCAATTCAAAGGACATCTTAAGGTGGGCAAAAAGAAATTTAGTATTGATAATTGGGTAGGGTCACAAAATCATAATTGGGGGGAAAAACATACCGACTATTATGCTTGGGGTCAGGTTGCAGGTTTTGATAATAGCCCAGATACTTTTTTAGAGTTGGTAACTGCTAAGTTAGTAATTGGAGGTGTAGAAACTCCCTTTTTGACAATACTTGTATTACGACATAAAGGTAAAGAATATCAAATTAACAGTCTTAGTAGTTGGTTTCTTAACAAAGGCTCATTTGATTATTTTGATTGGGAATTTCATTGTAAAACTAAAGAAATAGAAGTGAAAGGAAGAATCACTGCACCTCGATCAGCTTTTGTTGGCTTATGTTACCATAACCCTATAGGTGGAGATAAAAATTGTCTAAATAGTAAAATTGCAAGTTGCGAACTGGAGATAATAGAAAAGTCTAAACTAGGTATGCCACAATCACTATATAGTGATAATAAATGTGCTTTTGAAATATTAACTAATGAAGGAGAAGAAAATCATGGAGTTGAAATCAATTTTTAATTTTAGAAAAAATAACGGAACATTAAAGGGTAAATATGTTCTTATAACTGGTGCAGCCCAGGGGATTGGGCTTGAAACTGCTATACAGTTTGCCAGTACGGGCTGTCATCTTATTCTTGCTGATGTTAATCAAACAGCACTTGAGAGTGCAAGACAAAAATTGCAGAAGTATACCAATATTAAAGTTTTTAGCTATTGTGTCGATGTCTCTGATAAAAATGCTGTTCAGAAATTTGCTGAGCATGTTCAAAAAGAAATTGGTAAAGTGGATATTTTAATTAATAATGCAGGCATTGGGTATCATAGTACTTTGGAAGAGACGACACTTGAAACATGGAAAAGGCTTATTGATATTAATATTTGGGGAACACTTTATCATTTGTATGCATTCTTGCCAATGATGAAAGAAAGGGGTAAAGGTCATATCGTTAATGTCTCATCAGGTCAAGCTTTTTTTCAGATGCCATCATGGGGGGCTTATACAGCTACCAAACTTGCAATTGCTGCAATGAGTAATATACTGCATTATGAATTGAGCCAGTATAATATAAAAGTGACCACTGTTTATCCATATATGGTTAACACTGGATTTTATAATGATGTAGAAGGTAAAAGTTTCGGTTCGAAATTATCTATGAAGTTATTACCGCTTTATTCTCAAAAACCCGAAACTGTTGCTAAAATTATTTTTAAGGCTGTTGAAAAAGGTAAACGTATCGAAATGGTCAATGTACTCAATAACGTTGCAAAAGGTATACATTTTTTAAATCCAGTATCTAGTGCCTTCTCAAAAACTGTGAATTTTGCGCTTAATGGCTCTTCCAAAAACATCCGTGATTCTCGTGTTTTATTAGGTATAGAATCTCTAACTAAAATATTTGCGAAAATTTCTTCAACTGCAATAGGAAATGTTGGCTTTAAGATTAATGAAGTTATGTCTGGGGAACATGAGTTCGTCAGAGGTAAAAAGGGTAAATTGCCTATGGAATTTAATGTTGAATGGGGCCCTAAAAATCTTGTAAACTGGGCTAATCCTTTTGAAGAAGATTTCTTATGTAATGACCTTGAAGGAACCGTTACGGTTGGTGGTTTATGTGAAAATGCTCCATGTAAAGGTCGTTTAGAACTTAACTATTTTTCTGAACAGAAAATACGTTATACCTTTAATTTTGAAGTTGATGGTCAAGGGTATGAATATATTGGAGAAAAGCGAAATATCTATCCATGGAATTTGCCATATTCCCATACTTGTTGCTTTGGAGAATTGCGTAAAGCAGGGTCCTCAAAAATAATATCAAATTCTATTACTCATTTTTATTGGGATACGTTATTGAAATCTTTAGGGAGTTTTGAATTAACCAGAGAACGTGCATAGAGCATTAAATTTGTAGCGCTACTATTTCTAGGAATATAAAATAAACTGATTTCCCTCAAGTTTTACTTTGCTATTATTCTGTAATTATTGTCTCAAGATCTATAATTAATTGACGGCCTTCGTTTGTTAGGTTTTTGAGGTTTTTGCCTTGGGTCTCTTTGGCAAAAGCCATAATAACAAAATTGTCTGCACAGATTTCATCAGGATGAATATTGTATTTTGTATTCGTCCCAACCTGTTCCCAAAAACCTGTTAGATCTTCTATTGAATTACCTATATTTTTGTTTTTTACAGACCATATTCCGTCCCGCTTACTTATCTCAAATAATTGGAAAGTCAGATAGCTAAAAAAAGCAGGAGTAGATTCCATATATGCGTTATGTTTTGAATATATTACTGGTATCGCTTTGAAGGATCTTCCCGTACTATCTTTTACATTAATTGAATAGAGTAAATCAACGCCATCTGGATTATATAAAACCCGTTTTTGTAAAAATTCTGATAATGCTAAATTTGGTATTTTGTTAAATCCTATTCGTTTATACAAGGCTTCTCTTTTATCCTTATTGTATCTGGAATAAATATGAAAAATTTCATGAATCATAGTTTTTAGGAAACTTAAATTTTTGGCATTGGCATCCAAGTCTAACATTGGTGAGGGTATAATAATCGAATTGTCTCTTGTATAATAGACCCCTGAGCCATAATAATTCCCTTTAGTCTTAATCAGAAAAATCTCAGGAAGATTGATGTTAGGTGATATTTGGTAACATAAATCAAGTGCTTTGTCAAAAAGTTGTTTCACCACTTCACTTTCTTTATTTGTGAACTCAGACAAATCATCCTGAAGCATTTTTTTATATTTTTCCAGGACAACTTCTCTAGAAATATTACTTTCGGTCTGTTTCATCTGGATAGACATTTCTAAAGTGGTTACCTTTTCAAAAAAAGCCTCTTTGCTGTCTGTGACGATCCATTTTCGTGCCTGTTTTTCTGAGAGGAGTCTATAGCCTTCTTTTACGCTTTGAACCGTAGTCGATGGATGCGGTTTATGGGCACAGGAGATATACCCAAAAGCTATTATAACTATACAGATTATTTTTAAACTATTTAATGATAAAATTCTCATTATTTTTTAAGGTTAATATTTCAAAATGCTGAATTAACTAATTTTGTAACCCAAGAACGGAAGATGCTGACAGATCAAATAGAACAAAAAAAAATCTATACATGTGATATGTTAAAAAAGTTATCCTTTCCAAATATAATGTACATAATTCTTATCAACAATTATTATAGAATATAATTCAAGTAGTTTATTTGCTACTCATCTGTAAATACTGGTATGCTTCAGGTCCAGTACAAAACAGGAGGTCTAGAATACTTAAGTTCGGTAAAAAACCAAGCCTATCCTCAAAAACTTGAGGGTAGGGATATGCATCAAAATGAATGTCATTAGCTAAGGACCGTGTTTTTGGCAAAATAATATTTCTCATATCAATTTGATCTTCTTGGGTTTCTTTACTATAGGAAGAAGTAAAATGAACAGTGGGAGTTATTTGCAAAGCATTAAAAATCACTTCTTGAACATCCAGGCAGAATTCAAATAATAAATCATATTTTTTTTCATAAAGTATTTGTAATTCATGTTTGTAATAATCAAAATAAGGACTATTCCCGTAGGCTGTTTGAATGCTTCGCCAATGTATAATTTGCCAGTTTTTTCTATTGTCTATTGAAACAGTTTTGATTGGTGCTTGTTGATGTTTCCCTTTTAGCAATGGAATACTCAATGTAACTATTCCATTTGCAGTTGCAATATAACATCTGTTCCTGAATGAACCCTTGCGGTAGTTTTCATGCTGCTCAAAATATACTGTCTCGTATTTTATGAATTTACTATAATATTGAACTGGACCTAGATATTGCAGTTCTAATATGATTGATGATTTCATGTTATCCTTTTTTCAGAGTGTAAAAATGCTAATCTTTGATTAGATTTCAAAGCATCTTGTTACTTACGATTGATTTTTGAGAATTGTATTTAGTCCTGTCCTTGCTTTAAAAGTATTTTCTCTTTTGGCTATTATTTGTTATATTTAGTCGTTATTTAATGCAATATTTCCATTATTTCTTGGCTTTTGTTTATAGTCATTATAAATCAAAAACAAAAAAATGAAAACGTCTACAATCTTTTTAATTGTTTGTTTTAGTATAATTTTTAATAGTATTTCATTCGGACAAACAACAAGTACAATATTGTCATCAACCAATTTAGGTAATAAAGACAAATTAATAAGTCCTGAGCGTTTTATCATTAACAACAATGAGGTTTTCATTGAGTTAGAATATAAAATTGAAAATATTTTTGTTAGCAATAAAAATGTTAATGGTGTTGACTATCAATATCTTAATGTAAAGGATTTTGATTACATGGATGAGGTAGGGAATCCAGCAATACCCAGCCATATTGATATTATAGCAATGCCGGAAGGGGCCCGTCCATTAATTACTATTGTTGCATCGGAGTATATTGAATATCAAGGGTATAATTTACATCCTGTATTAGAACTTGCAAGTGATTCCATAGGAGCACCCGAACCTTCATTTGAATTGAATACATTGCAATATGACAAGAATGCGTTTTTTCCAAGTAAATTGGTAGAAGTAGTCGAGTTTCAGAAAATGCGAGAGGCAGGTTTAACATATGTAGAAGTGCGTCCTGTTCAGTTTAATCCTGTCACAAAGACAATTAGAGTGTATTCTAAAATTCAGTATAAAGTTGAATATATAAATCCTTTAAAATCGTTTCAAGACTTAGCACTTAACAACAGTATAAATTATTTAAATGTTTTAAATAATGTTGCTCTAAATAGTGATGTTCTCCCAAAGCGTACACAAATAGGAGGGGTAAGATCTGGCGCTAATGCCAATTATATTATAATAACTCATCCTGATTATCTTACTTCGGCACAAGACTTGGCTGATTGGAAAATGCAACTAGGCTATACTGTAGAAATAGTTTCAAAATCTGGGTGGACATATACAGAAATTAAAGATTCATTAAGTCTCAAATATAATTCTTATTCACCTAGACCCGACTATGTGGTTTTTATTGGTGATGTTGATAAAGTCCCTGGAGAAATAATTAATTCTAATTTTGCTACCGATCTCTATTATGTTTGCATGGATGGGTCCAGTGATTATACTGCTGATATGGCAAGAGGACGCATTTCTATTGCTAATGCCTCAGAGGCAGCCGTTGCAGTACAAAAAATTATTAACTATGAAAAAACACCTGTTGCAGATCCTGCATTTTATACGCTTGGGTTAAATTGTGCAGAATTTCAGGATAGTGATGATGATGGATATGCAGACAGACGTTTTTCATTGACATCCGAAAATGTATATGATTATCTTAATGGAGTACATTCTTTTAATATTTCTAGAGTCTATGGGTCAGGTAGTACAAACCCTACAAACTGGAATAATGGTGCTTATGCAGCTGGAGAACCCTTGCCTTCTTATCTTTTAAAGCCTGGATTTCCCTGGAATGGTTCGGGTACTGACGTTAGAGATCAAATGAATATTGGGCAGTTATATGTTTTACATAGAGACCACGGATATTCACAAGGCTGGGGAACGCCTGGCTTTAATTCTTCTTATATTCCTTCATTAACAAATGGCAATCGTTTACCCGTTATGTTTAGTGTCAATTGTTCTTCTGGGGATCTTTTGGCTCCTGCTAGTTTTGCAGAACAGTTATTGAGACATTCAGGAGGTGGAGCTGTTGGAGTAATCGCTGCATCAGATATTAGTTATAGTGGTTTAAATGATGCTTTCGTTTTAGGGCTTTTTGATGCGATTTGGGATAGTCCTGGTTTAATTCCTAATTTTACCGGCTCCGGTGGCACTGGTAATACACCTACTCCTCATAATCATATAAACAAGCTTGGTGAGGTACTTAATCAGGGATTAATAAGAATGGCAGAGACATGGTCAAATAGTCAACGAACAAACGAATTATTTCATTATCATGGAGACCCTTCAATGAAGATATGGACAGATGTCCCCACTCAAATTAGCGCTACTCATCCCACTCAGATTAATTGCAATTCTACTTCTATTACGATTACAAATGCATCTTGTTTGGATGCTTTAGCCACAATATGTTTCAATGGAGAAATTATAGGAAGTACGTATTTGGTAAATGGTAATGGGACTATTAATTGCGCACCAATCACCAATATTGTGCCTAATGTTATTTTAACCCTTTCAAAAGATAATCATATTCCTTATGTAGCTAATTTGCCGATTGTTAATTGTGCTTTAGCACCATTAATTAATTTTGAAGCGTCCACTTATAGTGAGATTTTTTGTGGAGGAGTTACAACACCTATCACTTTTAGTGATTTGTCATATTATGGCCCTACTCAATGGACCTGGAATTTCACTCCAAATACAGTTACTTTTGTAAATTCTACAACTGCTAATTCTCAATATCCAGAAGTTGAGTTTAATGCACCAGGAATGTATTCGATCCAATTAATTGCCTCTAATGCTTTTGGTTCTGATACTTTATATCGCTCAAACTATATAGATATTATTCAAGGAGCAACTTTACCTTTTGAAGAAGGATTTGAAAGTGGTATTTTCCCTCCTGAGGGTTGGGAATTAACTAATCCGGATTCTAATATTACCTGGGAACTTAATACTGCAGATTTAGCCAATGGACAGAGTACAGCTTCTGTTTTTTTAGATTATTATCATTATAATGCCAATGGAGAAAAAGATGAATTGCAATCTCCTCGTATTGATCTAACTAGTTCAACCGATGCAAAATTAGATTTTAAAATTTCTTATAAACAATTTAGTAATTGGGTAGATTCTTTAAATGTATATATATCTACAGATTGTGGTTCTACTTTTCAGTTGATATACAATAAAGGAGGTGCAGATCTTGTTACAACACCATCTCAAGCATCTGGCGTTTGGGTTCCATCTGTTATAACAGATTGGCGTACAGAATCAATTGACTTAAGTGCTTATAGTGGTCAAATTGTTATTGTTAAATTTCAGGGTGTTACGGGTTATGGCAATAGCTTGTACCTTGATGATATAAATATATATTCTGCATCCATGTTACCAGAGACAGATTTTGTGGCTTCTGAAACAGAAATACTTTGTAAGGGGACCACTGAGGTTATTAATTTTACGGATATCACTAAATATAGTGCCTATAGCTACAATTGGTCTTTTTCACCCAATACAGTAACATATATGAATGCAACGAATGCGAACTCCCAGCATCCTGCTGTCGTTTTTAATTCAACCGGTACTTATCAGGTTAGTTTAATGACAACCAATTTAAATGGTAGTGACACAGAAGTAAAAACTAACTATATTAATATTTCAGAAGGTAATATTATTCCATTTGAAGAAGGGTTTGAAACCAGTATTGGTATCCCATCAGATTGGACCGTTGAAAACCCTGATAATGATAAAACGTGGTCTTTGAATATTAATGCTTCTGGAAATGGGAACAGTACAGCATCTGCTTTTATTAATTATTTTTCATATAGTAATTTTGATGAATATGACAATCTAATATCTCCGAATATCAATCTTATAAATGTTGCTGATGCTTACTTAAGCTTTAACTTAGCATATCAACAATTTGGTGGTTATGTTGATAGCCTAACTATTACTGTTTCGATAGATTGTGGTGAAACTTATGATACGATTCCAGTATATGCCAAAAGTAGTGTTGATTTAGAAACGGTATCAGGAGGTAGTAATTTTGTGCCATCTATCTCTACAGATTGGAGGCAGGAAATTGTAGACCTCAGTCAATATGTTGGCGAGGAAATAAAAGTTAAATTTGAAGGATATTGTGGTTTTGGAAACAATTTATATCTAGACGATATTAATATTTATCATACTCCTGTAACCGGTACAGGTTCTAAGGCTAAAGATAAGCTTTTGGTAAATGTTTTTCCAAACCCAACTAATGGCTTAGTGACTGTAGATATTCAAAATTTGCCAAACAAAAACTTTAGTTTAGAATTGTTAGATGCCATAGGTCAAAATATTTCATCTAGAAATATTAATCACGATGGTAATGTTGTGGAGACATTGGACCTTAGCAATTATTCATCAGGTTTGTATTTTATATGTCTGAGAAATGATGAAAGGGTAGTGGTTAAAAAAGTAGTAGTTGAATAGATTGCGATAAGATGAAAAATATTTTTTTGTCTTATTCAGGTTTTTGTTCAACAGCGTTTTTAACAGTATCAGATTTTGAGTGCAGATCCTTTTTTTCTATACTTCCATCTTCCGAACTAATTGTCAATGGGGATTCTTTGAAATCGGTAGCAGATAGATCTATAAGTTCAATAAGCGCTTGTTTTTCATCATCATAAACTGGAATTCCTTCCCCTAATTGTTTAGTAGGAATTACTTTTCCTTTTATAAAGGCTCCTTCCTGATTTATTGTTAATTGTAAAATAGGTCCAACACCTTTGGGCCCTATAAGACTGAATTTGTCATAGGTGCAGAAATTCCCCATACTGTAACTAATGAAACGGTTTTTATATAGTTCTATTGCTCGAGTTACATGTGGTCCATGGCCGAGTATTATATCTGCTCCTGCATCTATACAGTTATGTGCAAATTTATATACATTACCTCGATTATAACCTAAAAACACCTCATCTTTTCGAGGTGTATGTTGAGCAGAAGCACCTTCAGCTCCGGCATGAAAAGAAACGATTACAATATCACAGATACTGTCTAACATTTTTACCATTTCAGCCGCTTCTTCGTATTTTTTCATATTAAAACAGCCACTATTTGGAGCTGCTGCCAGAAAGCCATAATTGATTCCATTTTTTTTAAAAGTTGTATATGGCCTGTTTATTGAACCAGCATAAAAAAGTCCTGAAGTATCCAATACCGAAGCAGTTACTTTTCGACCTCCAGCCCCAAAATCGTTAGCGTGATTATTTGCTATGCTTACTACATCAAAACCAGCAGCTTTTAAGTGATTGGTATAATGTGCTGGCATTCTAAAAGTATAGCAATATTTAGGGTTATTACAAGATTTAGCAGTTCCTCCTTTTCCGATTACTCCTTCTAGATTCCCAAAAGTTATATCTGCATCAACCAAAAATTGTTTTACATCCTTGAATAATGTTCTTCCATCATTAGGAGGAAGAGATCGGGTATTAGGATAATCTGTTCCCATCATGATATCTCCTACAGCGGTAATTTTAATGGTTTTGCTTAACGGAGGGACGGTGCTATCAATAGTACTGTTTAATGAGTTTTTATCAAAAACTTTAGTATTTTGTTTGTTGCTATTTCCTAGTGTACAGCTAATAACGTACGCAATAAGAACAGAAAAAGCAAAAAATTTGATTACTTGTAGCCGCATCATAACTTAATGTTCATTCTTGATTAATAATGTTATCACTCAATATCGTTGATTATTAATGGAGTGCAAAAGTAATTATTTTTTGGTATACAAGCATTGCTGGAGTAATATTCTTATTATCTAAGTGCTATAATGCATGCTACAATTTTTTTAAAAGAAAGAAAAAAGTGATGAAAAAACTACTCCGGGTTACCTGTGGAGTAATATCACAGGATGGAAAATTTTTGATCGTACAGCATGGGCATGCTTCAAAAAATGCACTAAAATGGGAATTTCCGGGAGGTAAAATCGAATATGGAGAAACTGAAGAGCAATGTATAGAAAGAGAGTTAAAAGAAGAATTAAATATTCAAATTAAGGTGCTTAAACGTATGAATCCTGTTGTATGTGAGGAGGCAGAATATATTATTGAATTAATTCCTTTTCACTGTTGTATTATCTCGGGAAAGATTACCTTACTAGAGCATATTAAAATGGCTTGGATTGACCTTCAAAAACCCATAAAATATATGCTTTGTGATGCAGATTTTATTATCTTAGATCAGTTGAAAAATTTACAATAGATTTGAGTAATTATAATACGCTTTCAATTAAAACTATCATGCTTATTTAATAGAATAGTTCAAATGTAATCATATAACTTAATGGAAGAATTGTCTAATCTTGTAGATAATGATGTAAAAGATAAAGGGTATAGATCTTTTGTGACGGTAATCGTTCCTGTTGCATTACCCCAGCAATATACGTATAGCGTGCCCCTGCACCTCAAAGATTTAGTTCAGGTTGGATTGCGTGTTGAAATCCAATTTGGTAAGCGTAAGTTATATTCAGCTATAATTTATAAGGTCCATAATCATGAACCTGTTGATTACATCCCCAAGCCAATTTTGAATATTTTAGATACATTACCTATAGTCACTTCTTCTCAGTTTAGGTTGTGGGAGTGGATGCGTACATATTATGTTTCAACAATGGGGGAAGTAATGAATGCTGCTCTACCATCCGGATTAAAGTTGGCGAGTGAAAGTAAAGTTGTATTAATGTCGGATTTTGATGAAAAGCAATTGGAGAATAACGATCTGAATGAGAAAGAAAATATTATTCTTCATGCATTATATAACAGGGTTGAACTTTCGATATCCGATATACAGGATCTTATTGATCAAAAAACAATTTATCCGCTCATCAAAAGTATGATAGAGAAGCGTCTTATCTATGTCAAAGAGGAATTAAAAACAAAGTATAAACCTAAAAAGGTAGATGTTGTTCTTTTAGCAGAACCGTATCGTAATGGTACTGTTCAAGTAAAAAATGCCTATGATGCTATTGGAACCAGAGCACTTCGTCAGGCAGAAACGCTTATGGCTTATATTCAGTTGTCTAAAGAGAAAAAAGAAGTACTCAAAACGGAACTTTATGATCGAGCAGGTATAGAATCCCCTATTCTTAAAAAATTGATAGACAAGGGAATCCTCGAAATATATAGTAAAGAAATTAGTAGGTTAAGTGACTATGATGGTGAAATTTCAGAAATTAATGAATTGTCTGCAATTCAACAAAAGGCATTGTTCGAAATAAAAGAGAATTTTGAAGATAAAAATGTAGTTCTTTTGCATGGTGTTACTGGTAGTGGAAAGACAGAAATTTATATTAAGTTAATAGAAGAGTTTATCAGCAAAGGCCAACAGGTGCTTTACTTATTGCCCGAAATAGCGTTAACAGCACAAATTGTATTTAGATTAAGGAAACATTTTGGTGATAAGATTATTGTCACACACTCAAAATTCAATAATAATGAGAGAGTAGAAATTTGGGATTCAGTTTTAAAAGGGATTCCTATTGTTTTGGGGGCTAGGTCTGCCTTGTTTATGCCTTTTCAGAATTTGGGATTAATTATTGTCGATGAAGAACATGATCAATCTTATAAACAAAAAGATCCTGCCCCACGATATAATGCACGTGATACGGCAGTTTTTTTATCTTATGTACATCAGGCAAAAACTTTATTAGGTACTGCGACGCCTTCTTTGGAAACATACTATAATGTACAACAACGGAAATATGGTCTTGTTGAACTTAATCAACGCTTTGGGAAGGCAACTCTTCCTGAAATATCAATAATAGATGCCGGAGAAGAGAGCAGGAAAAAACGTATGTTGTCTCATTTTACACCTCAATTACTTGAGGCTATTAAAACGACAATTGCTAATGAAGAACAAGTGATTTTATTTCAAAACAGAAGAGGTTATGCCCCTGTTTATAGTTGTAATTCCTGCGGATGGACTGCTGATTGCGTGGATTGCGATGTTAGTTTAACTTATCATAAATTTACAAATGATCTGCACTGCCACTATTGCAATCACCATCGCGCAATGCCAAAATCCTGTCCTGCCTGTCAAGATAATAGCTTGATAGTTAAAGGATTTGGTACAGAAAAAATTGAGGATGAATTACAAATCTACTTACCTGGTATAAAGATAGCCCGAATGGATTGGGATACTATAAAAGGTAAACATGGTCATGAGACAATTATTGAGCGATTTGCTTCAGGAACAGTTGATGTATTAGTTGGAACACAAATGGTTACTAAAGGTTTAGATTTTGATAACGTAGGATTAGTAGGAGTGCTTAATGCTGATCAAATGTTGCATTTCCCTGATTTTAGAGCGACAGAACGGGCCTTTCAATTACTATTGCAGGTGAGTGGCCGGGCCGGAAGAAAGGAAAAAAAAGGAAAAGTGCTTATTCAGGCTTATAGTTTAGAACACCCTGTACTAAAAGAAGTTCAAAAAAGTGATTTTCAAGCTTTTTATACTAGAGAATTAAAAGAACGGAACGACTTTGCATACCCTCCATTTCAACGACTGATTAAAATTCAATTGAAACATAAAAAATCTGATGTAGTGGATAGAGCTGCCAGATTCTTTGGAGACTGCTTACGTGATAAACTGGGAAATAGAATCCTTGGGCCAGCAATCCCTGCAATTTCTCGCCTAAGAACTTATTATTTACGTGATATTATGATAAAAACTGCTAAAAATTCAGAGCAATTGGGTTCCATAAAACAATTTATTGTAGATGTTCAAAATCACATGAAATCTCAAAAGGGATTTTCGAATGTGCGTATCATTACTGATGTAGATCCCTTTTGATATAGATGTAGAACGTAGTTTTTTAATGTGATTGTTTATAAAAGGTGATTTTCTAAAAGTCTGTTTACTAAGTATTTGATTTTATTATATTCGATTGTTTTCAGTATTAATCTATGATGATATTGGAAACTAAAATCAATAATTTTCGTTTAATAGTAGTATTGTATTTAACCCTTACATTTTATTTTTAATTTGTTTATATACACATATGCCAGTAAGTGTAGACTTCAAGTTTTAAATATATTAGATCTATAGAAATTTTTTTACTATGCAAGGTCCCAAAATCGCAATAATTGGTAGTGGTCCAGCAGGATTAATGGCTGCTGACATACTGAGTGCTAATTTTGAAGTCAATATTTATGACAAAGGAAAAACAAGTGGCCGCAAATTTTTAGTAGCTGGGAAAGGTGGTTTTAATCTTACAAATAGTGCCGTAGGTATGGCATTGTATAACCAGTATTCTGATAATGTAAGTTTGCGCAAGGCTTTAGCTGAATTCGACAGCGTTTCTACCAGAAAATGGTTGGAAGATATTGGTGTCCCAACTTTTGTAGGTAGTAGTGGACGTGTTTTTCCTGAAAAAGGAATTAAACCTATTCATGTACTGAATAAAATTAAAGAAAGATTAGAAAAAAAGAATGTAAATTTTCATTATTTACATGAATTTATAGGGTTTAATGAATCAAAACAGCCCCTTGTAAATTTTGAAGGGCAAGACTTTCCAATAGTTGCTGATTATTATATGTTTGCTTTAGGCGGCGCTTCCTGGTCAGTGACAGGTTCCAATAGCAAATGGCGTTCTTATTTTGAAGATATTGGGATTAAAACAGCAGATTTTGAACCTTCTAATTGTGGACTAAATGTTGATTGGTCTGAGGATTTTATAAAATCTTTTGCTGGAATGTATTTGAAGAATATTCAGATTTCTTTAGGTTCAAAAGTCATAAAGGGTGAAGCTGTAATAACAGATTATGGGCTCGAAGGCAATGCGATTTACCCTATTATCCCCTATGTTCGGTCATCTTTAAGTTCAAATGATGCTACAGAGATCTCGATAGACTTAAAACCCCATAATACACATCAAAATCTACTAGAAAAAATCAAAGGCAGGAGGGTCCGTACAAAGAATTATATTTATGTATTTAACCTCGATAAAGCCCAGCTTGCCTTAACAAAGCAGTTTACTCCAAAGGAGAATTATATTTCTCCTGAACGATTTATAGAAATATTAAAATCTGTAAAAATACCAATTTCATCTCTTCGACCTATAGAGGAGTCAATTTCTACAGTAGGGGGGATATCTATGGAAGAAATTGGGGATGATTTTTCTTTAACTCAATACCCTAATATTTTTGTTTTAGGTGAGATGCTTGATTGGGATGCTCCTACTGGTGGTTTTTTATTGCAAGGTTGTTTTTCAATAGCTGTTGCTGCTGCAAAAGCCATTAATGCACACAGCCAGGAATAATTCCATTTTATGCAAATAATAGATTATAAATCTCTTCTAATTTTCCTACAGCGATTATTTCTACATCATAGTTTTTAGGATCTATACCCTTCATGTTAAATTTAGGGACAAAAATTTGTTTAAATCCCAAACGGTTGGCTTCTTGAATTCGTTGCTCAGCGCGCTGAATAGATCTGATTTCTCCAGAAAGCCCAACTTCTCCGGCAAAACAAATATTGCTATTAAGAGATATATCTTCTAATGAAGAGATCAATGCACAAACAATAGCAAGATCAATGGCAGGGTCATTCACTTTGATACCTCCTGCAATATTGAGAAAAATATCGTTGCCTGTAAATTGGAAACCACATCTTTTTTCCAGAACAGCCAACAACATGCCCAAACGTCTTAAATCAAAACCTGTCGCAGAGCGCTGAGGTGAACTGTATACAGATGTGCTTACCAGTGCTTGAGTTTCTATAAGCATAGGTCGAATGCCCTCTAGGGTAGCTGCAATTGCCGAACCACTTAGATCCGCCTCTTTTTGTGACAATAATAGTTCAGAAGGATTTGATACTTCGCGCAGGCCATTGCCATTCATCTCATATATTCCTAATTCAGAAGTAGAACCAAAACGGTTTTTGATCGTCCTTAATATTCGATGTGTGTAATTTCTATCTCCTTCAAATTGTAATACAACATCTACTATATGCTCGAGCACTTTAGGGCCTGCAATAGCTCCATCTTTGGTAATATGACCAATAATAAAAACGGGTATTCCATTTTCTTTAGCATAGCGTTGGAATTCTGAAGAACATTCCCGAACCTGTGAAACACTGCCAGGTGCTGAATCTATATGTGGTGAAGTGATAGTTTGAATAGAATCAATGATCAAAATATCTGGTTCCAGAGATTGTGATTGCAATAAGATGTTTGTTAAGCTCGTGTCTGCCATAACAAAACAATCAGACATGCTTTTTCCCAATCTATTCGCGCGCATCTTAATTTGTTCTTCACTTTCTTCTCCCGATACATATAGTATTTTAGCATTCAGGGATAAACCTAATTGCAGCATCAAAGTAGATTTTCCAATACCAGGCTCACCACCGATAAGAACCATAGAGCCATCTACAATACCACCTCCTAAAACCCTATTGAGTTCATCGTCATGTGTTTTTCTCCTAAGCGTAGTACCAGTCTCTACTTGTTTTAATTTTTTAGGACGAGGTTTTTCTTTTTTTGTTCCTTTGCGCCAAACATTTTTTGCATTTTCCTTTGGAGATTGTTTGACAATAACCTCTTCCTGAATAGTATTCCATTCCTGACAAGCAGAACATTGTCCTGCCCATTTTGAAAAGGTAGAACCACAACTTGTACATGCATATACTTTTTGGACTTTAGGCATAAATTAATATTTATTTACTGTACTATCTAATGGAAATAGTATAAGTACTGTTGTAGTTTATTTTTCGTTGTTAAAATATATTTTGTAGTATTTCATTTCCTTTGAGTCATCATAACCTCTTTCTAAATAACCATCCGCTTGAGCTTGAGACGATAAGATTTTTATTTCCATCTGAGTATCTAATTGAATATTGTTTTTAAAGCCTCGTTTAGCTTTTTTTACTACAGGTTTAGAAATAAAAAAACCTTCATTTGCTGTATCTTCAATACCTAATTTTTCCTGAAAATTCTGTTTGTGTGCTTCAAAAGAATCAAGTTTGTCATAATTTCCTTCAAAAATTATGTCCTTGAAAGCTGTTTCTTCAAATTCTTTGTAATGTTCAAAATAATCCTTAGAACGGTTGAGGAAATCAACCTTTTGGTGTTTATCTTCTTCTTTGAAACCATTTTTGCCAAACTCCTTACATAAGTCCATATAAGCTTTTGTTTGAAACCGTTCATCCTGGACTTGCGTAATGGTTAGAAATTCATCTTTCCAGTATTTAGCATCTACACTTTTAAGATCTATAGAAATTACTCTGTAACCTGTTTCTTTATCTTTATTAAAGATTAAGCATCCCTTATCTAATTTTGAAATATCTGTACCTTCTTCAAAATCTAATGTCCACTCATCTTCTTCATCAAGTTTTAATTTCAGATAGGTGTCTTTGTTCTCTGCTTTAAAAATTCCTATTGCATCAACCATTTCATCCTCTACTATGCAATCCTTAAAGTAGGCAACATAAA
Source organism: Saprospiraceae bacterium (assembly GCA_022448945.1). Lineage (GTDB taxonomy): Bacteria > Bacteroidota > Bacteroidia > Chitinophagales > Saprospiraceae > Aureispira. The sequence continues at coordinate 249,297 of JAKVCV010000002.1, forward strand.
GTTCACCACCTTTGATCTTAACGTGATTAGATTTGTCATACAAATGTTGCAGTATATTGATGGATTGATCGTAAAAATTATCTTCTACATTGTCAAAAATATTGGAGCAATAGTTAAAAACTTCGTTCATGCTCAAGTCTGCCTCATGATTAAATTCATACATGTCCTCAAATTTAAAACTGCTAAGAAAATAAGACATGAGTATTTCTTTCAAATCATCTTTTAAATTAAAGAGGTTTTTGGCTATACGGACACCTTCATCCATTGATTTGTTGCCAACTTTATGCAGCACCAATTTGTGCATTGTAATTTCCTCTAAATGTATATTCTGTTCCATTTATAAAATTAGAATTTCCGATTAATTATATAATACAATTTTTCCAAACTGTTTACCCTGATTCATATATTCAAAAGCATCAGCTCCGTTTTTCATTTCCCAAAGGCTATCAACTACAGGAATCATATTGGTATTATTTATGAATGCCAGCATTTTAGTAAATTCCTCATTGTTACCCATTGTTGAACCGTACATAGAAAGTTGTTTCCAGAACATTTTTTGTGGGTTAACTTTGAAATTTCCTCTTGTCCCTCCATAGAATACAATTCGACCACCCATATTAGCTAGATCGAGAAAATATTTAAATCCATCTCCACCAGCACTATCAATAATAACATCAAAGTCACCTCCCGCAATAGCTTTTAAATTTTTGTGCCAACCATCTTCTTTATAATTTACACCTCCTTTTGCTCCTAATGCTTTAGCTTTTTCAATTTTTGTTTCAGATCCTGAAGTTACAAATACTTCTGCTCCTAAGGCAATAGCAAATTGACAGGCAGTTAATGCAACACCACCACCCACGCCAGAGATTAAAATTCGTTCTCCTTTTTTTATATTAGCACGTGAAAACAAAGCTCTGTATGCAGTTAAACCGGCTAATGGCATTCCTGCTGCTTGTTGATACGAAAGGTGAGCAGGTTTTGGGTGTACTTGTTTTACATCTATAGCAACATATTCTGCGAAACAACCATTTTCTGGCATTCCCAATATGCGATAATTCTTAGGTTGTACAAGTCCACCAGTGTCCCAGCCAATACCCGGATTAATAATAACGGCCTGGTTTAGCCAATTAGGATCTACATCTTTCCCAAGTTCAACTATATCACCAGAGCCATCAGAACCCAAAATGATAGGTGTCACAATACCTGGATACATTCCCTGAGTGATATAAATGTCTCTGTGATTAAGTGCTGCAGCTTGAATTTTGACCAATACTTGTCCAGCAGAAATCTCAGGCTTATTAACTTCCTGGTAGGAGACATTTTCTCCTGGGGTTTCAAATAATAGCGCTTTCATCTTTTATATTTGTCTTGAGATTTTAAGATTGAAGTGATAATCTCTAGGATTCTAATATTAGTCAATTTATATATAATCTGTAAAATAACTACTTTCTCAATAATCTTTGTTTTTAGACTTGAATTTTTATTTCTATTAATAATATTTTTTTAATAGTGGATTATTAACAAATTAATATCTAGATTTTATTATTATCCAATAGAAATTTAGTTTTAAGTAATGAGCCGACTGAAAATGCATCAGTTATTTCGTTGTTTAGGCACATGTTGACGGCTTGTTCTATAGGTATCTTAAGTACCTCTAATTCCTCGGTTTCTTCGGGCAATGCTTTCCCAAAAGTAAGTTCTTGGGCTATAAAAGTATAAGCGACTTCATCTGTAACAGAATTTGATGTATGCATTTTGAGTATTTTGGTCCATTTGCTTGCTTCCAATCCTGTTTCTTCTTTTAATTCACGCTTTGCAGCTTCCAGTGGAGTTTCCTTACCTTTTAGGCAGCCTCCTTCAGGAATTTCCCAACTGTATTCGTTTAGCGTGTAACGGTATTGGCCCACTAACCAGGTATTATTGTTTTTGTCCAATGGAATAATTCCTACGGCAATATTTTTGAAACTAACAACTCCGTAAATTCCTTCCCCCCCGGAAGGATTAATAACTTCGTTTTCAATGACCTCAATCCAAGGGTTGTCATAAATTATTTTAGAACTTAGTGTAGTCCAGGGATTTTTTTTGTTTTTATTATTCATTTAAAATGATTTCAGTACTATGAATTTAATATTTTATCTACTACAATTTTAACTCCTGATGATGCTTTTTCTGCTATTACAACTAAGTTTGGAATGTTTACTGAAGCAGGTCTGGGGTCAATAAAATATTTTTGAACATCATCTTCAACATAATTTACTAAACCTGCTGCAGGGTAGACTTGCATGGAAGTTCCAATAATAATCAATATATCTGCAGTTGTGCAAATCTGTGCTGCAACTTCAATCAATGGTACACTTTCACCAAACCAGACAATGTGAGGTCGCAATTGGTGATTTTTTTCACAGGTGTCTCCTAGGGTTATGTCACCGTTGCAATCGTAAATTAAGCTGGAGTCAAAAGTGCTGCGCATTTTTTTTAGTTCACCATGTAAATGTACAATTTTTGTTGATCCTGCGCGTTCGTGAAGGTCATCTACATTTTGAGTGATAATAGTTACATCATGCGTTTTTTCAAGTTCAGCTAAAGCATAATGCGCTGCATTTGGTTCAACGGTATTTAATTGTGCACGTCTTTGATTATAAAAATCTAGGACTAGTTCCATGTTGTTTTTCCAACCCTGTGGAGAAGCAACTTCCATAACATCATGTCCTTCCCATAAACCATCTGCATCGCGAAAGGTTTTAATGCCACTTTCCTGACTGATACCAGCACCTGTTAAAACTACGATCTTTTTCTTGTGCATAGAATCTATTTTTGTTTAATCGAAATATTGTTCATAATCCTTTATTTTTTGTTCGAGCCTTCCCTCAATATATGGGTTAACACCGCTTAATATGTTAAGAATTAATTGAGCTTGTTTATGGTAATTAATTTTCTTTATATTATCCCAATGCAATGGAGGAGGTTGAAGATTGTTGATACGGTCGGCCATTTTTACTATTCTAATTTCAGGACCTTCTTCTATAATTCTATTCAAGCTATCAATCATTTGGTTTTCTTTTGCTAAAGAACTGTTTTTAGTCAAAGCAAGTACACCCTTTGCTATTGGTATACCAAATTCCGCTACAATATCTTCATATGTAACTGCTGTGTCTTCTATTGTGTCATGAAGGAGTGCACATTGAATAGCATAGGTGCCATCTAAATCAATATCATTAGAATGAATCAGTGTATTAGCCACTTCCATAGCAACATTAGTGAAATGTACTACATAAGACATTACTGTCCCGGGAATTTTTTGATGATGATGTGCTTTAGAAGCAAAAATAAGTGTTTTAAGGTATAAATCTTGATCCCACATATTATTGAATTTATAATCATTTTTATTTCACACAAAAATATAAGGGATTTAACTTAGAATATAATAATCTCATAAAAAAAGTAAACACTACATACTTATTTCTATTTAAAAAGATTTTATAAAACAATATTTCAAACATAAAGCCTAAACGTTTAATTGAGCGCTATCATCATATAATATAATAATTCGCTATAAAATTTACGTTCATGTCCTTTTTGTGATACATTACTTTGGTTTTTCGCCATAAAAAATCAAACTTTGTTGTTTCGGAACTAGATTTAAAAAGTAATTTTGTTATTTTTTATTGGTGTTTTTGGAATAGTTCATTTGGCAGAATATAAATTCAGAAGTCTACTTATCAATTAATTAGGTTTTAGTTTTTTAAAAGTTACAACAAATAACCATATTTATTATGCAAGATAAATTAGAAATCCTATCGCAAAAAGTTTCTGAAGCTAAATTAGGTGGCGGAATAAACAGAATTGAAAAACAGCACAAAAAAGGTAAACTGACGGCAAGAGAACGCATTCATTTTTTACTTGATGAAGGATCTTTTGAAGAAATTGGAATGCTCGTGACACACAGATGCATTGATTTTGGGATGGAGAAACAAAAAATTTATGGTGATGGTGTAGTTACGGGATATGGTACTATTAATGGGCGATTAACCTATGTTTTTGCTCAGGATTTTACAGTTTTTGGAGGTTCTTTGTCTGAAACACATGCTGAAAAAATCTGTAAAATAATGGATATGGCCATGCAAAATGGAGCACCAATTATTGGGCTCAACGATTCTGGTGGTGCCCGAATTCAAGAAGGAGTTCAGTCTTTGGGAGGATATGCTGATATTTTTTATAGAAATACAAGAGCTTCAGGTGTTATACCTCAAATTTCTGCGATAATGGGGCCATGTGCTGGTGGGGCTGTATATTCACCTGCCATAACAGATTTTATTTATATGGTTGAGAACACTTCTTATATGTTTATTACAGGACCCAATGTTGTTAAAACGGTAACCAATGAAGATGTTACTGCAGAAGAGTTGGGTGGTGCATTAACGCATGCTAATAAATCGGGAGTAACACATTTTACAGCAGCAAATGATATCGATTGTATCAATCAAATTAAAAAACTAATGTCTTATATTCCTCAGAATTGTGAGGAAGAAACACCAAGGTTATCATATGCCAATGATAATGAAGAACGCCCGGCATTGAATTCGATTTTGCCTTCTAATGCAAATCAGCCATATGATATGAGAACAATTATCAATGAGATTGCTGATGCAGATTCTTTTTATGAGGTAAATAAAGATTATGCAGAAAATATTGTTGTTGGATTTATAAGGGTTGCGGGGCGTAGTATTGGAGTTGTTGGTAATAATCCTATGGTATTAGCGGGTTGTTTAAATGTAGATTGTTCTAGAAAAGGTGGGCGTTTTGTCCGTTTTTGTGATAGTTTTAATATTCCTTTATTGGTGTTAGTAGATGTCCCTGGGTTTTTACCTGGTACCGATCAGGAATGGAATGGTATTATTTCTAATGGTGCTAAATTATTGTATGCTTTTAGTGAAGCAACGGTGCCGCGGATTACTGTAATTACACGAAAAGCATATGGAGGTGCTTATGATGTAATGAATTCTAAACATATAGGTGCAGATATGAATTATGCCTGGCCAAGTGCCGAAATTGCAGTAATGGGTGCAAAAGGTGCAAGTGAAATTATATTCCGTAATGAAATTAAAGAAGCAGCTGACCCTGTTGCTAAATTAGCAGAAAAAGAAAAGGAATATGCAGATAAATTTGCTGATCCCTATCGAGCTGCTTTCAGGGGGTTTGTTGATGAAGTTATAGAACCCAAAGATACCAGAATAAAAATAATCAATGCATTTAAAATGTTAGAAAAAAAAGTAGATAAGTTGCCAAGAAAAAAACATGGTAACCTACCACTTTAGATCATTACTTTATTTTACGCTGTAATATTTTTAGATGTTAAAAGTCAGGGACATTTCTATTCCAAAAGGTGTTTTGAATCATCTCCTTAATCAGCAGTCTAAAATCGATATAATAACCGATTACGAGCAAAAAGTAAGGTTGTCAAAAACACTTTGGCAAAACAAAAAAAAGAGTAATGCTCAGAAATCAGCCTTTAATAGAATTGAAAAGGAACTTCAGAAAATTGCTATTGGTTCTTCTGGATATTGTAACTATTGTGAAGCAAATATTGGGACTAATATTGAACATGTTTATCCCAGAGGCTTGTTCCCCGGAAAAACCTTTCTATGGGATAACTATTTGTGGGCTTGTAAACAATGTAATGGCCGACACAAAGTAGCTCAGTTCGCAGTTTTTGAATCTTTGAATTCTAGCAAGAGAATAAAGCTCGTAAAAGATTATAATTTTATTCCTCCACCAAATGATGATACAGTTTTCATTAATCCAAGAGTAGATAATCCTATGGATTATATAAAATTGGACTTACAATCTGGACTTTTTCAAATAATAGAAAAAAATGCCAATTCAAGAGCATATAAAAGGGCAAAATATACATTAGAAGTATTGCAACTTAATTTGCGTGAAGGACTTATTGAAGACAGGAAAAAAGCAATAAAAAATTATTTTGTTTTATTTCAAAATTATTTGAAAATTCAAAATGCTGATTCACTAGAGGTGTTAAAGAAATGTTTGACAGATACAAATTACAGATTGGCTAATGTTTCTTTAGAATTTGAAAAAAGTCGCCTTAGTTTATTATTTCAAAAATCAATTCTAAGTCAAAAACATCTTACGGTTTGGAAAGAAATGCAACGACAGGCTGCTAATCTTGAAGTATTGAAAACTATGTTTGACGAATTTCCAGAAGCATTAAAATGGTCTTATTAACTAAAGAAGCCTAGACTTGGGAATAAGAAGTCTAGGCTATAAACCAATTCAATGGGCTTTATATATGTTAGATCCACATTTGCATAGTGTTGTACTACACAGGTTTAGAATCAATAATCATCAATTTCGAGGGGGATAACTCAATATAAGAAAAAAAATAGATATTCTTTAATAATAGTGGTTTTTTTAACTACAGATTGATTATAACGCAATAAAAGCATTTATTTTGCTAAAAGGATTTTAATCATTCTTAGTGTTATAGTCTTGAGCCTTTTCATTTGTAATTTTTAATAATTAAAAACACTGTATCGTTACTATAAGATAAATGTAAGATATTATATTTCTGCTTTAACTATTGAATAATTCATCTAACATTTATAGTTGTTATTATTTTTTTATCATTTTAATTTTTACTTCCGCATAGAATGAAAAAAGTATTAAAATTTACATTTTTTTTATTTCTGGTTTTATTGATTCTTTTTTTGATCATGGACAAACCTTTGCCTATAGGCGAGGAAGGACCTAGAGCAAAAATATTAGCAGATAAAATTCAAAAAGCTATTAATAAAGATGCCTGGGATAGCACGAATTTTATTCAATGGACCTTTATAGGAAGACACCACTATTTGTGGGATCGTAAAAGGCATCTCGTTGAAGTGAAATGGGGGAATTATGCTGTTCTGCTCAATCCTAATACTTTGAAAGGAAAGGTTTATATAAATAATATTGAGCAAAAAAATGATGCTATTACTTTAAATAAGGCTTATAGGTCATTTACAAATGATGCTTTTTGGTTAAATGCTTTCACTCAAATCTATAATGGTAATACAGTGCTTAAATTTGTTGAAATGGAGGGTGCTAGTAGTGGTCTTTTAGTTACTTATTTGAATGGTGGCGTTACGCCCGGTGATTCGTATCTTTGGATAGTAGATGAAAATGGTTTGCCTAGCTCATGGCAAATGTGGGTTTCGGTATTTCCTTTGGGGGGGATTGAACTTACTTGGGAAGATTGGATCGCTTTACCCAATGGAGCAATGGTTGCCCAAAGTCATAAGGCTGGACCATTTAATGTTAAAATATCAAATTTGAAAATATTTCAGTCATGGGAAGATGGTGGATATTCAAAAGATCCATTTTTTGAAATCATTGATTTTTAGTGTTCCCCGAAAGCAATGTTTGGTATATTATCATAAAAATATAGAATCTTATTTTATGCTTTTTGCTAAATGATAAGATAAAGCTACATAGGTAATAATAGCATGTTGTTTAAATGATCTTATATGGGAAACGTTTTAGACTTATTTGCAATAATTTTCAATTATTTTCTCAACTTCAGACATTCCCAAATTTAAAGCTTTGTAAAGATCAGAACAACCATCAGGTTGATTTCCTGACATATATTTAGCAATACCTCTTGTATAATACGCTTGTGGATAATTAGGATTTAGTTCAATAGCCTTATTAAAATCTTCAATGGCTCCTGAATAATTTCCTAATTGTGATTTAGCTATGCCTCTGTTTTGTCGGGCATCTATAAAATTAGGATTCATCTCAAGCGCTTTATTAAAATATTGAATTGCATCTTGATAGTTTTGAGTGTAAATTTTTAAAACGCCCATGTTACAATACGCAGTGTCATATTCAGGGTTGATTTTTAAAGCTTCTTTAAAATCACTTAAAGCACCAGTGTATTCTTTATTCATCATTTTGATGCTACCGCGATTTGTATAACTATCATAAGCTTTAGGATTTATAAGGATTACTTTTTCATAATCTTCTAATGCACCTTCATAATCTCCTAACTCGTGTTTTACAACACCTCGGTTGTTGTATATATCTGCGTCATTAGGGTTTAATTCAATAGCTTTGTTATAACTCTCTATTGCTCCTTTATAATCTTTAATAGCATCTTTGGCATTACCCATTTCATAGTAAGCATCTGTATAATTAGGATTGAGTTCAATAGCCTTATTAAAATCTTCAATGGCTCCTGAATAATTTTTTGAGTCATATTTTTTAATTCCTGATTTATAGTACATAGTGTCTTTTTGACCATATGTATATACATATAACAATAGCATCATAGTTGGGAGTAATATTCTCATTATTAAAGTTTTATAAAGTTTAAACCTATTCTTCTAATCTGTATTTGATTCTTTAATCTATTTTAACCTTTATTGGTTGATTTTCTATTTTTACTGGTATATTACAATTGTTGTATGCCCAGCTATCTACATCTTCTATGTTTACGTTTAGTTCATCAGAAGTGCTTATATCTGTAATATTTACATCTATTTCATCACTGCTAGTTAATTTAACCGTAATAGAACCATCCTCATTTAATGGCACTAAACCATAATTTGTTTTTGTATTAAAACTATAGTTGTTTAATGGGTCATTAGCATATGCTTCTGGTATGATTTCTATGTTTTTTATTGTTATAAATGTTAGATTAATTGCTATTAAAGTTAATAAAAGCTTAGTGAAGTTATCTGTTTTCATAGTTTTAATAATTTTTTAGTTTTCGTTATTTAATGAATATCTTTTAAATTATTTTTTTTCTTTGGTATTCCATATAAGTAGCTGTTTTTTCTGCTATTTTATCATCCAGGAGCTTTTCAATAAGGTGAAAGGAGAGATCAATGCCAGCTGAAATTCCTCCTGAAGTATATATTTTTTCAGTTTTTACAAAACGTTCATTTTTTTGTGGAACGCCACTGGGTACAATTTCTTTCATTTTTTCATATATAGTATGATGGGTGCAAAAAGGTTTCCCATTTAATAATCCAAGCCTTCCCAATAACATTGCACCGGAACATATACTTATAGTAAGTTCTGAAGTTTGATGGACCTTATAAATCCAGTCAAGTGTATTCTTGTTTTTAATTTCTCTGTGTGTGCCGGAACCTCCCGAAATGATTAGAATATCTATATTGGGACAGTTCTTAAAATCATACTTTGGATTTACAGATAGGCCATTTACGGTAAGAATTGGATCTAACTTTTCGCCAATAGTGAATACATTAAATAATGTATTATCGTTTAGTTCAGAAGTAACGGAAAAAACTTCGAAGGGCCCAGCAAAGTCTAAAACTTCTACGTTTTCAAAAATTAGAATACCGATATTTCTTTTATAATTCATATAGATAATAATATATCATCATTTACAGTTTTGGCAATAGGGTTTTATTTAATCACTTAAATCAATCATTTGTAATATATAAGTATGTCTTTGAAATTTTAAACTTGTATCTTAACTCCTTATTAAAGATAAGGTGTTTTTATAACATCATCCTACTTAACATATATATAATTAAAATCAATAACTGATGAAAATCTTTTTTGCAATAAAAACTATTTTAACATTTATAGCATGTAATCCCAAACAAATAATCCTTTTCCTCTCCTTGTTAATTAGTTCAGTTACTTTTGGTCAGTGGGTAAGCTTAACATCAGGAACGAATAATAATCTATACGATATAGATTTTCCAACCAGCAATATTGGTTTTGTTGCAGGGGCTAATGGTATGATATTAAAAACTACCGATGCAGGACAAATATGGGTGGCTATGAATACTGGTACCAATACTGATTTTTATGGCATTGTTTTTTTGGATGCCGACACTGGCTTTGTGGTAGGGGATGCAGGGCTTTTTAAAACAATAAATGGTGGAACTTCTTGGACCACTGTAGCTATTCCTACTAGTCAAAATTTAAGAGATATTACATTTGTCAATAATCAGGTGGGATTTTGTACTGGCGGCAATGGTACTATTATAAAAACAATAGATGGGGGAGATACCTGGGCGGTCAAGACTACAACTGCAACAAGAACAATAAGTAGCATTCAATTTCCCAGCGCTAATATAGGATATGCTGTTCAAACAGGATATAACTGGGAATTCCTTAAAACAAACGATGGTGGAGATAATTGGACGAAAACATCTATTGGTCCAATTTCAAATTTGAGTAGCTTAGAGGCTGTGCATTTTACTGATACAAGCAAAGGATTTGTTGGAGGATGGTATTTGTCTGCTTTTGTAACCACACAAGATGGCGGCAACACCTGGTCTAATGTCAGTACATCTATTAGTCCTCAGGTTTATGATATTTATTTCCCAAGTCCTGCAGAAGGGTATATGGTGGGTTGGTATGGTGAAATTTATCATAGTATTGATAGTGGAACAACCTGGACAGCTCAGCAATCAGGTTACACCAATTCTTTACGGTCCATTTATAGTACGGATTCTTCTATTATTTATATCGTTGGTGAACAAGGATTAATTCTAAAGTCATCAAGTATTACGAATATATCACCAAAAAAATATCAAGAAAAACAAGTAAAGTTATTTCCTAATCCCTGTCATGATTTATTGATCGTTGAACTTACTACTCCAATAGATGCTACCGTCTGTCTTTCTATTTATAATGCGCTGGGAGAGGAGCTGCTTGTTCATCCTGTTTCTAAAACCAACAAAATTGAAGTGGATTTATCCTTGTTTGCAAAAGGAATTTATACCTATTCTTTAAACACCAAAGAAAAGTTGATTAAGACTGGAATGATTGTGAAGCATTAAATTATGCTTTTCATTTGTCAATGCAAATTTTGTTAATTAGTATGCGGTAAATAAGGTATAAAATTGACCCCAAAAAACTAAATCATTGAAATTAAGCACTTTGAGTTTTGGTGTATTTTTTGTAATATTAACCAATCAGACTAATCCTTAAAAGAATAGAAACCCCCCAAGGTGCCATGAAAAAAACAATAATAATTGTTTCGATCTTTTTAATACCATATTTTGTTTCTGGTCAGCTTCTGTTGAATGAAATTTCTTCAGTTAGAGGTTATGAAGATTCTAACGGAAAAGATTGTGATTGGCTTGAAATAGTAAATATTGGAAGTTCTCCTATTGATTTATCAAACTATTTTTTATCAGATGATTTAAGTAATTTAGACAAGTGGAATCTTCCTGAGGAATATCTTGACTCAATGCAACATATGTTAGTTTTATGTTCAGGTCTTAACAAGAGATATAGAGTTAGAAATTGGCAGTCAATTATTAATAGATCTAGTCCATGGCATTATATTTTAGGAAACTCAGAACCGGATAGTAATTGGAAATCTCCTTTATATACTGATACTGCATGGAGTGTCGGCTATATGGGACGTAGATTTGGTAAAAATAATGATCGCGCACTTATTTCTGGAGTGTCATCTTTTTATTTAAGAACAAATTTTATAGTGTCTAATTTGTCATCAATCCAAAAATTAATTTTACATGCTGATTATGATGATGCTTTTATTGCATATTTAAATGGAGTAGAAATTGCCAGATCAATCAATATTCATGGACAACCAAATGATAAATCCTTAGCAATATCAGAAGAAGAGGCGCTTGTTTATAGGAATTTATCCTATGAAAAATATATAATTGATAATAGGCTTATTGATAGTGTTTTAATTGTTGGAGAGAATGTGTTGGCAATAGAGGTCCATTGTGTTGATTCTATCTCAGATGATATGCGTGCACGTTTTTATCTTCATGCTGGAATTAATTCTGATTCAACTTATTTTAATCTTCAAGCCAATTGGTTTGAAGATATACTTACATTGTATCATGCTAATTTTAAAATTTCTAATAACGAAACAATATATATTTCTGATGCTGCGGGCAATATATTGGATCAGAAATCAATTACGACTAATCGTTCTTTAATATCAGAGGGTAGATGTCCAAGTGGTATAGGTAGCTGGTGTTATTTCGAAAATCCTTCACCTGGGTTATCTAATAATATTAATTGGTGCTATAATGGCATATCAGAGGAGCCAAATATTTCTTTAACTTCAGGGTGGTATACTAGTTCACAATATCTAACGATTGATGTACCAAAAAATTCAACTGTATACTATACACTAAATGGAGATGTTCCTGATACCAATGATTATAAATATACCGACACATTATGGTTTGATTCAACTACCGTTTTAAGTGTAAGAGCATTTAGTAATAATTTATTGCCAAGTAAAGTTATTGATAGGACTTTTTTTTTAAATGAAGAAAATTTTGGGCTTCCTGTTTTTTCTATTATTACAGATTCACTGAATCTTTGGGATTGGAACAAAGGTATTTATGTTTATGGACCTGGTTCATCGTCTAAATACCCATATTTGGGTTCAAATTTCTGGAAAAAATGGTCGATGTGGTCAAGATTAGAGTTTTTTGACGAAAATAAAAATAAACAAGCAGAAGAAGAATTTGATTTAGCAATTGCTGGTGGATGGTCTCGTGGTCAGCCACAAAAATCTTTCTCTTTAGATTTTAAATCTAGATATTCTGGTGATTTTGACTGGCCCATTTTTTCTGATAAACCACATATCTCTAAGTTTAATAATATTATTCTTAGAAATGGAGGTAATGTGGCGAGAAGATCCAAATTAGAGGATGCTCTTGGATGTAAAATAGCAATGGGGACCAATGTTGATGTTGTAGGTTATGAACCTTGTATATTGTATTTAAATGGCGAATATTGGGGGATATATGGTATTAGAGAAAAAAAAGATAAACGTTATATCCAAGATAATCACTCTGTTAATAAAGACAGTGTTGATTTGATTTTTGGTAAGAATTCAGATTTTAATAATTTATTATTTAGTAATTTTTCTTCCAGTATGAAATTTATTAATTCTTATTATGAAATTATGAATTCTAATCCTACTTCCAATCATTTTTTTAATCTTATAGACAGCATTTTTGATATTAGAAATTATATAGATTACTTTATCCTTCAAACATACTTTAGTAATTCTGACTGGATATGCTATGGAGGTAATAATGTTAAATTGTGGAGACCAGCGGCTCCCGGGGGTAAATGGAGATATATATTATATGACGTTGACGCAGGGTTTAAAGGTGTAAAGCAAAATACTTTATATGAAACTTTAAATACACAGAAATATAGTAAACACTCCCAATTATTTAAACAATTTCTTCAAAACAATGAATTTAAATCTAGATTTTATAAACGATATTTTCATCTTCTAAATACAAATTTGAGTCATATTAATATAACTAAAAAAATCAATTTACTTAAAAATCAGATTGAGAAGGCAATGCCTAATCAGATTGAGAGATGGTTTCCTCCAGAAATTCCGCGTACCTTTAGAGATACTAATGCAATAACTTCAATTTTAGATTGGTATAAAACAATAGATGTCATCCTTAATTTTAGTTCTCTAAGGCAATCTCATATTCTCAACTATTTAGAGCAATAATTTAATATACCACCAATTACTTACCTATGTCTGCTGGTAGTTCTGATTGTTACATTTTCTGTGATTTTTTGTTTTGTTCGGGTTATTTGCCGATACATAAAGTAAAATAAATTGATTATCAGTGTGTTATTTAGTTTAAGGTGCAAAATTGACGTAAAAAAACCACGATTATTGGTTAATAAACGAGCGCTTTAAAATATAAGTTATTTCTAGCCAAACATATATTCCTTCCAAAAATTGGAATTATTCCACATTCTGCATTTTAAAAATAAACTAACTGATTGATATTCAGTATTTTGAGCCTTGGCGTGTTTTTTGTCTTAATAACCAAGTATGAAGTTCCTCAAAACACACAAATCAAACAACACACCATGAAAAAAGTAATAATAATAGTATCGATCCTTTTAGGATACCTATTGAATAGTGCCGCCCAACAAGGCGTGCGAATCGGGGACATTTATGTAATAGCAACTGAAATGACAGAATCACAGCGTATCGCAATC
>JAKVCV010000020.1 GCA_022448945.1 Saprospiraceae bacterium
GAAGATCCTTGCCAGCAGTAAAAGCATCCTGCCATTTATTAGGCACTATTAATTCACCATCCTGCAGTTTACATCCCTGAAATTTTAACAACTCCTTTTTACTGATGGGATATTTCAATTAAAGTTGCGATCTTTTTACTCCAACATTAATATCACTTTGAATAATGGGTTCAGAAAGCCAAAGAATAAGATCAAGGTTAAAATCAAGACCACCTGTTACGGATGCTTCTGGAGAAAGATCATCCCCACCCTTATAAACCAAATAACCATTTCCTGCCAAAGAAGTAGTGATAGAACATTCACCGGAAACTGCTAAAAAACCGACTACTTCTGCCCCAATTCTAACAGATCCTGTTACACTACCATTTACATTAATACCAATCTTGGACATACCTTCAGACCAGTTGACCTCTTCACTCGCAGCAATACCAGCAGTTCCTTTCAGCCTACCACTAATGAATAAACCGATACCAGTTGGATTTGTCGAAGGTATAATAGGCCAATATATAGAAGGCGTCTCCATAGACCACTTCTTACCCAGTTCAAGTTTTAATTTATCATTGGTAATTTCAGCACTCCCTTTAATTCCATTCTTAAATTCGTGTTGAGCTGTTCCTTTAAATTCGCCTTTTGTATTCATTTCTAATCCCACTTTGGATTTCCCATCATCACCTTTAGTCTCCTTCCCTATTTTAACATTTACAGTTCCCTCACTATCTACTGTAAATCCGCCTTCCTTGCCTTCATCTGACTTATAGGACAAACCACCATAAACACTTCCATCTTTATTGGTACCTACAGTAAGGTTTGGTCCGCCACCGGGATCAGATTGCACTTCATCGTGTTTTATTTTGGCCTTTTTCTTTTCAAGCTCAACTATTTTGGCCTCTGATCTTTCTATTATTGATTTCATGGAATTTAGATGCTCCTGCTCGGAAGCATCTATGGTGCCATCTTCTGCAAAATAATTTTGATATTTTACCAACTCCTTTTTATAATCATTAAGCTGTTGCTTCAACGTATCTATAGAAACTTTCATAATTTGTTAATATTTAAATTTGGTTTATTGGTGACTTAATTATTCGGTATTTTTATTTCTTGTCCTGTAGATAGGAATTCAAAATCATAGCCTATTGAGCACTATTTAAATACCTTGTCCTTATCTTCATTATATTCATAAGAAATCACCTTATATGTATCTCCTTCTTTATCAAGAATTAACTTTTCATATAAGTGCAAATTTTCATATTCTGTATGATATTCAAAGATATAATATTCTCTACCTTCTATAGGTTTATGATAAGAATCCAGTAAAAAATGTTTTTGCAGGGCCCCGGTGACTGCTTCTTTTTCTGCCATCACCTGAAACCATTTTGCAGGGTCCCCTGCATCGTTACCCAAAAGGGCTTCAAGTTCAGTAGGATCTTGATGCTCCAGAGCTACAAAAAATGCATCAGCCACTTCATCTGCATTATTTCCTTCTTCTTCATGAGCGTGACGTTTGTCCCTGTTAGCGAAATATTCATAATCTTCAATATAAAATTGTCCATCTTTTTTGAAAAGCACTAAATCTTCATATAAGGTTATTTCCTCATGCTGTACAGTATAATCAAACACGCAGCGAATACCTCCATCAACTCCATTACTTTGAACCCCTGTTCTTTCATATGACAATAACTTCCCAAATTTTTCTTTTTTCTCAAGGAAAGCAACTAATTGTTCTTCTGAAACCTCTGCACGTAAACTCTCAGACATCAATTTCGATATCTTTTCATATTCACCATTCTTACAATCCTCATAAAATTCGATAGCTATTACTTCTGCATCTTCATCGATTGTCAACATCTCAAGACTTGTTGCATAACGATAACCTTCAATTTTAAACCCATCTTCACGTTCAATTAAAACAATTTCAGCATAAAGGGTTTGTTCAGAACGTGTTACTTCATACCGAGCGACAGCTTCAGTAAACCCCTCATATTTGCCAACCGTTACATTCATAGAAGTAAAAGATTCTACCTTACCAAATGAGTCCATCTGTTTAAGTAAGTTTGTCCATTCTTCCATAGTTACAGAACTAGTCAAATTCTCATCCAAAAAAGGTGCTGTTTCTGCATATTCACCTGTTTTAAGGACTTCATAGAATGCACTAAGTGCTTCCTGCACCTTATCTTCTTTTCCATTATCACAACTAACTAGTAGTAATAGAGAAAAAATCGTGACTAACAATAAATTACATTTGTACATAAAATTGTATTTTTAAAGATTTAAATAAGTATTTATATTAAATATATGAATTATACTGAAGTTAATTGTTTCTGTATTAATATTATTTTTATATCCTTATATACTCACATAAAAAGGATCTAAACTTTGCAGCCATAAATATCTCCATCCCCGATCATTGCAACGATATTTAAAGTACCCTCCTCAAAAATATAACCAATTTCAGTATCACCGGAATACCACTGTACCCAGGTATAAGTTATCCCTGTTGCTTTCTCGACTATTATATTAACATAAACACCGTCAGAATCAACATATTCAAAAGCTTCTGCAATATTTTTAACATCTGCCCAGCCATCTTTTTGAACACCAAGAACAATTTGTTTCTCAACCAAAGCGGGCAAATCCTTTAACCTTTCATATTGAGCATCAATATCAACTTTAAGATGCGTTGCTTTCTTCAATTCATGTGTTGATTCACCAAAAAGACATTGACCTTTAACATCGGGCATTTTACCAACGTGGTCAGCATGATCTTCACCGGTTAATTTGTCTTTAATTGTATGCGCTACATCTGATACAGCATCTGTAACTGTTTCAATTACATTGGAGGCTTTATGAACAATAGACTCTCCTAAACTCAGTTCCTCTACTTTTTCTTTTATTGAATCTTCAATTTTTTCGATCATTGAATTCATCATGTTTATTTGTTGAAGCTCTATACCATCTAGTACTCCATCTTGTTTATATAGGTTCGAGTAGAAGTCAAGCGTTTCTTTTAGTTTTTTAACTTCCTGCTCTAACTTTTCAATTTCCTGAAGTTTTTTGCTCATTATTTAATTTTTTAGTGCTTTAGTATTTTTTTGAATTATCCAGTGGCAACTAATGAAGTATATTTTTAATTCCAATAGAGTGAAAAAGGAAAAAAGGTTTTATACCCTACGCTCTCACCGCAATCAGACAAAATCTTTATCCAAAAATTTCCATGCGAGTTTTAATACGGCAAAATACGAAAAATGAAGCTAAATTGCAAATTGATTTCAATAATTACATTCTAATCAAACCGAAGTTGAAAACTTTAAATGAAAAATTAAGATATCTAAATGTAATAGTAGATTAAGGAAAAGATGAATAAACAAAAAACCCCTTTGAGTTGACTCAAAGGGGTTTAAAATTATATTGAACAATATCAAGAGAAGTTCTACATCATCCCTGGCATTCCTCCAGGCATTCCTGCAGGCATACCAGCAGGTGCATTTTCTTCTGGAATATCATTTATAACACATTCAGTAGTCAATATCATTGCAGCAATTGACCCCGCATTTTCAAGTGCAACACGTGATACTTTAGTAGGATCAATAACTCCTGCAGCTTTCAAATCCTCATATACTTCTGTACGCGCATTGAAACCAAAAGAGCCTTCGCCTTCTAAAACTTTCATAACAACAACCGAACCTTCTAATCCAGCATTGTTAACGATAGTACGCAAAGGTAATTCTAAAGCAATTCTAACGATATTAATACCTGTAGTCTCATCATCATTAAGTCCTTCAAAATTATCTAAAGTTTGTATTGCTCTTACAAATGCTACACCACCTCCTGCAACAATACCTTCTTCTACAGCAGCACGCGTAGCGTTAAGTGCATCATCAACACGATCTTTCTTTTCTTTCATCTCTACCTCGGTAGATGCACCTACATAAAGCACTGCAACTCCACCTGACAATTTGGCAAGACGCTCTTGCAATTTCTCTCTGTCATAATCTGAAGTAGTGGTTTTAATCTGATTTTGAATTTCAGAAATACGAGCTTCTACATTTTCTTTTGTACCAACACCATTGACAATAACAGTATTATCTTTATCAATATTCACTCTTTCAGCACTTCCTAAATGCTCAAGTTCAACTGACTCAAGACTATGTCCTGTTTCTTCAGCGATTAAAGTTCCGCCGGTAAGAATAGCAATATCCTGAAGCATAGCTTTACGACGATCTCCAAAGCCTGGAGCCTTAACTGCTGCAACTTTTAAACCTAAACGCAAACGATTAACAACTAATGTGCTCAAAGCCTGAGAATCTACATCTTCAGCAATAATTAACAATGGACGTCCAGCACCATGCGCTTTCTCAAGAACTGGTACAATTGCCTGAATATTAGAGATTTTTTTATCGTGTATCAAAATATATGGATTTTCAAATTCTGCTTCCATAGATTCTGGATTAGTAACAAAGTATGGAGACAAATAACCTCTGTCAAATTGCATTCCTACAACTTTTTCAACGTAAGTATCACGTCCTTTTGCTTCTTCTACAGTAATTACACCATTGGTAGTTACCGCTTCCATTGCTTCTGCAATAAGAGAACCTATTTCTTTATCATCATTAGCAGATATAGTAGCTACTTGTTTGATTTTTTCGAAATCACTACCAACTATCTCTGAAGTAGATTTAAGATGATCTATAACTTTATTTACTGCCTTATCGATACCTCTTTTAAGATCCATAGGATTTGCACCTGCAGCAACGCTTTTTAAGCCTGCATTTACAATTGCTTGTGCCAAAATAGTAGCAGTAGTAGTACCATCTCCAGCAACATCAGCTGTTTTAGCGGCAACTTCTTTAACCATTTGAGCTCCCATATTAGCTATAGGATCTTCCAATTCTATTTCTCTGGCAACAGAAACACCATCTTTTGTTATATGTGGTGATCCAAAACTTTTTTGTAAGATAACATTACGACCTTTAGGTCCAAGAGTTACTTTTACGGCATCTGCCAATGCATTTACACCTTCTTGCAATTGATTACGGGCATCAGTGCTGAAGCTAATATTTTTAGCCATTTTGTTTTAATTTTTTTGGTTGAAAATAATTTAAATAATTCGTTTGTTCTAAAGATTTCTGTTTAGTCTAAAATCAACAAGATATCATCTTGCTTCATAATAAGAAATTCTTCACCATTATGTGAAACTTCCTGACCGGCATATTTACCATAAAGAACAGTATCATCAATTTTTACTGACATGTTTACATCTTCTTTACCAGGCCCCACAGCAACTACAGTTCCTTTTTGTGGCTTTTCCTTTGCTGTATCAGGAATAATAATACCACCTTTAGTTGTTTCTTCAGCTTTTGCAGGTTTTACCAAGACTCTATCATTAATCGGTCTCATAGAAAATTTATTTATGTTTAAGTTAAAAAATTACATGTATCGAAAATCCTACCTAGATTTATATAATTAATAAGTGGGAAATTTTTCTAATTCCCTATTAACACTTCTTGTGCCAAATTAAAATTTGTGTCTTTATGTCACCAATTCTTATGAGGCATTCTTTAATTCGTGTTATTTTGGCAGAAGCTTACTTTGTGATGGCAGAATATGGCCATTAAATATTATCAATTTTTACTTTATAGAACCTTGACTTATGTTTATATATTTTATGATTAAATCAATTTAATAACTCAAAAGAACCAAATCCTTATTTTTTTTGTAGGTTATAGATTATATTTGAATAAATTAGATCAATAAACACTTAGATGCAGATAAAAGAAATCAAACATCATCAGCTATACGCTTATATAAACTCTCAAGAATATAAGCATTCAGCTCATATAGCTATCAGCAAACAACGTGCAATGTCACATATACGGAACCCAAGAGCTAAAGCGGATGACCTTGTTTTGGTTCTATTCTATGTAGAAAAGGAAATGGTAGCATATTTAGGGGTGTTTGCAGATGATTTGCATTTTTCAACAGGTATAGAACATGTAGGGTGGTTAAGTTGTATGTGGGTAAATCCTATTATGAGGGGAAAGGGTGTTGCAAAAACATTGATTAATACGGTATTCAAAGCATGGGGCTACAAAATACTAGTAACCGAATTCACTCCTGCCGCAGAAGGATTGTACAAACGAACTGGACAATTTATTGATCTGGCTAAACCTAAAGGTGTTCGAGGTTACTTGCGTCTGAATTCAGCCTACCTTTTGTCTAAAAAAGATTCTAAATGGAACAAATGGAAATGGTTGTTAAATTGTATAGACATGACATTTAACATTCCTAATGCCTTACGATTAAAATTAAAGTCTATTAATTGCCCAACTTTTGAATATATATCTGAGATCGATGAAGAAACCTGGGACTTTGTTGAAAAACATAAGTCAAAAGAATTGATGAACAGAAACATGAAAGATTTGCAATGGTTAGCTAATAACCCATGGCTAATCTCTTCAGGGATTAAAGATCACACTGCTTCAAGATACAACTTTTCTTCAACCGACAAATCTTTTGTTTTTTTAAACGTAAAAATTTATGACAATGAAATGCAATTAAGTGGATTTCTAATACTTAGCATACGTAACAAAAACATAAAAATACCTTATGCTTATTATAAAAAAGGTACAGAAGAATCGGTTATGAAAGTTGTGTACAAACATATGTTGGAACTAAAATTAAATATGCTGACTATTTTTCATTCTGCATTGGTTAAACAGGTAAAAACCAAACCTTCCCCTTTCTTTTTGAAGCGTGATTTTAAGCGACATTACATAATTGGAAAAGCACTTCGGGAACAAATGGAAGCTACTCCTGATTTTACAATACAGGATGGCGATGCTGATGCAGCATTTACTTAAGCCTACTTTCAAAACATCAGATATTGGCAAAGTACAGGTTAGAATACAGTGGAATTACAGTTAAATTAGCTAATAAGCCCTTTGCTGGTGGAGGGGAAGGCAATTTATATGCTATTATTGAACCAACAAAGCTAAAGGGTTTTGTGGCCAAAATTTACCATGCACACAAGCTAACAGAGGTTAGAAAGAAAAAAATTGGATATCTTGCACAGTTCCCGCCGTATTCTACAGAAGAAAATTCCGACGAACACCCCTCAGTTATTTGGGTAAAAGATGCGCTATATGATGGCGATAAATTTGTGGGTTTTATAATGCCCTATACCAATGGCGAAAAGCTTGAGATACTATGCATGCCAAAAATCCCACGTAAACTCAGACCTCAATGGAAACGATTTGATTTCAAGGCATCGGCCAATGCGCTTGACATGCGACTTAAATTATGTTTCAATATATGTGCGGCAATCCATCAAGTCCATTCAATGCATCGTTATATTTTAGTCGACATGAAACCCGACAATATCATCATTCAACCGAATGGTCTTGTATCTATAGTGGATACAGATTCTGTAGAAGTAGTAGAAAATGGTGTCAGTCTTTTTGATGCTCCTGTTGCAACCCCTGAATATACGCCACCAGAATTCTATCAGGACCTTGACTATGATCCTACGGAAACAGAAACCTGGGATCGATTTGGTTTAGGGGTGATCCTCTACAAATTACTTTTCGGCATCCATCCTTTTGCTGCCAGCTCAGAGCATCCTTACGAAAATCTGGTAACATTACACGATAAAATTAAAGCTGGTCTTTTCGTTCACCATCCCGCAAAACAAAATAATTTTAAAATTATACCACCGCCTCACAAGGAATTTTACAAAATCGATAAAAAAATTCAGGATCTGTTTTTAGCCTGTTTTGTGGATGGACACAGCAACCCCGATAACCGCCCAACTGCAGAAGAGTGGTGTGCTAACATATTGCTGGCACTGGATGATGAAGCAGCATACAAAAGATATGGTCATATTCTTGGCAAGGGTTTATTAACTTCTAGACCCCGGTTTGCACTGCCATCTTCGACTATACCTTTTCCTAAATATCCTGAGTCGACATTCAAGTTAGTTGAATTAAGCAAAACCAATGTAACTATTAAGCCCCGAGTTAGTCAAATTGATATAACCCAATTAAAAGAATTTGATGAAAGTGCGAAATTAGATACTGGATCTATAGCTATGGGTTTATTTGCCTTGATAATAATTGCTACTATTATAACACCTTTCATGGCTATGGTTGCTGCAGGTTACTTGCTAAGAAAAGCTTATACGAACTTCACATCTCAAAACATCCAAGTGAGAAAGCAAGCAATCACTAATGAATTGTCAGAATTAAAATCGAAATACCGTAAAAAAAGTAAAACAGTTAAATCATTACAAAAAAAATTTAAAAGGTCTATCCGGAGAATAGTTCCTAAAGTAGAAAAGATCACAAAAACCTTAAAAACTGAGATTGACCAATTGAAAACATTCCTTCAACAACAAGATGAAAGGGTTAAGGAAATAGAAAAAAAAGCAATAGCACAATACAAAAACCTTAATAACAAATATGTGCAAAAAGCTCTTTCAAACCGTATAATCGCCAGAATAGAGCATAAAGAATATGACAGCCTTACCAAAATTCAATGGGAATTAAATAAATCGCACAAAATAGCTGTAAATCTTTTAACGCAAAAAACTCCAATCAGTGAACAACACCCTAAATTTAAAGAAGGGAAAATTGAAATAGATAGTCTTGTTAAAGAAAAAAAATTAAAAATTAATACCAAGACCAGTGCATCTATAACGAAATTAAAAGAACAACAGCAAAAAGAAATTAACGAAATTATTGAACAAAATTCAAAAGACAACCACCTACTCCAAAATCTAAAAAGACTATTTAAAGGAAGTCGGTGGAGAGACAATGAAGAAACACTACTAAGCACTAAATCCTACCTAAAGCTATTAGATTTTTATTCCATCTCGCAAATCAAAAAAATTGACTCCAGAAATGGCTTCATCCATTTATTATCCGGAGTACACAATAAAATAAGTATTAAAGATTTTAAAGATCACAAAATTGTAATGAAAAATTTACTGCAATGGTTTGACGAATCAAAACATCAAAAAGAGTTTAAACTAAAAAAGATAGCTGAAATTAAACAACGATACCGATTAAAAACAAAAGAATTGGATGATCAGAAACGCATCAGTCTGAAGGGCCTTAGTCGAGAAAAAAAAGAACAGCTCGAAAAAGTCAAAATAGAGGTTCAGAAAGTCGTCTTAGGAGCTCCTTTCACCAAACTGCAGGAACAACATGAAACTGTAACAGAATACATTGATGAATTACAAACTGATTATGTTGAAGAAGAAAATTTAATACTGCAAGATTACAATATTTTACACGAACAGATCATAAAAGAAAGTAAAGCAAAGGTGTCTTTAACTGAGCAAAACATAAAAGCGCTTGAAAACAAACTGCAGGTCTATAACAATAAAATCAGCCATCCAAAAATTCAGGCAAATTACAAACTATTCGAAACAGAACTTGGTCAACTTAAGAATGTTGTTAAAAATCTTGAAATAAAAGAATCCGAATACCAAAAATATCAAAACATCTCATATTTTAGTTTTCTTGACCATATCATAAAACAAAAATAGGTCATTTATTATTTAATTAATTTTTAACGCACTATGTTAAAAAATTTGCAAAAAAAAATTGAAATTTGTATATTGAGTTTCTGCATATTGTGTAGAATAAATATTTATTCATACGAAGTTTAAGTATGTTATTCAGAATTTTTTCCAAAGACACGTTTGAACCTATAACTGCCGAGCTAAACCAACTTTTCGAAACACTTGGTATTTCAAATTCAAAACTTAAAATAAGAACACAACCTGCTACTTATTTTAAACCTTATACGCACATCGTAGAAGGCGTTCTTGATGGGCACCAGTTTGTTCTTAGCCTAAGATCTTCCAAATTAAAGTCTGTAGCTACAAAAAACGAATTAGAATTTATTATACATTGTAAAAATCCATCCTGGCTGGCACTAAACCTTTCGAATAAAAAACAAGTTGCAGTTAACAAAAAAAAGCTGGGAATGGAAGTTGTATCTTTAAAAAGATTTGCGGATAATAATCTTGTTATCAGCTGTAATCAAAAGGCGTTTGTCGAACATGTGTTTGATGACAATTTATGCCAAAAAATAACACCACTTTGCAAAACCAACTTTTCCAACTTCCAGATAGAACGAAAACGACTATATTATAGAGCCGACTGGCTACCCAATGACGCCAATAAGAGGCAAATTTTATTGGACACTATTTTACTTTCAATTTCCTTGATTAAACAAATTGACAATTGGGAACCGATTAACAATTGATTTGCTTTTCAAACTGATATCATATTTTAAACACCAAACTAACCAGCCTTTTCATCTTCAATGTTACTAACAAGTTCATAAACTGCAATCGCCCTTAATGTAGTTTCTTCAAACTCACTAAGATCAATTTTAGACACATCTATAGCTTTATTAGCAATAGCATCAGGTAAAGCAATTTTTGCAACTTCCTCTTCACCAATATAAATCTTGTTTATACCACTAGCACCATGTCGGACAATTTTAGCAAATTCATCATTCTTTAAATCGTAGAAAACACCGTTTTCCCGAATTAATCCTTGCTTCTGATCATCAATAGTTACCTCTGTTCCTTTATTTGTAATTCTGAAAATATATTCATGATCCTGCGAGAGAATATATATCACAGCATTCTGCCCTGGACCGATATAATTCTTGTAAGCAAAAGCAAAAATCGGATCTCCTGCAGAAGAAAGGAAAACTCCATTGCCCGATCGTGCTTTATCTTTAGTGAGGATTTGATCTATCTGATTGGAAGATATTTCATCAGTCCAGGGCATAAAACCACCTTTAAACTGTTTTACTTTCCCTTTTAATTCTATTAAATCTTCTTCTACTTCTGATGACGTAGGTTGTACATTCCGCAAAAACTTTAGCATAAAATATATACCTAATGCCAAAACAGTTAATATAATAACTAATTTAACCATATTAGATGATTGTGTAATTAAGTAATGTAGTATAACAAATAACAATAATACAAGGTGTTTACCTTTATTTGCTAATTTATTTGAAAGAAATCAAAACAATATAAAAGACAACTGAAGATATAAAAATTGAAACTAAACTGATACAAATAAATTATTTGTTAATTAATACATAGCAATAAAAATTAATTTTAAATAACAAAATATCATTAGTTACATTCCCATTTCATATCCGATAATTTGAACCATGCTCGCCGATAAGAAAAATGCCACCATTCTGTTGTAACAGTTTTGAAACCAAAAGCCTCCATAGTGTTCAAAAGTAGTTGTCGGTTTTCAAGAATTTCTGCTGATAAATTATTATATCCCCAATAAGCCTCTCGTCCAAAGTAGTCATAACCCGTGCCCATTTCCAATTCCTTGCCTGTATTTAGATCAACAATCGTTAAATCCATTGCCCCGCCCCTACTATGCATGGAACCTTTTGAGGGGGGTGTTACAAATCGAGGGTCAGATTTTTTTTTCCATAGTTTATATTGAGCACTTTGAGGGCGATAACAATCAAATACCTTGAGGCCTAAATTTTGTTCTTTGAGTTTGTTCTGAATTTGCATTACTGCTTTAGCCACTCGCATGCGCAAATAACATTTGGGACAATTATATATCTGCAATTCCATAAAATTATTGGTTGTTGCATAACGCAAATCAATTTCAAGATCAGGAATCAATTGTCGCATATCTACCCAAGAGGAATCATCCAATTTAAATAATGAATCTACTTCATGTTTACTAAAACCTACAAAAACAGCCTTATTAGTCTGAAAACGATCAAATGATGTATCAGAAACGATTGTATCAATAGCTATAGTCTTTGAAATAGTAGTATCAGAAATAGTTTTATTAGTACAAGTATAAAACGATAACATCAAAAGTAATAAAAACCAATACTTCATTATGATAGGACAGTCATTTTTATTGAAAGATGTAAATTGAAAAAACTTATTGATATTTTTTTCTCATACGATCGAGGTTTCTTTTAGAATCTCGTTCTTTAAGACTTTCACGTTTGTCGTAACTTTTTTTACCTTTAGCCAAAGCGATTTCCAACTTGGCATAACCTCTTTCAGAAATAAATAAGCGATATGGTACAATTGAAAAACCTTGCTCTTTAACTTTATTATGTAACTTTTTTAACTCCATTTTATTTACTAACAACTTCCTTGGACGTTTAGGTATATGGTTATTATAAGTGCCATATTTATACTCAGAAATATGTAAATTATTAACAAATAACTCTCCAGATTTAACTACACAATAAGCATCACTCATATTAACTTTTGCAGATCGAATAGACTTTATTTCTGTTCCCTGCAATACAATTCCAGCCTCAATTGTAAACACAAAAGAAAATTCATGAGTCGCTTTTTTGTTAATAATTTCTATATTCTTTTTAAGGTTCATTATTTAAAATTAAAGAAACATTCAAAAAAAAAGGTAAAATAATAGTATTTCTAATAATTTACTTCTTACTTTTGCTTTCAATCACCCATTAACATATGTTAAAATAACAAATCAATTACATTAACAAAGCAAAATATAAATAAAAAAGTTCTCTGATTTAATTAAATTAATATTTCTAACAGGAATTTTTTATATTGAATAACGATAATGAAGATTTTGAACACATTTCTTTTAACAATTTTTATGAGTCTTTTTCTTTTCAGCTGTGGAGATAATTCTACAACAACAAATGAAGAAAACTCTAATGATTCTATAACTGAAGTAGCAAGTTCTGAAAATACAACAGAAATTTTTGAAGATGCCTCCGGAAAAATTACTGCTGATATAGTACAAAAGGCATGTGCGTGTCAAGAAAGCGCTAAACGAGATGATGGCAGTATGGACATTGATTTAGTAAGATCATGTATGGGGGGCAAAAACAAAATCGAATTTGTAAAAGATCTTTTGGGACCTGATGCATCCGACAAAGAACGTGCAGATGCAGAAAAATCTCTAACAGAAAAAATGAAGGCTAAATGCCCCAATTAAATAATTTTTTATCCATTATGTGACTATAATTTATAGTCTGTATATTTTTAACTCTATTAATATTTCAACAATTATGAAAACGCTAAAAATCTTGTTTTTGATGTTTATGGTAACTGGATTCTTGGTAAGCTGTGGTGGAGAAACTACTGCTACTGAAGAAACTACTACTGAAGAAACTACTGAAGAAGCTGCTACTGAAGAAGCTGCTACTGAAGAAGCTGCTACTGAAGAAGCTGCTACTGAAGAAACTACTGAAGAAGCTGCTACTGAAGAAGCTGCTACTGAAGAAGCTGCTACTGAAGAAGCTGCTACTGAAGAA
Source organism: Saprospiraceae bacterium (assembly GCA_022448945.1). Lineage (GTDB taxonomy): Bacteria > Bacteroidota > Bacteroidia > Chitinophagales > Saprospiraceae > Aureispira. Next base: position 13,321 of record JAKVCV010000020.1, read on the forward strand.
TAATCTCATTAATAGTTTTGACATAACAAAACTACTAAGATTGATCTTAGTTTAAAATAAAAAATACTTGACTTTTAGTCAAGTATTTTTTTTGCTCTTACGCTTCTTTCAATTGAAATGTTTTAATAATCTCAACCATCATTGTCAATTGATTTAATATATAGATTTTTTGCTACTTTGTGCGTAATTGTACTATCAACCTTTTCATTAATCTTAATAAGTAGAGATTGATCATATTCAAAAACTGAAAGGACCTCTACCGGTGCGCCCAATACTAATCCTAACTTTTCAAGATATTGTAAAAATGAAGAAGAATGCTCTTTTACCCCAACAATCACTGCTTTTTGACCGACTTGCAATTCAGAAAGAAATAATTGTGAATGCAACTCAATATTACCAAACTTATCAGGGATGGGGTCTCCATGCGGATCATATTTAGGAAAATCCAATAGTTCATCCAGACAATTAATTAATTTTTCAGACTGAATATGTTCCAATTGTTCGGCAACAACATGTACTTCATCCCACGAAAAGTTAAGCTTTTCTACCATAAATGTTTCCCAAAGCCGATGTTTTCTTACTATTAAAACAGCACATACTCTTCCATTATCACTTAATTTGGCACCTTTGTATTTCTCATATAAAATATACCCTTTTTCAGTCAAACGTTTTAGCATATCTGTTACAGATGCCGGAGCAGTATTCAAATGAAGAGCAATTGCATTTGTTGAAACAGATTCTTCAGCTGTTCCTGATAATTTAAATATCGCTTTTAGATAATTTTCTTCTGTAGAAGATAAATGCATTTTAATTATTTTTTATTGAAAAAAGTTAATCAATACTTTACTCGTTGACGCAATATCAAATTTCTTTGGAATTGTATATTGGTTAACAATATTGTTCACGATTTATATCAAAAATTACTTTAAGCAAATAAACATAAAATATTAACCATTCAATAATACTTCACGTTTTTTGGTTTGCCTTGCAGCTATGTGTATACTCAATTCATAAAGAAAATAAATTGGAATACCAATGATAACCTGAGTCATAATATCGGGAGGTGTTACAAAGGCAGCAATAATCAAAATTAATACAATAGCATGCCGTCTATATACTCTCATTAAAGTATCTGTTATTAAACCCATTTTCGCAAGATAAAAAACTATGATAGGCATCTCAAATATGATGCCTACTGGCATAGTAAACATAATCATATAATTGATCAACGATGTTGCTTTAATAAGATTTCCAGCATCGCCTGCATTAATCATTGGGAGTTCATAGGTAACCAAAAAATTGATAGCAAAAGGTGCTAAGACAAAATACCCAAAAGAAATACCAAATAAAAACAAAAGACTACTGATAAATACAAGGCCATTTGCTGCCCTAATTTCCTTGCCGTAAAGGCCTGGTTTAATAAATTTCCATAATTCCCACAATATATAAGGAAACGCCATAATTAAACCACCAAACAAACAGACTTTGATATGTAAGAAAAACGCTTCACCCATTTCAAGAGTTACCAGATTAATACTTGCAGGCACATAACACATTTTATCACCTAATTCAGCCCAGTGCGACAACTTACACATTAATTTATATGTCAAAAACTGTTCGTTAATAGGTCCAAAAACTATATATTCAAAAATTGTTTTTGTTGCAAAAAAAACGAAAACAGCTGAAGCACATATAGCAATTGCAATACGCATTAAATGAATTCGAAGTTCATCAAGGTGCTCCACAAAAGACATTTCTTTCTCATCTGAGGTAGAAATGGGTGTTGTTTTAATATCAGACATGAGGTTAAATCTGTACTAATGTTATAGTTCTCAACAATAATAAACAAAAGTACAAAATATATGCGAATTGTGTCAAAGTAGTTCGTTGAAGCTTAATTCATATTACAAAAAGAATCAAAAAAATGATTGAAGATGCTTTACAATAGATTCTTGATAATATCAATTAGATTATCATTCTTGTAAGCTGATTTGTCTTCCTCTATTTCTTTGATTAATTCTGTATCAATTTTGAGTTCGGAAAGAATATTTTCAGTATTAGCTTTTTCTGTGCTATCTGAACTGTGAAAATTTCGTAATAATTGTTTGGCAGCAACTTCTTTTTGAACCATTGCATTATTTTCAATATCTTTGGTGGTATCAACTTTAGGGGAGTTATTGGTGCTCGGCCCCCTATTAAAAACGTCCATAAAATCTTTAGGCTTACTTTCTGTAGAACCAAGAAGTTCTTCATCTTGCATTTGATTATGAAGATACAAATCTTCTTTTGACACCTTTCTAGATAACAGAAAATCATCTTCCTGAAGTCCTAAATCTTCTCCTTCTATGGGATCTTTATCCTTTTTTGGATCACGTTGAGCTTGAGCAACAGGTATATTATATCCTTTACTGGCCCCTTCTTCATCTGCCTTTTGGAGTTTTAATTGAGCATTTTTTTCAAACTCTTCTTCTTCAGTCATTTCTTCGTTTAAAGGATCTTCTTCCTTTGTCTGGTCTTCGATTATATTACCTTCTGTAGGATCATTCATATAATCAGAGTCTTCTTCTTCATTATAGGCCTCAGCTTTTTCTTTTTCCAAGGCCATATTTATAGACATCAACCCATCATCTTCTCTTTCCTCATAGATATTATTAATAGATTGTTTCCCTTTTTGTTCTTCTTCCTCTTCCTGTAATTTTGCAGATTTAATTTTTTTTGCCATAGCACTATTTTTACATTAACCGTACTTTAAAAGTACAATAAATTATATTGATATCCTAAAATGCTAAAAGCAAACTTTATACAACTATTTATTAGATTCTTAAGAACTATTTTAACTTGAATATAGCTATGAGGATTAAAAATGTTAATCAACAAGGCATAATCACAATTTGATTATTTAATTTATTAGTAAACACAACCTAAATAAAAACTAATTAGTATATTTGACCTAATTTAGATCTAAACACAATAATCAATTATGGAAAAACATTTAAAAGCAGCAAAAGATGACCAACAAAAGGTGCTTTTTTACAAAATCGGAAATTGGTGCTTTATATTAGTAGGAATAGGTCATTTAATTGGTCATTTTCTAACACCAAAAACATCTGAACAATTAGAGATGATGCAAAAAATGAAGGAATTTAGTATCGCAATGCCAGGAAGAGAAACTAATTTACTCTTTTTCCATACAGGGTTTAGTATAATGATGGGAATAATGCTCATAAGCTATGGTTATATAAATTTAATATTCCTCAAAAATAACCGACAATTCAACGTTCCTGACAAGCGAATACTAGTTACAAATACGCTGGTATCTTTGATATCATTAATTATAGCAATAAAGTTTTTTTTTATAATACCAATCATAATAACAAGTCTGGCGTTTAGTGCTTTTACATTAGCACTACTAATTGCGACCAAACAATAAAATTTTATTATGTTTGAAGATTAAATCTCTATTTAAAACATCTTCTCATTTAACAACGAAGACAGAACAACATGGATTTCACTATACGCCCTTTAAATTCAAAAGATGTTGAAGAATATTTGGCATTAACAAAATATATTGATGCCGAAACAGACTTTTTAGGCTCATCACCAAATGATAAACGTCCTACAACTGTACAAATGATAACATCTATAAGTTCTAATAGACAAATATATTTTGTAGCGGCCAACGAATTTGGCCTAATAGGTCACATAGGTGCTTTTTGGAGAAGAGGAAAAGGTGAAAGAGTCAAACACACAATGGTTGTAGGGCTAGGTGTTGCAAAAGACTTTTGGGGAAAAGGCATAGGGAATGCTTTGTTTGAAGCTACTGAACAAAAAGCAAAAGAAATAGGCATTACTCGACTCGAATTAGAAGTAATGACACACAACAAAGGTGCTATTGCGCTATACAAAAAGAGAGGGTTTGAAATAGAAGGGACAAAACGCAATTCTATAAAAATCGGAGATCAATACATTGACGAATATATTATGGCTAAATTATTATAAAAAATTTGCATTACAGAAAAAAAATGAAATAGCAAATTTGTTGTATACGCTACAGAATATCTAATTTATGTCTAAAATGCCATTTATTTAATGAATTTTAAATTTACTGCTTCCTAATTCTTAACTTTGCGACAAATCATATACAAATATTCTTCTTCACCGCAAAGATTATGAAAACTATTATTATACTATTAACGATACTATTCATGCTATTTTCGGCATGTACTACATCAAATTCGAGTAACATAGAAACAGCAAGCGTTGAAACTTCTGACAGCACCTCACCAACAAAAATTGTAACTGAGAGGATGAAAGAAATCAGAGAGATTTTAATAGGAGACTGGTTAGAAGATTCAATCGAGTTTAAACGTGTTTATCCTGGTCACCGTCCTCCTCCAGTTCAAAATACTAGAGTTAGATATCAGGAAGATGGTTATGTTTATATACCTGGTGTATTGTTAACCAAAGAACACTGGGACACTTGGGAAATTGCAAATGATTCTACATTGCACATCATTAAACGTCAAGACTATGGTACTAGAGTTTTTTTCATTGACACTATTACACCAAACATGGTGAAATACAGATTACAAGTTCCTGAGCACAAATATGAACGAAAAATCAAACTACTTAGAATAAAATAGTTAATTAATTTTAATATTAAGCTTATCAATCCTTTTGATATAAATGAGATATGGAAAATAAACCAACAATACTAATTAGTAATGATGATGGAATAACTGCTTCAGGAATTCGAAATTTAATAGAAATTGCTCAAGAATTTGGAAATTTGGTCATTGTTGCTCCAGACAGTCCACAATCAGGTCAAGGGCATTCTATCACTTTAGAAAACCCTATCCGAATGAAACGATCAAATATTTTTGGATCTGATATAGTTGCATATGAGTGTTCCGGAACCCCTGTTGATTGTATCAAAATTGCTAAAAATGAAGTGCTTAAAAACAAGAAAATAGATTTATGCCTTTCAGGTATCAATCATGGCTCAAATGCGTCTACGAATATTCTTTATTCAGGAACTATGTCTGCTGCTATGGAAGCTTCTATAGAAGGTATACCATCAATTGGCTTTTCATTATTAGATTTTTCTGCAGAGGCAGACTTCTCGGCCTCCAAACAAATTGTTCGAAAAATAATTAAACTTGCATTAACTAAGGGACTTGGGAGTACGAACCTATTAAATGTTAACATCCCTAATGTTTCTATTGATGCAATAAAAGGATTTCGTATCTGCAGACAAGCCAAAGGTTATTGGGCAGAAGATTTTATGGAGAGCAAAGACCCTATAGGCCGCCCCTATTATTGGTTAACGGGTAAATACATATACAAAGATAGTGGAGAAGATTCTGATATTTGGGCATTGGAAAACAATTATGTCTCTATTGTCCCGGTTATGCATGACCTAACTATGCATAATGCTATTTCAAGTCTGAACCATTTCAACATTATGTAACATATTTATATTTTAACATTTAATTTATAGGTTCAATAAACAAATTACTAAAACTATTTGTGTTTATATCTCATAATTTATATACAACTGAGCTATTAGAAATAATTTATAATGAATTCCAAATCTCAAAAACATAAAAAGAAAACGATTTTAAAAAACAAGTTTTCTTTTGGACTTACAACTGGAATAATCCTTCCGATTTTGGCATATGCTATTATCTATGTTTTCGACAATGCATTAATTAGTAGTAAGAGTGTCAAGATAACGGGAAATAGCCATTTTCTTTGGACTGGTTTCAAGACTAGCACATTAATTTTAATGGCTTTTTGTGTTAATTTAATTCCTACTTATTTTGCCAACAAAAAATACAAAGACGAATTTATAAGGGGTATTATGATCCCAACAGTTGTTTACTGTTTTATATGGTTTTTTTATTTTAAAGATTCATTTTTTTAAATTTAAATTTTTTGCATCAAATTATACATTAAATATTTAATTCATCATCATGCATATCCGACCAAGAAGAAATAGAAAAAATGCTGCTATACGTTTTCATTCACAAGAAACACACCTACATGTTGGCCAGCTGATATATCCACTATTCCTTTTCGATGGAAAAAACATTAAACAGGAAGTAACTTCTCTACCTGGGAATTATCGTTGGTCTCTTGATCGTTTGGTGCCTGAGATCGAAACATGTATGAAACTTGGTATAACGACTTTTGTCTTATTTCCTGCTGTTGAAGAATCTTTAAAAGACAAAATTGCTAGCTATAGTTATGCCGAGGACAATTTTTATTTACATGCCATCTACACATTAAAAGAAAAATTTCCTGAATGCTGTATAATGACAGATGTTGCGATGGACCCTTATAGTTCAGACGGTCATGATGGTTTTGTATTGGATGGCCAAATTATGAACGATGAAACATTGCCCATTTTAGCAAAAATGGCTGTTGCTCAGGCCCAGGCTGGTGCTGACATTCTCGGTCCGTCCGACATGATGGACGGCCGAGTGGGTTTTATTCGGGAAGCACTCGATGATGCAGGATTTACAAATGTTTCTATCATGTCCTATACTGCCAAATACGCTTCTGCATTTTATGGTCCATTCAGAGATGCTCTTGATTCTGCACCAAAAGCGGGAGATAAAAAAACCTATCAAATGAATCCCTCCAATAAACGAGAGGCATTAATAGAAGCACAATTAGACTTATATGAAGGAGCAGATTATCTAATGGTTAAGCCAGCCCTTCCCTATTTGGACATTATTCATATGCTTAAAGAAAACTGTAATGTGCCAATATCTGCCTATAACGTTAGTGGAGAATGTGCCATGTTAATTGCAGCTTGTCAAAATGGTTGGTTAGACTTTGAAAAAGCTATGCCTGAAATGTTGCTATCAATAAAGCGTGCAGGTGCAGATGTAATTTTAACATACTTTGCAAAAGCTTATGCAGAAATGAGTATTCAGGGGAAATTATAATCTTATAGATTTTTAACAACATTATTTCTATATTTTCAGAAAGAAAAGAAACTATACCATATAATTGGAATTAAAAGTCCATAATCAATCTTTAACACTTTCATTTATTCAGGATTTGAAAATGCCCATCAAATACCCTATCTTGAGGTGTAAGATAATCTTTTAATAGCCTTATTGAATTGGGAAGAATAGACTAGTTCTGCCCAGTGAAGAAATTTACAAATATATCCTGATCTTATTCAAAATATATTTTGTGTACTAAGAACAAGATTTAAATTTTCAATTCATGGAAAAATTCTTTTTTATCCTTCCTTTATTTTTATTAATGACTTCTTGGTCCGTTTCCCAGGATTTTGACAACTATAAGCTATTGAAAAGTACAGGTAAGATTCCTAAAGATTTTCTAATACCTTCCTCGGAGAAATACAAAAAAGAAATTGAACGCATCGACAAAAATACGCGCCATTCTGAACAAGTCGCTAAAAAGCAATTCCATCTTGAAAGCAACTTTCTTATTGATGATTTATTACAAAGCGCCCGTGTATTGTTCAACGATCCTTTAACAAATTATATCAACAGAGTTGCAGATGAATTACTAAAAAACGACCCCAAAACACGTCAAAAACTACGTTTTTATGCCATTCGGTCTACTGCAGTTAACGCATTTGCTACCAATCAAGGTATCATTTTTGTCAATGTTGGTTTATTAGCTCAACTAGAAAGTGAGGCACAGTTAGCATTTGTTTTGGCTCATGAAATTGCACACATCAACCATGAACATGCCCTCAATATGTTTCTGGAATCTAAAAAGATAGACCGATTTACAAGTCGTTCTGAATTAATGAAAAAATCTAGCTTTGATGACAGAATTGTTGCCAAAAACTTTTTTTCTAAAAAATTAGAAATATCGGCTGACAAAGAAGGCCTAAAAATATATTTGCAAAGCAATTACTGTTTGGAAGAGTTGGACGGGGTATTTGATGTATTACAATATTCATATCTTCCATTTGATGTTACCCCCTTCAAAAAAGAATTTTTTGAAAATGAGTTTATCACACTTCCTGAAGAATATTTTCTTAGTGAAAATGAATTAAATGGCATTGATGGTGAATACGAAGAAGAGAGCTCAAAAAGCACCCACCCTAGTATTGAAAGCCGACGAGATGCTACTGCTGAAACAATTGCTCAATTAAGCAATTCGAAAAGAAAAAAATTTCTAACTGATTCGGAAGATAAATTCCTAAAAGTTCGCGACATTGCTCGTTTTGAATTAGCATATTATTACCTACATGAATTCAAATATCAGGAAGCTATATATGCCTGTTATATCCTTCAGCAAAAATACCCCAACAGCCTTTATCTAAAAAAAATTATTGCTAAATCACTATATGGTTATACTAAATTTAAAAACGAAATAAAAGGAGTAAAACCATATTCTTTTTCACATAATGATGATAATATTGACACTGAAATCATGTCAAAAGATGCACATGAAAATATTGAGGGGGCCACACAACAAATATATTATTTTTTGGCGCAGTTAGAAACGAATGAACTAACTGTTCTAGCATTGAGGTATGCTTGGGACGTTCATAAAACTAAAACTACCGATAAAGAACTAAATACCATACTAAACGATCTATTTCTTGAATTGGCATATCATTATAAAAAAAGGTCAGAGTTCTCTTCTCAAAGTATACAGGAATTAGAAATACAGAATATAAAAAACAATTTAAAAGACAGCATTGACAATATAAAAAGGAAACCAAAAGAAATAAAACTATCAAAATACGACAAGATAAAGGACCAAAAAAAGAATCAGGATAATATTAAAGCCGAAGAAATATCACCTTATGAATTTGCTAAATATGCCTTTAGAGACATTCTTAAAGACAAAAATTTCAAAAAATTATTCACAAAAGGACAAAGGGAAAAAGAACGAAGACAAAGTCTTAATGAATACTATAGTAGTAATGAAGGGCGTATAGAGTTAAGAAAAAAAAATAAACGAAATGCTGTTGCTTTAGGTATTGATTCTATTTTGGTTTACAAACCATACTATGTCAAAATACATGATCTTGGAAAAACATCAAAAATCCTCTACCTTAAATCTGAAGAGACCCAAAATAAATTGGTAGAAATTATACGTAAAAATGCAAAAATCGCTAATGTTAATATCAATCTATTGAATCCTACAGATATTAAAGAATCTGATGCAGAAACATATAATGACCTAAGAATTTTATCAGATTGGATGTATCAACAAAACCGCTTTGGCAGCAACTTACTTATGTCGGGTTTTAATCAGGAAGCTACGGATCTTATTATTAAAAAATTTAATACTCGATACTTGCTTTTCACAGGTATTGTTTCGTTAAAAAGAACAAGTACTAATTGGATTTACTGGTCAGTATTGTTCGACCTAAAAACTGGACGATATCAAGTAATCAAAGATGATTATTTTAATCAAAAGGATAATAAAGCTGTTTTAAATGCTCATATTTTTGATACTTTTTTCCAAATTAAATCTGAAAGAAAACAACTCTGAATTCTACATGAAATTGAGATAATTAAACATCTACTATGAAAAAATTAACAAATATCTTTTTTATCCTTTTAATTTGGACCTCTGTGCCAAAAGCACAAGTGCCAGGGTATCAGGGCAAAAAATTTTTTATTGAAATCGGAGGTTCTTTTTTCCCGAATCTTTTTTATCCTACGGCACAAAATAAAGGTGCACAATCTTTTCCTTTTGGAGAACATACTGGGCATTTCACAATAAAAGACCGATACAGTTTATCTCTACATTATATTATTGGAAGAAAATCTACTTTCAAAGCAGCTTATAATTATCAGGTGTCTGGCATGATGGATTATGCTTCTACTCCGGGACTTATTTCAGGAACAGATGAACATACATTGTTTTATCAACTCCATATGCATGATGTCAATTTAGGCTTCAATCTTTTTGGAAAAAGAAATATTAATCTGGCACCAATGGGTTTTTACTGGGACTTGGGGATTCGAATGGTATTTATTGATGGAATATTAAGAGATCAACGTGTTGATTATGCGGATAATCGTCCAGATAATACTCCTTATCCTGATCAAGTTGCACCTCTAAATGAAGAAACATCAATGTTTATGTTTGGAATAACAGGAATGTGGGGTTATCGCGCTGTAATTGCTAATAGGATGACACTTACTTTTGGAATAGAAACAACTATTTTCCCGCAGTACCCATTAAACTTATTTCCATTTATAATCCCCTTTATGCCTTCTCCTGGAAATTCACTTACAGACTTTCAAAGAAGTACAGTAATGTGTGTACAAGACAGATATCTTCTTAGTTTACATATTGGAATAGGTGTATTAATTTTTTAATACTATGTTAATTAGGTCAAAGTATTATTTTTTAAGACGAAAAAAGTTGCAATCAAAAACATAATAAAAATGAATAAAATAATTATAGGAATTATACTTACATATTTACTATTAAATATTTGTGCATGTTCAAAATATGATCCTATTTATGGTGTTGCAGGACACGGAAACATAGAGCCGCTTCAATTAAATAAGGATCTGACTTATATCCATGATAATGATATATTTTTAGCAAATGAAATATTAACAGAAATAAAACAACTAACCTTTTCACAATCTTTAACCAAAACCCATGTTACATTAAGTCCTGAACACGATAAAATTGCCTATTTAAATAGTAATGGTTCACCAGTAATTATTGATACCTCAGGAAATCAAATTGATATTTTGAATCAATATAATAATGTAAAAGATATTCATTGGCATTCTAATAATGGAAACACCACATTGTACTTTTTGGTCAACAATAACATCGTATTCCATGGCCCACCTCTTAATATTCCTATCGACCCATTTTCTTATGTTTTTCCATCAGATACTACATATACAGCTATTGACGCCTTAGATATCAATGACAATTTAGATATTGCTTTCAGTTACCGTTATCAAAATCCATATTCTTCTTCTTCATCAAATATTAGTTATTATTACGGCGTTGGAGTAAACAATTCATTATCAACCGACAAACAGATTGAAACGTGGAATGGTTTTTACTCCCCTGCCACATCTTCATATAATGCCCAATCCTATTCTTATTATTATTTAGTAAAATTTAATGAAGAAGATCAAAATATCAGTTTGGGAAATATTTTAAATGGTTTTGAAACAGATCCAAATTCTTATACGCTTTCTTCTTATATATATGGTGGCACTAGTAACACACTATCAACGCTTACAACTACTTTGAGTATGGAAAACTACTATCAAGAGCATAGTGAAGGAGATATAGTTGCGAATGAAGGTCAAATACAAAAATACATTAAAGTACTTCCCCAAAATGTTCCATCACCAACAGGAACACCAAACACCTTTATCTTAAATTTTAGTAATTCAAATAACAACTACCCGACCTATTTTGACTGGAATCCATAACTCCTTTTAATCTTTTTATGATAAAAAAGATCAAAGGTTATTAATCCAATTAAGAATTGTCTTCATAACTTCATCAGAAAAGGTTTCTTCAATGTTAATATATTCTTCAACAGAACCCGTTTTACAGTTTTGAAATAAATGATTAAGGTTAGGAAATAAAACACATTTATAATTTTTATTTTTGGCTTTAGAAAGTGTAGCCTCTATTGCATCTAAATTCATTTTTCCAGCTACTTGAATATCTTTTTCTCCATTAAGTGCCAAAACCGGACATGTTACTTTCTTCAAGTAATCTGCAGGTACTGACCTAATGAAAAAATGCATCCATTTTAATTGAAGCATCGTCAAAGACTGCCTAAATGAAGTTTCATCTAATTCAAGCTTTAACTTATCTTCATCACTTATACTAGCATACTCTTCCTTGATTGTTTCCATATAATCGTCAACCGAATATTTTCTTTTTTTATCTTTGATGACGGCATCAAACAACTTTGAATTAATTGTCCAAAAAGTCTTAAGTAACTTTTTATCCATAATTTGCAATTTCATTAAATCGTAATTTTGCTGCAAAAGCAAATCTTTACCTGAAACTCCAGGTCCGGCAAGTAAAACAATAAATGCAATACTTTTATCTTTCGATGCCACCATTGGCGCTATGAGCCCTCCTTCACTATGACCAACTAAACCAATCTTCTTGGAATCAATACTTGGATGTGATTTCAAAAAAGCAACACCCGCTTTAACATCTGTTGCAAAATCTGCACTTGTTGCTCCATTAGCTTCTCCTTCAGATTCTCCAAATCCTCGATCATCAAATCTCAACACTGCAATTCCATTACGAGTAAGAAAATCAGCGATAACCCAAAATGGTTTATGCTTTAAAATAGTCTCATCCCTATCTTGTGCACCTGAACCAGAAATTAAGATAACAACAGGGTTTTTTTCTTTATTATCGGGAATTGTTAGCGTTCCGGCAAGTTTAATGCCATCTGCACTTTTATTAACATAAGTCACTTTTTCTATCTTATAAGGAAACGGGCCCTTAGGTTCCTGAGGTCTGTTATATACCAGCTCCTTTTTAGATTTTTTAAGGTCTAACTTTAATGGTACTCCTTGTATCCATTCTCCATTTATAACTGAAAAATCTTTATTAAAAGAACCTATATATTGTATATGAGCAGCATTCATGGTAAGTGTAATCTGACTATCCTTAACAACAACTTCGTCCATTTTTAAGTCATATGCAAGTTGATCAGGGCTGTCCATTGTAGCTTCCAATCCTTGTTCACCCATTTTGATATTAAAAACAATCGTAAATTTATTTGAACCAGCGACCAAAACACCTTCCCATCTACCAAGCCATTCTTGAGCAGATAAATTCATATTTATTAAAACTATCATCGTAAAAATTAAAAGACACTTCATAATCATTAATTTATTGTATATCTAATTGAAAAAATGAATATTTAACCAATCTTAGAAATCAATTTGTTAATTATATTTTTTTGATTCATAAAAGAAAGCTCAAGTTCCGAAAAAATTTTTAAAAAATATTAATATCAATAGAGTTATTATATCGAATTCTTAAATGTATTTCTCAAAAGAAAAAAGATATTCAATTTAGCGAAAGCACATTTTTTTTCTATTTTGATGCCATGAAAGTATGGGTAAATACAGATGGAGAATATTTAGCAATAGAATTGATAGATAAAGCCTTTGCCAGTGGAGGTGAAGGCTCGCTTTATAAAATTAAAGCACCTAACCAATTTACAGATTTAATTGCTAAAATTTACCACCCCAAAAAACGAACAGAACTTCGTTATAAGAAAATCTTATATTTACATGAACACCCTCCCAAAAGCTTCGAAGACGACCTACCGATATCACTCGTTTGGCCAAAACAATTATTGTTTGATCAGGAAAAAAAATTTATTGGTTTTTTAATGTCTTTCGTTAAAGGAGAAAAACTGGAATTATTATGTTTGCCGAAAATACACAAAAAACACAGAAAGGTCTGGAGCTCGTACGAATTTGAAGAAAATAAAAGAAATAAGAAACGCCTTGACTTATGCTACAAAATTTCAAAAGCGATATATCATCTTCATGCTACTGAACGATATGTTTTGGTTGATATGAAACCCGATAATATTATAGTAAGTCCTAATGGAAATATTGCTCTAGTTGATTTAGATTCTGTTGAGGTTGTAGAAGAAGGAAAAACACTTTATGATGCTCCAGTTGCCACACCAGAGTATAGCCCTCCTGATAGTTATTTAAGTAAAAATGAAATAGACCCTACACAGGAAGACCCCTGGGATCGTTTTGGTCTTGGTGTTATATTATATAAAGTATTATTGGGTGTTCATCCTTATGCAGCCACTTCAGGTCCTCCTTATGAAAAAAATAATAGCTTGTACCAAAAAATAGAACATGGTCTCTTTGTACATAACCCTGATATAAAAAAACACTTAACTCATGTACCTTCTTTACATGAACGTTTTTATGAATTACCCTTGGTCGTTCAGAAATTATTTGAACGCTGTTTTATAGACGGCCATCATAATCCATTCGCCCGCCCAAGTTCTGAAGAATGGGCTCAGGCGCTTAAGTATTACAATCTACAACAAAACCTTAATGAAGAAAAAATTAAAATACCTCCAATCGCATTGGAACAAATCCCTGAGAATCTAAATCTTGATAAACTTTTTGTGGTTCCTACTACTTCAATAATTAGCCAAGAACCAAAATTACAAGTTGAAAAGCCGATAGATAAAGAAGAATTAAAACCTAATATGCTAGTAAAAGCATATCAAAACCCGAAAGAAATTCAATCTCAACGTTTTTTTAATTTTATTAGTCTCCTTTTTATAGTAATTATTGGAACCGCATTTTCAATTATATTACCATGGCCTCTTATGTTGGCATTAGGTATAATGACCTATATGGGTATTAACTATATAACATATAAATCTAGGAAATCAGCTGACAAAAAAGATACGATCTTTGGTGTTCTCGACAATCAACTATCATATTTTGGTGAACTTATAAGTACTGCTGAAGGGTATGAACAAAAAATAAGCACCTATATTGAAAAAATTAAAAACCTTCATATAAAAAACCCTAAAGGATATATTTCTGATTTTTTGCACAAGAAATTTTTGATTAAAGAAAAAATAGAAAATTTCAATAAAATGATACAGGAAGAAAAAAGAAAGTTGCAAAATATAAAACGTGAAGAACGATCAAATTTCAAAAAATTGAATAAATATTATGAAGAACAAGTAATAAAACAAACAAAACTCCCAAAACTAGAAGCCAAGACAATTGAACAAAAAATCATCCTACTCAAACGTGCAAAACGACTAGATAAACTAAATGCTGAAGAAAACATACGCTATAAAGAAGATTTATTGTCATTAGAACAATTGCATACACAACTTGAAATAGAAAAATTAGAAATGGAGTCTTTGTTTTTAGAAAAATCTAAAGACATATTATATAAATGTCAACAAAAACATGAAGAATTACTTGAAGACATTCGGATTTACCATCAATCTATTGGCGAAAAAGAAGAAAAAGAAGTTGCAAATTTGATTACTGAACAAAGAATTAGCCTAAAAGAGTTGGAACGATTACAATATGACCTTAAACAGCTCGAAAAACCACTTGAAACGCAGCTACTAAAATGCCGGCGTGCTAAAATAAATGCTGAACTATATAAAAAAATAAGTTATAGTCGTCATTTAATAGAAATGTTGGGCATTAAGAAACCTATTTAAAAAAGCAGAAAAGCTGTATACAACTTTTCTGCTTATATAATTAAATTAAATAGTAGTGTTTTAGACAAGACCTTGATCAAGCATAGAATCAGCAACTTTCACAAAACCAGCGATATTTGCACCTTTTACGTAATTAATTGTTCCATCATCTTCTTTACCATACTTAACACAAGACTCGTGAATAGAAACCATAATATTATGTAACTTTTCATCAACCTCCTCACGAGACCAAGACATACGTAAAGAATTTTGAGACATTTCTAAACCTGAAGTAGCTACACCACCTGCATTTGACGCTTTACCAGGAGCATAAAGAATGCCTTTTTCCAAAAACACCTCAATAGCCTCTGGTGTAGAAGGCATATTTGCACCTTCAGAAATACAAATACAACCATTGTTAACAAGAGTTTCTGCTTCCTCATGATTTAACTCATTTTGAGTTGCACATGGCAATGCTATGTCTACCTTTTCAGACCAGGGACGTTGTTTTGCATGGTAAATCGCATTGGGATATTGAGTAACATACGCACTTATACGTCCACGACGATTATTTTTCAAGTCCATTACCCAAGCTAATTTATCAGAATCTATACCAGAAGGATCGTATATATACCCACCTGAATCACTTAAAGTAACAACTTTAGCTCCTAATTCAGTAGCTTTTTCACATGCATATTGAGCAACGTTTCCAGAACCAGATATTGAAACTATTTTTCCGTTAAAAGAATCTCCTTTTACTGCCAACATTTCCTGTGCAAAATAAACTGTGCCGTATCCAGTAGCTTCTGGGCGAATCAATGATCCTCCCCAGTTAACACCTTTGCCTGTCAAGACACCAGTAAATTCGTTCCGTAAACGCTTATATTGTCCATACATAAATCCAATCTCACGACCACCCACACCGATATCACCAGCAGGCACATCAGTGTCTGGACCTATATGACGTTGTAATTCAGTCATAAATGATTGGCAAAATTTCATAACTTCATTATCTGACTTCCCTTTAGGATTAAAATCAGAACCACCTTTTCCCCCACCCATAGGCAATGTGGTCAATGAGTTTTTAAAAACCTGCTCAAAGCCTAAGAATTTTAAAATTGATAGGTTTACAGAAGGATGAAAACGTAAACCGCCTTTGTAAGGTCCGATTGCAGAATTAAACTCTACACGATAACCTTTATTAATTTGTACTTCTCCTTTATCATCTAACCAAGGGACTCTAAACATAATTACACGTTCAGGTTCTACGATTCTTTCCAAAATTTTTGCAGATGCATATTTCGGATTTTCCATAATGAAGGGAATAACAGCTTCAGCAACTTCATGTACTGCTTGCAAGAATTCAGTTTCGTGACTATTCTTTGCTTTTACGCTGTCCATAAAATAATCAATCTCTTTTTGGTATGTCTTTTTAACCTCTAAATGTTCCATAGTGTTATCTATATTTTTAGAAATGTAAAAAAATAAATCAAATCAATCATAACAAAGTTAAAAACATTTTTGAATGCAAATAATAAAACAATGATCAAAATTAACTATTCTAAATTAAAACAATTTAATATGTTCATTTATAATATTTTATAAAATAATATAAGTTACTTATGTCTTCTTAATATAACTCCATCCCATTTATATAGTTTATCAATTAAATAAGTATAAACAGGGTGATTATCTTGTCCATATATACCAGATTCTTCACGAAGGGTAATAAATTGCTCTTTACCATATTTATCGACAGGATAAACAAAAAACTTACTAGCAAAAGTTTCAGAATTAAAACTATTAGTCAACAAATCAATATAATGTAACTTTTTCCCGTCCCAAAAAATAGTTATTGAGGCTGATACTCCCCCACAATATCCATCATTAAAAGCAATTTCAATAACATCCTGAATCGAGTATATACCCTTATTCCCCAATGCATTACCTTGTGTATTGGTATAAAGAGTTCCTATTGCTTGAAATTTAAGTTGATCTATAACAAATCCGTGATCATAAGCTATTAGATTCAAAATAATACTTTCCTCTTTATAATTACCCCTATCTATAGTTTCAATTTTTTCAATTCCATAAAAAAACAAAGTTTTAGGAGAATCTAATGAATAAAATGCATGCCTGGCAATATTGCCGCCCCATACAAACCCAAATTGCTCATTTCCTTCCGTTAAAAAAGAAACATGATACCAATTAGTTCTAAATCCATTAATTTCAATTGCTTCATCTATACGTTCTAAAATGGTTATAGAATGCCCGATTGACAATTCTACCAAAGGGTTGGGAGTAATATAAGGTGAGGGGTAAATTGGTGTGTTATCAAAAAAAATAAAAAATGATTCCCCAACTTCAAATGTTCTATAAGAACTATTAAAAGTATAATCTTCTTGAGCAAAAACTGAGAAATTAAACAAAACTAATAAAATACAAATCCTCATAGTTATAAATGTATTCAAGGGTAAAATAAAAATATTCTGCATTATACTTTATCCTATTAGACATTGATTTATTATTAAACAATGAATCATTTAGACATTAAATTAAAATCTAATACTTTCCCCATGAAACACCCCAGGAAATTTGGAATCTCTAATATATTGTTTTAGAGCAAAAATATTAGATTGGAATGCCATTTCATCCCAAGGAATTTCATCAAGAGAAAATAATTTAGCTTCAAGCGTTTCTTCACCTGCAGAAAAAACAGGTTCTAATATCCTTGATAAAAACAAAAAATAGACCTGATTAACATGTGTTACATTATAAATAGTATGTAATCTTTCAATTTCAATATGTGCATTAGCTTCTTCTAAAACTTCTCTAACAGCGCCTTGTTTTAGTGTCTCATTATTTTCCATAAATCCTGCTGGTAAATTCCATTTACCTTTACGGGGTTCAATACTCCTTTTACAAAGCAGTACCTTTTCTTTATAAAAAACCAAAGCACCACAAATAATCTTAGGGTTTTGATAATGAATTACTTCACAATTACTACAAATATATCGTTTATGTTTATCTCCTTTAGGTCGCTTATAATCTAATGGGCTATGACCGCAGTTGCTACAATTATTCATATTATTAAATAGTTGAAATGCTATTATTAAATCTCCGAATAAGCGATAATTAAATTAATAACTATTCCAATATAATATTAATTACTTACTAGATGCATTAGAGTATACAAAAGATTAATCATATAATTTTTAGACTAATCTAAATTTATTTTTGCATTACCCATGTTTTTTGTATTTTAGCATACTAAAAGCACTATGTTTAGGTATAAAAAATGAAAAGACAACTCTATATTTTATTTTTTTCTTTGATTATTATAAGCACTCATGCACAGAATTCTGTGCTGCAAGGCCGGCTTTTAAACTCTGACAAAGAACCTGTTGTCTTTGCTTCTGTTTCATTAATACTAGAAGATACACTATTTGTTGAGGCTACATCAACAGATTTGGATGGTTCATTTGTTTTCAATTCACTAAAAAAGGGTATATATACTTTAAGAACGTCCTACATAGGTCTTGAAAATCATGAGATTATTGTTCCGCATAAAAAACCTTTGACTGATCTGGGTCTAATTCATTTGACATCTAATACCACAATTGATGAAGTCATTGTAAGAGAAAAAGGTATGTCAATTTTTAACCCTATAAAAATTGCTCCTACAGTTGCTGTTAAACATATTGTGAGACCTGAAATTTTGGAAAAAATTACATCTCCCACCAATCTTATAGAAGCAATTTCGCTTGTAAATGGAGTTCAAGAAGAAGTTGCCTGTGGCGTATGTTTTACAAATACAATTAGTATTAATGGTTTGCCTGGACAATATACAGCAGTTCTGATTGATGGAACACCTATGTACGGCAATTTAGCTTCAGTCTATGCATTAAATGGATTGCCAACCACTATGATTGATAGAATTGAAATTACTAAAGGACCAAGTTCCACAATTTTTGGATCTGAAGCAGTAGCAGGGGTTATCAATGTAATTACAAAAAACCCTGCTAAAGAACCATTGATTTCACTTGACATAATGGGCACTTCCCATTTAGAATCATTTAATAACCTTTCATTTGCTGGGAATTTTGGTAAATTTAATACACTAGTTGGTATTAGCCATGCTTATATAGGGACAAATGAAGATAACAATGGTGATGGGTTTGGTGACATAATAAATCTTGACAGGATATCTACTTTTGCTAAACTTAATATGCAACGCAAAAAAAACCGAAAGTTTTCATTATTTGCCCGATATTATTACGAAGATCGAAGAAATGGCGTAGAAGAATATGTAAAAGAAAGAAATTACATAAACCTAAGGGGTGATGAGAATATTTATGGAGAAAGTATTTTCACCCAAAGATGGGAGGTTTTAGGCAACTACGATTTACCAACTCAAGAATATTTAAAGATCGACTTCTCTTTTTCTGGCCATTATCAGGATAGTTATTACGGAGCTGACAGATATACTGCTACACAATATATTGGTTATACTAACTTTAACTGGAATAAATATGTTAAAGGACATGGTATAACGGCAGGAATTTCCCTTCGCTATCAATACTATGATGACAATACAATCGCCACTTCAGATTCTATTGATGGTAATAATGCTAATCATCAATTCATTCCTGGCATCTTCATACAAGATGCATGGGATATTTCTAAAAAAACTGCAATATTGTTTGGTTGCAGGCTTGATTATTATAAAGAACACAACCTTATTCCTGCTCCCAGATTTAATATAAAGTATAAACCAGATACCTGGACAACATTCCGACTTAATTTTGGCACAGGCTTTAGAATAGTTAACCTTTTTACAGAAGATCATGCTTTTATAACAGGTAATAGAACAGTAGAAATTGCCGAAAAATTACACCCCGAACAATCTTATAACGGATCCTTAAACTTCAATTACGTTTTTAGCATGGGGCCTAGCCAAGGAACTTTGAACATAGACGGTTTTTATACTTATTTCACTAATGCTATCTTCCCCGACTATAGCAACCCCAATAAAATTATATATAAAAACCTAGATGGTTTTGCTCAAACAAGAGGATTTAATATAAACTACAGCCAACAATTTCAATTTCCCCTTTCTGTGAATCTTTCTTATAATATGCAATGGGCAGATCAAACTATAATGACAGAAAACAAAGAACGCATAACAACCCCTTTAGAATATTCACCCTTATATACTGGATCAATTGTAATCAATTACAACATAAAAAAATGGAATCTCAATATAGCTTATACTGGTCAACTAACAGGGCCTATGCAATTACCGGAAGTTTTTGACTTAGATGAAAATGGAGACCCCTTATCAGTTGCCCGACCTACCCTATCGAAACCATTTTCAATGCACAATATTCAAATTACTAAAGATTTCAAGAAATATAACTTCAGCATTTACATAGGAGTCCAAAACCTATTTGATTATCGTCAGGAAATGTCTCCTTTAGTTGGTTATAATGACCCTAATACTAGTGCAGGATTTAGCGAATATTTCGATACCGCATATTCTTACTCTCCAATTCATGGTCGTGAATTCTATCTTGGAATTCGGTGGAAATGGTCTCCAGTTAATAAACAGAATCCAATATCATTGTAGTGTACAATTATCCTTCTAAAGGAAAATTAATTTCATATAAAAATTTTAGTTCTAGTAATAAAATACCTAAGAACAAAAAATGATATAACAGATACCCCTAAATTAATAGTAGCATAATAATAATCGAGAAAAATTAATTTCCCTATAAAGAAAAGAAATGAATATGTAAGCGCAGTAGCACTTATCCAACAAATAATAAGAGCTGGAATCTCTGATTTTAAAGGTGGCATTCCTAACTTATCACGAACAGTTCGCCAAGCACCTTCAGGCTCAACCTGTAAATAAAATCGTTTAAGTGTTTCATCGCTTTCAGGTTTAGTTATAAAAGTTACAATTAACCAAACAACAGTCGTAAAAAGGGTGGTACACAATAAAACTCCTTCATTTGCTACAAAACTATTCTGAACAACCTCCTTACTAATTGTAACATCAAACATAGGAGCCAAAATAAATTTACTGAGGGTATAACCAACAATAGGTGCTAAAGTGGCAGAAATCTCACTCCAGATATTTATTCTACTCCAATACCACCTCAGAATCAAAACAGCCCCTAAACCAGCAGAAGAAGCTATAAGAAAACGTGCAGCACCATCTATTGTATCTACAAATGATGTAACAATCAGTGCAATTAACATAATACATACCGTAAAAAACTTGCCTACTAAAACTAATCTTTTCTGGGTAACTTGTACACTTTTTTCTTCTAAATGTCTTTTGTACAAATCATTTGTCAGATAACTAGCTCCCCAGTTAAGCTGTGTTGAAATCGTACTCATATAGGCACCTAAAAAAGCTGTAAATAATAAACCACGGAGTCCAGTAGGCATAAAATCCCTCATTGCCAAAACAAAGCCATCTCCTGCTTTATTCATAGGCAGATCAGGGTAAACTATCAAAGCACATAAACCAACAATTATCCATGGCCATGGCCTTAGTGCATAGTGTGCTATTTGAAAGAAAAGAGTAGCAAGTACAGAATTTTTTTCATCCTTTGTGCTCATCATACGCTGTGAAATATAACCACCACCCCCTGGTTCATTACCAGGATACCAACTAGCCCACCATTGAACTGCAACAAAAGAAAAGAAAGCACCTATTGTAAGCCCAAAGGCACCAACAGCAGAACCTGTTGAGTTAATATTTGGAAAAAAGTTAAACCTCCATTCAGGCAATTTATCTTTAAGTCCTTCTATTCCCCCTACCTGATCAGAATTAAGCATTATAACTGCTAAAATAATGCAACCGGTCATAGCAAGTAGGAACTGTAGTGCATCGGTAATAGCTACGCCCAATAATCCAGAAAGGGAAGCATAGATAGCAATAAGCAACATTAATACAGCTACAAATAAAAAAGCAGTTGAATAATCAACATCTAAAAAAATAACTAGAATTTTTATCATTGCCGCATTTACCCAGCCAATAATAATTGTATTAAAAAAAACACCGAGGTAAACCGATTTGAATTTCCTGAAAAGTTTAGCAGCCTTACCAGAGTATCTCAATTCTAAAAACTCCAATTCCGTTAACACATTCGCCTTTCTCCACATTTTTGCAAAAAAGAAAGTGGTGAGCATACCACCTATAAGCATGTTCCACCATAACCAGTTTCCAGAGATTCCATTTTTTTTAATAACTTCAGCTACCCAGAGTGGAGTGTCTGCAGCAAAAGTAGTGGCAACCATAGAAATACCAGCTATATACCAGGGTAAATTCCGTCCTGCTAAAAAAAAGTCTGTCAATGATAGACTTGCAATTTTTTTAAATTTTAAACCTATAGTTAATGTAAGACCCAAAAAGAAAACAACAATTATCCAATCTAAAAACTCTAAAATCATAATAATCCAATACTTTGATACTTAAATACTATCTGTTTAGCACGGTAGCTTTTTTATAATAGATTAATTTATTTTATCATTATACTAATTCATAACAAAAACATAATATATCTTTGGGAAAGATAAAAATAAAAAGTCAAAAATACATATGCTCAATATGAACTTCAAATAAAAGAACAATGAAAGAACTACTAATTTCGATACTAATTTTGATAATAAACAATCAAATTTATGGACAGTTAATAACAACTAAAATAAAAGATTTTGAGCCAAAACAAGAATATAACAATATCAATGTAACACCTTTACATAGTGATGAAAATTCCTCTGTATTCCTTATTTTTATAAAACAAGGAGTAAAAAAACACATGCATCAATACCATACCGAAGTAGTTACTGTGCTTGAAGGAAAAGGAACGATGTATTTGGGTGAATCATCTATAAATATCTCTCCCGGTGATCATATAGTCATCCCTCAGAATACACCACATGCTGTAATTACTACAAGCAATAAACCACTAAAAGTAATTTCGGTTCAATCTCCAGAATTTATTGGTGAAGATCGTATTTTTATAGATGATGAGAAAGAAGAATAAAGCGATTTCTTTAAGAACTACCTGTTCAAATTAAAATACTCAATTAGTAAACTATAATATAAGGAATCGAGAAGATTACAAACAATATTTACAATAAATAGCATATTTTATAACACTACAACAGTATTTATCAACGATATAAAACCACTTTTTTTGAAAACTGATGTTCTCCATATGAAAAATGCAAAAAATAAACACCAGCAGGAAACTCATTGACTGAGAAATTTAAATGCTGTTCCCCCGCTTCGACCCTACGATCCTGAAACACTTTTAACCTCATGCCAGATAAATTAAAGAGGCTGATAGTTAGGTTTGATGTTTTATCCAAATTAATTTTAACATTTAGGTTATCTAAAACAGGATTAGGGAATACAGATATTTTTTCAGAAAAAGCCATATTATCCTGACAAGACACTCCTAAAACAATATTGGGTAAAGTTAATACACTAAGTTCTGCAGAACCAAATATACTGGATTCATTACTGATATAAATATGATTATTATCCAAAAAATCTAATCCTTCCTTCTGAGAGATATTGAGCGTAATACTCTGACGGTTTCCATCAAAAAACTGGTTTCCAATAAAATCACTAAACAACCAAATGCGATTTGCTGACAACAAAGCAAGTATTGAACCATCTGAAGAGATTGAAGCTGCAGTAATTTCAAAAATATAACTACTCTGTTGCGTATTAAAACTATCTATCAATTCTGCAGCATAAGAGCCCGAATCTACTGGAACCTTATATAGCCATGTATAACCCAAATGAGGCACTGTTCTATCTTTTGTAAAAACATACAGAGCACCCTCATAATATACCATAGCTTCAGTATCATATTTCTTTTCGTTATTTTGAGGAGGGAAAGCAGTCTGTTCTGGATAATAATAATTTATAATTTCCGCTGTTACAGTTGACCCTAGAACTAAATCAGGATGGGGTATTTTATAAATCCTAAGGTTCTGTCGATTGTTCGAATTATTGCCAAAATCACCAATATAAACATTCCCTTGATTATCATGGGTAATATCTTCCCAATCAATATTTGTTGCATTTTGTATTTCTATTGTTCTAAGAATATTACCAAAAGTGTCTATTTGATATAACTTGGACAAATCACCTCCATCATTATGTAACCAAACACTATTAGAGCTGCTTACTAAAACACCGGAATTCTCCGCTAAAGAGGATGGTATTGCACAAATTGTCCGTATATTTTGACTATATACAGATATTGAAAACACATAAAACAATAATAGAATAAAAATTAATTTCATGACTCTAATCAATAATTAATAATATTTCTAATATTCTATTGCTTTTTAAAGCTTTTGTCTCAACAACTATCAAATCACTTAAACGACTGAACAGAAGACACTTGCAATAGAGATATTGATATCACAATATTATTAAAAGAGCATTTTTTAAACATTGACTATTATCAATAAATACGTTGTTTTATCCCTCATTTTTATATTACCAAAGAAAAAATCAATTAGATACAATAGCACGTAATAAATAAAGCATATCCTGAAGTCCGATAATTACAAAGTCGTAGTAATACTTATGAATCAGATCGAATCCTATTAATTTTTATTCATTATTTTTTTTAAACATAGCCTTATTTAGTACCTTGTAATATGTAAAAACAGGTATTACCAATTAATTACATCTTGGTGAATAGTTAACCTTTAGCCTAAAAAGAAAAAAATGAGAACTTTATCACCTATATTGATCTTTGTTTTTGTATTAAGTCAAATTGCACTTAGTAATCCTAAAGAAAAAGGATTAGCAAGTTGTTATAACGATAGTTTCCATGGCAGAAAAACTGCCTCTGGTGAGAAATACAACAAAAACAAACTTTCTGCAGCGCACAAAACTTTACCTTTTGGAACTAAGGTAAGAGTCTACAACCCTGCGAATAAAAAATCTGTTGATGTAGTGATTAATGACCGGGGTCCTTTCATTAAAGGCAGAATCATTGAATTATCCAGGAAGGCTGCCCAACAAATTAACTTAATTAAAACTGGTGTAGCTCAAGTAGAAATTACTGTAATCCAGTACAAGAATTCTGTTTCTCAAAGTAGCAATGGCAGCATCAAATCTTCATCATCATCCGAATCTAAAAACATGATTAATGAAGCACAGGAGATGGAACCAGGTGGGTTATATAAAATGCAAGTCCTTAAACTAAAAGCCAAAGGGTATGGAGTTCAAGTAGCTGGTTATAGTGATTATCAATCTGTTGTCCAGCAATTAGCCGTTTTTCAAGACAATTTTTTCAAAGGAGCTACTGTGTTTGTCGACGAAAAAGATAACAAACCGTATTACAAAATCATTTTAGGACCTTTGAATACTAGAGCAGAAGCAACTAGTTATTGTCAAAACATTAAAAGCAAATATAATATAAATGATGCTTTTGTCGTAAATATTGCTGAATTGGCGGCGAAGAAAAAAGATTAACTCAATATCATTAAAGGCATTTGATTAATATTGTTTTTAAAACCTAACATATAACAACAAAATACCATGAAAAAAATATTTCTTTTCTGCACTTATCTATGTTTTATGATTTGTGTTAATTCATGTGAAAAGGCTGAAAAAATATTACTTATTTCAAATCACAAATGGGTTGTTACAAATGATTCTAAAGGTGGAAATCCCGGGGAAGTATATTCATTCCTCGATAATAGACTCTTTTTCTTTACTACTAGTTCTGGATCTACAATAGATGGGAAATGGGATTTTAATAACTCTGATAATATTAATACTATTTATATTGAAACAACTGCAACTACTAAATATACCATTCATAAACTAACTTCTGATGAACTAGAATTAAAACCCAAAAGTGGGATGTCTACTTTAATGATCTCTTTAGCTCCTCAACCGAACTAGCAAAATCAGAAGAACAACCAAGAGAGAAATAATTTGATATGGAAGCTATCTTTTTTTCTATTTTACTCCAATATCAAAGCGTAAAGTCACATAAAAACTCAAACCATCTGCAGGTAAAATTCCAGGACCAGGATAACTTGAAGCGCGACGTGTAAAATAAACTTCATTTGTAAGGTTGTTAATACCTGCCTGTAGTGTAAACCACTTCCACTGATAACTTGCAGCAATATCCATTACAGCATAAGAAGGAATAACTCCTACTACAGCATTTGGAACCCAATCTGCATTAGTAGCATCTGAATAATGCTTTGAAGTAAAAGAATACTGGTAAGAAAGCTTAAAATTTTTATATCCAAAACTAAGTCCTGTTCTCAAAATAAATGGAGCAACGAATTCAAGTTGATTGCCATTAGCATAACTATTGGCAGTTTCAATATAACGTCCATCCAATAGTGATAGATTTGTAAACAAGTTAAAACTAAAAGGAGTCTCAATTCTAGATAATAATTTCCAAAGATCAGCCTCAATAAACATTTCTATACCCAAAACACGTGCATTACCAACATTTGTACGTATTGTATATCGTTCAATAATACCAGGGTTATCTTTATTAGGACGTTCACCAAAAACAGTACCTATGCGACGATTATATCCCATATAAAAAATAGTAGTATTGAAATTAAACAACCCTTTATAACTACCCCTAAATCCAATATCAGCACTATAACCATACTCATCTTTAAGATCCGGGTCCACCTCCTGATTTGGATTAGAAATACGCATATCATTAAAATTGATGCCGCGATAGTTTTGAGAAAAGTTCCCATAAATTTCAAGATTATCTGAAAACTTATAGCTTAAACCTATTCCTGCAAGAAAAATAGACCTTATATTACTTCTTTGTTCAGGGACAGCTTCATTTTTTAAAGTATCCGTACCGCTACTAGTTGAAACAACCACTAAATCCTGATAATACCCTTCCGCTGCAGTTTGTATATACTCGTATCTAATACCAGGCGTTAAACTAAACTTATCTGTTATAGCAAAATAATTTTCGGCAAAAGCAGCAAAATTAAAACTTGGAAATATATATTCAGATTTAAAAATCCCTGAGGGAGCATCTATAAATTCAAAATCTAAAAGTGTTCCCGTACTATCACTATTCGCAAATCCTTGTTTTTGTTGGGTATGTCCTTTATAAATACGAAAACCAGTAACTAGCGCAGAAACTCTATGAAGAAATTTGTACCGATGCACCAAACGAGTTTCACTCCCAAAATTCCTATAATTGCCTTTTATCAAATCTCTCTCTTTACCATAATCAGGGCGGTTAATACTCTCAAGATTACCCAAAGAATGACGACTAGCAAAAAGGGCAAAATTCCGAATATTAAGCCGAGTCATTGATGAAAACTTATATTCAAAATTTAAGGCACTTAAATTCCAATTGACTCGAAACCAGTTGCGATTTCGGTTTGATTGGCGAGGGTTTTGCATGAATTCCAAATCCGTCAATCCACCAGGTTGATGAGCCACATATTGCATCAATGTTTGTTCGGCACACACAGTAAATTTATCTGTAATTTTAAATTCCAATTTTAAATATCCATTATGAACATCAAAATTAGCATTTGGACGCCATCCATCACCACGCTTGAATTGATAAAATCCATAATAATTAAGTTTCTTTTTTAATACAGTACCACCAATACTATTGAATGTATTAACGAAATTAAACGCCCCGTATGTATTTTCAGTCACAAATTGAAACTTTTGATCAATTGGTCCCTGTTTGATAACAAAATTCAACATACCTCCAAATTGTGTCCCAAACTGTAGTGAAGCCGCACCACGAAGAACTTCTATACGTTGTACCGATTGAGTAGGAGGAGTATAATAGGTTTCAGGATACCCGAGCGCATCGGCACTAATATCATACCCATTTTGCCTTGTATTAAAATTAGTAGTTCTTTTCGGATTTAATCCACGTCCTCCAATATTCAATTGAATACCTGAATTATCATTTTCCCAAATATTGAGACCAGGCACTTTCTTAAAAAGTTCCCTGGCGTTATTATTTGAGCTATTTAATAATGTTTTTTTTAAATCTATTACATGTATTGTCTTTGCACTAAGCAAAGTAACCCCGTGAATGGCAGGATTAAGAAAATAATCTCCTCCATCGATAACAACATCTTTATCATATAAAATCCTTAACGAATCTAGCGGTATTGTTATATCAACACTTTTATCATTTATAATTAGCTCAACAACTTTTTTATGAAATCCAATTGCATTTAAATTGAGTTGATATGTTCCTGAACTAAGATTCCTAATTTCAAACTGTCCATTAATATCACTATAATCAGAAACATTAGATGGTTCTAGAAAAACAAAAACTTTTGATAAAACATTTTCACCTTTGTTCGTTATTTTTCCTCGAATACTGTATTGACTATACAGACTCTGTATAGAAAATACTAAATAAAAGAAAAAGCAATATAGAAAAACGTAACGCTTCAACAGTATTAATTTTTATTTTGTCTAAATAAGAATACTGCAAATGTAGGAAATTTCCACATACACTTATTTCATTGTCTATAAAATCTTTAAAAATCATGTTTTTTTTAGATAAAAATTAAAAATTATTTAACTGAAAAACTAAAAAAGGCAAAAAGCTAATTACAAATTTATAGTTGTAAATAAATTAAAGCTCTATAGCACCTCAGATCAAAATTGATTTTTTGCTTTTATTTTAAATAATTTTTCTTTCAAAATTCTTAAAAAAGAAGAAAATCCGTAAATTCGCATTCGTGCTATAACTTTAATACTTTAATCATTCAGTTAAAAATACTAGCATTGAACTATTATTGTTAGATTTGATTAACATCAAAAATAATATAACTATAAGATAATATTAACATACTTTTTACGTTTCTGTTGTATACTATTATTACGTCCTTAATTGGAAAGATATTTTACTTCACATTTTACCAGGATTACAAGATGCAAAAAACATTTATTTTATGGTGTTTAGCTATGCTTGGCACAGCAATAGGATTTTCTCAAAATGGATATAGGCCTGTATATCCACTTGAAATTGGAATTCAATTAGGGACCTCTCAGTTTCTAGGAGATTTAGGTGGCGCGGCAGGAATTGGTAAAGGCTTTATTATAGATACTGATTTCTCATCAGTTCG
The DNA here is from genome assembly GCA_022448945.1 of Saprospiraceae bacterium. Lineage (GTDB taxonomy): Bacteria > Bacteroidota > Bacteroidia > Chitinophagales > Saprospiraceae > Aureispira. The sequence continues at coordinate 42,668 of JAKVCV010000020.1, forward strand.
CCCTACATTCGGGATATTTGGTAGATATAATGTAGGCGGACATGTAGCTCTTCGTGCTGATATTAATTATTTACAACTTCATGGTGACGACAAACTTGCAGGAAATGGTGGCTTTAGTGCATCTGCACCTAGATTTCCTGGAATAGATGGAGCATGGTTTCGTTACTACAGAAATTTGAATTTCAAATCAGATGTATTTGACATGAACATTGCTATAGAGGTTATTCCATATAACTTCGAATTAGGAGGAGGATACAAAAACTATAGTGTTATTTCACCATATGGGTTCATTGGCGTTGGTTTTTTTGCATTCAATCCAAAAGGATTATATAATGGAACATGGATAGAACTAAAACCCCTTAGAACTGAAGGCCAAGGTCTTGTTGACGGGCGTGCTGAATATTCATTAGTGCAGTTAAATATTCCGCTAGGATTTGGTATAAAATGGGCTTATAATGACACATGGTCTGTTGCATTAGAAGTAAATCATAGAATGACTTTTACAGACTATATTGATGATGTATCTACAGATTATGTTCTCGACCCGTCTGTATTTAATCAATTAGGTCCTGCTGAAGCACAATTAGCTAAAGCTTTGGCCCATCGTTCTGGTGAACAAGATCCTGGCGGGGTTAATTCTGAAGTAACTGCTCCAGGTACACAACGAGGAGACCCAAAAGACAATGATGCTTATTATACTGTAACAATTCGCTTTAGCTACTATCTTGATGTTGAAAACATGGGCGGCGGCAAACGATATGGATGTCCTGTATGGTAAAACCAATCCAACAAAAAAAAAGGAATTGATGTTTAAATATCAATTCCTTTTTTTTTGTTCCAGCTTAAGCATTAACTATAAATTATAAAAAAAATACAAACCTAAATGTTTGTGCAGGTCTATTTAACAATCATTTAAACTGTATTTTATACAATTAATTTGGTATTCTTTTTTATTTTTAAAGACAAAAAGGAGAAAGCGATTCGGAGAGGCATTTCCGAATCGCTTTGCATACAATACGAAATGAGAGTTCGTATTGCTTAATAACCCTTTTAACTAACCTAATAAAAACTTACTTACTTTAATACTACAATCATGCCAAAAAATCAAAAAATTAATTTTATCTCGAATTATTTAAAAAAAACTGTTTTTTTTCCACTGATTTTATTGCTATTTATTACCTCTTGCTCCCCTATTAGAACTTCTACTAGTTCTAGTTTTAAGAAGAAAAATTCAGCTGAAATAAGCTTAAGAAATAAACTTATTAAGGAGGCCGAAAAACACAAAGGAATAAAATATAAATACGGGGGAAAAGACCCCCAAGGCTTTGATTGTTCGGGTTTTACATATTATGTTTGCTCCAAAAACAACATCAAATTATCCCGGACGTCTGCCTATCAATCCAAGGAAGGAAATGAAGTTTCTTTAACCAAAGCTAAAGCAGGAGATTTATTGTTTTTTGGCAGACATGGGCGTAGTGGAAAGATACAACATGTCGGGATGGTAATAAAAAATAATTCTGAAGGATTATTCATGATTCACAGTAGTAGTTCTCGTGGAATTTGTGTAGATAATGTACTTTTTTCCAAATATTGGAAACCTAAACTGCTTTTTGCACGTAATATCATCGGCTTAAAGGAAAAATAATTTGAATATATACGTCTTTTGAAGCCCTCACAGTAGTAATTCTCGTGGAATTTGTGTAGATAATATACTTTTTTCCAAATATTGGAAACCTAAAATACTTTTTGCACGTAATATCATCGGCTTAAAGGAAAAATAATTTGAATATATACGTCTTTTGAAGCCATTTTAAATGTCTCATTATGACATAAATTTTTTAATCATAATATGTATTTCGATTTTATCTTTTATTCTATCTTATTGATCAGTTCCATTGGAAGTTATAAAATCATTATTTCCTCCCCAGCACAAAATTGGCTTTTGAAAATTTCAAAATGTTCTATTATACTTTTATGTATCTCATTATGGCTCTGGCAAATACTTTTATGGACTTGGCCAAAGGGTAATAGAATTGAAGAAGCTATACACCTGCCTCGTCATCTTTGGACATTAAGTAATAAAGAGATCATTAAAAATATAAGTAATGAAAAACATTTCTATGGTGAACACCCAAAGCAATATTTTATGTATTACCCAGCTACTTCAGAAAGCAAAAAAAATACTGTAATATTTTTTATTCATGGAGGTGGTTGGTGTTTTGGGAGCCCTTATGAACACAGGTTTTTAGCAAAACTATTACAGCAACAAGGATATACATTGATCTTCCCTGCATATAGATTAACACCGGAATTTTCTTATCCTGATATTAAGGAAGATATTAACAATGCATTTATAAATAGTATTAATTTTTTAAAGCAAAAAGGAATTCAAGATCCTAAACTTATTATAGGAGGGACTTCAGCTGGAGCAAATCTTGCCAATTTATTGGCTTTTGATGAAAAAAGATGGGATAGCCTTTACGTAGACAGGAAATGCCTTTATGGTGTTTTCAGTATTGCCGGAGTATTGAGTCTGGACGACCTTGGTTACAGTTATACACTTACTAATTATACTGGCCCTATCAATAGTAAACAATATCTACTTGCTAACCCTATAAATTATATTAATGAAAAAGACAGTTTCCCATTCCTTTGTTTGCATGGTGATAGTGATGGTTTAGCTCCATATAAAAATGCTACATCTTTCTGCACTAAATTAAAAAATAAATCATCAGTTATATTAGATTTTCATACCTTTAAAAACTGTTCTCACATTGACCTAGGATCAAGTTGGTACTACGATGAAAAGGATAATTTTGGACAAGACACAATTCTTATCAATTGGTTAAAAAAAATCTCAAACTAAGAAGTTGCCCTTTGGTTTTTGCATTAAAGAGGTTTTTGGAGTACCTTTGTATATAATGATTAGCAAGCGACATAGGATAACGGCTGTTTTTTTAGCTTTTTTAGTACTCTTTAGTTCTACCGGATTGGGCATGAACTCAGGATTATGCTGTTGTACTGGGAAAGTATGTAAAGTAACCCCGAAAGGAAAAAATAAACTTGATTGTTGTAAAACAAAACAATTGAAAACAACATTTAAGAAAAACAGCAAACGGTATTGTTGCTCCAAAAATGAGATTCAAAGGGGTGCTAATAAAAAAAATGATAATAACAATCATACTTTAAGAATCAACAATCATTGCTGCTCATCAAGCTGTAAAACTGTCAAAAATAATATTACCCCTAACTTCATAAACACAAAAGAAAACACTTCCCCTGTTTTGTTTAATCCCATCTGCTTTAAAAAAGCAATTAATTATTCAAAAGGCATTGCCTTTTTTAATAATACGAAAGTATTTATCGGCGTTCCCAATAATAGACCGCTCAAATACTATGATCATGCATTATTACATTGGTTTCAAACATATCGTTGCTAGTATCATACTCTTTCTGACCTCATATCTTGGATATGAACCCTAAGAAATATATTACATTAGCAAATAATGCAAAATCATGAGATATACACTTGAATTTAGTGGATCAAGAAAAGAAAAGTATATACTTCCACGCGTTTTCATTAAAAAAACATTACTAACTTTTTTAGTATTCCTCCTGCCGTTAACAATAATAGCTCAAGATGACCCTATGACTTTTTCGGGAATGATTGTTAATGAAGAAAATGAAATATTGATAGGAGCAACAGTAAATTGGCAAGACACAACTATTGGAGCAGTTACTAATCTCGAAGGATGGTTCACCATTCAAAGAATGGACAGTATAAACCCATATATACTCGAAATAAGGTATGTGGGATATGAAACCGTAGAAGTTGAAATTCTTCCTAATGAAAATAGGTTACGTCTAATTGTTGAAGAAAACTCGACAATTGATGATATCATTGTGGAATCAAGGCAAAGAGATAACTTTACGTCTACATTAGACCCTATAAATGTTGAAAGTATTGGTGCAGGTGAACTACGCAGAGCAGCTTGCTGTAATCTTTCTGAAAGTTTTGAAAACAATGCAACTGTAAACGTACAATATACTGATGCAATAACAGGAGCAAAAGAAATTGAACTGCTTGGTCTAAAAGGCACTTACACACAAATGATGATTGAAAACAGACCTTCATTCAATAGGTTAGGAAGGGCCTTCGGCCTTGAATATATACCTGGAACATTTATTCAGGGTATTCAAATATCTAAAGGAGCAAGTAGTGTAAAAAAGGGTGTTCAAGGGATTACTGGACAAATAAATACTGAACTTATTTCTCCACATAAGGCACCTTTAATTTTCCTTAATTTATTTGGGAATTATACAGGGCGTGTTGAATTAAATGCTCAATTCAATTATCGTATTAGTCAGAAATGGAGTACAGGCTTGCTTATGCATGGCAACTATTTTGGCACAGAAATAGATCAAAATAAAGATTCTTTTCTTGACATTCCAAAGAAAAAACAAGCTAATGGTATATCTCGTTTAATATATAATGGGGAAAATTTATACTGTGAAATAAACATCCAGGGTATATATGATAGTAGAAATGGGGGTCAAACTTTAGGGCTATTTAAAAAACAATTTGACAGTACAACAACACGTTTATATCAAGTTAATAATGAAATTCGAAGAATAGGTGTATTTGGTAAATTAGGCTATTTTGGATTTAATAATCCTAAACAGAGTATAGCACTAGTATATGATGCCAATATACATGAACACAATTCATATTTTGGTGATAGATTATATAACGGTTTACAAAAACGGCTTTATGCAAACTTTATTTTTCAGACAAATTTAATAAACAATGATCACAATCTAAGTACAGGCCTAGCCTATGATCTGTTAGATTTTGAAGAACAATTTATGGATATTAATAATGACCGAACAGAACATCTAGCATCTGTATTTGCAGAATATGATTTCATAAAAAAAATAAACAAAGAAGTTGGGTCAGCTTTTGGTTGTATTTTAGGTATCCGAGCAGACCTAATACATACACAAAATTTTACAGTCATCTACCCTTCTCCTCGATTAAATATAAAATATAACTTCACAGATGATATTGTACTACGTGCATCTGTAGGACGTGGAGTGCGTAATCCAAACCTATTTATTGAAAACATAAAATATATGCCCAGCTTCCGGACATTTGATATTCAAGAGACAATTTTACCCGAAGTAGCATGGAATTATGGTTTAAATTTTGTCTGGAATTTTAAAATCAGCCCTAAGCTTAATGGCAACTTAAATATTGATATATACAGAACTGATTTTGAGAATCAACTAATTGCTGACATCGATTCTGATCCTACATACAGCACAATACAATTTTATAATCTTAGTGGACAATCTTTCGCGAACAGTATCTTGATAAGTTATACCCAAGACATATTCAAGGGTTTCGAAACAAGATTAGCATATAAATTTAATGATGTGAGAATGACATTTGGTAATATTTTACATCAAATGCCCCTGATGCCTCAACACAGAGCGCTTTTACATATGAATTATACAACTCCTAAAAAAGATTGGGAATTTAATGTTACATTAAACATTGTAGGGCCACAAAGACTTCCACACTTACATCCTCCGTATGGGCCTAACTTACCTGAGTATAGGTTAATCAGTGACTATTCTCCGAGCTACCTTATGTTAAGTGCACATATCAATAAATTTTTCAAAGGTGGCTGGCAAATATATATTGGTGGTGAGAATCTCACAAATTACACACAAGAACAACCAATATTGGGTTTTCAAGATCCATTTAGCAGTTCAACTACAGTTACATATGCTAATTTTGATGCTTCATCTGTTTATGCACCAGTTTTTGGAATACAAATATATGCAGGCATAAAATATACTTTCAAAGGGAAAGAACGGTTTACTCCTGTAAATACGTGTATTTCAACTCCTAAAGTATCATCAATAGAGAATAAAACAAATAAGGCAGATAATTTTGTGATGGAAAATACACAGAGTAGGATAAAAATTAAAACCTCCTCTCAATGTGGGATGTGTGAAACAACACTAAAACAGGCGTTAATGAAAAAAGATGGTATTAGTCATGTTGAATTAAATAAGGAGACTCAAATATTGGATATCATATATATAAAAGCTAAAATAGATGTTCCAAAAATTAAAAAAGCAATTGCAAAAACAGGATATGATGCTGATGATTTAAAGGCTAATAAAACAGCTTACAATAAATTAGACAATTGTTGTAAGAAGCCTGAAGATCGCAAATAATGTCAATTGAATTTATTAAAATTCATTCTATAAATAAATATCCAAAACTACGATTGATATATTAAAAAATGGCATTCAACTTAATGTTGAATGCCATAAAAAAATTTTTGTTTATACTATTGAGACTATTTACATTTTGTGAATTCTGCCTCTTTAAAATCCTGAACTTTCTTGAACTTCACTCTTCTCATCACATACATATTGCGTTTCTTTTTGAATTTCAATTCAGATATTTTAGCCTCCTGATATAGTTTAAATTTCTTTTTGGTAGAATTTTGAACGTATACTACCAAGTCTCCAACATTATCACAATTAAAAATAGAATACTCTTTAACTCTAGTCTTACCATTGCGTTCAGCATTAGGAGCATTGTATACTTCATTGGTTGATTTATTACCAATAAGAACTCTTGATTCTTTTAGCAAACGCACCTTTAACAACCATTTTTGCTCTGCTTTTGGTTTCTCTTTATCATTATCCCATTCTCCTAATTTATACAAACCAGATGAATGAACATCGTATACAATATATTCACAATTAACAGGTCCAAGACAATCAACTGGTTTTGCAATTTCATCTTTATAGACTGGATACCCACTAGTGTGTCCTTTACCTACTAAAACTACAGGGTCTTTTAAATCCTCAACAGAAGATCTTAACACATATAAACGTGTAGTTTTATCAGCTGGTGTTGCATCTGATTTTACAAATATATTTTTCTTGTCATTCATTTTATGTCTGTTTGGGAACCAGTCATCTGTAGTAATTCCATAACCAAATTGCTCACAAACATCAAGATCTTCATCTTTATTATTATCATCAACTACAGTAACACCGTTTAAGTCTGCATAAGTACCCTCTGCAAATTTACAAGTAGTTTTTTCTGCGCTATAACGAACATCTGAAGCCGTAAGGTCAGGATTTTCTTCTCCTGAAAAGGGATCAGGATTACAATCTTCCTCACATTTTCTCTGCTTAGCACAAGCACAATACCCACTATTCATCCAATCGAAATCATAGGTCTTACAGTCAGCACCATCACTTAAAGTACAAGATTTACCCGTATTCTTCCAAACTATTGTGCCTCCTTGATCTTGTCCCTCATAAAATGTGTAGCCTCCTTTATCTTCATTTACTAAAGGCAATTTAATTTTCACACTTTTTTTAGCTGTCAAATCAGAACCTTCAAAGGAAGCCTTAAAGAATACTACAGAGTTGAAATATAATTTACGTCCTTCACTGTCATTAATTGAAAGATTATTTGAACTCATTGCTTCTGCAGTACTAAAATGATCGAGTTCGAAACTAGAATTTTTGGTCTTTGTAGGCTTATAAGTTCTTCTTTCTACAAAAACTTCTGCACAATCTTTTGTTATAACTGTATCCTGATCATCATCTTCAAGATAGAACAAAACATGTACACGACGGTTTGGATCTCTTTTATCGTATTTTTGCTCTTTTTCACCGTAGAAAAACAATTCTGATTTTTCTTCATATTCACCCAGAGTTTTAACAAACTCAAAAGCCGCATTAGCCCTTTTTTCAGAAAGACCCATGTTGTAATTGTCAGAACCTAAATCACATGTATGCCCAGTAACGCGAATCTTTAAAATTCTTTCTTTGTATTTTTCAAAATAAGCAGTGATGGAATCTGTACTTTCCTGAACTAAGATGGCCCTATCTAGTTTGAAGAAAACTTCCATACTATCTTTGATTTCTTCCTCTTGACTAAAGGATATAGTTGCACAAAAAAGCAAAAGAAAACAGCCAATAAATAACTTCTTCATTGTATTGATTTTTTTATTATTAGATAATTTTGTGGTTTATTAAAAAAATTAGACATCTGTTTCATTACCAATATTTCAGTACTACATTTGTCATATAATTAGCAAAAGTATAAGTTGATTCCGAAATATCAATAAAACTTTCGATTATTCTAAGAAAATATTGAGATATTATTGATAAAAGTGAACATATTAGCATTTTTTATGTAAAAGTTGTTCAAAAAAAAAACTAATGACATAAATCATTAGCCTTTTATATCCTTTTCATATTAACCGATGTCTAAAAATCTTACAACATTTTTATTCAAAATCTGCCAACTAAATAGAACCGTGAAATACGAAAACTATTAGAATTTCAAATTTAAGTTAAGTGCAGGCATTATTGGGAGCTGATTTATTCTTTTGTATTCTATTCTGTCAAAATAAAAAATATTCTCTCTATTGTATACATTAGTGACACTAGCAGCAACTGTCAATTTCATGTGTTTAACAAGATCAAATGTATATTTTATTGACACATCCAAACGATGATAAAAAGGCAGGCGCCCCTGGTTGATCTCTTCTTCATAGATAACACCCAAATTTGCATTAGGTTCATTATTGTCAATAAGATAATTGGAACTAATTCCATTCATAAAAGTCTGATTAGCATAAAACCCTTGTGTACGTGTAAATGGAAATCCAGAACCCATATTCCAGCGAACTCCAATCTCAAATGGAAATTCTGTACGTTTTATTATCTTGTCTGATTCATTATTTTGTTTTTTAGGGCCGATTCTAAATTTGTATGCACCAACAAAATTGACATTATGACGACGATCAAAATGAGCATAAAAAGTCTGAATTCCATCATTACGTGTTACGTACCCCAAAGAATATGTTGCATATAAATACAATTGGTCTTTCTCAAAAGTAGCTGAGAAATCAATACCATATGCATCACCTGTTTCAGCTAAAAAGTTCTTTCCCACATCTCCAGCTTCCCGATTTCTGTTGAGAGAAACAATCTGGGGGAAATATTTGTAATAGGGTTCTAAATTAAGAGTGAGAAACTTGGTTATATCGATTTCAAACCCAGCAATAGCATGTATAGAGGTCTGCAACCTGCTTTTCATCTTTGTATAAATTCTATCTCCATTATCAGATACTTCCAGACTATATACACCATCGTCCGGCCCTCCCAAAAAACCAACAAATAAATTAACAACATCACGCTCATCAACAGAACTGATTAGATTTTGAGAATACATTCCCCCTGCAGCTTTAAATCGTAAGAAATCAGTAATATTCCATTTCAGCCCCAATCTTGGTTCTAATGCAACTTCTCCTAATGAAGCATAAGCCTGCATTCTCAAACTGGGTTCAATAACTAGCGTACCAAAACGCCCTTTAAGGTGAACAAATAAAGCAGCTTCAATATTTGATTGTGGAGCATCTGCGTTCCCTTGAGTAACAGAGAGATCATTGCTAGTTGAATACTCAAAATATGTTGACATACTATTTACCTCTACTCCAAAATTTATACTTCTGGATTTTGGCATATAATAAGTGAAATTCATATTCCCATTAAAACTTCCCACACCACTTGAACGCACTTTTGAACTAGCACCTTCCTCATTGAAAACAGCATCATATGTCGAATAGGCTAAAGTACCGTTAAGGACAAAATTTGCGCCTCCAGGAACAATTCGAAAATCAATACCTCCTCCTCCTGCGTTCCAGTCATATGAAGCAAGACCTGAAAAACGGACATTATCAGAATGATAAAAACCAAAAGCATCAAGACGACTTCCATTTGCAGCATTATATGAAATTTTTGCATGGCCATCCGTAAAATCATATGGCAAAACACCAAGATCATTAGCATAGCTATATAATAGTGGTGATGTTTGTGTAAGGTAAGAATGTTTAACTGTCAATAAAAAAGACAAACTAGAACCATTATCTTCACTCAATTTTATTATAGGCCCTTCAAAAAGGCCTTTTGCAACAAATGGATTTACATTAAGCATTCCTGCAAATCTTGTTTTGTTTCCCTCTCTTGTTTTAATATCTACTATTGCTGATGAACGCCCACCATATTGCGCACTAAAGCCACCTGTATAAACATCAGCAGTTCGAATAATATCCGTTTCAAAAACTGAAAAGAACCCAATGGAATGAAAAGCGTTAAACAAGGTCATTCCATCAAGCAAAATCCTATTTTGGACAGGTGCTCCTCCCCTAATATAAAGTTGTCCTCCCTGATCACCAGTAGTTACAACACCTGGTATAACCTGTAAATATTGAGCAAAATCTGCTTCTCCTCCAGCTGCAGGAATTCTATTGATATCTTTGGGGGTAATACGTGTTACGGAAACCTGTACATCATTTTGGGCTGCTGATTTTTTTGCATCTACCTGTACTACATCCATCTCAGAAGTCGATTCTTCCATCAAAAAATTTTGGGTTACCATTTTCTTTCCAATAGAAACAACAATACCAATGGAATCATATCCCAAATAAATTGTTTTAATGGTATAATCCCCAGGAGGAATTCCTATAATATTATAATCTCCATTAATATCAGACCCTGTAGTAAAATCTGTCCCCTCCAAAAAAATAATTGCACCAATTAAGGGCTCTCCAGTTCCTTTATCATATACAGTTCCCCTAACTCCACTCTTCTGTGCGCTTGAATATTGAGTAAGTAACAAAAAAGAAATAATCAACATTAAATTAAAAAATAACTTCATCAGTAATAATTTTTTATACGAATGTGATTGAGTATGTATAGATAGGGTTATGATCTCAAAGAAACTAATAATTTAGTAATAATAATAAAAGGATAATAAAAACTCCCAACAAGAAAATACAAGTCACTAAATCCTTTTAATTTTAAGAAACCCAATTAACCTAATTGGAGAAAACTTAAAATGTATAGTACAATATCTCTCTAAGTCAATCCATACATTTGATGCGCCAAGTTATACTTTTTTGATCTTTTAATAGAAAATTAGCAATAAGAAATTTTGAAAATTTGTCATAAATAAATCATTTTTTAATAAAAAACAAAACAATCAGATTTATGAACAAACAATATTTCTGTTTTATAAATATTATTTATTAATAATACTATCGTAAGCATTTAGTTCTTGATTGCCAATTTTCTATTAAAAACAATTCAATTTAATTACCATCAAATTTGGAGTTTTTAGGGTAAGACAAAAAATACTACATATTGAATATAAGTGTTCTATTTCAATTTTTTATGTATCTATATATATTAAACGGGTAATTCGTTGTATCTTGTAACTCTATAAATATTTTAATCACGTCCAAAAAACTAGATTATAAGATGTGGGATTTTTTCAAACCTATACTCATCGACTTTCAAAACCCAGTTTTATATGCAATTCCTTTTTTTGCATTACTCTTGGGAATAGAAGTTTACGTAAACTACAAAGATCGATCTGACAACTATGTTTTCAAAGATGCGATGGCTAGTATATCCATGGGGTTGGGTTCTGTTATTATAGATGTCTTAACAAAATCAATTGCACTCATTGTATTTTATTGGATATACAATAATTATGGCATATTTAAAGATGAACTTAACTGGACAATACTAGCTTGGATTCTTTTATTTTTTATGGATGACATTACCTTTTATTGGCATCATCGTTTATCCCATCAGATACGTCTTTTATGGGCTGCACATGTTAACCATCATTCGTCTATTCACTACAATCTGAGTACAGCTTTACGGCAGAGCTGGGCTGAGTTATTTTACAAATATACCTGGTATATCTGGTTACCATTATTAGGTTTTCCTCCCTTAATGATTCTAACACAACTTGCCTTCAGTCTAATTTATCAATTCTGGATACATACGAAACATATTGATCGTTTCCCGCCAATTATTGAATATTTTTTCAATACACCTTCACACCATAGGGTACATCATGCTAAAAACATAAATTATTTAGACAAAAACCATGCAGGAATTTTAATTATCTGGGATAGGATCTTTGGAACTTTCAAAGCTGAAGACCCTAATGAACCAGTAATTTATGGTATCACTAAAAATATTGAGACATACAATCCACTTATTATTGCTACTCATGAGTTTGCTAATATTGCTAAGGACTTAAAAAAAGCTCCATCATTTGTTGACAAACTAAAATATTTATTTAACCCACCAGGCTGGAGTCATGATGGTTCTAGCCTTACCGCTGAGCAAATGCGTAAAAATCAAGAAGAGCATAATTAATAAAAATGAATTCAATTATATTAACCAAGTCATGGAAAGTATTTATTACTGAAGTGTTCCGTAGCCCTCAAAGCTATATTTTTTGGTTGGTTGTTTTTCTTTTTGTTCTATTTTTACTTTCAAGATTCAGAAATAGAATGGAAGAACGTGGTGTTAATAAAGCGATCTATATATCCCGGGGTTTAGTAGGCTCACTCATAGCCTTTATTATCGCTCCAATTGTTTTTTATATTATGCTAAATATTGTGGCACTAGTACACAATGTAGCTATTATTGATGTTAGTTTTCTTACAGATTGGATAGGTTTAACAATAAGCTCTTATTGGTGGTTATTAAAGTGTTTTTTTGGTAGTGTTAGTGTGTCGTTTGCAAAAGAAATATATAGCGTAAACTCTATTATTCGTATTTTGTGGATTATTTTACCTATATCTTTTATCTGGTTGAGAATGTCAAAAACAAAAATTGGTAAGTTGTTTTTGATTCCATTAATTATTGGTGTTTTAGTTATAACAAGATACAAAACTGCACCTACAACATTTATTACTGAAGACAAAGAATTGGTCAAACATATCCCACTGCTAAATAGATTTGCCCTTAATCAGAATGATGCAGACATAAACACAACCCAAATTCTAAGTGTACAACACAAACAGTTGATTACCATTGGATTATTTGCTGTAATTGCAATTGGTTTGGTTGTAGGATTAATTTTCAAATATAGGGTGATTGGCCTTTTTATTTCACTTATTGGTCTTCTTGGATTTATTTTAATAGCACCCCATGATATAGAACTTAATAACAAACATCCAGATTACCTGATTGATATAGACAGTTTAGTTTCCCGAATGGATAGTCTTTACTTTATTAATGGGGAAAGTATTGATGTTTATCAAATAAGTCTCCAGATCGAATCAGCGTTTAATGCCAGAATAGAAGCCGGAGATATGATCCAATTCCCTGATTCATTATGCACAAAGTATGAGGCATACTTTTTCGATAGATGTCATAATGAAAACTAACAGATTGATCATACCACTTTATAAATCAAAAAAACGACTTAAACAAATCTAGTTTTTAACCTAAGTTCTTGGTTTATTATTTATGATATAGAAACTAATTTATATTAATTTTTTGTATTTTTGATTGAAGTAAGTCATAGAGAAATTCTGCTCAAAGATTATAAGTTTTTGATGCTCTGACCATAAAAATATTATATTAGATGGGAAGAAAACCATTAGACAAAGAACGCGTTGATGATCCTTTTGTAAAGGATGCATGGGTAAAAAAACTTGCTACGCTATATCTTCAATATGGTTTAGGCAAGTTCACAATGGATATTATTGCCAAAAAACTTAATATAAGTAAAGCAACTCTTTACAAGTATTTTGCATCAAAAGATGAAATTATTGATGCAGTAATACAATACAAAATTCAGGAAATCATTTCTTTTGAAAACTTACTTACAGATGATAATATAGATTTCTCAGAACGCTTTTTTGAAATTATAAAAAAAGCATCAATTATGTTAGCAGAAATATCAGGACAATTTCTTCACGACACAAAAATCAAACACCCAGAGCTTTTTCTTAAACTGAATACTTTTCAGGACCGAGCTTTAAATGTTGCTGAAAAATTCTATCAGCAAGGAATCGAAAATGGTGTTCTAAAAAATATTAACCCTAAAATATTAGCCCTTACTGATAAAATGTTTATTCAGGCTGTTTCAAACCCTCGTTTTTTACAAGAACATGGTATTTCTATTAAAGAAGCATTTGAAACCTATTTCCAAATGAAAAGCAAAGGTATATTTATCTCTTAAATGCAATAACTACTATTAACATAAATCATCTTCCAAATCTTTTATAATTGCAGTTGATTATAAGCTGTCTTATAACATTTTTTTTTTAATTTTGTGATTCATTATAGATTCATTTCCAAGCCTAAATCACAAAAAAAATAATGGCTGATACAAATTTTTATACATTAAAAGTAAAAAAAGTCGAAGCAGAAACTGATAAAGCAGTTGTGCTAACATTTGAAGTTCCAAACAACTTAAAAGATAAGTTTATATATAAACATGGTCAATACCTTACTTTAAAATTCAACTTTAAAGGTAAAGGTGAACGCCGAGCTTATTCACTTTGTTCCAGTCCAAGTGTAGATGAAGATTTAAAAATTGGTGTTAAACGGGTATATAAAGGGCTAGTTTCAAATCATATTAATGATAATGTAAAGGAGGGTATGGAAATAGATATCATGCCACCTCAAGGTCATTTTACAACCGAAATTGACCCTGATCAAACAAAAGATTATTTTCTTTTTTGTTCTGGTTCGGGTATCACTCCTATGTTATCAATCCTAAAAACCATTTTAGAAGAAGAACCCAAAAGTCAGGTTTGTATATATTATGGAAACAAAAGTGAGGATAGTATAATGTTCAAGAATGAACTTGCTCAATTAGAAAATCGCTATTCTAATCAATTTAAAATCATTCATACTTTAACCCAGCCCAAAATTCGTAAAGAAGGTGGCATATTTGGCTTGTTTACGAAAAAAATTATTGACTGGAAAGGAATGAAAGGGCGTATTGATGCCAAGAGAATTAAAGAAATTATTTTAGAAAACCGCAGAGGAACTACACCAATAGAATGTTTTATGTGTGGCCCAGAAGGAATGATGCGTACAGCTGAAGATTGCCTTAAAACAATGGGTATCGATGATGAAAATATTCATGTTGAATGGTTTCTTCCTGCAGAAGGTGACTCAAAAGAAAAAATAAAAGATACAAATAGTAAGGGTGCAAAAGCTACTGTTACAATGAACGGCAAAACAATAGCGCTTAATCTTTTACCTAATGAATCAATTCTTGATGGACTTTTACGTATCGACGAAGACCCACCCTACTCATGTATGAGTGGTGCTTGTTCTACTTGTGTCTGTAAACTTGTTAGCGGGGAAGCTGACATGGAGCGATGTTTGGCATTAAGTGACGATGAAGTAAAAAATGGTTTTATCCTCAGCTGCTCTGCCATACCTACATCAGATGAAATAGAGGTGAATTATGATGTTTGATCTACTTGGAGCTTACAATAATAATTTGTTATAAATAGATCTATATTGCCTTTTTCTACTCTGACATAAACTGTTCTTTCACTACCAGATAATCAGGTATATGTTTATGATGCCACTTTTTTATAACCTTACCATCCTTAAGTAATAATAAACCAGGGTTGGCACGTATTATTGTTTTTATCAATTTATCATCAGCGGTCATAAATTCATAAGCACCATTGACCTCATGCCTAAATGCATCAATATTTTGTTTTCCAGTATAATAATAAAAAGCCCGCGTTTTAATTCCATCTTTTTCTGCGGTAGAAACGAGACTACTAATTTTTTTATAAGCTTCTTTATCTGTTTTTGTCAAATCACCACTAAGTACTAGAAAATTATAATCACTTTCTTCTAGAATTTCAGGGAATTCAAAATACTGAATTTGTGAATTGCAACCTTCATGTATAATTTTACTTTGAGTTTTATCACTTTGGATTTCCCATATAGTCTTACCATTAACATCTTTATCTACCCACAAATAAGGATGATCGGCAATTTCGTTTGAATTAATAATTTTTTCTTCAGAAGATTCATTGTTTTTGTAAGTATATATAGTTTCAGTAACTGGCACGTTCGCTGCGCAATCTTCTTTAGCCTTACGCAAATCCAATCCTTCTGCAAACGGTCTGAAATCTACCATAGGTTTATCAAGATAATAATTCTGAAAACAGAACCATGAAGACAGACCAATAAAAAGAAGGCATATCAAAGTTCTTAACTTTAATGGCCCTATTTTTTTTGCTTGAGGCACCAACTCTTTTAAATTCGATGTCTTTAGCATTAGATAAAAGGATAGAATTAATAATAAAATATCCTTACAAAAAGTTTCAATTGGTTTTAACTTTAAAAAGTCTCCAAAACAACCACAATCTGTTATCCGAATATTAGAATCGCTAAAAGCTTCCCATTTAGCAAACTCTAAAATACCTACCTCATTTGGTTTTGATGTATATCCGGTTAAATAATTAAAACCCGTTAAAAAAGTAAAAAACAGAATCATAAGAAAAGTAAGGCGTGTAGTTCTTTGTTGCCCTATACCCAATATGAGACACAATCCAAGTACTACTTCCAGAACCAACATAACAAGAGAAAAAACAAGTGCATTTTCATGCATAGTATCCATGAATGGCAAACCCTGCGCTTGGAACTCTGTGAAATAATCTTGCATTTTATAAGCTGTCCCCAATGGGTCAACTGCCTTAACAAGACCTGAAAAGACTAAAAGTGAACCAACAAAATATTGTATATACCATTTAACAGGATGGGTTACAGAATGTTGTTTTAATTTGGAGTGACCAACTCCAAAAATAGCCCAAATAGCTAAAGCAACAATTCCGATATAAAGAAACAAAGTATAAACTGTCATGTTTGTATCATTAATTTATCTAAAAAACAAAGTTTTAAAATTGATAACGACTATTCTCCTTCCTCTGAAATCTTAATTAATGCAAAAACAGCATAATTAATAATATCCTGATAATTCGCATCAAGACCTTCAGAGACTAAAGTTTTTCCCATATTATCTTCTATCTGTTTAGCACGAAAAATTTTCATCAAAATCAGATCTGTTAAAGAACTTCTACGCATATCTCTCCACGCTTCACCATAATCATGGTTTTTAGCTTTCATCAACTCAAAGGTTTCATCATGATATTTATCGTATAAAGAAGCAACAACTTGTTCTTCCAACTCCAAAGGTGCATCATCGTTAAGCTCCAATTGTATCAAAGCCATTATGCAATAATTAACCAAACCAATATATTCACTTTTTACTCCTTCATCGACTTTCATCAGTCCATTTTCTTCGATACTACGAATACGTTTTGCTTTGATAAATAACTGATCAGTCAAAGAAGATGTTCGTAAAATACGCCAAGCTGTTCCATAATCTTTATTTTTATTCAGGAAAAGGCTCCGGCAATTTGCGGTTTCAATAAGGTATTGTTCAAAAGTGTGTTCAGACACAGTATTTTCAATTAATATAGGTTAAAAAATGATTGCTATTTAGAAGGATAATAGTAATGGTTATAGAACAACAACAATATTATTTGTTCTTAGTACAAAACCAAAGATACAAATTAGAAACAAATAGCTTAGTTAAATAAATTATAAAATCTTTGTCAGGTCATTTTCTAAACCACGCAATTTATTTTTGCAGTGCTCTATTAGTTTTTGTGCATGTTGAACATGACTAAGCAAATCATCAAGACTAGTTCCCTGACCATCAACCAGATTTACTATTTTGTTTAAATCAGACAAAGCATCTTCATATTTTTCAGGCAAAGAATCCATATTACTTTTTATTTAGATTTTTAGTGTTTTGAAACATGAATTTAGTGGTTTTGTTTATCTTGTTCAATTAAATGTAAGAATAATTAAGGAATATACAACAGCTACTGTTATTCTGTTTTGAAGAACTTCAATTTATAATTAATAATCTCTAAAAAAGATTCTACCTCATTTCTTTATCATTTTTAATACGCCATGGCCAAAAAAAAGAAAAAACTCAATTTTTATTCTACTGACCCCGATACAGTATGGAATGATTATGATAAGTCAATAGAAGAGACACTACCTGTACAACAACAAAAGCTAAGAGTACAACGCGACCGAAAGCAGCGCAAAGGTAAGGAGGTGACTTTGATAACAGGTTATAAAGGAAAAACAGAAGACCTAAAAGAACTCGGAAGATATTTAAAGGGTAAATGTGGGGTCGGAGGAACTGTTAAAAATAATGCAATAATCATACAAGGAAACCATACTGAAAAAATCGTTGAACTTCTAAAAAACCTAGGTTATACACAGACAAAACGTATAGGTGGATAGTAAAAATGAACGAATACTTAAAAATCAATCACTTTTTCTAACAGGCATCCCAGGATGTTTTATTTTGTACAAAATAAAATCATTTAATGCATTTTCAGTCCGTGTAGTAGGATGTTGTTTACCATCTGTCAAATCTACTACTTTTTGAGTTACATAATCTTTTAATTCTGAAACATAAACGAACCCATCCCTGTTTCTGTCAACGTCCCCTGAAGTTAATCCTTCAAGAATTGCATATGTAAACACTCCATTATTCCAATCCTCTGATTCAAGTGCAAACTCATATCCTCCCGCTGCAGAAATAACAGTAGCACCTGTGCCCTTGGACACATCATTAAACAAGGTTTTCATGTACGTAAATGAATTTTTTAACCCTGCTTTTGGACGAACAAATGATGTTCCAGATTTTTGGTTGATTTTTACATCAGAATTATTTGAAACTATATCTGAACGAGTTACTTCTTCATTTTTATCTACTTCTCCAGAATGACACGCATCTATCATAATTAATCTATTTCGGCATGTAGTTGCATCAAGCATATGGTTAAGAGCATCATAAGGCAATCCTTTTGCATGTGGAGCATTAAAATCTACATCATTCATAGCCAAATAATAATCTAGTTGATCATCTAAAAGCCCATGTGAAGATATATATATAATAATCTGGTCATCAATCTGTGCTTTATTCAAAAACTTAGACACTTTTAAAACATTTTCTTTGGTAGCAAATTCATTAAACAAATTCTCAGAATAAACATTTGCAAAATATTGCGACTTTTCAAATTGATGCAACAAATCAGTTGCATCTTTTTTAGCAAATTTTAGGTTTCGCTCACTATCTTCAAATTCTGAAACACCAATAGTAAACATATAAAGATCTGGTTTCCTTTTAACCTTAGGCACATAATTCACTTGAAAACTTTCTCTAAGACTCTCCAAGCCCTGCTCATTAAAAACAGAAACCTTTATAAGGTTTTTCCCAATACTAAGATCAATATCTAATTCTCGTTCTATTTTGTTGGCAATTTCATTTTTAAGAGAAATTCCCATCAATTTTGGGTAAGGTACATCATTAACATAGGTAGCAATCCTATCAAGTTTATATCCATTATCCCACGCTTTAATGTTTATCTTAAGTTTTTTATTTTCAGTAGTAAGAGGCAGTGTTAACTTGTTGGGAATTTGTATGTTTGGCAAAGCCAGTTTCCCTTCTAATGCTTTAGGTGTGAAACCCATTTTACTAATACGTTTTTCCCAAGCTTTTGTATAGAGTTTTACAGAAAACTTGGACACTCCTAAACTGGTAAGAACTTTATCTGGTCGATTAAAACGCATGTCAAATTGATCGATAGTATATAAACTATTATTAAATCTAAAACCTATACCTTCATTATTACCTTTAGATGCTTTGTAATAATTATCAGGAGATAAAATAATATAATCCATTGCGTTTTGAGCAATCATGGACCCTTTAAGGTCACATGATTCAACTTCCCAAATTTTTATAAATCCATCTTTTGCTGATGAATATACTCTCTTACCTTTAGAACCATACCACACCAAATTAATTTCACCATGATGTCCAGGCATTTCACATATAGGTTTTTTAGTTTCCCAATCCCAAACGACTACATTAAAATTAACTTGGTTAAAATACCCCCCCTGTCCAGTGACAAAATATTTTCCATCATCGCTGAAATCTCCGGAAAACAATATGCCTTCTTTACCTGTATTATATGAATTAGTTTCTTCGCCAGTAGTATAATTCCATTCAAACCACTCCATATCAGCATTCAACCTTTTTTCTTCTAAATTATAAGAAACTTGTGTTTTACTTATTAATATCTTAGTGGAATTAGGAATAAAATCTAATAGAAATTCATAGCTTATTTGACTTTTTCTAGAATAAATACGTTTACCAGAAGCTACTTCCCAACAAGTTATTTCAGAACTATTGATCTGTGCAATAATATATTTCCCATCAGGACTTAATTTTACGCTTTTAAAAATAGGCATTTCTGTTGATAAAAATTCTATGCGTTTACCTACTTGTTTTTTTTCTTTCAAATCCCAAATCCTAAAAAAATATTTATTGTTTAAATAATTTGCTAAATCCATTTCTATCTCCTGTGTCATCATCATAGTGCCATCATAATTAAATGCAATATCAGAAAGTGCATCTACTTCATTAGACTCAAAGAGCGTTTGAATGGTTTTAGCATTATATACAGTTAAAACAGGTTTTTCTTTATTACTCAACACCCATGCGCCAAATACTGAACCATCTGCACTAGCACCGGCTATTCCGGAAGTAGGTATATATTGTTCCAAATCGCCCTCCTTCATATTCCAAACACGTATCCCATTGTATTTATTAAAAGTAGAACTTAGTATATATTTAGAATTTGAAGCTACAGAGAGATGGGTTGCCATTTTAAAATATCCTTTTAAACGACCTAACTCTTTATTATGTTTGTAATCAAATAAAACCCCTCCCATAAGAATTTCTGGAGGAATACCTACTCCAGGACTCTCTGTAAGCATTTGTGCAATTCCCACCATTTTATTATCAGGACTGATAGCAAAATCCCAGGCAGTACCAATTTTGTATGCACCTTTTTGCATTGCGGAATAATCAACAGTTGAAGGGCCATTCATTCTTCGTTTAAACTTTCCATGCTTAATTCCATAAACAGCAATTGAAGCAGTTCGTTCGATTACTAGCAAGTCGTGATTATTCGGGGTAAAAATCATCTCCAAAACATTTTGAGTAGGAAATTTAAATGAGGACAATATTTGTTTAGTTCCTAAATCCCAAACAGTAATAATTTGATTGGAAATACAAAACGATGCAACTCTATTGCCATCTGGGCTTATGGAAATACTAGTCGGAGCCATCTCATGGTTTGATATCAACTTGCCTTCAGATTGCTTTGTTTTATAATTATATATAGACAAACTATTAATTTTATCTGGTGACTTTGTAATTAAATATTTACCATCAGAAGTGAGTCTTAATTCAGGATCTGTAACCTGTCCGTATGTTTCAGTAATTTCGCCAGTAATAATGTCTATTTCAGTTAATTCGCCATTCTTGAGTATCAATACTCTATGAGTGTTTGGAACATAGGTAAATGTACGTGTAAAAGCATCAAGTTTATGTCGTTTTAAAATTGCACCAGTTGCATGGTCCCAGGTAATCATCAACCCCTGATCATCAATACTGATAATATACTTACTATCACTCGTATATAGAGCCTTCCATACACTTCCACTATGGCCATATAAAACTCTAAATTCCTGACACAAACTACGATCCCAGACCCTAACTGTTTTATCTTGCCCCGACGTAATCACAAAGCGGTTATTGGGGCTAAAATTAATACAATAAACATTAGAAATGTGGCCAGAAGTAACTACGATTTCAGGATTTTCCTGAGATTCTACAATAATTGTAAAAAAGTTCAGTAGTAATAAAAAAGCTATGAATTTTAGATTCATTTCTAATGTTTTTGTTATTCTTTTAATGTTCAAATAATTTATAAATCATGACTTTATAAATATATAAAAAAAAAGGATTTTCAAGGATCCAATCTCTAAATAATAGCTAGTATATTAAGTACTTAATTGTGAATTAAAAATAGATAGACTTCAAATAAAATTTTATAAAGTCTCAAGGAATCAAAAAAAATTAGAGCTTTTCTTAAAATTTAGTGGTAATTTTGACCTTAATATTGAGAGCTATTAGTTATAAGAACAAAGCTTATAGAAATATTTAAGGTCTATATTATTTTTTCTAATAACTTCACTTTCTAAATACTTTAATTAAATATAATTTATTTCGTTTTGGAACAAACAAAAAAACAACGTCAGGTTGGCTCATTAATACAAGCCGAGTTCAGCACTATTTTGCAACAGGAAGGGGCCTTTATATATGGCATGGATCCTTTGGTAACAGTGACTAATATTCGAATGAGTTCAGACTTGGGCATTGCCTATATTTATGTTAGTGTTTATAATGTCCATTACAAACAGGAAATCATTAAAGAACTCTGGGAAAATCTTTCCTATCTTAGAGGGCTATTAGGTAAACGTATTCGTAAACAAGTACGCCGAATTCCTAGAATAAAATTTTTCATAGACGACACATTAGATGAGGTGGATCACATAGATAATATTTTCTCTCAACTTCAAACCAATGAGAACTTTAATCCCCGTTCTATGAAAGAAGCTATGGAATCAAAAAAAAATATAAATAAAGAAGAAGAAGAGTAAAGATCTAGCGTTACAAATTAGCAATCCGCATATAAAATAACACATAAACCATTAACAAAAAGTCAATTGGCACATCAAAATGAACCTGCCACTTAAATTTGCAAGAAGATACTTATTTTCCAAAAAATCTACTAACGCTATAAATATCATATCTGGTATTTCAGTATTTGGTATTTGTATTGGGAGCATGGCACTTATTGTTATAATGTCTGTATTTAATGGTTTTGAAGGCTTATTAGGAGAATTAATTGGGAATTTCAAACCCGATGTAAAAATTACAGCATCTTCAGGTAAAGTCTTTATTCCTGACAACAAGCAACTTGTTCAGATCAAAGATCTAGAAGGTGTAAAGGAAATCTCAAAAACAGTTGAAGAAATTGCACTTCTTGAATATGATGGGGCACAAAACATTGGTTTTATCAAAGGAGTTGATGATAATTATTCAAAAGTTACTGCTCTTGACACTTGTCTTCTATCGGGAAAATACATCACTTATGATTCTATCAACAAAGTAAACTATGCAATTGTTGGCGCTACACTTGAGCACACATTAGGCGTTTTAGTCGGTCAAGCTTTCAACCAAAAATTGACTGTCTATATGCCAAAAAGAACAAAAAAAAATCTATCAATAGGTCTAACAAAAAAACCATTCAAAAAAAGAAATATATATCCAGCAGCAATATATCAAATACAACAACCTGAATATGATAATTATGTAATAACCAATTTAAAATTTGTCCAGGAACTCACTTCATACTCAAAAGGAGAAATAAGTGCATTAGAAATTAAACTCAATGCAAATATAAATAGTATAAAAACAATCGATAAGATTAAAAAAATTCTTGGCAAAGATTATATAGTTCAAAACCGTTATCAACAAGACGAAGCTTTATATAAAATTACAAACCTTGAAAAATATGTTGCATTTCTTATTTTTGCTTTTACACTTATATTAGTAGCTTTTAATATGGTAGGGGCATTATGGATGTTGGTATTAGATAAGAAGAAAGATATTTCTACTTTAAAATCAATGGGAGCAACAAATGATATCATAAGACAGATTTTTATTGCAGAAGGATTTTTATTATCTGCTTTTGGGTTGTTTCTTGGATGTCTTCTTGCTATAAGCCTATGCTTTTTACAACAACAATTCGGATTAGTTAAATTGACAGGTTCGGGGAATTTTATTATAGATGCATACCCAGTAGAGATGCGTTTTACTGATTTTATTCAGGTGATTATAACTGTTTTATTAATCGGTACGTGTGCAGCATGGATTCCTGCACAAAGAGCATGTAAGATTACGAATATAGTACGAATTGAATAGAAATAATCAAAGACTATCTATTATAATATTTTAACATATAAGCAGGGTCTACCTTCATGATATCCCAATCATCAGGATCACCAATATCATACATCCCATCTTTTTCTGTACCTATATAAAAAACAGGAATTTCGACACCTAAACCATCAGGGCTAGCATCTGCGAGTAGAGCATTAGCAATTCGAGTTGAATCTTCTTTGTATGCTTCCATCATAGCAGCAGTTCTTATATCCAATTCTGAATAGTTTTTGTTATAAATTTTAATGCCTATCAATTCACCTTCACGATAATAAAAAGTTTCTGTAAGTTCCCTATTGGGACTATCACTATAATAGTTAACAGCACCATTGATTAATCCTTTTTCATAGGCTACCAAATCGGTTTTGGGTTGTCCATTTTCATGAAATTGAATTTCAAACATTATATTACCATCTTTTGCAGGAGAATAAAAATATTTGTGTTTTGGATTGCCGTTTTCCCAGCGGTATACAGTAGAATCAATACGCACCCCATTCTCAAAATGTGCAATTAAAAGAGTATCACCATCTTCATCATATTTATACTGAACTCCATGTAATCTACTGTTTTTGTAAGGTTCGTCATCCATTTTATAAATAATCCTTCCAGTCAGTTTATCTGTCCAATAAGCACTTATATGGTAAGTACTATCCGTACTTTTAATCGTTACATCACATTTTTGAGGAACCAAAGAATTTATCGCTACAGTGGTATCAGGATATTGAGTTTTTAGTGTTTGATCTTCAAAAGGATTTGAGCAAGCATCAAATATCAACAAAATAAATAAAGCAAAAAAGAAATAATTAAACACTTGAATATTAAGTTTCATATGAACATTTTTTCCTCAAAGAATGTATTTGAGACTGGCCTTATATGAGTTTTTGATTTTAAATATCCGTTAGAAGACTACAGACAATTATAAATATAAACAATTTATTAACTTTTTTAAGTACGCGATAAGTATTTTTAGTATTTTGTAACTTAAATGATCTGTTGTAGAAACAATAAAATCTGCAAATAAGTATTTTTTTTATAAGTTTAGGGAATTAATTATTTAAACGCACGAAACATACTTTTTTTATCCATTGGGTGACAAACAAATCTAAGCTAAAAATCAAGTTAAATATATTATAATGACAACTCAACCTCTAATATCAATTGTTTCACCTGTATACCATGCTGAACAAATCGTTGACAGTTTGGTAAAGGAAATTATGTTGTATGTTAGTACTATTACAGAGAATTTTGAAATTATTTTAGTAGAAGATTGTGGGCCTGATAACAGTTGGGAAAAGATCTTAGAAAATTGCCAAAAAGACAAAAGAATAAAAGGAATCAAATTAAGTCGAAATTTTGGCCAGCACTATGCAATTACTGCAGGATTGGAATATGCAAAAGGTGAATGGGTTGTAGTAATGGATTGTGATTTACAAGATTTACCTAATGAAATTCCTAACCTGTATGCAAAAGCACAAGAAGGGTATGATCTAGTATATGCTCAACGTTCTACAAGGCATGATAGCTTCTTTAAAAGACTGTCTTCTAAAATTTTCTATTCTTTCTTTAGCTACCTTACAAATACTCCTCAAGATAGTTCTATAGGAAACTTTGGCATATATCATCAAAAGGTAACCAAAGCAATATTATCAATGAAAGACCACATTCGATTTTTCCCAACAATGTCTAATTGGGTTGGTTTCAGACAAACAAAACTGTCAGTAAAACATTCAAGCAGACCAGAAGGTGAATCCTCATACACACTGCGTACCTTAATGAAGCTAGCATTCAATAACATCATTGCATTTTCTGATAAACCCTTATGGTTAGTCTTGCGATTTGGAATGTATACTTCTATAACTGCATTTTTGATAGGTATTTATTATCTTATTAAATTCTTAAATGGACATATTATAATAGATGGTTATACCAGTATTATTATTTCTATTTGGTTTCTTGCTGGAATCATCATATCTATATTAGGAATGTTGGGCATATATATAGGTAAGATCTTTGAAAAAGTAAAAGATCGTCCAAATTATATCGTTCATATTAAAGAGAATTTTGATGATTAATCTGCAGTTTTTAGATTGGGATAGTAATTTCTTTGGTTTTCCTATAGGACAAATACTGATCAATAAAAAGACTGATTATACTTCAGGTTTACTCAGCAATTTATTAGTTAAAGCCAGAGATAAAAACATTAAATTAGTATACTTAATTTTACCGGAAAGAGATTCTTTTATATCTATCCCTAAATTTGAAAATAATATAAGATTAGTTGACAAAAAAGTATACTATCAAACTGAAATAGTTTTGAATCATACACAAGACAAACATATCTCAAGCTATAAAGCGAACACTATTAATAATGATATGTACGAACTTGCACTATCTAGTGGGGAATATTCCAGATTCAAAGTAGACCCTGATTTTCCTGATGAAGAATGTAAGAATCTTTTTAAAAAATGGATAGAAAATTCTATCAATAAAACCTATGCTGATGAGGTTCTAGTATACCAATCAAAGAATAAAATTTTGGGGATGGTCACGCTATCCATAAAAAAAAATAGTGGGAATATTGGACTTATTGCTGTAAATAAACAGTATCAAGGTCAATATATTGGGCATAAATTAATTAATGCCAGTAAGCATTATTTTAAACAAAAAGGCATTAAAGATCTTACTGTGACCACACAGAGCAATAATTTTAATGCATGCCGTTTTTATGAAAAAAATGACTTTTATATTAAAAAGATCAACCATATTTACCATTGTTGGCTATAATTTAAACTAAATGATACCTTTCAATAAACCATACCTGACTGGCAAAGAAGCAGACTATCTGTACCAAGCTGTTTATTCCGGGAAAATATCTGGGAATGGACTTTATACAAAAAAATGTCAGCGTTTTTTTGAGGAAAATTACAATTTCCATAAAACTCTATTAACAACGTCTTGCACTGATGCTTTGGAAATGTGTTCTATATTATTGAATATTAAAGAAGGTGATGAGATAATAATTCCTTCCTATACATTTGTTTCTACAGCGAATGCTTTTGTCCTACGTGGAGCCGTAATAAAATTTGCCGATAGTTATCCAGACAATCCCAATATCAATCCTAAAGAAATAGAAAAATTAATAACTCCCAAAACTAAAGTTATTGTAGTCGTCCATTATGCTGGTATAGCCTGCGATATGGATGTAATAATGGAAGTTGCTAAAAAGCATAATTTATATGTAGTTGAAGATGCTGCACAAGCCGTTGACTCCTATTATAAAAAACAACCACTTGGAAGCATAGGACACTTGGCAACTTTTTCTTTCCACGAAACAAAAAATATTATTTCAGGAGAAGGTGGAATGCTAGTTGTGAATGACAGACAATTTGCAAATCGTGCTGAAATAATCTGGGAAAAAGGAACAAACCGGACTGCATTTTTCAGGGGGGAAGTGGATAAATATGGTTGGGTAGATTTGGGTTCTTCTTTCCTTCCATCTGAAATTGTATCTGCCTTTCTTTATGCACAACTTGAAAATCTTAATGACATACAAACCAGGAGAAAAAAAATCTGGGATTACTATTTTCAAAATCTTAAACCACTGGAAATTGCAGGAAAAATAAAGTTGCCATACATACCTGAATATGCAACAAACAATGGACATATCTTCTACGTAATCTGCAGTTCTTTGTCAGAAAGGGACGCGCTGATCAAACACCTAAGAAATCATAAAGTCCATGCTGTTTTTCATTACCTTTCCTTACACAAAAGTCCATATTACAATGACAAATACGAAGGAGAACCCTTAACCAATAGCGATTATTTTTCTAATAATTTACTTCGGTTACCACTGTTTTATGAACTTTCTGAAGAGAACCTGCAACATATAGTAAAAACAATTCTAGCGTTTTTCGAATAAAGTAGCCTACGGCATTTTTATTCAGATCCAACATTCAGCTCTGATTTCTTCTTAGCCCACCAAAAACACAATCCATAAAACAGAAAAGAAAAAATACTAATCCATTTACCTAACAGGAAATAAGGTGTTTCATATTTTAACTCAATTGTATGTGTTCCGCTGGTAAGCATTAACCCAGAAAAACCAACATTAACTCTATGAATTTTTGTTTTCTTATTGTCTACAATAGCTGTCCATCCTTTATCCAAGGGCATAGAAAAAAATAACATCTTATCCTTACTAAGTGTTATACTTCCTGAAAACTTAGAATTTGAAAAACTACTGAGTTGAAATGCTTCTTGTTTTCTATTTTTAACATCCTCTGACAAGGTTAGCTCCGTATATTTAGAAGGATTAATATTTAAAGTGTCAAATTTTTCGAGTTTTGAAATTATTTCTTCGTTATCATTTTCTATTACTACTGACTTTAATAATGTGATATCCTTAGAAATTCTATTTTTTTCTATTTTATCAAAATCACTTCTAAGAATCATCTTATCATAGGTAAACCCAAAAGGGAGAAAATTTTGATTCTGAAATATTGATACATCGCCAAATGTTTTAAGAAACTTATATCCTACACCCATTGGTTTCTGCGATCCTGTTTTAGTCAAAACATATTTATTACTAACCAACATACTCAATAATTGACGAGATCCAACACCCGGTGCCCAACGCGTATGATTTTCATTCGTTTGGTCAATAACATCCAAAGCGCCCAAAAATCTTATATAATTAAGCTGATTAAAAGAATGGTAAGACTTTGACCCCTTATATCCTTGTACTTTAGCATCATTGATACTGTTGTGGATTGCCAAACCTGAATGATACTGGAATTTTTCTACTCTATGAAAAGAATTATCAATAGATTTAATATATTTAATTGCGTCTACTGTGTAATCATTATAGCCGACTTTATCTGTAGTGAATTCACGTGCAGTAGCAATTGATCTGTCATTTAAAGTAGGTTTGGCAACAGATATCAAATCTAGACATAACAAAACTAAAAACAATATACTACATACAGGTCGAAATACTTTAATAGACCATCCTGCGATTACAATGACATTGAAAAACAAAAGTAAATACAGAAAACTTCTTGTAGATTCATTAACAACTACTATTTCTGTATTAACCACAGAAAAGAGTAAATAGAAAGCGCCTAAAGATCCTAATCCTAATCCTAGCCAACTAAATCTATCCTCTTTAAAGATAAAATGAATTGATTTAATGCACAGAAATATTATGATAAAGATTACAAACAAAGAGTAAAACCTAAAATAATCACCAGCAAATAACCAAAACGTATATCTAAAATATGGCAAAACCAAAGGTAAAAGATATAAACCAAACAAGCTTCCATAAAGTATGCGTTCTTTTTTTGTAAAAAAAATAAATGCTTGAGGAGCCAAGATTAACGTCCCCAGACCACAGTATATAGCAGGAGCCTCCAAATAGTTCATTGCACCTTTGAAAATGTAAGAATTATCAACCAACAAATTTGTTGAAAAAAGTCTGGCTTTTGTTGTAGCCCATAAATTAGGATCTACCCAATCAAATACAGCCTTAGACTGGAGTGTTGCAAAAAAATTAGACTCCCCTAGAACCCTAGGACTATTGAGCATTAAATCTATAGAAGGAAGGAACAATATTGCACCCATAGCTAATGCCAAAAAACCTAAACCAATCAATTGCAAATATTTTATTCCCAGATTTTTCCAGTTAAAATTGTTCATTAACAGAATTCTAACTGTTCCATAAGTTCCAATAAGAACACCCATTATATAAACATCAAGAGGCTGAGACATTGAAACCAACATTAATACAAACGGAAACATTGCCCATTTACCTAAGAGCAAGAACCTTTCAAATGCCAAAAGCATCATTGCAAAATATAAGCCTTCTATTGTAAAAACAAACCAACCACTACCTAATATCATAAATCCGCTAAAAGCATAAATCAATCCTCCACATACAGATGCTAGATATGCAATTCGCATAGTACGAAGATATGCATAAAAGCATATCCCTGAAAGCACCACTTTGAGGGCTTCAATGTATGCTAAACCCTCAATTATAGAATCTTTCCCCGTCAGATATAACAACCAAATAAATGGATCTCCTTTACTACCCAACATAATATCCTGCCCCAAACCAGTAGCAAAAGACCAGGAGGGAAAAACACCCTCTTGCTCCCAGGTTTCGGCATTCCAATAGTAATTAGGATAAAAAATATTAATACTATCACTCCCTATATCTTTAAATAGAAATATATTATCGGTAAACCAAAAGGTGCCAAAGACAATTAGGGTCATAACACATAATAATCCGAGAAGCAAATACAATGAATTGGCCCTTAAGGTCTGCTCAAAGTAATCTGATACAATTGATTTAGATGGTAACAGCTCCTGCTTAACCTTAATGACAGTTGATTCGGAAGATCGTTTTTTCCTTTCCTTTTTAGGTGATTTTTTCTTTGAAGATTTATTTTTTTTCTTTGGCATACAAAGGAAAAATTTTTTTCATATAAAAGGCTCTTTTATTATAATAACTAAAGTAATAAAATTAACCTTAAAAACACAATAGCCTTTTCTTTGAAAGAAAAGGCTATAATTATTTTATTATAAAAATAAGTAAAAGTCAACTATTCAAGTTCTCCAGCATCAGATGCCAAATAACTTACCTTACGAAAATTCACTTTTCTTAATTCTGTTTTTACTTCAGTAACAATTCCCATTTTTACTTCTTTATCTACACGCATAGCACAAGTCATAGCTTTGCGTAGTTTTGGATTAGATAACTTCTCAATTTCATTCGCTATAAAAAAGGGTATTTGAGAGGGAGTTGCAAATTGATCATTTAGTTGAATACGTGGTGCAGTTCCTAAAACAGCGGCATATTTAGGTATTGGGGAACCAATATAAACATGACTAACTAACGATTTCTTTTCTAGCTTCTGTAATTCTGTAGCTGCAGGAACCTGAATCTTCACCTTCATCTCACTGTCTCTCATTTTAGTTACTACCATAAAGAAAAACAACAACATAAAAACAATATCCGGTAAAGAAGCAGTAGTTATACCAGGTGCACCTTTAGAACCTTTTTTCTTAAATTTAGACATAATTTTATGTAAAAATAAATATTTTAAATTTAATAAAAGTCTTATTCAAATCGAATTTAAAAGGAGTTATTCCTCTTAAAAGTATAAGACTTAAATATCTCCGTTAATAACCAATGACCATTTTAATAATATAATTGTTGATCATTAATATGATTATTATATAATTTATCCTTTCAGTAAATCCGAAGGTTCTGCTTCTGATATCACTAAAGGTATTTCTTTACGAATTGCCTGTCTTTCTTTCTTTGTTAAATCTTTATATGAACGACCAAACTGCTCTTTTGAGGACTCTTCCCAAAGTTGATTGTATGCAGCCTTCAATTGATTGTATACCGTAACGTACATCTCATAGGATGTGCCATTATCATTCAGTATTGAGATAATAGCTTTCTTAGGGGATTCTGATGAATTAGGATCTTTCCCCCTATTAGTAATAAAGGTAATTGCCTTCTCTTTTATTGACAAGACATCTGGGCATTGCTTTCCCCGAACCAATAATTCATTATTACCATTTATTTGAACAGAAAACACATTACGTTTATTTTTCTCTACAGGCGGTGGTGGTTCTTCAACATAGGGTGGTAATAACACACTTAGCCCTGAGTCTGTCTGTATAGTGGTGGTCACAAGAAAGAATATCAACAGCAAAAAAGCAATATCAGCCATTGAACCTGCATTGATTTCCGGTAAATCTCTTTTAGCCATTATTCTAAGCTTAAGATTGTTTTATAAAATCACGTCCTGCTGCCAAAAGCATGGCAAGTGATGCTAATAGCATCATGATATAACCAAATTTAATCATCCCATCAGCAAAACGCAAACCAGAAGATTGTGTTACACCTTCTTCAAACTTCACATCCAATGCTAAAAGTGTAGGGTCACTATTTACCAATTCAGTTGTAAGAGAGCCATCACCCATTGAATAAGAAATAAAGAAAAGAACTAATAGAACTCCAAATGCTATAAGACCCTTTACGGATTCTTTTGGGTTTCTAGCAACATACATTCCAGAAAATGCAACTACCAAAATTATAGCTAAGCACACTAAAAAATAAGTTGTGAACAAGCCAAAATCAAAAATTGAAAGTTCATACAATTCTTTTTCGGTAGGGTTAAACTCTGGATACCCGGAAAGAATAATTACATACATTAATAGACATAAGATTGTTCCTAATCCAAACCCAATAGCAACACCGTATTTTTTGAGAAACTGATATGCTCCAGTCATGATATTCTCTAGATTTATTCTTTAATCAAAAATTATTCAGTAGCATCTGTACTTGTTGTAGGCATTTGCTTGTTATCGATAAGAATATCAACAAGGCCAATAGTAGCATCTTCCATAGAATTAACTAAACTATCTACTTTTGAAGTAATATAATTATAGAAAATCTGAAGAATAATAGCCGTAATCAAACCAAAAACTGTAGTCAGTAGAGCCACTTTAATACCACCAGCAACCATTGAAGGTTGAATATCACCTGCTTTTTGAATAGAATCAAAAGCATCAATCATACCTAATACTGTTCCCATAAATCCTAACATAGGTGCCAATGCAATAAACAGTGCTAACCAAACAAGTCCTTTCTCTAATAAGCCCATTTGTACACTTCCATTAGATACTATCGCTTTTTCAACAGCATCAATTCCATCATCTACACGTTTTAGACCTTCACCCAAAACTTCAGCAGTAGGACCAGGAGTGGCTTTGCAAATATTCTTTGCTTCATCAATATTCCCATTGGCTATAGCACCTTCAAGATCTGAAACAAGTTTTTTAGTATTAACAGTAGCTAAACTAAGTGTAATAATACGCTCAATAGCGATAGCTAACCCAAGAATAAGACAAACGAGAACGATAGCCATAAATTGCCATCCACCATCTATAAAATTCTTCTTAATTTTCTGATGTGCAGAACGTTCTATAATTGGTTCAGTAGGAACCGGAGGAGTCTCTTCTACTACAGGATCTTCCTGTGGCACTTCTTCAGTGTTAACAATCGTGTCAGGATCATCAGAATCTTGAGCAATAACAGTGTTATTGTAGGTACATACACTCAAAAATAGTGCAAAAAATAAAACTAAAACCTTTTTCATAGTAATATGGATGGTTTGCGAAAGTTATAAACAAAAATTATTTTCAAAAAAGTATCTTTTAACCAATCAGAACTTATTTTAGTCTGATAATTTTTTATGTGCCGAAAACTAATAATTTCTACAAAATTATGATCAGTCTATGGCGGAGAGAGCGGGATTCGAACCCGCGGTACCCGCAAAGGCACACACGCTTTCCAAGCGTGCCCGATAAACCGCTCTGGCACCTCTCCTAGTGTTTTTTATATAAAAACCATTAAGAGGATTTCTACATAAAGCACAAAAATTGTAAATATATAGGACAAAACAAAATTTTAAGATGCGAATATCCAAGTTTTTTTTGCTAGTCGGATAATTCAACAAGAATATCAAAGATAACTTCTGCTAAAATACAGAAGAAAAAACTATGTTTATACAAAATATTAAAGAACAATAGAATACAGGGGAAGTGCTATAATAGATGTAGATTATTTTTACTTTGGTGCAATACTAAAAAATATTTTTATTCTGTTTTCTGGCTTTCATTTATCTTTTTGATCAATAAACCCGTGATAACAGCATAGACTAAGTGTAGGAGTATATATAAGCCTGTAAAAAGAAGAGTTAATGCTAGAGTTATTGATATGGGCGCCAAATCGTTATATTTCATGCCTTTCAAAAAACTAATTCCAATAAATAAGACAAATGCCACCAAGATTAGTCTGCTCGACCAAAAATTTGACAATAACTCTTTCCCATTAATTTCGCCATCTTGATATCGTATTAATTTTCGGCGCCATCCTCCAACCACCACAAATGGTATAAGAATGGTGTAAAAGAAATAAACCATTAAGGCCAAAATATTGTGCTCTGATGAAAAAAACACCAAAAGAACTAATAGATTGAATAAGATAAAATAGATACCAAAAATCAGGTATTCTAAATAAATAAGTTTTGTTGTCCGGATGACATTTTTGTCTTGATGGTCTAATATTCCCATTATATTCAAATAATTAAACAAAGAAATCAGGCATCAGATCTTTAGTTAGATCAACAGCATACTTATCAAGATTCGTAATTCCCTCTGCTGCCAAAACCTCATCATCAACAAAGAAATTACCCGTAGAAGACGTGCTGTCTTTGCAAAGAATATAATATGCTGCATCAGCAATAATATCTGGGGTGCGAGACTGCCTTGATAAAGCATCGCCACCTAATAGATTGCGAACAGCTGCAGTATCTATAGTAGTTCTTGGCCAAAGTGCATTTACGGCTATCCCAAAATCCTTAAATTCTTCTGCATGGCCCAAAACACACATACTCATTCCAAATTTTGCCATTGTATATGCTACGTGATTTGCAAACCATTTTGCTTCCATATTTAATGGAGGGGATAAATTTAATACGTGTGGATTGTTAGCTTTTTTAAGATAAGGTAAGCAGAGCTTAGTACAAAGAAAAGTGCCTCTGGTATTAACCGAGTGCATCAAATCATAACGCTTCATACTAACATGTTCAGTAGACGACAAATTAATAGCACTGGCATTATTGATTAGAATATCAATTCCACCAAATTCAGCTACTGCCTTGTCTACTGCTTGTTGTACTAATTCCTCACTTCGTATATCAACTATAACTGGCAGAGCATTTCCCCCTGCAGCTATCATTTCTTCAGCTGCTGTATATACTGTCCCTGGCAATTTCGGATGAGGTTCTGCAGTTTTGGCAGCTACAACAATATTAGCACCCTCAGAAGCTAGTTTTAGACCAATTGCTTTACCTATCCCACGACTAGATCCAGTAATAAAAACAGTTTTTCCTTCAAATACACGACTCATAGTTAATAATTTATGACAGAAATTAGCTTTTATTACACAAAAAAAGAAGGGTACAAAAACTATAATTTCTTTGCTCTTAAAAATTAGTTTGATTCTAAGTCCAAATTAATGAAAAGTCTCAGAGAAGCAAATATAAAATAATAAAAATTCATTCTCATTATTTATAAAGATGAAAGTTAATGGGTATAGTTTATTTAGATTATGTTACAAAGAAGATGCTAAGTTAAGATGCTGACTTATAACGTTCCATTGTGCCATATGCTCACCTGCCCAGCTTATAGAATCTACATCTATAATTTTGTTTTTCGAATTATCAAAAGCCTGACATAATTGTCCCTTATTATAAAGAAATATATACGCATTTTCCTCTACAATAACAGGACCATTTTCAGAAACCTTTTCAACCAGTATAATCACTTCAACTCCAATTAATTCATCCTTATGAACAAAAAATCGCTTTCCTCCAATTGGTTCACCATCGAAATAATCAGCATAAATTTGAACAAAATCATTGGTATCCCTTAAAATTGCGAGTTCTGCAAAATCCACTTTAGTGCCAAGAAATAATGTTAAATCTGTCTCTTCTATAAAAGATTGATTCGTGTCGCCCATACTTTTAAAAGTCTCATTTAACTGTTTAAGGAGATTAATAAGACTGTCTAAAGAAGGTAATGTATCTTCTTCTTCTACTTCTAATTGAACAATAGTATCGATAAAAATAGTATCTTGATTGGAGATATCTGGATATATATTAACAGGTTTTACTAATTGGATTTCACTACGAACTGGTTTAGGTTGTTCATTGCAAGCGGTAAGACACCACAAAAGACAGATTAACACATTACCACAAAAATATCTTTTCATTGCCTTGCTTAGATTGAATTATTTAAATAATAATGTTGAGTTATTAGATATATTTCCTCAGAAAATTGAAGTTACAAATTTTACTTCTGTTTAATCTTTTTTATGTACGGGAATCAACTCTATAAGTTTTAAATAACTTAAACCTATCTATAAATTATTTTTTTTGTAACTAAAAAGGGCTTGTAATTTTAAAATTACAAGCCCTTTTAAATATATAATCACTTAATACTATGCACCTTCTAAAGCAGCGACACCACCCACAATTTCTGAAATCTCTGCAGTAATTGCTTCCTGGCGTGCTTTATTATAATTAATTTTTAATTCTTTCAATATCTCATCTGCATTTTCTGTGGCTTTATCCATTGCTGTCATTCTTGCTCCTTGCTCAGATGCATTAGAATCAAGAATAGTCTTATGAAACTGCGTTTTAAGAATTGTAGGCACCAAATATTCCAATAATTCTTCCTGATTAGGCTCAAATATAAAATCTGCTACTTCGCTGCTATCAGTATCTTCATCAACTTCCATTTTAGCTACAGGCAAAAAAGGCTCTACTGTAAAATTTTGAACTGCAGGATTTTTAAATTGACCGTAGACAATATCGATTGAATCATATTTGCCATCTTCAAATTCCTTCATCAATTTTCCAGAAACTCCAGAAGAATGTTCAAATGAAAAATCTTTACCCACTAATTCAATATAATCTGTAATAAAATTTGCATTTTTTACTCGATTCTTAAGGTAACCATATCCCTTTTTACCAATAAAAAGATATGTTAGATTACCTGATTTGTATTGTTCATTATATTTACCTTCAGAGAGACTCAAAGATAATTTACTGACGTTACTATTAAAACCACCACACAAACCTCTATTGGAAGTAATGACAACAACCAATGCATTTTTAACAGGGCGTTCAACACCGAACGAGGTCTCTGCACCTCCCTGCAACCCAGAAAGAATATTTGCCAACATAGCACTTAGCTTATTGGAATAAGGACGCATATCTAAAATCGCCTGTTGTGCTCTACGTAATTTAGCTGCAGCAACCATTTTCATGGCCTTGGTTATTTGTTGTGTAGATATAACCGAAGAAATACGTTCTCTTACTTCTTTTAAGTTCGCCATTTTTCTATTGTAGTTTGGTTATAATATTAAAAGAAAATTAATCTATAAATCTATCAGACAATTCCTTAGCAAGGTCTTCAACCTTTTCCAAGTCTGCTTTATCATATTTTCCATTACGGAAACTTGTTAAAACATCAGGATGGCGTTCATCCATTTTAGCTAAGAAAGCAATTTCAAATTCATTTACTTTTTCTACAGGCACATTTTGTAATAATCCTTTAGTACCTAAATAAATTATGGCTACTTGTTTCTCTACTGTTACTGGAGAATACTGAGCCTGTTTAAGCACCTCAACATTTCTTGCACCCTTATCAAGGACAGCCTTAGTTGCAGCATCAAGATCAGAACCAAATTTAGAAAATGCTTCAAGTTCACGATATTGTGCCTGATCAAGTTTTAATGTTCCTGCCACTTTTTTCATTGGTTTAATTTGTGCAGAACCTCCAACACGAGAAACTGAAATACCAACATTAATAGCAGGACGAATACCTGAGTTAAATAAATTAGACTCAAGGAAAATCTGCCCATCAGTAATCGAAATTACATTAGTAGGAATATAAGCAGATACATCTCCAGCCTGAGTTTCTATAATAGGTAAAGCTGTCAAAGAGCCACCACCTTTAATTAAACCCGCTTCCTTAAGAGAAGGAGGAAGATCATTCATGTCATTTGCAATATCGTCATTTGCATTCACTTTAGCAGCACGCTCCAACAAACGAGAGTGCAAATAAAATACATCTCCAGGATATGCCTCACGTCCTGGAGGACGACGAAGAAGTAAAGAAACCTCTCTATATGCGACTGCCTGTTTAGACAAATCATCGTAAATAATTAATGCAGGACGGCCTGTATCACGGAAATATTCTCCAATTGCAGCACCAGAAAAAGGAGCATAAAATTGAAGCGGAGCAGGGTCAGAAGCCGAAGCTACTACGATTGTTGTATATGCCATTGCACCCTTTTTCTCAAGCGTCTGAGCAATTTGAGCTACAGTTGAAGCTTTTTGGCCAATTGCTACATAAACACAATATACTGCTTCACCATTATCATAAAATTCTTTTTGATTCAAAATGGTATCGATTGCAATAGCAGTTTTACCTGTTTGGCGATCTCCAATAATCAACTCACGCTGACCTCTACCAATTGGAATCATAGAATCAATCGCTTTGATACCTGTCTGTAAAGGTTCACTTACTGGTTGACGATAAATAACACCTGGGGCTTTCCGCTCAAGAGGCATGGAATATGTTTCACCTGAAATCTCACCTTTGCCATCAACTGGCATGCCCAACGTATTTACTACACGGCCGAGAATTCCCTCTCCTACCTGAATAGATGCAACCTCACCTGTACGTTTTACGTTATCACCTTCTTTAATCGTTTCAGAAGCCCCCATTAGTACCAAACCAACGTTATCTTCTTCAAGGTTAAGTGCTATAGCCTGAGTTCCGTTGTCAAATTCTACCAACTCTCCTGACATTACATTTGTCAGACCATATACACGGGCGATTCCATCACCCACTTCTAAAACTGTTCCTTGTTCTTCTAATTTAGACTGTGTGTCAAATCCGCTTATTTGTTCTTTCAAGATAGCAGATATCTCATCTGGTTTTACCTTAGCCATTATTAAATATTTTTGATATAAAGATTTTCACTAAATTTCTTACTCATTTGTTCCAATTTATGTCCTAAACTGGCATTATAAACCTGTCCATCAAATTCAAGAATGAATCCACCGATAATAGAAGGTTTGATTTCTTTAACTAGTTCTACTTTTTCCTCAAGTAAACCTTTCGATTTAAATGTGCTCAAAAGTTCATTTATTGTATTATCACTTAATTCTACTGCAGATACAAGCCTTACAACCGATACATGGTTTTCTTTGTTGTACATAAGGTGAAAAGACCGGCAAAAATCACCAATAAAAGCTTCACGTTTATGATTTGCCATAACATTAAAAGTCTGTAGTAAACCAGCGTCATATTCGGCAAAAATAGCAGCTATAACTTCTTTCTTTTTACTAATTGAAATGACGGGGCTTTTCAAAAAAGAATTAAATTCTTCATGCTTGACAACATCCCAAGCATTCATCACATCGTCATGAACACTATCTAATTTCCCGTCTGATTTTGATAATTCAAAAAGGGACCTCGCATATCTTGAAACTACTCTTAAAATTGACATAGTTGTTGTTTTGAATAATGCTTATGAATATTATTGACAAGCATTTCTATTATTATGCTACCAATTCCTGATCCTGTAATTCTGCAATCTGTGCTTTTACAAAATCTTCATGATTTCCTTCCAGTTCTCTTTGCAGAAGTTTTTTTGCAATTTCCAATGAAGACTGACCAATCTGATTTTGTATATTCAGTTCCATTTCTTTCATTCGATTTGCCTTGTCTAGTTCTGCTGCTTCAAGGATGTTTTTTTCTCTTTCTTTTCCTCGAGCTTCTCCTTGTGCAATTTTTGTTTTCTTGATCGCTTCAGCTTCTCTGATTATTTCAAGCCCTTTTTGTTCAGCTTCTTTTAGCATAGCTTCTTTTTCACTTTCTAAACCAGCTAAGGCTGCTTCGGCTTTTTTTGCTTTAGTCAAAGAACCATCTATAAAATTTTCACGGTTTTCTAAAGCTTCTGCAATGTTTTTAAAAAATCTACTAAGAAAAACCCAGACTAAAATAAAAATCAAACTAGTCCAAAAAATAAGTCCAAAGCTGGGATTTAATACAGAAAATTCTACTAAAAAGAACATAATATTTATGTTTAAATTTGTATTTTATTAATTGTTATCCTTAACGTAAACTACCTAAAATATTTTTATACATAATGAATAAATCAGAAATACTAATTTATTTAATCTGCTAAAAATTAATTTAAATTTGTATAAGTTGATAGCCAATCGCTACCAACTTATACTACAAATAATCGTTTTCTTGATGCTTACTTTATGCAAGAACTACAAGAAGTGCTAATACAACTCCAAAAAGTGCGACACCCTCAACAAGTGCTGCAGCAATAAGCATATTAGTACGAATATCGTTCAAAGCAGAAGGTTGACGAGCGATAGCTTCCAATGCACTACCACCAATTTGTCCAATACCAATTCCTGCTCCAACTGCGGCTAAACCAGCTCCAATAGCTGCTAATCCTGCTCCCATGATTAATGAAATTTAAATAGTTTAAAAAAAATTAATATTATAAACTTTAGGATTAAATACTAAAGTCTGTTTCACTTTTATATTTTTCTAATGTGCTTCTTCATGATGATGTTCCTCAAGGGCAGTACCAATATAAATAGCTGCCAACAATGCAAAAACAAAAGCTTGAAGAAAAGCAATAAACAATTCCATCAAGTTTAATGCAAATGTAAAAGGTAAAGCAAAGCCTATAGCAACACCTGCTCCTGCAGTACCAAACGACATATTAAAAAAGAAAATCAAACTAACCAAGCTCAAAATAACAATATGCCCGGCAGTAATATTTGCAAAAAGTCGAATAAATAAAGTAGCCGGTTTGATGAACATCCCCATAACTTCTATAATAGTCATAACAGGTTTAATTGCAACAGGAACTCCCGGCATCCAAAAAATATGTTGCCAATAATCTTTCTTTCCATTTATTGTTACCAAAACAAATACAAACATTGCTAAAACAAAAGTAACACCTATGTTACCTGTAATATTTGCTGAACCAGGAAAGAAAGGTATTAAACCTAGTAAATTACAAAAGAGAATAAAAAAGAATAAACACATTATAAAGGGGAAAAACTTCTTCCATTTCTCTCCAATTGCTGGTTTAACAACATCATCTCTCATAAATAGAATTAGTGGCTCCATCAATGATTGAAGTCCTTTAGGTGCTTGATTTTCGCGCTTAGTATAAGCCTTTGATATCTTAGAAAACACGAAAAGTAGCATAAGAAAAACCAATAACATCGAGAATATATTCTTTGTAATTGAAAAGTCATACCAAGAAGCTGACATTGATTGTAATGCTTTACTTGGTTCTAACTCATATGTTGTATCACCGTATTTAACCAAGGTTACATGTTCTTCATTTTTCGAAGATTCATGCGAAGAATCGCTATGTATATGTTCATTTGAATGGTGATCATCAGCGGCATGCACAAAAGAAACAGCTACTGTTCCTTTAGGAAAATCATCACCGATTATTTTTTTCAGTACACCATGATCAAGAACATAACCATCTACAGCCATGTGTCCATGTTCAAAACTACTAGAAAGTGTAAACATTAAACCATCTTCTGACCAAGCGATACATGGCAATGGAATTGAAAAGTCTCCTACGATATGAAATTCATTGGCATCACAAATATGATGAATCATTACGTCAACCGGGTTCTCTTCATCTGCTCCTTCAGTTGGCTCTGTAGCAAAGGCTGTAAATGTACAACCAAAAAACAAAAATGCAAGTAAAAAAAGTGTGCTTTTCAAAGTCTTAATTTTGTTAATTTTTATAAGAAACAACAAACAATTTCCTGTTTTCAAGGGCAAAGATATGCTTTTATTTAGTAATTAAAAATATCCTTTAGTTTTTTTTGCTACCAAACAATAGGTTTTTTATTCGTGAATGATTCTTGTTAGTTTTATCATATTATTTAGCTTAGTTTATATTAAAACCAATCCCCATGCAACATATAAATAAATCAAATAGAAAATAGGTCTCAGATATATGTTAAATTACTTTGATTTCTGATTTTTTTTTGTATATTTAGTAAGAGGGGATTTACTACTTAACTATTATTCTTTATACCTTTTTAAACCAAAAACTTAAATCCCTGCCTTTTTGTACATTCATAATCAATACAATAGGTTAACCAATAAATTGTTAATCAAACAATATACTTATGCACAGTAAAACATTTCTTTTGCTATTACTCCCCTTTTGCCTTTTCTTTACAAATCCTTTACTATCTCAGCAATACCAAGGATTCAATTCCAGCAACTTTAGTGGTATTACCGGAATTTATGAAAATCCAGCAAATCTAGGAGATAACAGGTATATTTTTGATTTGAATTTTTTAAGTGGAGATTTCAACCTAAATAATAATTATATTGCTTTCTCTACCGAATTACTATCAACAAAAGACAACCCAATAGCAGACTCTACCTATTGGGGAGATTTCCAAGGTTTTAGAAACGATCATTTCTTTGAAAAACCTATATCGAACCTTACCCAAACTAGAATATATCAATCTTTAAATCTCCAAGGACCATCTGTAATGTTTTCAATCGGAAAACATGGGTTTGCAATCACAACAGGAATAAGAGAATATACGCATATAGACAACCTGGAGCCAAATACAGCTGACTTTATTTTGTCCGAACTCGAAGACCAAAATAACTGGAATGTAAATTTAGACAACCAAAAACTAAATATTTCAACAGCTGCCTGGGCAGAAATAGGAATAGGATATGGCACTCAAATTATTAATACTGGAGAACATTTTTTAAAGGGTGGAGTTCATTTAAAAGCATTGATAGCAATGTACAGTGCCTATTTCTATGCTGATGATTTAATTGTTAATTTCAAAAATAACGATACACTCAGAGTACGACTTTCTGATATTCGCTTTGGTTACAGTAATAATATTCAAGATAAACTATTGGAAGAAACGTTCAGCAACTTCAATAATTTTATCAACCGTGCTAGTTTTTCAGCTGATTTTGGGTTTGTATATGAATGGAGACCTAAACATGCAGAATATAGACATCCATACAAAGAAGGAAAAGAATTACATAACAAAAACAAATACAAACTCAAAGTTGGGTTTTCTGTTGCAGACATCGGGGGATTAACGTTTGACAGAGGTGTATATGCAGGTGAATTTGAAGGGCTCACCACTGGGGAGT
Source organism: Saprospiraceae bacterium (assembly GCA_022448945.1). Taxonomy (GTDB): domain Bacteria; phylum Bacteroidota; class Bacteroidia; order Chitinophagales; family Saprospiraceae; genus Aureispira. The sequence continues at coordinate 85,368 of JAKVCV010000020.1, forward strand.
GGGATTTGGATACTTTTGCAAGTGCATTACAAGGGGTTCCTACTTTTGGAGAACTAATGAATGATACTTTTAATATGACCACCAATCGTGATCCCTATACACTTAGGTTGCCAACAACAATCGGGCTACAATTAGACTATAATATTTGGCGAGGATTTTATGTTAATTTATCTGCTCGGTTTGCAGCAGATCAAGAAGATTCTCCATTAAAAATGCATGCTCTTAATACATTTACACTGACACCTCGATTCGAAATGCATCAGATCGATATTGGTGTACCTGTTACAATTGATGGTTTTACTAATATTACAGCAGGCTTATACGTTAGATTAGGGCCCCTATTTGTCGGTTCAACTAATATATGGAATATTATTGCCGGCCCCAGTGTTAGGGGAATTAACCTATACGGAGGTTTAAAAGTCCCTATCACTTACTCTCACCCACGTAAACCAAAAGAACATAATGTTCACAACCTTACTAAAAAAGAAGAAAAAAATACACAACCTGACACAGCTGATATTGTAATAAGCAAAGAAAAAATCGAACAACAGGCAGAAGCAGACAAAGAATATGCTAATGATCAGGAAAAACGTAACGAAGAAAAAGAAAATGCTGAACCTGAACCAACACCCGAACCTGAACCAACTCCTGAACCTGAACCAACTCCAGAACCTGAACCAACTCCTGAACCTGAACAAAATCCTGAACC
>JAKVCV010000021.1 GCA_022448945.1 Saprospiraceae bacterium
CTTGGACAAACAATATTCTCATCAACACTCGAAGAAGGAAAACAATTCTGGAGTATTGAGAATGCGAACTTGTCAGGTACCAATGTATATTTTGTAGACATTGAAGGCTACGAAAAATCAGCTAAAATCGTTTGGGAATAAAGGTTAAGATCTAATTTCAGAGCAGAAATTTTAGTATTATAAAGTCACAAGTTCAAAGTTGAACTTGTGACTTTATTTGTTTGGCGAGGAAAAATATTTACAATTTCAATTTACTTACATTATTTAAGTAATAGATTTGAAATGTACTATTCCGGCACAATAACTTCAGTTTTTTCACCAAAATATTGCACAAATTTACGCATGTCATTCGCCAACTCTTCATTGTTTGTGGCTTTGAAGTAGGTGTCTGCCAATCCTCTTAAGGTTTGATACATAAATTTATCCATTTCATTAATCTGTAATTCATTTGTCCATAGGTCTATTTTATAAGTATCCATGAATTCTTTATCAAATACAGACAATAACATTGCTTTTACTTCTTTGTATTTTGGAGTGTCAGGTGAATCTTCGGCCTTCCATTCAATTTTTGTTGGAATATTTTTTTCATCCAGACCTATTCTTAAGGTTATATCACTAGATCTTACAACTTTATTAGTTTCCATTTTTTATTTTTTAATTATAGTGCAAATATAAAAATAATGATTAGAACAAGAAAGAACCACACTTTTTATAAAAACAGCTGCGCAGTTTTATTTTTTATAAGTAATATTCAATCAACAAAATAGTATTTTAGGAATTTGATATGATTTTATAAGGTGTGTTTAAAATTGATCAAAACGATACAAGTGATATTGTTCAATAAGAGAAATTAGCTTTTCTGCATAGCCAGGATCAGTAGCATATCCGGCTTTTTGTAATCCTTTTGCCCATTTTTTAAAATCATTTGGAAGAAATTTAAAAAGTTCAGAATATATAGTTCGGCTAGTAAGAAAATCTGAGTGTGAAGCATAACATGTAGCTACATTTTTGTATTTCATGAAACAGGATAGCATAATCTCCATTTTTCCTGATTCGGTATCCCACTCATTTGAATGTAGACAATACTGATTATTATTTCCAATTGAAGAACTTGCTTTAATGCCAAAGTGATTATTGGCATATATAGCCAGTTCACTAGAACCATATTGTGACTCAAGAATTGCCTGAGCTAAAGTAATACTTGCAGGAATTTTACTTCTGTGCATCTCATGGGTAGCAAATTTCGAATGGCTGTTTATATATAGGTTTACAGCGCTAACTGGCATTTCTTGCATCAGTTGAGCAATTGGTCTTTCTTTTTCATTTGGTGGCTGGTATAAGCATATTATATATGCCAAATATATTAACAAAGGTATACCTATAACCTTCCACATAGTGTTTGATTTTGAAAGGGATACAAACTATTAAATTATCTACCATTAATCTTTATCGAAAACATAAGTGTATTCGCCAGGATATTTCTCGTAAAAACCGTCAAGTATTACTTCATTTTCTGCATTGGCAATTGCATTAGTGAAATCGTCCAGACTTTTGATCTTCTCATTATTTACCATAGTAATAATGAATTCTCTTTCCATATTTGTGTTTTCAATAATACTATTCTTTTCTATTTTTAAAATAATTACACCTTCAATATTTTCAAGGTTTTTATTATCCAAGGTTTCTGCTTCAATTCCTAAATCAGTAAGGATTGTAGCAGGGGAGGATAGTTTTTTATTTTTAAGCTTAGTATCTAGACTTGTAGTATTTGTACTATTTTTAAGAATAACTTCTGTTGATTTAATAGAACCTTTTCTTAAAAAAATAATAGATATCTTTTCTCCAGGTCTAAAAAGACCAACCTGTTCCTGAAGTTCAGGTGAACTTTTAACAGCAAAACCATTGACCTTTATAATGATATCACCAGTTTTAAGACCCGCTTCTTCTGCAGCACTTCCCTCGCCAATGTCCTGGATGTATACACCATCCATAGATTCAAGATTGTTTTGATTGGCAATTTGATCTGAAATATTTATGATCGTAACTCCTAAAAAACCACGTTGTACTTCACCAAATTCAATCAAATCTTTCATCACTTTTTGAGCTAAATTGGATGGAACAGCAAAAGAATATCCTTCATAGCGTCCTGATCGGGTGATAATAGCTGTATTGATCCCTATAAGGTCACCATCTGTATTGACCAGTGCGCCCCCACTATTGCCAGGATTAACTACAGCATCAGTTTGTATAAAAGATTCTATATCATACTGGCCATCTAAAATGTCAATGTTTCTACCTTTTGCACTAACTATTCCAGCTGTAACAGTAGAAGTAAGATTAAAAGGGTTGCCAACAGCTAAGACCCATTCGCCTACATAAACTTCATCAGAATTCCCAAATTTTAGAGTAGGTAAAACAATATCTTTAATATCCTTTTTTTTGATTTTTATAACAGCCAGATCAGTAGTTTTATCAGTGCCAATAATTCTAGCTTCATAGGTGCGTCTATTGTTAAGGGTTACGGTTACCTCTCTTGATCCGCTAATTACATGATTATTAGTAACAATATAGCCATCTTTTGAAACAATTACTCCTGAGCCTGAAGATTCACCCCCAAAAAGCCTTTCGTAACGGTCCCCATTGCTGCTATGAATATGTACTACTGTAGGTCGAACCAGATCTGCAGCATCTTTGAAAGAAGTTACATTAGTTATGTTAGGTTGGTAATAGTTTGGCTTATTAACCTGCTTCGAATAAGAAGGCTCTTTTATTATAACATCACGAACAGGCGATAGGGGTTCTTCAATATAGTTTTTGTATACACCTAAAGTTAATGCAGAACACAATAGAGAAATGAAAATAATTTTAATTGTATTTTTCATATTTTCTTATTTATAATTCAAATATAATTTTTTACTCCAAAGGCAAAAAATCATCAAACTATTATTTAATTTTACAAGGGCATAAATTAAAAAGGAAACATTATAACTTTTATCATGTTTCTGAATATCAATAAAATTTATTAACAATACAGAACCAATCGGGTTTGGTACATTAATTATACGCATTTTTTTGTATAAAAGTTAGATTATGGGAAAAGATGATGATAAACGACCGTTTATAGAGCTCAGTAAAAAAGAAAGAAAAGAGAAAGCAAGAAAGTTGCTTTTTGGTGACTTTAAAGACGAATATATGGGCAATATATGGGGGTGGAGATTTTCAATTATTTCTTTGATTGGTCTTTTGCTGGTAGGTGGGCTGGCATTCTATGGTATTTATACTGGCAAAATAGATCCAAGCCAATTCAATAAAGATAATGAATCAAGCCTTTTCAAAAATTCAAATCCATATCTAAATAAAGATGAACAGAAAGATACAATAATACAATAATGCTTTAAGAATAATTATTGCGTTGATAACCTACTATTATTCAGATGGCTTTTTATCCAATGCCTAAAATCAAATTCTCTTTTATTGTAATTGATTCCAACGATCTGAATTTCTCCTTCAATATTTAATAAAAGTTCAATATATAAATTATTATTTTTTCTACTTTCTTCGTAATGGATTTTTACTATGTTATCTCGCGGTATAATATGATTAAAATCAATTGATCTTTCAAAATAATAGTCATCTGTTATTATTACTCCATATGGGTTTTTTTTGGGGTTTTCGACTAATAAATTCAGTATTTTTTTTATATGCAAGTACTTATAAGTTAGCCGAATATATATTAATAAGAAAATAGAAATGGTGATTAACCCCATTATGACTGGGAAATCGATATGCCAATAAAAAATAGAATCTAGATAAATAGCATTATAAAATAAATACAGGAAAAGAATACCAAAACAGATACTTCCATTTAAGTTTAATCTATTTTGTTTGTTGATTTCTATTAATGAAATGGGTATAAATACTCCTTTAAGTTTATCTGCATTAAATTCATTAAACGCATCTAAGAACATTGATTTTGCTAAGTTTATTTCTTTTGCAGTCTTCATAAGTCTTAAATAAGAGTAAACCTGACATTTATTAGTTTTATCGGATAATAATGTTAAGCTGGAGTGACAAAACTAATTATAAAGATTAAAAAAAACCCGCTTCAGCTAGGAAGCGGGTTTTTTTATATAAATATTAATAATGTTATTCTGTAACAGGCTTGTTAGCTGGTTCTGATTTGGGTGCAGTTGGAGGTGCACTAACAGTGCCTAATATCTTAAGACGAGTAGTCGTATTTGTTTGAGCATTAGTTGTAAGTGTAACATATTTTGTAAAAGCGCCAGTACGTTTAGTGTCGTATTTAACTTTAATAAAATTACTTTGGCCAGGCATAACTGGGTCTTTCGGCCAGGTAGGTACAGTACATCCACAACTCCCTTTTGCAGCTGAAATGACTAAAGGACCATTTCCTGTATTTGTGAATTTGAAATAACGGTAACCGGTAGAGCCATTCTTTATAGAACCGTAGTTCCATTCTGTAGCATTTGTGCCAGGTTGGTCCATGTTAGCACCTTCTTTTTCTTGTGCAGTTTCAGCTTTGCTAAAATCACCAGATTTATAATTTACAAATTGAATTTCTTGTGCATTTATAAATGAAACTGTAATGAAAAATACAGCTATCATACAATATATACTTTTGTGAAAATTCGATCTCATCTTATTTTAGATTTTATATTGATAAAAATTTATGTTTATTTTTTTAATAATTATACTATCAGCTCACTAGTTTTCACTTGTTTTATGATATATACAAATATAATGTTTAATCGGTAATTTATCTAATTATTAATATTAGTTTATTAGGAATAAAAATATTAGGATAATTAAACCGGTTTTAATCAAACATGTTTTTTTCTTTAAGAGGAGTTGGTGGCACCTCTGCTTCTACCGTTCCTGTTATTTTTAATCGTGTAGAGGTATTTGATGTAGCATTAGTAGTTAAAGTAACATACTTGGTGAATGCCCCAACGCGTTTAGTATCGTATTTTACTTTGATATAACCTACAGCCCCAGGCATAATGGGTTCTTTAGGGTATGATGGTACAGTACAGCCACAACTGCCTTTAGCATTAGATATTACTAAGGGAGCAGTTCCAGTATTTGAGAATTTGAAAAAACGGACTCCTGTTGAGGATTTTTCAATTTTACCATAGTTCCATTCTGTTGAAGTTCCTGTTTGGATTAATTTTGCTCCTTGTTGTTCGTCAGAGGTTTTAAGGTCTTTTGAGTCAGACTTTTCTCCATTATAAACATCAAATTTGATATCTTGAGCAAAAGTTAAAGAAACTGATAACATACAAATAGTAAAAATGCCTAGTAAATTTTTCATTTCAATATTGTTTGTTTGATAGATGTAATAATCAATATGAGCTAAACAAATTTTCATTTGCTTCTGAGGCCAAGCAAAGATACAAAATTCTGACTCAACTTCATAGTTAATTAATATGATTTTAACTAAACTGAGGGTTGCATTATGATTTCTATAATAACTATAACCAACTCTTGTGCCAAATAAATAAGTTTATTCAATTTTTTTGATTTATTTTCAGTTTCATTTCTTTTGCTCCAACTTTTTGTTATATTTTTGCAGGCGTATTGGTCTGTATTTATGTGTAGAATGTAAGGCTGAAAGACCAAGTGTTTGTTATATACAAATCTATAATTGTATATATATTGTGTGAAGTTTCAACCAATTAAAGAATGAAATTAAGTATGGATCAAGTGAAAATAGAAAAAACACCACCAATGTATTCAAAAAAATTCCAAAAAGAAGTTCTTGAGGATTATAAAATAGCATGTATCAGTCGTGAAGCTAGTTTTATGGGTCGTAAGGAAGTTCTGACAGGTAAAGCAAAGTTTGGTATATTTGGTGCGGGGAAAGAGATTGCTCAACTTGCTATGGCAAGGGTTTTCAAAAAGGGAGATTTTCGTACAGGCTATTATAGAGGACAAACATTTATGTTGGCTACAGGTTTGGCAACAGTTGAAAATCTATTTGCACAATTATATGCTCATGCAGATCAGAAACACGATCCTTTTTCTACTGGTCGTCAAATGAATGCACATTTTGCCACAAAATTTGTTGATGAAAAAGGAGCTTGGCTAAATCATAAAGAACTAAAAAATGTTACTTCTGATATATCACCAACCGGTGGGCAAATGGCTAGAGCTTTAGGTATTGCACTTGCTTCTAAAAAATATCGAAGTTCATCTGAATTATCAGAAGGGTCTAATTTTTCAGCTAATGGGAATGAGGTTTCTTTTTGTTGTATAGGAGATGCTTCAACCTCAGAGGGTGTTTTTTGGGAAACTATTAATGCAGCAGGAGTTATGCAAGTGCCTTTGTCAGTTTTTGTCTGGGATGATGGTTATGGTATTTCAGTACCCAAAGAATTTCAAACGACAAAAGGAAGTATCTCGGAAGTGTTGTCTGGTTTTCAACCGAATAATAAAGATGAAAATGGACTTGATATTTACAAAGTCAATGGTTGGGACTATCCGGCTATGCGTGAACTTTTCGAGAAAGGAATAGCTAAAACTCGCACAACTCATATGCCTTGTTTATTTCATGTAGAAGAGTTAACGCAGCCTCAAGGTCATTCTACTTCTGGATCTCATGAGCGATATAAAGATGAAGCCAGGCTAAAGTTCGAAAAAGAAAAGGATGGAATTTTACAAATGCGACTTTGGATGGTTGCTGAAGGAATGGCTACTAAAAAAGAATTGGATTTAATTGAAGCAAATGCTAAAAAAGAGGTAAGAGCGGCAATTAAAAGGGCCTGGGCTGATTTTAATGCTCCAATAAAAGTAAATATTGCTAAGGCAATAGGTATTTTTGATCAAATAGAAAAAATTTCAAGCGAACCAACGAAAGTTGCTGGTTTGTCAAATAAGCTAGCGAAAATGCTGGATCCCACACATAAGGATGTTGTCAAAATAATTCGTCAGGTTTTAAGGGTTGTTAAGAAAGATAGCGGAGAAGCAATAGACACACTCTCTTCATGGGCAAAAGAATTAATCCAACATTATAATTATGTATATACATCTAACTTGTATAGTGAAACTGCTAATGCGGCTGTTAATATTGCTGAAATTCCCGCTGAATATTCTAAAAGCTCTCCTACCAAAAATGGTTATGAGATACTAAATGCTTGTTTTGACCACCACTTAGGTAAAAACCCCTATGTGTATGCTTTTGGTGAAGATGTAGGGTATATAGGTGATGTAAATCAGGGATTTGCTGGTATGCAAAAAAAATATGGCTCTGAACGGGTTTTTGATACTGGTATTAGGGAGTGGACAATAATGGGTCAGGCTATAGGAATGTCTATGAGAGGATTGCGTCCAATTGCTGAAATCCAGTATCTGGATTACCTTATATATAGCCTTTCGGCTCTTTCTGATGATCTGGCAACATTAAGGTATCGTACCAATGGGATTCAGAAAGCTCCTGCAATTATTCGTACTCGTGGTCACCGCTTAGAAGGGATCTGGCATTCAGGTTCTCCTATGGGTATGCTTTTAAATAGTCTTAAAGGTATGTGTTTACTTGTCCCAAGGAATATGACCCAGGCAGCAGGTTTTTATAATACATTATTAAAATCAGATGATCCGGCGCTTATAGTAGAATGCCTAAATGGTTATAGGCTTAAAGAGAAATTACCTGATAACATACATAACTTTACTGTGCCTGTAGGAATTCCTGAGGTACTAAAAGAAGGTACAGATATTACTTTGGTAACTTATGGATCGTGTGTACGAATTGCCATTAATGCTGTTCGACAATTAAAAGAAGAAGGTATATTAGTGGAATTAATAGATGTCCAGTCTCTTATGCCTTTTGATGTTAACCATATTATACTTCAGTCATTGAAAAAAACGAATCGTTTAGTTTTGGTAGATGAAGATTTTCAAGGTGGTGCGAGTGCCTATATGATGAATAAAATCCTTGTTGAACAAAAAGGCTATTTCGCATTGGATGCAGAGCCTGTAAGTATATGTGCTGCTGACGTTCGACCTCCCTTTGGGTCTGATGGAGATTATTTTACAAAGCCAACTGTCGAGGATATTTTTGAAAAAGTTTATGCATTAATGCATGAAGCACAACCAGATCGTTTCCCACCAATGTATTTTATGTAAAATCAATATTCAAGAAAAAATATTTAAAACTTTAAAAAAAGCCCATCAGAAAATTTTCTGATGGGCTTTTTTGTTTCTAAAAAAACCTAAACAAACACGAGTTGTCCTATACTGATTATTTTTTCAAATTGGAACGATTTGTTTTTTGTTTTCATTTTGAAAAAAACACAAAATAATGGGAATCCTTTTTCATTTTGAAAAAACAACCCCCCAATAAAGCATAGTTTATTTATATTTAAATGTATAAAAGACTGAAATACAAGTAATGAGTACTTCTGGCACAGTTTTCCAACTGTTTTGGTTGTCTAAACATATTTTATTACAAAAATCAACAACAAATTAAACTTAGGATCATGAAATCATTAATCTTCACAGTTCTATCTTTTTTATCTCTTACTTCAAACGGCCAAACAATATCATCAAATACTAATAATGATCTGATTGTAGATATTCCAATGATGGGGAATATTAATATAAATAATTGTGATGAAAAATTAATGCAAGCCCTTAAGATGATTACCATAATGAAAGTAATTAATAAATCTGAGGAAATGAAATTAATAATCAATGATACAAAGGAAGAAACATTCGCAATTTCTTTGGATATGGAGAATGAGCAAGAAGAAAAAGTTACTGAATTATTGCAATAAGTATATAATTAAAAAATTATTAAATAAACAAATCTACCCTTAACCATTTTTATATAACAATTATATTATAATTATCATGAGAAATATCAGAACAAACGTTTCACAAACTACACCAATAGAATTTGCCACAAGAATGCAGGAAGCACTAAAACCCTTTCTATTTGTTAAAAAAGTTAAAAAACAGGAAACTTTATTAATGGAAGGAGATACTTGTAAGAATATTTATTTTGTCAAATCTGGTGCTATAAAGCAATATTATATTTCTGATGGTAAAGAATTTATTCAAAATTTCTACTTTGATGGTCATATAGCATCTAATTTTGATAGCTTTTTGACACAAATCCCTTCAGATTCATATCTTGAAGCAATTGAAGGAACAGAACTTTTGGTTTTGAGTTATTTCAACTTTAAAACTATCTGTTCTGCAAAATCAGACTTTAACCAACAACTTGCAATTTGTATATCAAAAATGAACGCACAACGTGTGAATTTGCTTTTGTTGAGTGATGGAATGATGCGTTATGAAAAATTTCTGATTGATGAACCTGAGATACTTCAAAGGGTGCCACAATATATGATTGCCTCTTATTTGGGGATGACTCCTGAAACATTGAGTAGAATTCGCAAAAGAATGTCTTTAAAAGCTGCTTAAAAAAGTATAATGAATACCTATAAATAGCTTTTTAAAATAATAATCCATTAATCCTTTTTTTTATTATTATTTAACCCTACAACCAAATTCTGTCAGATTATTCTGGCAGAATTTTTTTATTAGTGAGTACACTTACTATAAACCTATTAAGTCGAATTTTGATTATTTACTAAGAATGCGTTATTTTCTTTCGGTATTTTTAGCATAATTGTGTTTAATCACAATTAAGATATTATAGAGAATTATTTACGCTAGGATAGTAGATTATGTGCTTGAGAAATTATACTAGGACCTTTGTCTAGATTTCCATTTAGAATTTTGGACAGAGGTGTTTGGAACTGTGTCTAATTGTGTTTTAGATATGTTTTCCATTAAATATACTGCCAATTTAGAAGCAATTTCTGCTTCCTTTTGATTTTCTTGGTTTAGATTTTTATTTGTAAAATGTGTTTTTACAAAATTAGTATCAAAATGTCCTGATAAAAACGCTTCATGTTGCATTACAAAAGTCCCAAAAGGAAGTGTAGTTTCACAACCATCAATTTTATATTCATCAATTGCCCTAAGCATACGATTAATGGCTTCAGTACGATCACTTCCGTAGCTAATAAGTTTTGAAATCATTGGATCATAATAAATAGGGATATCCATACCTTCTTCAAAACCATCATCTACACGTACACCATTGCCTTTAGGAGTTTGATAAGTAATTAAAGTCCCAATACTAGGCAGGAAATTATTATTTGGATCTTCTGCATATACTCTTAGTTCTATTGCATGTCCTTGAATTTCTAATTCTTCCTGTTGGATCTTTAATGTTTCTCCTTTTGCAATTAAAATTTGTTGTTTGACAAGATCAACGCCAGATATCAATTCAGTTACAGGATGTTCAACCTGAAGTCTGGTATTCATTTCTAAGAAATAAAAATCACTATTATTTTCTAAAAGGAATTCCACAGTTCCAGCACCCACATATTCACAAAGTTTAGCAACCTTAACTGCACATGCACCCATTTTTTTTCTTAATTCAGGGGTTAAGACTATTGAAGGTGCTTCCTCAATTACTTTTTGGTGTCTCCTTTGGATAGAACACTCACGTTCGAATAAGTGAATGACATTTCCATGTGTGTCTGCTAAAACCTGAATTTCAATATGTCGGGGTGAGGTAACATATTTTTCAATAAAAACTGAACCATCTCCAAAGGATGATTGAGCTTCAGAAACTGCTCTTTCCATTTGTTCTTTCAGTTCTTCCGGTGATTCAACAACGCGCATTCCTTTACCACCACCACCTGCAGAAGCCTTAATTAGAATGGGGTAACCAATTTCCGCAGCAATTTTTTGTGCAATTGCAGTATCCTCAATTGACTCCTCTGTTCCTGGGACCAAAGGGATATTGTTGGCTTTTGCTGCTTCTTTTGCAGCTAATTTACTGCCCATCATACGAATTGCCAATGGTCTTGGTCCAATGAAAGTAATACCTGCCTCAGTAACTTTCTGAGCAAATTCTGCATTTTCACTTAAAAATCCATATCCCGGATGTATACCATCAACATTCAGTTTGAGTGCATATTCAATAATTTTTTCACCTAATAAATAGGATTGATTTGATGGTGGTGGTCCAAGGCATACTGCTTCGTCAGCATAGCGTACATGAGGTGCATTTCGATCTGCTTCTGAAAAAACAGCAACAGTTTTAATACCCATCTCACGGCAGGTACGCATGACACGAATTGCAATTTCACCACGATTAGCGACAAGTATTTTTTTCATTGTTATTAGTTTCAATTATGTACAGTTTGTAAATGCTGTTTATTTGATTTGGCCAAATTACAAAAAAAAAAGTTCAATAGATAAATATAGATTCTTTTGTTTATATTGGAGAGTTATTATCGTATAATAAAAATAGGGTTTTCAAACTATGACAAATAATATTTATTTTTTCCTTTTATTTTGTCTTATTTGTTCATGCAACAATAATATTAATTCTGATACAGAGAATACTATTCCATTAGTAGACACTATGCTTGTTGTTGATTCTATTCATAGGATAAAATTATCATTTGTAGGAGATATAATGGGTCATGCGAATCAGATCAGATCTGCAGCAGGAAATCGCGAAAATTTGAGGAGCAGGGATATGAAAGATTTCAATTACGAACCGTGTTTTAGGTATGTCAAGCCTATTTTTAAGCAGGCTGATTTAATGATAGGAAATTTGGAATTAACCCTTAGTAATAAGGGTAAATATACAGGATATCCTTTTTTCAAAACACCGGATGTTTTTGCTAGGTATTTGAAAAATGCTGGATTTGATATTTTGACAACCTGTAATAACCATTCAAATGATGGTTTTTTATATGGCATCGAACACACTATTGATGTACTTGATACACTTGGAATTATCCATACAGGCACTTTCAAGGATCAAAACGAAAGGGATAGTTTATATCCTTTAATAGTAGAGAAAGAAGTTGATGGCACTACTTTTAAGTTAGCATTTCTCAATTATACTTATGGTACTAATGGTATTCCTACGCCTAGCCCTGCGATAGTAAACCTTATAGAAAAAAAACAGATGTTGTTAGATATAGCAACTGCCAAAAAAGCAAAACCTGATTTAATAATTGCAATTATACATTGGGGTAATGAATATTGGCTGAATGAACATACTAGTCAGGTTCGGACTACAAAACTACTTTGGGAAAATGGGGTAGATGTTGTTATTGGGGCACATCCTCATGTTATTGAGCCAATAAAAACAGATACATTTTGGCGTGAGGATAGTACTGGGTTTGATGAAAAAATAGTAGCTTACTCATTGGGTAATTTTATTTCCAATCAATATAGGCCTAATACGGATATAGGGTTGATCTTTGAGTTAGAATTAATTAAAAATAGTAAAACAAATCAAACTGTTATTGGGAACCACAATTATATACTTGTATGGCGTTATATTTTTGGAAGATATAATAGGAAATTAAGAGAGGGGTTTGATTGGACATATACCGCTGTACCAGTTACTGCTTTTGAGAATGATCCGAAAACTGCCCTTTTGATGAATGAACGGGAAATTGAAGCAATGAATAGTGTTTCAACAAAAATGAGAGCGCATCTTGGAAAATGGCAAAGTAAAGAAAGGATTGTGAAACTTGAAGAATTAGGAACTATTGTCCCCCTTATAATTCCACATAATGAAGAACAAAAAATTGAAAAAAAAGAAAAGTCCGAAAAACAAGACAACAAAAAAGAAAAGGGTAACAAAGAAGAAAATTTCGAAAGCAAAAAAACGACAAGTTAAAGTAGGTAAATTAACCGCTTGGCTAACATTTATAAGTATATCAGTTTGTCTTTTAATTCGTGAATATCCAGCATATCTAAATTTTGATACTAAGAAGCAATTAAATGGATACAATGCTACCATTAATAGAATTCAGCAGGAACAATTAGGGTTTCAAAAACGGTGGATTGATCAACCAGCTCAACGATCAAGTTTACGGGAGAATGCTCAAGAATATATTTATAGTATACTTACAGATAGTATTTTTAAATATTGGTATGGTACGGAGTGGGATTTTAATGGTACGACTGCACAACCTGGAAAAGGAATGATCGCCTGTGGCTATTTCGTAACTACTACGCTTGAGCATTGTTGTTTTCGGTTGCCACGTGTAAAACTTGCACAACAGGCTGCATCAGTAATTATTCGATCATTATGTGAGACTAACAGTATAAGAACTTTCAAAAAATTATCATTATTAAAGAACTACATGGACAACAAGAAAACAGGGATATACGTTTTGGGTTTAGATACTCATGTTGGATTTTTATGGAAATCAGAAGCTGGTTTATATTTTGTCCATTCAAGTTATTCTGGTAAAAAGCAGGTTAGTAAAGAAAAATGGAATAAATCTCAGGTGATACTTAAGTCAAAAATTTTAGTTGTGGGTGATTTTATAGGGAATATAAATATTATTGATCAATGGATTCAAAACAAGGAAATAAGCATACAAAAATAGTTTTTTACGCTATTGATTGATGCTTTTTATAAGATGCTTGCAATTTTCTATATAAATTCAATAATAATTAAACAGTAAATATAAATTGAAGTTAGAAAACAATAATTTATATATGTTGTTATATTTGTGAAGTGTTCTTAATTATATAATTTGCTATTGCTTCTTTGAGAAATAACTAAGCCTAAAACTACAAATCTTATATAATGAGTAACTTTACTTATAAATTTCATAATAATATAATATTCTAAATTAATAATAGCATGTCAAAGCAAATGTCTGCTATAGAAGCAAAATATGAAGCTCAAAAAATTGCTTTTGCGCCCTTTTATTTTCACGCCACAATTGCGCTTAAAGAATTAGGGATTTTAGATTGCATATCTAAAAACAGAAGGGGAGTGCTGTTAAAGGAAATTGTTGATGAAACAGGACTTTCAATATATGGTATAAAAATATTATTGGAGGCAGGTATAGCTGCTAATCTACTTGAAGAAAATGAAGAAGGATATCTTTTTCTAACATCTGTCGGGCAGTTTATTCGTTCAGATAGAATGACAGAGGTGAATTTAAATTTCACAAAAGATGTTTGTTATTCAGGTCTTGCTAGCCTTAAGGATTCTATTGTAAATGGTAAACCCGAAGGATTGAAAGTTTTCGGAAATTGGCCTACTGTTTATCAAGGGCTTTCAGAATTGCCGAAGAAAGTAAAAAAATCGTGGTTTGAGTTCGATCACTTTTATTCTGATGATGCTTTCCCTTATGCATTGGATATTGTTTTCAGTGAAAATGTTGGTCAATTATTTGATGTTGGTGGCAACACTGGTAAATGGGCCAAGGCTTGTTGTGAATTTGATAAAAATGTAAAAGTGAAAATTCTGGATTTGCCTGGTCAGTTGAATGTAGCTAAAGATAATATTATCAATGAACAATATGCCGATAGGGTTTCATATCATGAAATAGATTTATTGGATGATCAGCAGTATATTCCTGAAGGAGCGGGTGTTGTATGGATGAGTCAATTTTTAGATTGCTTTGGTGCACATGAAATTTTATCTATTCTCAAAAGAGTATATGAAGCTATTGATAATAATGCAAGGGTGTATATTCTTGAACCATTTTGGAATAATCAAAGGTTTCCTGCTTCACGTTTTTGTCTCGTGGGCACTTCTATGTATTTTACCTGTATTGCTAATGGTAATAGTAAAATGTATCATTCTGAAGAAATGAAAGAAATGGTTGTTGATACGGGTTTCGAAGTATTGGATACTTTTGAATTAATTGGTGATTCTTATCATACATTACTTAAGTTGAGGAAAAGACAATAAGAATTTTAGTTATAAATTATATATTTGCAAAAAATTAAATTAGTTAACAATAGATAGTTGTATAAAAAACTATGCTTTAAGAACATAAATTGATATGAATTTTGAATTGACCGAAGAACATTTAGCAGTACAGGAAGCTGCAAGAGATTTTGCCCAACAAGAACTGTTGCCTGGTGTAATTGAACGTGATTCTAAAATGATACATGCTACTTCACAACTTAGACAGATGGGTGAATTAGGGTTTTTGGGAATGATGGTCGATCCGAAATATGGAGGAGGAGGAATGGATGCAGTTTCTTATGTATTGGCAATGGAAGAAATTTCAAAAGTAGATAATTCATGTTCTGTATGTATGTCTGTTAATAATTCTCTTGTTTGTTGGGGTTTGGAAGAATATGGTACAGAAGAACAAAAACAGAAGTACCTTACCAAGTTGTGTACAGGTGAATGGATTGGTGCATTTTGCTTATCAGAACCTGAAGCAGGCTCTGATGCTACTTCTCAGAGAACAACAGCTATTGATAAAGGTGATCATTACCTATTGAATGGTACAAAAAACTGGATTACTAATGGAGGCACTTCACAAGTTCATCTCGTAATTGCACAAACAGACAAAGATAAAGGTCATAGAGGTATTAATGCTTTTATTGTCGAAACCAGTATGGAAGGTGTAGTTGTTGGTGCTAAAGAAGATAAATTAGGGATTCGTTCTTCAGACACACATACTATTATGTATAATGATGTAAAAGTGCCTAAGGAAAATCGGATAGGAGAAGATGGTTTCGGATTTAAATTTGCCATGAAAACATTGTCTGGCGGTCGTATAGGAATTGCAGCGCAAGCATTGGGGATTGCCGGCGGAGCTTATGAGCTTGCTTCTGCCTATGCTAAAGAGCGTGTTGCATTTGGTAAACCTATAATTAAACATCAGGGAGTTGGTTTTAAATTAGCAACAATGGCTACAGAAATAGAAGCTGCGAAAATGATGGTTTATCGTGCAGCATGGTTGAAAGATCAACATATGGATTATGATCTAGCGGGTTCACAAGCCAAATTGTATGCTTCTGAAGTAGCAATGCGAACAACTGTTGAGGCTGTCCAGGTTCATGGAGGGTATGGGTTTGTCAAAGAATATCATGTAGAACGATTGATGCGAGATGCTAAAATCACACAGATCTATGAAGGCACTTCTGAGGTACAAAGGATAGTAATTAGCCGTTGCAATGAGAAAGGCCAATTATATGTGCCTGTAAAAAAATAGTATAATCAGATAATAAAATGTTGTAGCATTTTTTTTCAATAGCATTTTTTATTTCAGCTTTTTCTATTTAATCTTCCTCTAGCCATTTATCTCTGCCCCATAAATGTTCATCCAATGGTTTAATATCTGAGATTAAGTCCCAGCATTTAGAGTTTAATTCTGTATATCCGGGTATGTTTAATCCAGCTCTAGCATCAGTAGTAAATAATGGATTTGGTGATAAATATGCTTCACTATGGTATGACATTACAGGTAATTCAAGGCTAATTGATGGAATATCATCAAAAAGTTTTGCTTTGTCAATATAAAGATTCTGCATAAAGTTGGTGTGTGCCCCTTTCCATTGATCATCTTCAAAATCAAAAGCTATTTTTGTAATAAGAAAAAACTCTCCATGAATTGAAACAGGATATACAGATCGTTTACTATTTACTGTTCCATCAGGAGAAAAGCCCCTAAGAAGATATGTGTCATTGGGAACCCTGATCCTGAATTCAAAATAACTTGCTTTAGCATTGCCATCAATATTACTTTCGACAAAATTATAAATTGATTCATTCAGGTATCCATCAAGAAAAGGCATAATTGTAGAAAATCCAGAAGGAAGCATTTCTTTAATTCTTTTTACAATTGAGGCCCTTAAATTGTTTTTTAAAAAATCATCATATTGGCTGTAATCAAATGGTGGTGGACATGGTAGATTTTGTTCATTTTGTTCAGTTAATTGCAGTTCCTGGAGAATACGCATAGAGCAGAATTTTCCATATTCAACTTCATAGATACTTGCTTCATGAGAAGCAAAACCAGTAAAACCTGCCATTCCTTTTCCTGGAAGGGCCATGAGTTTAAATTCCTCGTTTTTGTCATAAAAATTAAATGGTGCAATTGGGATAAGCTTTGTATGTGAGGTTTTACCTACCATATCCATTGATATATCAAGTGTTAAACAAGACAGGATATAAAGCCATAAAACAGCATTCTCAGATGTGGATGGGTTTTTATCCGCTACAAATTTAAGTGCTTGTTTTAGTAACTTTTTTTCGTTTGATAGTGGGAGTAGTGGTTTTAGATATGCTCTTTCCTCATTTGCAATACGTATTAATTCATGCTGAATTTGCAGTGATTTTTTTGGTAAACACAGTTTTTCCCTCATTACATCAAGTTCTTTTTTTGCAAAGTCTATCATTAGGGAAATATGGTCGTCTGAAGGAATACTTTTGATTGTTTCTCTGTAAAATAAGCGCATTTGTTCGCGAAGCTCAAATTTGTCTAACAACTTGGATATTTTTCCAACTTCTACACTTTGAGCCTCGTTTAAAATGGCACTCAGAATATGTGTGATGCCACTCAATAATCTTAGAATAGTTGGTTTAGTAGTAACTTTTGTTTTGCTTGAAAAAAAAGAACGACCAATACTCAGTTTTTCATGTGCATGTATTTTAAACTGGTTTTCAAGTTCTGTAACATCGGGGTCAACAAAGATCAATTGTCTTTCAAAATCTTTATCTTCTTTTGTGGTATCAATGTAGGAAGCTAAACGAAATGCTTCTTTGACAGGTTCGTTATTGAAAACACCGCCATCAACATAAGTGAATGGGTAGCTTTCTTTTCCTTTTAATTCTTCTGCCCATTCACTACCGTATTCAAACCTGTATCTATTAAGTACTACTGGTTCAAATGCAAATGGTACGGCAGCTGATGCAATAGCAGTTGCTGTTATTTCCCGCCAGGCATTGTTGCCATTTAAGTTTTCAATTATTTTATTGTATTCAGATCCGTGTTGATCTTCTTGTATGATAACCATGTCATCACCATCGTGGAACTGAACCCATCGTAAAGGGTAGTAGGCTCCTTCGGAGCCATTTATTTCATTGAAATTAAGATCAAAAACCCTTAATTCACTGTGAATTCTATCTACTGAACTATCGTTCAAAGCTTTGATTAGTGAAGGTTTATGCCCATCTTCTAAATGTGTTCTTTTTGACTTCTTAAGTGTGTGACTCAAGTTCGCCAATGTACAACCAAAAAGGACCCTGTCGCCAAGCAATATTTTGTGTTTCAATCTACTTGCAGGTGTTTGAAATTGAAAAATATCAGTTCCTAATTGATCAACAATACCGCGATCCATGAACCCTGGATAATCGCGCATGTTTTTTTCAAATGATCCCGTTCCTAAAAAACGATCTACATCTACTTTTTTTGCCCAAACTTTGTCTTGAAATTCCTGTATAGTTTGAGCTGCAAGTAGCTGTTCATATTTTTCAGGAAATTCCATTTTAATTTCTATTAATTTCCCCCCAAACTGCCTCGAGAGTTTTTGTTCTAGATGATCTCTTAGATTATCATATGACCTGAAACCTAAGAATCTGTATTTGTCTCTGGGGTTTACTAGAATCCTTAGCATAATAGCCAAAGAGATCGCTCCGGCACTTGCACCACTAAAAACATCTATTTCAACTTTGTCATAAGGAGCATATATTTTATTGCCATCACTGTCTTTTTCTTCGGTGTCGTATTGTCCGTAAACAATTTGTTGTTTTATAGCTTCAGAAAGTGCAGCACCTGAAAAAGTACCCAAAGATACGCCTCCTCCCATAACAAAACCTAACCGCAGTGTTTTCCCCATGTTCTTTTAATAAGCTTGTTATGAAATCGTTTAATTTGTCAATAAAAATGGTGTATAAAACTAATCTTTTCAGAGTTGTGTGTGAGTAACACATGTTTTTATATGGTATCTAAAGATATATAATATTGAGCATACATAGAAATATTATTGTCATTTGCTTCATATGAAAACTAAGATGGTTTTTTAGGTATTAAGTGCATTTTAATTTTGTTCAAGCTTTTCTATTTAACGGCCGTCAAATAAATTGATTTGAATATTGTTTTTTTGGTGTTCATTCAATATTTTTTTTTGAGTTTTAATCGCGATCCAATCATGTTTTTCCAGACATTTAAAATTTTTATCAATTATGTATGTCAGTTCTTTTTGTATGCTATCTAAAGGCATCCAATAATGTTTATTTTTTGAGATATCGTCAACTAGTGCTTGTTTTAATTTCTGTGTCTCTAACTTAAAATACTTGTTGCTGTCTGAAGAAACTAAAATCATTTTCTCGAGGATATTGTAGTGGATATCAGAACCTAGTAGACTGCAGGTAATTGTACTGTCTATCGGTAATTCCCAGCCATAGTAAATGTATTCTATACTGTCTTCAGGGTAGATGGCCATTAAAAGTTCTATAAAATTATTGTCTTCTGGTTCCAACGTTTTTTGACTGATTTTTTGCCAGTATTTAAGATCTTTAAAAAGATAGTATTTCTGATGTTCAGGAATGTAATGAACAAGCATTCCATCAATCAATTCATTTAACCAGAAAAAATCGGGAAGTTGTGTGCTTTTTAGCATCGGAATGTTTAGATTCATATAATCTTCCAAATTGTCTTTGAGTAATTGAGACATAGAAAAAATACTATTAAAAGCAGAAAGTGTTGTAATGTTTTGTGCTTTATTATGGTAAGTAGTAATTTGTTGTGCAAGAGAAGGGCCAAAAAAATTTAGAGCGCGTTGATCAAGTACTTTCTCTTTTAATTGTACGTTTTTGGAAGCTTTAAAATCAATGCATCCTCCATAGATCCATCCAAATTTATTTTCTTCAAGAAGTATTTGTAACCAGGGTTCATTGTATTGAATTCCTTCAATTTTTATAGACCTGTTATAAGGCGTGATTTTATTATTAAAAAGCACGCTGTCGCCTTTCATCTTTCTTGATATTTCAGGTGAATTAATGCTTGGGTTTTTTCTTATAACTGCATAATTTGTAGTGATGCGCAATGAAATAGCAGATCCATTGATATCTAACATTTTAGATTCAATAATATTTTTTTTACTATCATTTTGGCATCCTGAAACGGCAAAAATAAAAAAGGCAATAGGGAAGGTGTTGAGAAAAAACAATAGAAAATTACCAAATAATAACTCCTTTAAGAAATTCTTCTCCAATTTCATCATTGATAAACTTTTTGATCTTATCTTTTGAAAAAGAAATCTCTTGGCGTAATGAAGAAGAAGAAATAGTGATGTATAATTTACGTTTTTTGACATAGATGTTTTTAGTGTAACTACTGATTTTAGGTCCCATAGTGTCATACCAGATTTGTTTAGCCCTGGATGCATGGTATTTTTCTATTAATCCATAAGCTTTGAGGTATGGAATCAGAATATTTCCAATGGTTGAATCATTGCTTTTGCGGTAAGATAATTTATTATGTTCTTTATTGATATCGAATTTCATAAATTTAGTAGGGCAACAAATTGCAATTGGTATAGTTAGTTTTTGATAAGATTTATTAACAATAATTTCAGCTTGAAAAATAAACTCTAAAGTAAGTTAATAAAAAAAATAAACGAATAGATGATTTAAGCTGTATAATATTGCTATTTTCGACGAATGGTTTTATATTTTATTTGTTTATAACCTTAAGCAAATATAACAGGTTTGTTTTTAGTTTAAAAATCAAGATAATGTATTTAGATAAAATAAATTTAAATGGGAAAAAGGTGCTCATTCGTGTAGATTTCAATGTTCCTTTGGATAAAACTTTTAAAGTTACAGATGATACCCGTATACGTGGAGCAATTCCAACCATTGAATATGTTTTGCAACATGGAGGTGCAGTAATTTTAATGTCTCATTTAGGACGCCCACAAAAGAAAAAACTTGAAGATGGCTCACTAGATAGAGAACGATTTAGCCTTAAACATACAGTGACTTGCCTTTCTACATTGCTTGGACAGTCTGTAGATTTTGTAGATGATACAATTGGATCTAAAGTAGTGTCAAAAGTTGATAAAATACAAATGGGAGATGTATTGGTTTTGGAGAATACTCGTTTTTATAAAGAAGAAAAAGAAGGTGATGAAAGATTTGCAGAGCAATTGGCTAAACTAGCTGATATTTATGTCAATGATGCTTTTGGCACTGCACACCGTGCACATGCATCTACATGTACTGTTGCTAGATATTTTTCTAAGGGTTCGAAGGCATTTGGTTTTCTTGTAAAAAAAGAACTTGAAAGTGCGCAAAGATTAACTAATAAACCTCTCCGTCCTTTTACTGCTATTGTTGGAGGAGCGAAGGTATCTGATAAGATTTTATTACTGGATAAACTAGTTGATACTGTTGATAATATTGTTATTGGTGGTGGAATGGCGTACACCCTTATAAAGGCGCAAGGAGGTGAGGTAGGGAATTCTTTGTTTGAAGAGGATAAAATTCAAACAGCAAAACAATTATTATCTAAAGCAAAGGCTAAAGGCGTAAGAATCTTACTTCCTTATGATTCTGTTATTGCTGATAAATTTGATAATGGTGCTTCAATAAAGGTTGTCCAAAGTAGCAATATTCCTATAGGTTGGATGGGTTTGGATATTGGTGATAAAGCTGTTGAAAAGTTTGAGGATGTTATCATAAATTCTAAAACTTTGGTATGGAATGGTCCAATGGGAGTATTTGAAATGTCAAATTTTGCGAAAGGAACTTCAAAAATTGCAGAGTCTGTTGTGGCAGCAACTGAGAATGGTGCTTTTTCTCTTGTAGGTGGAGGGGATTCAGTCGCTGCTATAAATAAAGCTGGGAAAGCTGATCAGGTGAGTTTTGTTTCAACTGGAGGTGGAGCTATGTTGAAATTGTTAGAGGGTGTTGTTTTGCCAGCAGTAGGAGCAATTTTAGATTGATGCTGTTAATTATTAGTTCAAAATAGTTGTCTTTCTTTGTTAAGTTTAAATATCTGTCATAATGAAGAAAAAACTAGGAATTTGGAATAAAATATCTTAAATACTGTAAAAACAATTTTTAACTTTTTTATCTTTTAATTTTATAAATAAAATTTAGTAATGGGAGCTCAGATATCACGTAATACTATTTTAGATGACAGTTTAAATCAGGAAGAACCCAGGAAATATAAAGGTGCTTTTGCGCTCCTTACTTCTCTTTTTTTTATGTGGGGATTTATAACTGTAGTAAATGATCCCTTGATATCTGCATTTAGGAAGATATTTGAGTTGAATGCATTTCATGCAAGTTTGGTTCAATTCGCCTTTTTTATTGCTTTTTTTGTTATTTCTCTTATATATTTTTTAGCCTCATCGTCCCGAGGAGAAGATCCTATTAATAGGATTGGTTATAAAAAGGGCATGTCCATTAGTTTGGGCGTTTGTTCTTTAGGGTGTTTTTCTTTTTATCCTGCTGCATTGGCAGAATCCTATCCTTTATTTTTACTTTCTCTATTTATACTAGCATCAGGAATTACTTTACTTCAAATCTGTGCAAACCCTTATGCTGCTATCATGGGTAGTAAAGAAACAGCTTCTAGTCGTTTAAATTTGGCTCAGGGATTTAATTCTCTGGGAACTACTATTGCACCCCTTGCTGCATCCCTTTTGATATTTAAAGTTTTTACTGATGGTACAGAGCCTACCTTAGAAGCAATATCTTCAACCTATTTGATTACGGGTTCATTGTTTTTAATATTAAGTTTTGTTGTATGGCTTGCAAATATGCCTTCTTATACAAATAATGAAAAAGTAGAAGGAGGTTTGGGAGTTTTAAAATTTCCTCAATTAAAATGGGGTATAGGTGCTATCTTTTTTTATGTTGGTGGGGAAGTAGCAATAGGTAGTTTTATGATGCCATATATGGAAGATGTTTTTGGATTTGAACCTGCAAAAGCAGGGGCATATCTTGCTTTTTATTGGGGAGGTGCAATGATAGGTCGTTTACTTGGTGCTGTTTCATTCAATAAAAAAATGCCTGATAATAAAAAATATCCTTTAATGGCTATCATATCTGTTGCGGTTTTTAGTTTTATCTATATGGTTACCGGATTAGAACTGGGTGATGATGGTACAATATCTTTTGTGGGTTTAGAAATGTCGGAGGTATCCCTGTATATGCTTTTTCTTGGGCTTAATTTTATTGGATTTTATATAGGGAAATCTAATGCTGCTCAAACATTAACTATATTTAGTGTTGCAGTAATAGTATTGTTGCTTATGGGGGTTTTTGGGGGAACAGGAAAAATTGCTTTGTGGTCGTTATTGAGTATAGGGTTGTTCAACTCTATTATGTGGTCTAATATTTTCACATTGGCAATTAAAGATTTAGGAGTCTATACAAGTCAAGGATCATCATTATTAGTGATGGCAATTGTTGGGGGTGCTTTTATCCCAGTTTTACATGGGCAAATGATTGATTTGATTGGAATTCAGATGTCCTTTTTAACACCAATTGTTTGTTATGCCTATATATTGTTTTACGGTTTGAAAGGGCATAAAACAATTCATTAAGAGCTTTCGGTTTTAGGTTTATTATCTTTAATAATGTTAAGCCATCTAGTCCAAAGTAAAAAAACAAGACCATAAATTACAAATTTAAAAGCAAACTTATGGTTTAGTTCCCAGATAGCAGGATCGTATTTTATTATTATTGTTAAAATAGCAACCCTTAGAATATTGAAGCAATAGATAAGGAATAACCCCATTGGTATAAACCAAAGTTTTATTTTATTATTTCCAGGATATGAAAGGATTAAAGCAATAAACAAAGCCATGACGCCATATCCAATACAGTCCTCTCCAACAGATACCCAGGCAATCAATTCCCAGTTCATATATGCTGGGTCAACGTAGAATTCACCTAAAATTCTTAATTTAATCTCAGATGGTACAACTTCAGTTTTGTATTGAAAAAAGCTTAGAAAAAAAGCTGTTGAATATAAAATCCATTCAATAGCCCACATACAGAACTTTTGAAATAATGGAAATAAATCAAAATAGTTACGCCAGATACAAAAAAATAGACCTTTCCATATTATGTAGATCAATATCAATCGTGTAATAAAAAGACTTAGGGTAGGGTTCTTTTTATATAGAGAAATAATAGAAGAAGGGGAGAACATTCACAATATATTTTGGTGTTATAGATGAAACTAATATCAATAATCTTTTTTTTAGTTCCAAATCTTTTTGAAAATTATTACTAAGTAATTTAAAGCTTTTAATATTTTAATTTAATACCAAATGCTTTAATTACTTGTATTTCAATTGGATTATTTCATTTTAGGCAAAAAAATTCCCCATGCATTAAATTTTCCGGAATAATGCATGGGGATTGGATTGAGGGAGTAATTTAAATTACTTTAAATAATTATACTTCCTCTTTTTTTCTCATTTTGTTAGCTCCGTATCCAACAGCAGCAACAACTAGTAATGATAAACCTGCATCTAAAGGTACACCACCACCACCCGGAGGGCCTGGAGGACCTTGAGCTAATAAAACTGGACAAATTGCAAATACAAATGCAACAGCAGTTATTGTTTTAAAAATTAAGTTCTTCATGATTCATGATTTTAACTTGTTACATAATTTTTTTTCTTGTCTTAGCTATTCCAAAATCAATGCCCAAAACAATTATCACTGATTATCAGCGATTTACGCAGTAGCAATTGGCAAATATGTTCTATATTTTGGAATATTTTCCATATTTTGGAACGTTTTTCCGGTTTTTTATCCTGAAATTTTGATTTAAAAATAATTAAAAAATTTAAACTTTAATTTCAAAAAAACATTTTGCAAACAAATGATTAAATTGTAATAATCTGCAAATCAATAGCTTATGCCTATTTAAATCGTTTTTTATTTGCGTCAGGCTTAATTTTCAAGTAAAAACCTCTTGTTATACTATCTAAAAAGATGTAAAAATTAAGATTATCGATTACTTCTTAATACGTTTAATCA
Organism: Saprospiraceae bacterium; assembly: GCA_022448945.1. Lineage (GTDB taxonomy): Bacteria > Bacteroidota > Bacteroidia > Chitinophagales > Saprospiraceae > Aureispira. The sequence goes on from JAKVCV010000021.1 coordinate 24,845, forward strand.
GGGTAAATGAACATTGTAATTTATATAAAACGCTTTCATTATACCATTTCAAAATACTTTTACATAACTTACTCAAATTGATTTAAATATGCTTTAATTCATTTAAAAATAAACTAAAAATACTTAGAGAAGAGGTGTTTTTTTTTTAATTTTGAGCCTTAACTGTATATGAAAATAAAAAAAAAAGTAAGTTTTGGCAAATAAAACCACTAAAGAAAAAAAAACTACTCCCTTAATGACTCAATATAATGAGTTGAAATCAAAGTATTCAGATGCGATTTTATTATTTAGGGTAGGTGATTTTTATGAAACTTTTTCAAGTGATGCCATTACAACTGCTAATGTCTTAGGTATTGTACTTACTGCTCGTAATAATGGTAGTTCAAAAGTTGAATTAGCTGGATTCCCACACCATTCTTTAGATACTTATTTGCCTAAATTAGTTCAAGCAGGGTATCGTGTTGCTATTTGTGATCAATTAGAAAAACCAAGTAAACATAAAAAATTAGTTAAAAGGGGAGTAACAGAAGTTGTTACACCTGGTGTCACTATCAATGATAAAATTTTAGACCATAAAACTAATAATTTTTTAGCATCATTACATTTTGGGAAAAAAGGATATATGGGCCTTGCGCTTATGGATATTTCTACTGGTGAGTTTCTTGTTAGTGAAGGTGTCTACAACTATATTGATAAACTACTTCAAAGTTTTCAACCCTCTGAAATTATTTTTCCCAAAACATATTCTAAAGATGTAATTAAATACTTTGGTGATAAGTTTTATCAGTATGGAGTTGATGATTGGGTTTTTTCTGAAGATTATTGTCAAGAAAAATTACTTCAACAGTTTGAAGTTGCTTCAATGAAAGGCTTTGGAATAGAAGACATGGAGTTAGCTAAAATTGCAGCAGGTGCAATTCTGCATTATGTTGCAACAACTGAAAATACCAATCTTGGACATATTACTACTGTTTCCCGTATTCAAGCAGATAAATATGTTTGGCTTGATAAATTTACTGTAAGAAATCTGGAATTAGTACATTCTCCACATCCATCAGGTGTGCCTTTGGTAAATATTCTTGATCATACTGTTTCCCCAATGGGAATTCGTATGTTAAAAAAATGGATTCTACTTCCATTAAAAGATAAAAAATCTGTTTCAGCACGTCATCAAGTTGTACGTTATTTTATTGATAATAGTGAAATTGCTGAACTTGTTGAGAAGCAAATCAGACAGATTGGAGATTTAGAAAGATTGATTGCTAAGGTGCCTTTGGGTAAAATCAACCCCAGAGAAGTTAAACAACTTGAACGCGCTTTGAGTGCATTAGAACCAATAAAGTCTGTATTGATGGATACGGATAATAAGCAATTACAATCCATAGCAGAACGTATACAGCTTTGTGGTATAATCCGAGAACGAATAGCTAGAGAGTTGCTGGAAGAACCACCTGTCAAATTGGACAAAGGTGGTGTAATATCAGATGGTATTTCTGTCGAATTGGATGAATTGAGAGATATTATAAAAAACAGTAAAGGACATCTTTTGGCACTTCAACAACAAGAAGCTACTGCAACAGGTATTGATAATTTAAAAATTGGTTTTAACAATGTTTTTGGTTATTATCTTGAAGTAACCAATAAATATAAAAATAAAGGTCTGGTACCAGAACATTGGATTCGTAAGCAAACATTAACAAATGCAGAACGCTATATAACGGATGAATTGAAGGTTTTAGAAGAAAAAATCTTGGGTGCTGAAGAAAAAATACTAGTTGAAGAGAATCGTTTGTTTTTGGATTTGGTTTTTGCTTTGTCAGAATTTATAAATCCTATCCAGCTTAATGCTGTATTAATAGCACAATTGGATTGTCTTTTTTCTTTTTCTAAAGTTGCTGTACTTAATAATTATTGCCGACCTCAAATGAATGATAGCCTTGTTATTGATATTAAAGAAGGACGACACCCTGTTATTGAAAAACAACTTGATCTTGGAGAAGAATATGTTCCTAATGATATCTACTTAGATAATGAGGAGCAACAAATTATGATGATTACTGGTCCTAATATGTCTGGGAAATCTGCTTTACTTCGACAAACAGCATTAATTTCATTGATGGCTCAAATTGGATCTTTTGTTCCTGCAAGACAGGCCAAATTAGGAATGATTGATAAAGTTTTTACTAGGGTAGGCGCATCGGATAATATTTCCTCAGGTGAATCTACTTTCATGGTAGAAATGAATGAAACGGCTTCTATTTTAAATAACATCTCAGAGCGCAGCTTAATATTGTTAGATGAAATCGGAAGGGGCACTAGTACTTATGATGGAATTTCAATTGCATGGTCTATTTCTGAATTTTTACACAATAATCCTACTGCCAAACCAAAAACTCTTTTTGCGACACATTATCATGAACTCAATGAATTAGCAGATAGATTTCCTCGGATTAAAAATTTCAATGTAGCTACAAAAGAACTCAATAATAAGGTTATTTTTCTTCGCAAGTTACAGGAAGGGGGCTCTAAGCATAGCTTTGGTATTCATGTTGCTAAAATGGCTGGAATGCCACGCAATGTTGTTAAACGTGCCAATGAAATTTTAATTCAGTTGGAACAAAAAAGTATTGATGCTGAAAATTTAGACACTAAAGTCCAAAATATTTCATCTCCTCTACAACTTAGCTTTTTTGAAACTTCTGTAGATCCCAAATTAGCAGAATTAAAAGAACAAATTGAAGATATAGACCTTAATAGATTAACTCCAATTGAATGTATGTTGAAATTAGATGAATTGAAGAAATTATTGGATTAATTTATAAAACCAGCTTAAAAAACAATTTTAAAACAAAGAACATTTTTAGTTCTGTGTTAGTTTTGGTATGTTTTCTGTTTTGTATAGCATCATATAATCTACCGGTAGATTTTTTATTTAAAAAATGAGGTGTCATCAATTGTAAAATAATTTACTTCTAAATAACTATTCTTCATGAAACAATTATTATTTATTTTGAGTTTGATCTGTTTGCTTGCGTTAGCTTGTTCAAATGCAATACAAGAGAAAGCTAATAATAATGACAGTCAACTTAATCAGTTACACAATAGTGATAACCCATCTTCCGATGAAATTATTGCAGAGAATTTAGATCACCACAAAACAGTTGAATTTGTAGATGCTACCGAAAGTAATAAAAATGTTTCTCCAAAACCCATTACAAAACCTGTTAAACCAGTTATTAACCAAACGCAACTTTCTAACGAAAAATCAAACAACAAGATTGCAATAGAGGAATATCAAAATAATACAGGTCAAACGATAAATAATGGTAATACAGATGACAATACTAATAATGATGTATCTATATCAATTTCTGAATCTGATGTAATACAACCTGAAACTAAAAAAGCTTTAAGTCACGATATATTTGATGATTTATTAGGAAAGTATGTAAATGGTAATGGTGGAGTTGATTATAATGCTTTTCTGAAGAGTAAATTAATTTTGAATGATTATTTGACATTGTTAAAAAACAACCCACCTCAAACTAGTTGGTCTAACAATAAGGAAATAGCTTATTGGATTAACATGTACAATGCTGTAACTATATATTCTATTTTAGATAAATATCCAATTAGTAGTATAATGGACCTCGAAGGGGGAAAAGTATGGGATAAGAAAAAAATTGTTATAGCTGGTAAAGAACTGACATTAAATATTATTGAAAAAGACAAACTTCTTAAACGGTTTAAAGAACCCCGTATTCATTTTGCGGTTAATTGTGCTGCCGCTTCATGTCCTCCTTTGTTAAATAAAGCCTGGACAGAAGAAAATGTTCAAAGTTATCTTTATAAACAGACAAAAGCTTTTATTAACAATAAAAAATATAATTATCTATCTTCTGGTAGTATTGAAGTTTCTCAAATTTTTAATTGGTATTCAGGTGATTTTGGAGGTAGCGATAAAGTTGTTAATTTTATACAAAAATATGCTGATATTGAAGTGCAGAATGATGCATCAGTAGGGTTTAAAGAATATAATTGGCAGTTGAATAAAAAATAAATATTCTATTTATTGTATCGTGTTTTAACACGAAAAAATTAACATTATAGAGAATAATAGCTTTAGGAAATTTTTCTAAAGCTTTTTTTAACGCTTTATTTCATATTGATTCCAACTTGTTTTTACGTTATCTTCGTTATTATAAGGTAGTATTATTGAATTGAATCAAAATAAATATACATTATCAGAGTGTCAAAACAAATAGTATTTTCTGTTTTAATTATCCTATCGATCGTTTCTATATTGGGCGCTCAAAATAAGGATAGTATAACTTCTAATTCCTATTTGTTGTCTATTAAACCACTCGATAAAGAACTCTCATTTTTTAAAAAGAAAAAAATTAAATTCCAGCATCTAATATCTGATTCATCTCAGGTGCAACATTACATGCAGGGTATTCTTAAGCAATTACATGCAATGGCGTTTCTTAGTGCTTCTATTGATACTGTTTTTCAGTTTAAGAATAATTTTACGGCATATCTTTTTGTTGGTGAAAGATATGATTGGGCAAGCCTAAGTAATGGCAATGTAACACCTGCTTTTTTGTCAGCAATAGGGTTTAAGGAGCGCTTGTATTCTGGGCAACCTTTTTATTACAAAGAAGTAGTTCAGATTCAGAAAAAACTATTGACTTATCTTGAGAATCATGGTTATCCTTTTGCTATGGTTTATATAGATAGTGTACGTATAAATGAAGCAGGAATTTCTGCTAGAATTTATTTGAAAAAAGGTCCATTGGTGTTATTTGATCCATTAAAAATTGAATATAAAAATCGTAATCAAAAACGTGAAAAGAAGAAGAAAAAAATACTGATAACAAAAGGCTATATGTCTTCTTATTTAAGTATACAAAGTGGGAAATTGTATAATGAAAAAGTTGTTGGTAAGATACAGAATCGTTTAGCTTCTTTACGATATCTTAATATGTATCAACTTCCTTATGTTGTTTTTAGAGATAATCGTGCTGAGGTAAATCTTTTTTTAATGAACCGCCCTTCTAGTCGAATAGATGTATTGTTTGGGTTTTTACCGAGTAAAGATCCTCAATCGGGAGTTCAAAGATTTGATTTTACCGGTAATATTGATATTGATCTTATTAACCCTTTTGGTACTGGAAAGCGTCTTCAACTTAAGTGGCAACAGATTAAAGCAGGAACTTCAGACTTACTAATTGGTTTTCAATGGCCTTATTTGTTAAAAACTCCTTTAGGGGTAGATTTTGCTTTTAAATTATATAAAAGAGATTCTTCATTTATTGATATTATTGCAGATGTAGGTCTTCAATATTTATTTAATGGTAATAGTTATATTAAAGCTTTTTGGCTTAATACGACTACAAACCTTATTAATGTAAATACTAGTAATATTATTAATACCCGTACTTTACCTTCTATGCTGGATATTAATAATACATCTTTTGGAGTTGAATTTTATTATGATAATTTGGATTATTTATTTAATCCACGTAAAGGTTTTGAGACAAAAATTTTAGCAAGTTTTGCCCTAAAAAATATTCGTAAAAATAATAGTATTCAGGAGTTGAAAGATCCTCAGGATTCATCTTTTAATTTTTCAAGCTTATATGATACGATTCCATTGAATACTTTTCAGTATAGATTTATTATTCAGCATAGTCACTTTTTTCAACTTTGGAAATGGAGTACATTGATGTCAAGAATTAGTTCTGGTTTAGTATTATCTAAGGATGCTGTATATGAAAATGAAACATTTAGGATAGGTGGGAATAGGCTTTTGAGAGGATTTGATGAAGAATCTATACTTGCTACCTGGTATAATGTTTTTAGCCTCGAATGGCGTTTTTTATTTGGAAAGAATTCTTATGCTTATCTGTTTGGAGATTTTGCTTATTTACAGAAAAAAAGTATTGGAGAAAATCATGAAGATTTTCCCATAGGTTTTGGTATTGGTGTTGCCTTCGAAACAAAAGTGGGCGTATTTGGATTGACTTATGCATTGGGTACACAGCAGGGCAACCCTATCTTGTTTAACAATAGTAAGGTGCACTTTGGTTACGTTTACTCCTTTTAACCAAAGACAACAATTGTAACTCCATCACCTCCTTGATTGGATTCAGGGTGATAAATACGGACGACACTTGAATATTCTTTTATTTTTTGAGAAACTAATTTTCGTAATGTTCCAGAACCTTTTCCATGGATAATTTTTACCTCATTGGCACTTGATATTAGGGCATGATCTATAAAGTCTTGAATTCGATCTAGAGCGTCTTCATATCGCATACCTCTTATGTCTATATTGGGTTCAAATTGTGCGGATTTGTTTAATACATCTGTTTTTACAAGGGCTTTCTGGTGGGTAAGAATAGGGTTTTTAACCAGTTCGAGGTCTCTAATTTTTACCATAAGACGTAGGTTGCCCATTTCGACCATAGCATCTTTACGTTTGATTTCTTTCACAATTCCCATACCTCCCCCAGAACGAAGTTTTACATAAGAACCTACTTCTATTTTTCCTTTTTCTTTCTTATCATATGTTTCATATATTTCTTCTTTTGTAAGTTCAATTTCCTGCAGTAATTCTTTTCGTTTAATTTGAGTATCTTGAAGTATTAATTTTGCTTTTTTTGATGCTTTTTCTTTGTCAGTTTCTAGTTTTAGTTCACGAATCAATTTTTGAATTTCTTTACCTTTTGCTTCAACATCTTCAAGTTTTTGCTCTTTTATTTGGAGTTTTAGACGTTTTCGTGAAAATTCCAGATCACCAAATGCAGATTCATAGTTTTTAATCAGTTGATCCAGTCTTTTTTGGTATTCCAAAACTTTTAAATGAGCTTCAGCAGCTTTTTGACGTTCACGTTGAAGCTCTACTAAGATCTCATCAAGATTATGTGTTTGTTTGCCAACTTTTTGTTTTGCATATTTTATAACCCTATCAGATAATCCACTTTTTGCAGCAATTTCAAAAGCATATGAACTTCCTGGTTTTCCTATTTTCATTTGATATGTCGGAGCAAGATTATCTTTGTCAAAAACCATAGAACCATTTACAAGACCTTTGTTTTCAAAAGCAAAAACCTTAAGGTTTGAGTAGTGAGTAGTAAAGATTCCAAACACTTTTTTTTGATTAAGATTGTCAAGGATTGCTTCAGCAATCGAACCTCCCATTTTAGGGTCCGTACCTGAACCAAATTCATCGATAAGGATCAGTGTTTTTGCATTAGCATTTTCCATGAAATATCGAGCATTTTGCAACCTAGAACTATATGTGCTGAGTTCATTATCTAGGGATTGTTGGTCACCTATGTCAACAAATATCTGCTCAAAAATGCCAATTTCTGCACCTTCATTTGTAGGGATCAACATGCCTGATTGAGTCATTAGTTGTATCAATCCTATAGCTTTCATACATACTGATTTGCCACCAGCATTAGGGCCACTAAGGATTAGAATCCTAGTGTCTTTTTTTAAATGTAAGTTAAAGGGGATGGTTTCATTTTCTGAGCTCTTATTTTTGAGGAACAAAAGAGGGTGGTAAACATTACGCATCTTGAATTGAGGTGCTGGGCCTATAGTAGGTTTTGTAGCGTTAAGTTTCAAGGCCAATTGACTTTTCGCCTGAATACAATCAAAACGGACTAGAATATTCTCATATTCTTGTAATTGAAAGGTATAAGGACGAAGTATTTCACTTAAAGTACGCAATATTTTATAGACCTCCCGTTGGTATTCCCGTGCCAGGTCAAAAATATCGTTGTTTAGTTCGATTACTTCTTCTGGTTCTATAAAGACTGTTTTTCCCGATGCCGACTCATCATGAATAATACCCCTTACCTGACGTTTACGCTCTGCAGGTACAGATAAAACACGCCTTGAATTTCTAAAGCTTTCCTTGTTGTCTTTTAACCATCCTTTATTTTGATAGTATGTAATAATTTGCTTGAATTTGTTGTTTAATTCTTGTCTCTTGCTGTTTTGCATTCTTGCAATACGCATCAGTTCTGGTGATGCATTAGGTTTGATCTTACCTTCAAAGTCAACAACTTTTTGAATTTCAACAAGTAATTCTTTTTTAAAAGCAATATTCCTAATAATATCGTACAAGTTTGGATATAATGATTTAGTTGTTTTTCGTTTGTTAAAAAAATCAAATATATCTGAACATAATAATAAGGTTTTGGCAATATCACTAAGGCTTTCTATTGATAGGACATATCCTTCAATAATTAGCATTTGCAGGTGCTCTCTAATTTGGTTATAGCTAGATATTGGGATATTATGTTTGTTTTCAAAGGATTGTGAATATTCATAAACTTCTGATAACCACTGTTCTATTTGTGAAGGATTAGTGCTATGAATAAAGTTGTTAAAATATTTTCTCCCTAATTCCCCAAAGCAGTATTTTTCAGTCTCTGCTAGTATTTTATCAAACTCTAAAATATCATATATATCTTTTGGTGTGCGTTTCATTTTATTTCTTATTCCATTTTTATAGCGATTTTACTCAGATGCTTGCAATTTGAATACAAAATGTATAATAAGAAAGTGATCGCTTCTTGTATTTAAAATTATTGTCTAATATGGTCAATAAAAACTTTCAGTTTAATAATAAAAAGTACTTGGGCATATAAGAATCTTTAAGTCAGTATAAAATTAACAGTAATAAGTCTAACTATAATGACTTTTATATATATCATTATATAATTCAACAACTTTTTTTTCTGAGTAATATGATTTACTTGAATTTAGAATCTCATCATGCAGAAACGCTTTATTGTTAATCATATCTAATGCACGAATAATACCATTTGCAAGTCCTTTTCCATCTATTTCATCAACCAAAACACCATTAAAACCGTCTTTAATCATATTGGCAACTCCAGCCTTTTTAAATCCAACTACTGGGGTTCCACACATATGGCTTTCAATGATTGTATTAGGCAAATTATCTTCAATTGATGGAATAATATACAAATCAACATTGGAATATGCTTTTGATAGTTCCTCAGGAGAAGAAATAAAGCCTAAATTTTTAATGTTTATATCTTTTGGGAAAAAGTTTCTAGAAGCGACATTTCCCATAACGACAATTTGTAAATCTTTATCCAAATATTTTAAGGCTTCCAGTAGATATTTGAATCCTTTTCGTGGGTCATTGAGACTTTGAGCTACAAACAGAAGTTTTCGAGGACTATCTTTTTCATCAGGTACAATAGTTCTGGAAAACAGATTGCTATCAATACAATAAGGAATATTGTAATGCGGATATTTAGAGAATACTATACTTTTTTTAGATAATTCTTTTAACCAATTAGATGGTCCAACTATTGATAAGTTACAATGCTCTAATGATTTTCTTTTTATCTCAATATATTTTTTTTCAAGATACTCCAATTGTTTCCACATCATAGAGTCATAATGTTTACCACCACTAAATGGATTCATATCATGAAGTGTCCAAACTATAGGTTTCTTAATTTTTTTAAAAAAAGTTGGAAAGTTTATAAATTTTGCCGTTGAGTGTAAATGTATAATATCAGCTTCTTTTACTAATGGGTGATTTTCAACTCTATAAATACTTTGAGGCCGATTAAAGAAATATTTTTTGTTGAAAGAGGTAGGAATTTGATTGTATGTTCTGTTGCATAATAGAATTAATTCCCCAATTATATTCCCATATTTTTCTTTTAAATAAGTCTTGTAACTATATAAATCCGCTTCATTTTTTGAGTGATCATGAAGCGATAAAAAATTAGCACATATACCATGTTTTTTTTGAGCTCTAAATAATCGTTTAGCAGCATTAGCAGCTCCGCCAGTATCCCAAGTGTTTATGTGTAGGATTTTCATGATTTATATTTATCTGAAAACTTAATTTTTCAATTTAGTGATTTTACTTTGAGATATAAAAGTAACAAATAATCAAGGATATCAAATGCTTTTTTCAATCCTCTCTTTAGATATTTTATTTTTATATCATCATATTTTCTTATAAATGAAAATATAAAAATATATTCTTTTTACTTTCTAGAATAGTAAATAATGATGGAGGGAACTTAAAAAGGACTTTTATCTTATTATTTGATGTTTACTTTCAGAATGGATCTAGGTAAGTGAAAAAGATGTTTAGAATCACTAATTGTTTAAAAAAACATTAATTATAGGTTCAATATATCATTCCACAAAAGAGAATCTACAATTAATGTTTTTTTAATAAGATCTTATTTGCCCTTATTGTTGTCGACTAAGATGTCATTGTGGGTTTTGATTGATTGTGTACTGTCAATCATAAGAATTATCTCATTTGTGTCTGTTGAAGAATTTCTTGTGAAGATTATATTTTCATATTCGATTTTTTCATTTTGTTTATTTGTTTCACAAGAAGAAAAGAAAGAAAGGATGAAAATTACAATGAATAAAGGGAATAGGGCTTTCAATGAATTGGGTAACATGATTTTTAGATTATGCAATTTGAAAATTTAGTGAAATAATAATAAATAATTTACCTCGAACTTAGTCGTTTTTATTTCTTGTAATAGAATTGGATCTAAGTTTCATCTTATTAATGCAAAAAAAATAATTTTGTTACAGGGTAATGTTATTTTATTTTTAGTTTTTTTAAAAAAATGATTTCAGTTAATAAAAAAGCAGGATCTATGTCTTTTCAGCCTATATTAATACATGTTTTGAAGGGAAAGCGATCAAATAACTTTGTTCATTAGGAATAAATTTTAGATGTTAGTTTTTAATTAATTATTTAAGAAAAAGTATATTTTGTGAGTGGTGCAATATCCTATGCTTTTTTACATACTAGAGGGTATATAAGAAATCGGGCGATAGTATAGAATATTTGGTTATAGCTGGTCTTTTTAAAATGGGAGAAACTAGTCTTTTTATAGAAGAATTTATTGATGCAATTCCATTTGGAGAAAATTCAGAAAATACTTTGAAGCCTGCTTTAGTACATCTATAGGATTTAGTTCATGGTTCACCACAAGAGCAATTAGTGCATTGTTACCATTATGAAGGTTTATTAACAACTCAAACTTATACATAAACTATTTATTGGTATGTATTAAACATGTTTTTGAGGCATCTCCATCAAATTCGTAAGATTCATCTTATTTTATTGAAGGAGATAATGCTAGAAATATACAGGCATTGTATAGCAGAGAAGTAACTGAAGAATATTAATATACAAAATTATGAATTATAAAGTTATTGATATAGAAAATTGGAAACGTAAAGATCAATATGAATTTTTTAAATCTTTTGATCTGCCATTTTTTAATGTTACTGCTAATGTTAATGTAACTTCTTTTTTAACTTATACAAAAAATAATAAATTGCCTTTTTTTTATTGTACATTATTTGCCATTCTTAAAGCTTGTAATGAAATTCCCGAGTTTCGCTATCGAATAAATGAAAACCAGGTTTTTGACTATCAAAAAATTAATGCAGGAATTACTATTTTAAAAGATGATAATACTTTTATATATGGGTCCATAGATTTTAAATCTAATTTACATGAATTTGTGATTCATGCAAAAGAGATGGTAGCGCATCAAAAACTAAATAAAGCTTTTTTACCGCACGATACTAATGATTTAATTTTTGTTTCTGCTATTCCATGGGTTTCTTTTACTGGTTTTGTTCATGCAAGGAAAACATGTGAAAGTGATAGTGTGCCAAGATTTGTAATCGGTAAGTTTTTTAAAGAAAAAGATCAATTGTTACTCCCAATCTCTGTTGAAGTTCACCATGCATTAGCAGATGGTTTTCATATTGGGCAGTTTTTGGAAAAAATTCAACTAGAATTTGATTCTTATAGTTAATAGGATAGCTTAAGTAAATTATTATCTATGATGATTGGTGATGAACTTCTATATAAAATTAAATTAAGTAGTATGAAATATCTTTTAACTTTACTTTTTTTAAGCTTTCTTTTTCAATTGTCAGGACAATCGGGTGGTGAAGATTGTTCAACGGCTACTGTGATTCCGTCAATTCCTTATGTAGGGAGCGGCAATACAATTGGTGCTGTTGATGATTATTTTGCAAGTTGTGCCGATTATCCTAATCAAGGGGGTGCAAATGATTTGGTTTATGAGTATTCGAACGGTCCCAATCAAGTATATGTTGATATAAGTTTATGTGAGGATGTTACTGATTACGATTGTCAGCTTTATCTTTATGAAAATTCATGTACTGGTAATCCTGTTGGTTGCCAGGAAGATGGTTGTCAATCGCCTAATTATTCTGCTCCTTATAATTCTCGCTTAATGGCTCAGCTTCTTCAACCCAATACCACCTATTATATTGTTGTTGATGGATATTCTTCAGGTTCTAATGGCAATTACCAGTTAAATGTTTCTGAAACTATAGGTCTTAATGCTCCAGATTCTAGCAATTTGCCACTTGTTTTAATTCAGACTAATGGTGGTGAAATAGTTGATGAACCAAAAATCAATGTAGACTTTAAAATTATAAATAATGGACCTGGTGCTTTTAATTTCCCCACAGACCCAGCTAATGAATACGATGGTGTTGCTGGTGTTGAAATAAGAGGGTCTTACTCTGCTACCCTTCCACAAAAGCCATTTGGAATAGAAACTAGAGATTCGTTAGGAGAAAATAATAACGTATCTCTTTTTAATATGCCTTCAGAAAATGATTGGATTCTCATTGCCAACTATAATGATAAAACATTTTTACGCAATATCCTTGCATTTGATTTATTTGCAAAAATGGGCCATTATGCACCTAGAACCGAGTTGTGTGAAGTTGTAGTTAATGATATATACCAGGGTATTTATGTTTTTACTGAAAAAATCAAAAGGGACAAAGATCGTGTCGATATTGCTAAGTTGAAAGTAAATGAAAATGCAGGTGATAGTCTTACAGGAGGCTATATTTTTAAAGTAGATTATTGGAATTCATCCAATAGCTGGTTGTCAAATTACAATAATCCTAATTATCCTAGTGATGATGTGTACTATGTATATGAATATCCTGATGAAAATGATATTACAATTCAACAAAAAAATTATATACAATCAAAAGTAACTGCATTTGAAAATGACTTATGGGGTGCAAATTTTAACGATCCAATTAATGGTTATCGACAACATATTGATGTCCCATCCTTTATTGACTATTTTATTGTTAATGAATTTGCAAGAAATATAGATGGGTTTAAAAAAAGTAGAAGGTTTTATAAAAATAAGAATAGTAATGACTCTTTAATTTACGCAGGACCTGTATGGGATTTTGATTGGGCTTATAAAGATCATACATCAAGTATGTTAAATGGGAGTGGATGGAGACATAGTTTTTCAGGAGGCTCTGATGTTAAACCACCAGGATGGTATATTAGGCTAATCCAAGATACCACATTTGCAAATGAATTGGCATGTCGTTATTTTGATTTAAGAACAACAATATTGGACACTACAGTTTTATTTAATTATATTGATTCTATTGGAAATGCCCTTTCTTCTGCACAAGAACGTCATTATATACGTTGGCCAATTTTAGGTATTAATGTAGGCACTCCAGAAATTGGTTCTCAACCCACAAGTTATGTTGATGAAATAATTAAGTTTAAAGGATGGATTACTGATAGATTGATTTGGCTTGATAATAATATGCCAGGGAATTGTATTTTAACTAATATTTCAAGAACTGATAAAAGGAAACCTTATTGCGCAATATACCCGAATCCTTCTTTTGATAAATTAAACATTTATGTAGATGAGCCTATTGAGTATATTAATGTATATGACTTATCAGGAAGACTTATCATAGATCATTTATTAATGCCTCAGCAATTACAAATATTAAATGTAAAGTCATTAACAGGAATGTATTTAGTTGTAATAAAATTAAAAGATGGTCAAGTAATTCAGTCTAAATTTATTAGCCAATAAATAAACGAGTATTACTATCTGGTCAATAACGCTTAATATTTTTTACTAATTAAATTCCAGGCAATTTAGTTTTAGAAGATTCATTATAAATGAAGTCTATGATAATAGTAGTAAAACGATTAAAAAGTCAAAGTTTAGGAATCTATTAAATCTTCAATTATGAAAAAAAAAGCTTTACTTGATTTTTTAGTTAATGTAGAAAACCAAGGTGTTGTAAAATTACATATTAGTGGCTATAGATGGTTTAAAAGTATATGGTTACCTCGTCTTGGATTGGCAGATTTATTAATACCAGAACATGCAGCATTATTAGCGGATTGTTGGTATCTGATGGGAGATGTATATGATTTCAATTGTGCTCCCTTAAAAGCAATTGAATGTTATAAGAAGGCAATTCAATATGATGAAAGTATAGATGGAGCGTATAGAGAAATTGCAAACATGTATAAACAAATTGGACATTATTCGAAAGCACTTAATTATATTAATATTGCTATAGATATGATGCCTGATAATACTGAAATCAAAGCTGAAAAAGAAGAAATTCAGGATTGTATTAATTACGATGTCGAACCATTTTTAACAGATAATAATCAGTGCTGGAAACTCAATGAAAAGTTGGCAAATCAAGAATTTGATTTTATAATACAATTAGTATCTCAGATTGATAATCCTGAATTAAATATTATACAATGTTTGGCAAGGGCGTATGGTGCTCAAGCAAATTTTGAAAAATATCTTGAGACTTGGGGACAAATAACAAACTCTAATCTTACATTTTCATTGGAATATGCTGATTGGTTTTATATGCCAGATGAGATTTTAAATAGTAGTGAAATTTGGCAAATGATCAAAAGTGCTAGTGGTAGAATTGATGAGGCAAATTTTATGATCTTTGATTCTTTTACCGAAAACTATGGCAATCAATTAACAAAAAATCAAGTTGTTAATCTGATTGCAGATTTTTATATTTTTAAAGCTAATTCTAATAAACAAGGTATTAAAAATTTAGTTGAGAAGTTTCCTTTATGGAAAGAGTTAAAAGAATAATCATCGAAAGTTATTCTATAGCATAAAAAGTAATAATTGCTATACTAATTTATTCTCCGTCTTTTCCTTTTTTACAGTTTAGGGCATAAATAGCAAAACTAGCCAACCAATGTTCCCCTTCATAATTCGCATCAGCTATTGTAGGTAACGAATAATTAATGTGATTAAGTGCTATTTTTTTGAGATGATGATATTTTGGTAGCGTCTGTACAATTCCATAAAGACACCATGCACGGCTGAAGTTGAGCCCGTCTAAATGAACTAAATGACCATCTTCTCTATCTGAGACAATTCCAGGTTCCAATTTAAAATCAAGACTAGATAATTCAGGCAAAAACTTTTTAAGCCATGCAGCAAATTTATTAGCGGGTAATACCCTTCGCATAATATCTATTTCTTCAAAACAAGGTGATAAAAAATCATAACCACCAGGTTCCCACGCTAGAGGAGCGTTTGTGTCAGATTCAAAAAATGCTAAAGATCTTTCTACTATGGCGTTTTTGAGTTTGTCATTCCCTACAGCAATAGCATAATCATAAGCAAAAGTAAGTCCAAATCCAGTATTTGTATGTGTACCAATTCGAATTGGATAGATTAGTTTAGGAAGAAACTCTATGTATTTGTTCGCTATTAAATTAGTTAAAGGATACAAATTATTTTCTAGTTTTCTAGCAAGGGAGTCATCCCAGTTGTGTAATTCTTCTGCTAATTTTAATAACCATGCCCAACCGTAAGTTCTTTCATAACTTTTATTTAATGGTTCTTGGAAATAAGTAACTTCCTGAAGAATATTTTCTTTAGAAATACGTTGGATTAGTTTTTCGCGAATCAATTCAGCATTTTCTAGATTTGGAAATTGTTTAAGAAGTGTAACCAAAGACCATTGTCCGTGAACTGCTGAATGCCAGTCGAAGCAACCGTAAAAAGCAGGATGTAAAACAGAGGGAGGGTTTAAGTCTTCTTCCTTTCCAAGTGTTTGATTTAGTTTGTTCGGATATTCTGTATCTATACAATTCAGAGGTAATTTAGAAAGATGATTGGCTTGTTCTAAGTTTAATTGGGATTCTTTAGAAATCATAAGAATACTATCTTTTTTAATGGTATTATCAACGGTATTTTTAATATTTTTTTCTTTTTGGCTACAAGCAATTACAATAATTATAAGCCCCCAAATAGCTGTATATTTCATATGTAGTTTTTATTTTATTTAGGTATAAAGATATTAATATTAAGAACCTCTAATAACAAAACATGAGATATCTTATACTAAATTAAATTAATCTGTAGGTTGGAAGATTATAATAACATCTTAGTTTTATCAAAGTTATTTGTAGAACTAGGATGTTATCAATTCAATTCTTCAATTTAATTTTTAGTAAAAATCTGGAGTTTTATAACATGGACTATAACGAAATGAACTTTTTTATTCGGCTGTAATATTATGTCACATATAATTTAAAAGATCGATAAATATTCAGAATATAAAGATGTCAAATCTACTTTTCCTAATATTTATTAACTATGATTTAATGTGCTCACACAGCATTTTTGCTCTTTGCAATTACAAAATCTAAGATTATAAATATGTAAAGATACTAGTCCAAGTGCTGGGAAATAAATACTGCTTTTTGATAATGGTATCCATGCTAATTTTTCATTTAATAGTAAGATTAATAGTAACACCCAACTAATCCATAAAGCTCTTTTTAGCCATGTTTTTGAAGTTTTTTTGGCAGTCCAGTATATAGCACAAAAAGAAATTGCTAAAAAAATAAAATCTATTAATTGCCACCATAGAGGTGCACTAGAGCAACAGCTGCTAGAGCATGATTGCGCAATAAAAATAATAGGTGTAGCTAGACAATGAATTAAGCAAAGTCCACTTGCAAGTGCACCTAGAGTATCTGATTTTTGGACAATGGAAACCATAAAATTAATTTGTTTAAATAATATGGGCACAAAGCTAATAAAAAAAATTTAAATGCAACACAGTTGCATTTAAAAAAATAATAATTTTACATTTTTTTTTAGTAAATTCAATTGTTTTGATATTGACAAATGAATAAGTAATCGTATTTAATAATTTATATTTACTATTTGTTTAAACATAAGCGATTAGTATTTTTAAATCCAATTTTTTTATGAGTAGGTTCATATTTTTTGTGCTTTTGATAGTAATTAAATTTTATCTATATATCAGCCTATATAGACTTACTAATATTAAATTCATAAGATGTATAGCCATAGTTTTTTGTGTTGCTTCGTTCCTCTCTGTTATATTTGGATTTTATTATATTTCTTTAGGTTTTGGAGGTGGATTAAGTAGTATGACCTTTATTCAAAACTTTTCTATTGCTTTAATGCTATCTTTTTTTATTTGTGAAATGTTGATAGTATCATTTTATTTGCTTCAGGACTTAATGACAATAATTTTTATAGGATTTCAGTATTTTTTTGTTAAAAAAGAAAAAACAGTAAAGCCTAAGAGACGTCAATTTTTAAAAAAAATAGCTCTATTAATAGGAGGGGGCGCATTTTCTTCTTTTTTGTATGGAATTACTTGGGGAAAGTATAATTATAAAGTAGTAAATCAAGAATTGTGTTTTGATGACCTGCCTGATTCATTTGATGGTTTTAGGATTGCTCAGATTTCAGACATACATGCTGGTAGTTTTGATAATGCTACTGCTGTAAGGAGGGGGTTTGACATTTTGCAAAAGCAAAATGCTGACTTAATACTATTTACTGGGGATTTAGTAAATACTTTTGCTTCAGAAATTGAACCATATATTGGTGACTTAAAAAAGTTGACGGCACCATATGGTAAATTTTCAATTCTTGGTAATCATGATTATTCAATGTATCGTAGACTTTTTGAAGATGAAGAGCATGCAAAAAAGAATTCAAATCAAATAAAAGCACATCATAAAAGTATGAATTTTCAATTATTGCTTAATAAAAATGTCAAATTGAAAAAAAATGGTGAATATATTAGATTAATTGGAGTTGAAAATTGGGGTAGAAGTCATCATTTTGCAAAGGCTGGTGATTTAGATCTTGCTATTCAGGGTTGTGAAGATAAAGAATTTTCAATTTTAATGTCTCATGATCCTACGCATTGGGAAGACAAAGTATTAGATAGTGAAAAACATATACATCTTACATTAAGTGGCCATACACATGGCTTGCAAATGGGTATTTCTTTACCTGAATTCAAATGGAGTCCTATAAAATATTTTTATAAATATTGGGCAGGACTTTATAATGTAAAAGGTAAATATCTTTACGTTAACAGAGGTTTTGGATTCTTGGCTTTTGCTGGACGAGTTGGTATGTTTCCCGAAATTACTATTATAGAATTGAAAAAAAATAAAGTGATATAAAGAAAACTTAGAATTAGCAAAATAGGCCAATGATTTTTTTATTTAAGGTATAGTACTTTTGCGTTTTTTATTCTTTATGTTTTTTTCCATAAGCTAAATCTCCTGCATCCCCTAAACCAGGCACAATATAAGATCGAGCGGTTAATTCTTCATCAATAGCAGCTACCCAGATAGTTGCATTTGGAAGTGTTCGCTTTACATGTTCTATAGCATCGACAGATGCAATAACCACAATAATATGAATGTCGGTTGGATTTCCATGAGATAACAACGCTTTTATGGATGTTGTCATTGACATACCAGTTGCTAGCATAGGATCACATAATAGTAGTGGCCGATTATTTAGATCCGGGCAAGAAACATGATCAACATTTATTTCGAATGTGCCATCTTTGTGATGACGGCGATAGGCAGAAACAAAAGCATTATCTGCCTGATCATAAAAGTTTAAGATTCCTTGATGTAATGGAATTCCTGCTCTAAGGATTGTCGCTATTACTGGCTGTTTTGCTATTATCCTTGAATCTGCAATTCCCATAGGTGTTTCAACTTTAATTTCTGCATAATCCAGCTTTTTACTTATTTCATATGCAAAGATTTCACCAAGTCTTTCCAGGTTTTTTCTGAAACGTAGGCGATCAGCTTGAATTTCTACATCCCTAAGTTCTGTAATGTATTGACTCACAAGAGAACTTTCATTGGATAGGTTAATGATTGACATAATTCTGATTTTGTAGGAATTGAAAATGCAGTAATAATTACTAATTTAAAAAAAAAAGCTTACTTTTTCGTTCGAAGAACAATGAAATTAAATTATTATTTTTTTTCTATGATTAAATATATATCTAAATAAAAATAATACATATTACAACAATTGCATTGTGGTAGTTATTTAGTAGAATGTATTTTTTAATGGATGAATTTTTTAAAAATAACTTTTGTCAAACATATGGATATATGTAGGCAATTAATTTAATATATAACATATGCATACAATTAATATAGGACAACAGCACTTTAATTGGGATATTATCGTTTATTCCTGGCAAAAGTTTACTGAATGTTCAATATACAATATTATAGATCCTATTCAAAAATTGATAATTGTAATTGAGGGTACTGATTCAAACTTGTGTACGCCTGATAACATTAGAATTTGGGTCGATCATGCACTAAATAAGGGATGGTATAGAGAAACCCTCATATATAAAATAATTCAAGCAGATCATAATCTTCAATTCATTTCTCTTGCCCATAGTATAACTGAAGAGGTTCAAATGGCAAAAGGTGTTGCTATAAAACACAATAGAACACCTACAATGATACAAAAAAGTGAGATAAGCCATGAATTTTCAAAATTAGAAAAAAAAATTAATCAGTGTATTCCTTCTGTTTTTAAACAGCTTTATTTAGAAATGGGAAATGGTCAATTTGGACCAGATTACGGTTTTTTTAATTTGATAGATAATCATTCGGGCAAAAAAATTACTATTGAACAAGCATATTTTAAAATACATGATTCAAAGATTAAGGATTGGAATTGGGAATTACCTCAATATTTGGTTCCATTTTTATATTGGGGGTCAGGTATTTATTCATTGATTGATTGTTCAGATTCTTTAGCAAGTGTTTATGTTCTAGATAAGAATTTGAAAAAAGAGAATTCTACATGGCAAAACTGTCTTTGGCAACATTGTGAAACTTTTATGGATTGGCTTCAAAAATGGTCTGATGGAGACATCTCTGGACGTTCTTTATGGCTGGAAATGTATAAGCTAAAGGGATTGATTTAATTTATTTTTCTATAGTATTTTCAATTTAACTTTACAGTGAAAGTTTAACATTTAAATCATAAAAAATGAGCGGAATTGATTCCCACAGATTCCCACTTTTAAATGATTTTCTTCTTCGATAGCTTTTTTTAATGTAAAATTTAGGCTATTTCTACTTTTTTTGATTAAAAAAATCAAAGTTTCCCACTTTTGTTTCACTTTGATAATTTAAGGGTTAATTTTTTAATGAATGTGCCTTAGGGCTATTATATGGCCCATATATACACCTTTCAATCAAAATAATTGCAGCTTAGTAATCTTGATCTTTATCAAGAAAAAATAATTATTTTGAATAAAAAGTGGTAAAAAGTGGTAAATGGTGGTAAAATATGGTACATTTGGAATATAACTAATCATTAAACTCAATTATGATACAATTTCTAGGTGAATATACCTGTAAAATTGACGCTAAAGGTCGACTGAGATTGCCTTCCCCTTTGCTTAAGCAGTTGGGGGAATTGGCATCGGATGGATTTGTACTTAATAGGGGTTTTGAAAAATGTTTGGTTTTATATCCTCGACTTGCTTGGAATGTTATTTCAAATGATATTCAAAAGTTGAACCAGTATGTAAAAAAGAATAGGGATTTTGTTCGGTATTTTTTTAGGGGTGCAACAGAATTGGATTTAGATGGAAATTCAAGGCTTTTGTTTCCAAGAACCTTACTGGATTATGCGCAAGTGGATAAGGAGTTGGTCTTGTTCGCATATTTTGATAAGATTGAAATTTGGTCAAAAGCAAGTTACGATGCTTTATTGAATAATGAACCCGGTGATTTTGATGTATTGGCTGAAGAAGTGATGGGGGATATGAAGACAGGAAATAAAGATGGAGGAGTTGAACTATCATAATCCTGTCTTACTTAAAGAAAGCATTCAGGGCTTGAATATAAAAGAAGGTGGCGTGTATGTAGATGTAACATTTGGTGGGGGAGGGCATTCTGCTGCAATACTTAATAAACTTGGCGACAATGGTCGCTTGTATGCTTTTGATCAGGATGCTGATGCAACTGATAATATTATTGAGGATAATAGATTTAGACTTTTACCTCATAATTTCAGGTATTTGAAACGTTTTTTGAGGTTAGAAAAAGTTAGAAAGATTGATGGTCTGTTGGCTGATTTAGGCGTTTCTTCTCATCAGTTTGATACAGCTGAGCGCGGGTTCTCATTTAGATTTGATGCGTTTTTGGATATGAGAATGAATCAAGAAGCTGAATTGACAGCAGAAAAAGTTCTTAATTCATATTCTGTAAATCAACTACAGCACGTTTTTGGTACTTATGGCGAGGTTAGGAATGCCAAAACATTAGCTCACATAATTGTTAATGCAAGATCATCTGGTATTGCAATTAAAACAATTGGAGATTTTGTTTCGGTAATTGATAATTGTATTAAGGGAAAAAGAAATCGCTATTTGTCTCAGGTTTTTCAAGCTTTACGCATGGAAGTTAATGAGGAGATAGAAGCGCTTAAAGAAATGCTTTTACAAAGCACAGAATTACTAAGTGAAGGAGGACGATTGGTTGTTATATCCTATCATTCTTTAGAAGATAGAATGGCTAAAAATTTGATAAAAAAAGGAACTTTTGAAAACGAAGTAAAAAAAGATATTTACGGTAATTATTATATGCCTTTAAAAGCTATTAATAAGAAAATAATTGTTCCAACATCTGAAGAAATTAAACAAAACCCTAGGGCAAGATCTGCAAAACTTAGGATAGCAGAGAGAAATGCTTTGGACAATTGAAAATAGAATTAAAAACAATAAAAAAATAGTCTGAATGGCTCACAATAGAATAAAATTAGATTTGCCAATATCAACAATTAAACCAAAAAGGAAAGTAAAAGCTAAAAAGCAACCTATGTTTCGCAATGGTTTGAATATGAGTGCGTTTTACATATTTAATAACATTCACTTTATTTTTTATTTGGCTTTTTTAGGTATAATATATATTGCCAATTCTCATTATGCAATGCAAAAGATTCAGGAAATCAAAAGTCTGCAATCGGAGCTGAGATCTATAAGTTGGGAAAGCAATTCAAAGAAATCGGATTTAATGTTTCAGAGTATGGAATCAATAGTGGCTGTTAAAGTAAAACCTTTAGGATTGGAACAGTTAAAAATGAATCCTAAGAAGATTGCCAATAAAAATGTCAAAAGCTATTGATTTTATTTTCATTTGCTAATAAATAAGGATCATATATATATAATTTAATGTTAAAATTAACCCCATTAAAAATAAAAGAACTTAAAAATGCCATTTTATGGCGTGTCTATGTAGTAATGATGCTTACTATCTTAGTTGCCTTTTTGATTGTATTAAAAATTGGTAAAGTTCAGTATGTTGATGGTGATGCCCTTAAAGCAAAAGCAGATAGTATATATATTGCTTTGCGACCTATTGAAGCTCCAAGGGGGAATATATTAACTGAAGATGGTGGTTTACTTGCAACGTCTATTCCATATTTTAAATTGCACTTTGATACACGAGTAGTTCCCAAAGATACTTTTATGAAGTATGTGGATACTTTAGCATTTTGCCTAGCAAAATATGTTGATAATGAATATACAATAGGTGCTTATAGAGCTAGATTAAAAGCAGCTAGAGAAGCAGGAAATCGCTATTTCCCAATTCGAAATAATGTTGGTTTTCTTGAGCTGGAACGAATAAAGAAATTTCCTTTATTCAATAAAGGTGGTCAGTATAAAAGTGGTCTTATCGTTGATAAAATTAGTAAACGTCAATACCCTTTCAGAATGCTTGCGCATAGAACTGTTGGATATATTAGGCCTTATACAAAACAAACTTCTAAAGGTGAGATAATTAAAGATGTTTATGGTCGACCTGTAATGGATACAATGCGAGTAGGGTTAGAAGAAGCTTATGATGATATTCTTTCTGGTGAACAAACCTTAAAACCTATGAAATGTATAGGTAGTAATATATGGGTACCCCTTAGCAATATGGCTGAAATAGACCCCCAAGCAGGAAAAGATATTGTTACAACATTGGATGTTAACATTCAGGATGTTACTGAGAGTGCTTTGTTGAAGACATTGCAAACCAATCAGGCTGATCATGGCTGCGCTATTGTTATGGAAGTAGCTACAGGAGAAATAAAGGCAATTGCTAATATTGGATTTAATAAAGACCGTACTAATTATTGGGAAACAAAAAACTATGCAATTGCAGAAGCGTCAGAACCAGGATCTACTTTCAAGCTTGTTACAATGATGGCGCTGTTTGAACATGGATTTGTGATGCCTCACGATTCTGTAAATCTCAATAAAGGAAAAGCTTCGTTTTATGATGAACAAATGGAAGATGCTTCCTATCACAATTTGATGAATACTTCAGTAGGTAAAGCTTTTGAAATTTCTTCAAATGTCGGTATAGCTAAACTGGCTAATAAGTTTTATAACAAGAATAAAAAAACACAATATAAGTATATTGAATTTATTAGAAATTTAAAATTTGAACAATCAAAACTAGGTTTTGCAGGTGAAGGATCTTCCTTTATTAAAGATCCAAAGTATAAAGATTGGAGTGGAATTAGTATTCCATGGATGGCAATTGGATATGAATCATATATGACACCTTTACAAATTTTAAATCTGTATAATACAATTGGGAACAATGGTCAAATGATGCGACCTCATATTGTTAAGGAGATTCGGTCTTTTGGGAAAACTGAAAAACGGTTCAAACCTGAAATCGTTGATAGAAAATTAGTGAGTACAAAAACTATTGATTTATCCAAGCAACTTTTAGAACGTGTAGTTGCTGGTAAAAATGGTACTGCTAAAAACATTAATACTGCGCATTATACAATTGCTGGCAAGACAGGGACATCGGTTATAAATTACATTGAACATAACTCTAAAGATGTGGTAAAACAGTACAGAGCGTCTTTTGTTGGCTATTTCCCTGCTGAAAATCCGGTATATTCTTGTATTGTAGTTGTAACAAACCCCCGCCATGGTTTTTATGGTGGAAGAGTTGCAGCACCAGTGTTTAAAAAAATCGCAGATAAATGTTACTCGAAAATTATAGATGCTCATCTCCCAATTAATGATAGTGCGAGGGTATATGTTGCAGAGAAAATGCCAAATTTTCAAATAGGTTACAAAAGTGATTATACTACTTTGATGCAAGCTTTGAAGATGCCTTATAAAAATAAATCAAAAACGCCATGGGCTGTTAGTCGAATAAAAAATGATACAATTTTACTTTTAACAAAAAACATTAAAGAAAAGGTGGTCCCTAATGTTCTAGGAATGGGGTTAAGAGATGCATTGTTTTTGTTGGAGAATCATAAAATCAGAGTGAAGGTAGAGGGAGCAGGTAAAGTAAAATCACAGTCTGTACAACCAGGCAGGTCAGTGAATGATACGCATTCTATAACCATTATGTTGGGTTGATTACTTATCCTTTGTTTTGACTATGGAATTAAATGAAATACTTCATGGGATAGTTTATAAAGTGGACGGTGCTTTTGAGAATCATAAGATAACGAATATTCAGTTTGATTCCAGAAAAGTTGAAGAAGGGACTTTGTTTGTAGCAATTAGAGGAAATCAAACTGATGGGCATTTTTTCATTAATAAAGCAATTGAAAAAGGTGCAAAGGTAATTGTCTGTGAAAAGGTTCAGAATAAACAAGAAAAAGTTCTTTATATAATAGTGGAAGATAGTTCTGAAGTACTTGGTATGGTAGCCAATAATTTTTATGGAGCACCATCGAAAAAATTAAAATTGATTGGTGTCACAGGAACAAATGGTAAAACCACTACAGTCACTTTACTTTTTGACTTATTTAGTCGGTTGGGCTATATGGTAGGTTTAATTTCTACTGTAGAAAACAAAATAGGTGATACTGTTATTCCTAGTACTCATACAACTCCTGATGTTGTTACTTTGAATCAATTATTGGTGCAAATGAATGAAAGTGGTTGTGAATATGCTTTTATGGAAGTCAGTTCACATGCTTTAAGTCAGAAACGTATTCAAGGGATTTGTTTTGAAGGAGCTGTGTTTACAAATATTTCGCATGATCATCTAGACTATCATAAAACCTTTAAAAATTATATTAACGTCAAAAAAAGTTTTTTTGATTATTTGCCCAAAACAGCATTTGCACTTACCAATATTGATGACAAAAGAGGAATGGTAATGTTGCAAAATACTAAAGCAAAGAAATCAACTTTTGGATTAAAAACGATGGCTGATTTTAAAGCAAGAGTAGTTGAAAATAATTTGACAGGTTTGGTTATGGAATTGGATGGTGAAGATTTTTTCGCTCGTTTAGTGGGAGGTTTTAATGCATATAATTTATTGGCCGTTTATGCCACTGCCAGAATTTTGAATGCGGATAAAATGGAAGTGATGGCAATAATGAGTAATCTAAAAGCACCAGAAGGGCGCTTTGATTATATACAAAATAAAAAACTAGGTGTTATTGGAATTATTGATTACGCCCATACACCCGATGCTTTAGAAAAAGTTCTACAGACTATTGATAAATTAAGAACTGGGAATGAACAAATTATTACAGTTGTTGGATGTGGAGGTGACAGAGATAAGTTAAAAAGACCAGATATGGCCAAAATAGCGTGTAATTATAGCCAACAAATTATTTTGACGTCAGATAATCCACGAAATGAAGCACCAAAGGCAATACTTGATCAAATGGAAAGTGGTATTCCGCCTTATGCTCTCAATAGAACCTTGATTATTGAAGATCGAAAACAGGCTATTAGAGCAGCATGTAGATTGGCTAGATTTGGAGATATCGTTTTGGTTGCGGGGAAAGGGCATGAGAAGTATCAGGAAATTATGGGAGTCAAACACCCATTTGATGATAAAGCAGAATTAATAAATGGATTACAATGAAATTAATATAAAATACTGAATGGATAAAGGCTTGATCTTGATTTTATAACTCTGATTAAAACCATTTAACATGATATCTTTAACAAATTATAGTGCTAAGATAAATACCCTTAAATGTTTTCCTGGTCTGGAAGATGTTAAACAGGAACATGTATATCTGAAGAGTATAGAAGAAAAAGAAATATTATTGAAAAAAGGACATTTGAGTAAACATATTTTCTTTGTAAATAAAGGTTTGATCAAGTTGAATACTTATCAAAATAATAAAAAGAAAGTTGAAAAATTTATTCTTGAAGGATCTATAGCTGCTGATCTTGATAGTCTTTTATATGGCTCTCCATCTGAGATATCATTTGAAGCATCTGCGGGAACAGAAGTCCTAGTTTTGGATATTAAGACTTTCAATGATTTAGCGAAAAAAATACCAAATTTTAAAAATAAATTTATTCTATACATTAAGAAACTTGATAAGAGCAGGAATCATGATTTGAATTATCTTTTATTAATGGCTTTATATAAAAATCTTGAAAACTAACGCTTCTTTTTCATTATAATTTTAAAGAAGGTCTATGGAATAGATAAACTTTAGATTTATTAAAAAAACAAAATGCTTTACTGGCTATCTGACATATTAGACATAAGATTATTTCAATACCTGACTTTTCGTGCTGGTTTGGCTGTGTTGATATCTCTGCTTATTACTTTAGTTTTTGGTAATAAAATAATATTGCTAATTCAGAAAATGCAGATAATTGAAAAACAAAGAAAACTAGGATTGCCGGGAGAAGATGATAAGGCTAAAACGCCTACAATGGGTGGTATAATGATCATTTTAGCAATCTTAGTTCCTTGTCTTTTATTAGCAGATTTAAGTAATATCTATATCCAACTATTGTTATTGACTACAGTTTTTATGGGTTTAATTGGGTTTTTGGATGATTATTTAAAATTGACTAAAGGTAAAGATGGTTTATTAGGGAGATATAAGATATTTGGACAAGTAATTTTAGGTGCAATAATTGGGTCAGTTATGTTATTTAATAATGATGTAGTGGTTCGGGTTGATAAAGCAACAGCTGATGAATATGGTTATGACATAATCCGAACAGTTTCAGTAGAAAGGCTTGCACGTAATAGTGATGGGAGTAAATCAACTTTCCAAGAAGAAATGTATCATGTTAAAACGACAATGACTAATGTGCCTTTTCTAAAAGGGAATGAATTTGATTATAAATATCTATTATGGTTTTTGGGTAAGAATGCAACAAGTTGGGTATGGATTATCTTTATTCCCATTATCATAATTATTATGGTTAATGTGTCAAATGCTGCAAATCTTACTGATGGAATTGATGGTTTAGCAGCAGGCACTTCTGCAATTATAGGTGCTGTATTAGGATTATTCGCTTATGTCTCTGGTAATAATTTCCTTGCAGAATATTTAGGGGTTTTATATGTGCCAGATGTTGGAGAGATGGTTGTCTTTTCTTCATGTTTTTTGGGTGCTTGTATTGGGTTTTTATGGTATAATGCATATCCTGCTCAAGTTTTTATGGGTGATACGGGGAGCTTGGCATTAGGGGGAATAATCGCTGCACTTGCAATTATGACACGAAAGGAGTTGTTGATTCCTTTGCTTTGTGGAATTTTTGTTGTTGAAAATTTGTCGGTAATTATGCAAGTTAGTTATTTCAAATATACTAGAAAAAAAACAGGAACGGGACAGCGGATTTTTTTGATGTCTCCCTTACATCATCATTTTCAAAAAAAGGGAATGCATGAATCAAAGATTGTAGCTAGATTCTGGATTGTAGGTGTGATTTTAGCCGTATTAACTATCATAACATTGAAAATCAGATAATATTAATATGACAGACAGTAGGAACATAGTAGTGTTAGGTAGTGGTGAAAGTGGTGTAGGGGCTGCTATACTGGCCCAAAAAAAGGGTTTTGGTGTTTTTGTGTCTGATTCAGGTTCAATTCCTGAACAATATAAGAATGAATTAATCAAGAATAAAATTGAATTTGAGGAAGAAAAACATAGCTCTGAGAAAATTTTGAATATAGCAGACATAGTAATAAAAAGTCCTGGAATACCCGACACGATTACATTAGTTCAACAGTTGAAAAATAAGGGGATTGTTGTAATCGATGAGTTGGAATTTGCAAGTCGTTATACCAATGCAAAGATTATTGCAATTACAGGTAGTAATGGTAAGACGACGACTACACGTCTGTTGTTTCATATTTTGAATGTTGCTGGATTAAATGTTGGATTGGCTGGAAATATTGGTTTTAGTTTTGCTAAACAAATTGCAAATAAAGACAAAGATTATTTTGCGCTAGAGGTAAGTAGTTTTCAATTAGATAATATGTATGATTTTAAACCCTCTATTGCAATCTTGTTAAACATAACACCTGATCATTTGGACCGCTATGAATATAAAATAGAGAATTATATCGCTTCAAAATTTAGATTGGTACAGAATAAAGAGAAAGAACATATTTTTATTTACAACAGCGATGATGAAAATATAGAGTACGGTTTACAACATTTTTACAGTCGAAACCGGGATTTATTATTTCCTTTATCGATGAACAATTTGGTACAAGAGTCCGAGACCCTACATGTGCCCTATACAGACTTTAAAATTCCTAAACATCAACTTTCTTTAAAAGGAAGACATAATCAATTCAATATTCAATGTGCTGTTTTGGCAGCGAAGCAATTGGATATATCGAATGATATTATTGCTAAAGCTATTCGCTCATTTGAAAATGAAGCACATCGGTTAGAATCTGTCATTACAATTGATGAAGTCGAATATATAAATGATAGCAAGGCAACAAATGTAGATGCTGTTTTTTATGCGCTTGAATCTATGCAAAAACAAGTGGTATGGATTGCCGGTGGAATTGATAAGGGCAATGATTACACACAATTATTCCCTTTAGTAAAAGAAAAAGTTAGGGCAATTGTTTGCCTTGGGAAGGATAATACAAAAATAAAAACAGCTTTTAAAGATGTTCATGAAATTATTGTAGAATCAAGAAGTATTAATGAGGCGGTTAAAATTGCCAGTTTGTATGCTGAAGCAGGAGATGTAGTTTTGTTGTCGCCGGCTTGTTCGAGTTTTGATTTATTTAAAAATTATGTAGATAGAGGTAATCAATATAAAGAGCTCTTGTTTAAACAGCACAAAATAATGACAGAAGGTATACAAGTTCAAATGGATTTTAAAATTAATATCGATCCTGCTGACAATAAAAATGACGATCAAAATTAATTACAATGGATGTAAAGTTAATTCAAACCAAATTAGGGGCCCTCTTGCAGGGAGACAAAGTAATCTGGCTGGTTATAGGATTTCTGGCTATATTCTCTGTTTTAGCTGTTTATAGTTCTTCAGAAGCCTTGGCACTAAGGACGGGTGTTGGTACAGAATCTTTTTTGGTTAAGCATATTTTTTTACTTATAGGATCTTTATTCCTTATTTATTTTTGTCACTTAATCAATTATGTAAAATATGGACGACTGTCGGTATTGCTACTGATTATTGCTATTCCACTATTAGTGTATACTCAGTTGCTTGGGGAAACCTATAATCAAGCAACTCGTTGGATACGCATTCCAATTATTGGTTTAACATTTCAAACTTCTGACTTTGCTAAGATTGCTTTAATTTTGTATACCTCAAGAACTTTATCTTTGATGCAACATAAACAAATTGCTTTAGGCGAGTTGATAGTTCCTGTATTGCTAGTATGTGGATTGATTGCACCTTCAGATTTATCTTCTGCCTTGATATTGTTTTTTACTTGTTTATTGTTGATGTTTATTGGGAGGGTGAAAATGCGAAACGTTTTTTCTTTATTGATGTTGGGATTTGCTGCTTTTGCAATTTTGATTTTATTGGCTGATTTTTTCCCTGACGCAATTCGTGTTGATACATGGGTACACCGTTTAAAGGATTTTTGGATTGGCAATACTGGTGATCAATTTCAGGTAGAACAGGCTCAAATGGCAATTGCTCAAGGTGGATTCTTTGGCCTAGGACCTGGTAATGCACAACAAGCGCACTTTTTACCACATTCTTATTCTGATTATATCTTTTGTGTGATAATTGAGGAATATGGTATGTTGGGAGCTTTGGTTATTATTAGTCTTTATATCACGCTTTTATTGCGTTGTATCCGACTGGTCACAAAAAGTCCAAAGGCATTTGGGGCGATGTTGGCAGTTGGTTTGTGTTTTAGTCTAGTAATTCAGGCATTTGTACATATAGCTGTGAATGTAAACTTATTACCTGTAACTGGATTGACATTACCTTTTGTTAGTATGGGTGGAACGTCATTAATGTTTACAGGGATTTCATTAGGAATTATCTTGAGTGTAAGTAAATATATTGAATCAAGTGTAGGAGAAACAACAGAAGCAGTTGTAAATAAACAGATCGCATTAGATAGTTAACTTATGTTTGCTATAATTGATTGTAGCTACATAAATTCTATTAGACAGAATATGGAATTGAACGAGTTTGAACGTGTGTATTTTGTAGGTATTGGTGGCATAGGCATGAGTGCTCTTGCCAGGTATTTCAATAGCCTCCAAATTGAAGTGTATGGATTCGATAAAGTAGAAACAGTTCTTACAAATACTTTGGTTGAGGAAGGAATTAAAGTGCATTATGATGAAGATGTAAATCAAATTCCTGAAAATGTTGATTTAGTTATATATACACCTGCAATTCCAAAGGATAATATGGAATTAAATTATTTTTTGAATAATAATTATACTGTAATGAAAAGGGCAGAGGTGCTTGGAGTTATTTCTAGAAACAAAAGGACTATTGGCGTTGCTGGCACTCATGGAAAGACTACAACTACTGCTATTTTGACACACATATTAAGAACATGTGGGATAAATTGTACTTCATTTTTAGGAGGTATAGCTCAAAATTACAATTCAAATTTTGTACATGGAAATTCCGATTGGGTTGTGATGGAAGCAGATGAATTTGATCGCTCTTTTTTATATCTACATCCTGAATTGGCAATTGTCACGTCTATGGATGCTGATCATTTAGATATTTATGGCGATAAAGTTTCTTTACATAAAACTTTTGAAGAGTACGTTTTGCAAGTTAGTGACACACTCTTTTATAAACATGATTTACCCTTATATTCAAATATGAATATGGAAATTGAATATGTAAAATATGGTATAAATGATGGAGATTGTAGTGCTTTTAATATTCGTTCAGAAGCACCATATTTTGTTTTTGACTGGTCAGGGCCAGAGACTAAAATTGATAATTTGATATTTTCATTAGCTGGAACGCATAATGTAATGAATGCAACAGCGGCAATTGCTGTTGCCAAAAAACTAGGTTGTAATGACAATAAAATTAGGGAATCTCTTTTGACTTTTAAGGGTATTAAAAGAAGATTTGAATTGATTGTAAATAATGAAGAACATATATTTATTGATGATTATGCCCATCATCCTGAAGAAATTAAAGTAGCAATTAGTGCTGCAAGAACTATGTACCCAGATAAAAAAATAACTGGCGTGTTTCAACCTCATTTGTATTCCAGAACTAGAGATTTTGTGAATGGATTTGCAGAAGCTTTGGACCAATTGGATGAATTGATTTTAATGGATATTTATCCTGCTAGAGAATTACCGATTGAAGGAGTAACATCGCAAATTATTTTTGAAAAGATGAATAATCCTAATAAAGTGATGATTCGAAAATCTCAGCTTTTAGATGAATTGAAGGGTAGAGAACTGGAACTATTAATCACACTTGGAGCAGGTGATATAGGTGCTTTGGTTCCTGATATTGATAAAATGTTGATGGAGAACTGAAGAGATTAAATATCTTATTTATATAATTTTTTGTAACGTCTTAAAATTAAATTAGAATTTAAATAAAAAATAATAAACGATTACTTAACAAAGTAGAAATATGAAGGTGCACCCGAAAAGATTAAAATGGATTATTAAACAACTATCGAAGATCATAGGTGTTATAGCAATGCTAATGTTGTTAGTTGCTGCAGTGCAATTTCGGAAAAAAAGTATAGTTGCTAAAGATGGTTTAACGATTTCTATTATAGAAAACGATTATAAAAATAAATTTATTGGGAAGCAGGATGTAATTGAAATTTTGTTTCGAGAATTCAGACATGCAATAGTAGGGCAACCTTTGGAATTAATCAATATTAAAGAGATAGAAAAAGTATTGGAGGCCGATATATTTATTAAAAATGCGGATGTATATATTGATGCATTGAACAGAGTATATATATCTGTAGAACAAAGGGTGCCGATTGTAAGAATAATTGATGATAAAGAAATTAGTTACTATTTAGATGACGATGGGAAACGTGTTCGAACTTCTCCTAAGTATACTGCAAGAGTTATTGTTGTTACTGGGAAAGTTGGACCATATAATGATAATTTCATGAAAGAACCTAACTGTCGACTAAATAAAATTTTTGAACTTATAAAATTTATTAATAATAATCCTTTTTGGAAAGCTCAGTTTGAACAAGTTCATGTGGATTACAAAGGGGAAGTGTCTTTGATTCCCAAATTAGGTGATCATAGGGTCATCTTTGGAATTCCAAATGAAAGCATTGAAGAAAAATTTTATCAATTGGAGGTATTTTATCAGGATGGTTTACCTGTAGAGGGATGGAAGAAGTTCAAAACAATTAATCTGGCTTATAAGGGTCAGGTTGTTGCTGAAAAAAGATAATTTAATCTAAAAAGATTAGGAGGTAATTAGTGATTGCTTTCTTCTCTTTAAGATTCTAAAATTTTAAAATATATTGTACATAAAACAGGAGGCAAACCCTAAGGAACCTTGTATTTTATGTTTGCACCAATTATTAACACTTTAATAAATATCTGATTATGGAAAAACAAATTATTGTTGCATTAGACATTGGTACTACCAAAATTTGTGCTATGGTAGGACGAATGGATATGCACGGAAAATTAGAGATTCTTGGAACCGGAAAAGTTGAATCCGTTGGAGTTCTAAGAGGAGTTGTATCGAACATTGAAAAAACAATAAAAGCTATCTCTGAAGCTATTGCGGAAGCTGAACGTCGTTCAGGGGTGGAAATAGGGGTTGTAAATGTGGGTATTGCTGGTCAACACATTAAAAGTTTGCAACATCGTGGAATTTTGACACGAAATAGTCTTCACGATGAAATCTCGCAAGAGGACATTGATGACTTAATTTCTGATATGTATAAATTAGTACTTCCACCAGGGGATAAAATAATTCATGTAATTCCTCAGGAGTATATTGTTGATAATGAACAAGGTATTGTTGACCCAATAGGAATGTCTGGCATTCGCCTGGAAGCAAATTTTCACATTATTACAGCTCAAACTACAGCAACCAAAAATATCGCTAAATGTGTTCAGAAGTCAGGACTTAAAATGACTTCCCTTGCTTTGGAACCAATCGCTTCTTCTTCGTCAGTTTTAAGTGAAGCTGAAATGGAAGCAGGTGTTGCTTTGGTAGATATAGGCGGAGGAACTACTGATATCGCTATTTTCCATGAAGGGATTATTCGACATACAGCAGTTGTGCCATTAGGTGGTAATATAATTACTAAAGACATTAAAGATGGGTGTAATGTAATGGGCAATCAGGCAGAAAAATTAAAAGTTAAATTTGGTTCAGCTATAGCAAGTGCATTGAATGATAACAGAGTTATTACAATCCCAGGACTTAGAGGGCAATCTCATAAAGAAATTTCTGAAAAAAATCTTTCCCGTATAATTCAGGCTCGCATGGAAGAGATTATGGATTTAATTTACTGGGAAATCAGAAGATCCGGATATGAAAGGAAATTAATAGGTGGGATTGTTTTAACAGGAGGTGGAGCATTATTAAAAAATGTAGTTGATCTTGTTGAATTACAGACTGGATTATCTGCTAGGCTAGGTATCCCAACTGAACATTTGGCTCATGGATATGATAAAGAAATTACGAGCCCAATTTATTCGACAAGTGTTGGATTGATATTAAATGGGTTTAAAGAACTGGAAAGAGGGTATGTCTATGAAAGTTCATCAAGTTATGCTTCAAATGCTGTTCCTGTTCTTCTTGGTCAAAAAATTACAGAAGGAGATGAGAAAAGTAACAAATGGTATGAAAAGGTATTTAAACGTACTAAAGAATGGTTTGAAGCAGAGCCAGATGGTGATCTTTAATTGTCCAAATTTTATGTTGAATAACAAAAAACAACAAAGAATTTAGCACTGAATTAAAAAAAAAACCTAAATGTAAACAAACTATTAGTTTTTGTTCTTAATTTGGTAAATCATTATGCTAAATTGAATATTTCTCTGAGAGAATTATTACCTTTGTTTATCAACGACATATAAAATAAATTGCAAAAATTCCCTTGCATTTTATTATTTGGCCTAACAGCTTTAACCCTTGAAAAATTAAAACTATGAAATTCGATATGCCAGATGATTCGAAACCAATTATCAAAGTTATTGGTGTTGGCGGTGGTGGTAGTAATGCCGTCACTTATATGTATAAAAAAGGTATTGAAGGTGTCGATTTTGCCATCTGTAATACCGATAATCAAGCAATGAATCTTAGCAAGGTTCATAACAAAATACAATTGGGCCCATCCCTTACTGAAGGACGAGGTGCCGGATCAAAACCAGAAATCGGTAGAGAATCCTGTCATGAATCGATCGAAGAAGTAATGAATTATGTGAAAGATGGTACTAAAATGCTTTTTGTTACTGCCGGAATGGGTGGTGGCACTGGAACAGGTGCTGCCCCAGTAATTGCAAAAGCTGCCCAGGATCTTGATATTCTTACAGTTGGTATCGTAACTGTACCATTTACTTTTGAAGGACGTCGACGTATGAAACAAGCTATGGATGGTCTTGCTGAATTACAGAAAAATGTAGATACCCTAATTGTTATTTCTAATGATAAGTTGAGAAAGATATATGGTAACTTGAATTTAAGTGATGCATTTGCTAAAGCAGATGATATTTTGATGACTGCTGCTAAAGGTATTGCTGAAATTATTACAGTTCCTGGTTATGTAAACGTAGATTTTGAAGATGTTAATACTGTAATGCGTAATTCTGGAGTTGCTGTTATGGGGACTGCTAGTATGGAAGGTGATGATCGCGCAGTGCGTGCTGTTGAGGCTGCTCTCCAATCTCCTTTATTAGAAGATAATGACATTCAAGGTGCTCAACATATCTTATTGAATATTACTTCCGGAACCAAAGAAGTTACTATGGATGAAGTATTCGAGATTACAGAATATGTTCAGGAAGAAGCTGGATATGGTACGGATCTTATTTGGGGGAATTGTTACGATGAATCACTTGGTGATCAAATTGCAGTAACAATTGTCGCAACTGGATTTGATACTGATATAATTGGTTCAAAAAAGGAAGCAAAAAAAGAACGCCCCGAAGAAGAAAAAATTGTTGTTTCTCTAGATGAAGATGACAAAGGTAAACATCAGGTTTCAACAAGTTCTCTTTTAAAGAAAGGAATGGTGTTTGATGAAGGAAGTGCTGAATTGGATCTTTCGCAAAAGAAAGTATCTGAAGATAAAATTAATTATTCTGTTGAGGAAGATGCTTCTAAAGAAACTACTATACTCCAGGAAGAGGATTCTCTTAACGAAGATGTAGAAACTTTAGATGATCGTAAACAACAGCTTAAAAACCTAAGTGTTAAACTGAATAATCCTGAGGTGTTGAATGAACTTGAAAATCAACCCGCGTACCTTCGTAAAGGTGTAACACTTGATTTTGTAGAACACTCTTCAGATTCTAATGTATCTAAGTGGACCATTTCTGATGATGAAGAACCTGAGATTAATGATAATAATTCTTTTTTGCACGATAATGTAGACTGATATTCTGCATTTTTTAGTATAAAAAGTCATTAAGGTAATACATATGTAAAGTCCCTATTCTGCTTTTTAGGCTGTACTTTGTTCTTATTAGGTCAGATTTAAAGTTCATGCCAACTGTATATTAATAAACATAAAAAAATACTTATTTAAAATTCATACAATAATCATATAACCCCACATACAAAAATCTAATATTCTCAGGCAATAGTTTGCATCTAATAAAAGCAATAGCAATTTCATGTCTAAAATTAATTATAATAATAGGATTTTTAAGGCAATTGTCAATGATGATAATGGGTTTGTAACAAATAATACTACCTTTTATTATAGGCAACGAGGTAATGTACTTTGGGGGACTTATGAAGGTGGCGGAATTAATGTTGGTACAATTACAGGGAAAGTTCTTGATAATGGTAAATTACAATTTAATTATCAACATGTAACCATGAAAGGAGCTCTAATGACTGGTTATTGTGAGTCAACTCCTGAAAAACGCTCAAATGGGCGTATCCGTCTTTTTGAAAAATGGCAATTTACAAGTGGAGCTCAATCCGAAGGTATGTCTATAATTGAAGAAGTAGTTGCTAAAAGTTAGTTGCAACTATTTTAATTTCTCTCATGTTTTATGAATTCAGACCGATATAAATCAGATAAATAAAAACTGAAGGACTTTAGAGGTGCCTATTTTAGATTGTGTTTCAAAATGTTCTAAAATTTCTGTCATTTACACTCAATTCTCTATTTTTAAAAATTTAACTAGACTTTAACCATCTTTAAATAATTTTATTTATTCCTTCCATCTAAAGCTTGGATTATCGAATCCTGCAAGATCCAGAATCCTATCAACAACTGTTGCAGCAGCTTCCTCAATATTTTTGGGCTTGCTGTAAAAAGAAGGGGAGGCTGGGCAGATTATTCCACCCGCTTCTGTAATTATCTTCATATTATTAAGGTGAATTAAACTATATGGCATTTCTCGTGGAACAAGGATTAAACGGCGTCTTTCTTTCAGTATAACATCCGCAGCACGGGTAATGAGGTCATTTGATACCCCTTGAGCTATTCTCGCCAATAGCCCCATCGAGCATGGGCAAATGATCATTGTGTCATATTTTGCAGACCCTGAAGCAAAGGGCACAAAAAAATCATTTTTATCGTAATAATCAAAAGGAAATTGTGTGTAATCTTTGTTTTCTAGTTCAATTTCCCAATTCAATTTGGCATTGTCACTCATGATTACCCCTACTTTTTCAGTTTGTGCAGAAAGTGTTACCATTTTGTCAAATAGCACCTTTGCATAGATAGAACCACTCGACCCTCCAACTGCAATTACTAACTTTCTCATTTTTTTTTGTTATTTTTGAATGACATTGGTCGTATTAGTTTAAAATTTTTCTATTTCAAATTTTTATAACCAAGATTATTGTTATTTGAATACTGTTATACAAATATATGTTATTTTAGGTTCATATTTTATTCTTTGTCAGAACTACTATTATAGCTGATCAATTTTGTTTTTTTGATATTATAATGTTATAAATCTTTTGGGAAAGTTAAATATCAATACTTATTAATATTATAATCTTAGGTATTCTTACACAACCTAAATTCATTCCACGACTTTGAAACTGTCAAAATATGAAAAATACTTTACTTTCACTTATTACATTTTCGGTTATTTTAATTGCATTCGCTTTCACTTCTCCAGCTTTCAATTTTTCTGATTCAATGCCAGGAAAAAATGTTAAATGGATGTCATGGCAACAAGCTGTTAATGCCGCAGAAAAAGCAAAAGCAGAAGGTAAAACTCCTAAAAAGGTGTTTGTAGATATTTATACTGATTGGTGTGGGTGGTGTAAGAAAATGGATGCGGAAACCTTTGAAGCACCAGCTGTTTCGGCTTATCTTAATAAGCACTTTTATCCTGTCAAATTTAATGCTGAACAAAAACAAGAAATTGAATTTGGAGGTAAAACTTTTAAATTTATTGCAAATGGCCGCAGAGGATATCATGAATTAGCAGCTGCTTTATTGGCTGGTAAAATGAGTTATCCTACTGTTGTTTTCCTCAATGGAGATTTTCAACTAGTTCAAAGAATACCAGGTTACCTTAATATTGAAACTTTTGATATGATTATGCACTATCTTGCAGAAGATCATTATACTAATACTTCATGGGCTGATTATCAGAAAAAATATCAGAAACAACAAAAAAATACTTCTTCTACTTCTAATAAAAACTAATGCCCCTAAAGGTTTTAATAACTGGTTCTTCAGGTTTTTTAGGTTGGAATTTTTGTAAAAAATTTCAAAATGTATATAATTTAGTAGGCACCTATTTTCGACATCAGCCAAAGGATCTTAATATTGATCTTGTTCATATCAATCTGATTGAAACACCTTTAATATCTGATCTTATTCTACAGTCAAAACCTGATGTTGTAATACACTTAGCTGCTATTGCAAATAGTGCATATTGTGAAGATCATCCTGCACTTAGCCATCATGTTAATGTTTATGCTACATTAGCACTTGCAAAAGCAACGGCATTGCAAAAAATTCCCATGATCTTTGCTTCTACCGATTTGGTTTTTAATGGTAATGCTGCACCCTATAAGGAGGATGATTTTTGTTTTCCGTTATCTCAATATGGAATTCAGAAGCAAATGGCAGAAGAATCACTTTTAACAGATTTTGAGCATGTTATTATTGCGCGCTTCCCACTCATGTTTGGTTTTACACCTATTTATACGCATAACTTTTTTAGCAGCTCTTTGCAAAAATTACAGGAAGCTGATTCAATCAATGCTTTTACGGATGAATTTCGAAGTATGATCAGCTCTGAAGTCGCAGGTCAATGGATTCAACGTCTTATTGAATATAGCTTATCGACAAAGCCTGGTGATAGAGAAAGAATTTTTCATGTTGGGGGAGTAGATTACTTGTCCAGATATGATTTTGCCATGAAAATGGCTGAAGTATTTAAACTGGATACCAACTTGATTATTCCTACATTGCAAAAAGATTTAAATTTAATTCCTCAAAGACCAGAAGATGTATGTCTTAATTCAAGTTTAGCAATAAGCGTTTTAGGGTATACCCCGATAGATATTGATGAACAACTTAATTATCTTTATCTTTCAATACAAGAAAGTTCTTAAAGCTATTCTTCTTTTTCTTTTTGCTATATATAGGTAGTGTTTTTTGGAATATTATAAATAAATGAACATATGTTGGTATAAAATTATGTTAATATATTTTTTAATCTAATTTGTTCCCTTTTTGAGTTGGGTATATTTTCTATAAAATTAGTTTTCATTAAGCCTTTTTTTGGATTATATCGTCTCTAATTTTATATTGCCACTAGTATATAAGATTCCATCACCTTTTTATGTGTTATATTTTTGATTTTTAAACGCTAAATGAAATGAAAACAAA
This sequence comes from Saprospiraceae bacterium, assembly GCA_022448945.1. Lineage (GTDB taxonomy): Bacteria > Bacteroidota > Bacteroidia > Chitinophagales > Saprospiraceae > Aureispira. The sequence continues at coordinate 64,347 of JAKVCV010000021.1, forward strand.
TCTTTTTTTCTTCTTTTTAATGATTATAGTATTATTTTCAGCTTGTTCTAAAAGTATTTATAATCCTAAATCACCTGATTATTCACCTATTGTAGAACTTACTACAGATTATGGCAATATTGATATAATGCTATATGCAGCTACTCCTAAACATAGAGATAATTTTGTTAAACTAGTAAAACAAGGGTTTTACGATAGCTTATTATTTCATCGTGTTATTAATAATTTTATGATTCAGGGTGGCGATCCAGAATCAAAAAATGCTGAACCAACTAAATTATTGGGTGGGGGTGGTCCTGGCTATACTATTCCTGCCGAGTTTGTAGATAGTCTTATTCACATTAAAGGAGCTTTAGCAGCAGCTAGAATGGGAGACAATGTAAATCCTCAAAAAGAATCTTCTGGATCTCAATTTTATATTGTTCAGGGTCAAAAGGTTAAACCTTCTCTTTTGACGCAAATGCAATCTCGTAATGGTATTAATTATTCTACTGAACAACAAAAAGCTTATTCTGAATTAGGAGGCACTCCTCATTTAGATGGAGCATATACTGTATTTGGACGAGTCATAAAGGGTTTAGAAGTTATAGATAAAATAGCAAATGTAGAATGTAATAGATCTAGACCAGTAAAAGATGTTATTATGAAAATAAAAATAAAGAAAGGATAATTTTTTATCTTCTTTTAAATAAAATAGCCCTTCTGAAATCTTTTCAGAAGGGCTATTTTATATTTGAGTAAAAGAAAAGGACTTATGTGTATTCCCATTCACATAAGTCCTAAATCACCCCAATTAAAACCCAAATTTAATCTTTGAGGATTCGAAAAAGGTTGAAGAAAAGGACTTATGTGTATTCCCATTCACATAAGTCCTAAATCACCCCAATTAAAACCCAAATTTATTTTTCAATTAACTTTTTTCTAACAGTTGATTCTAAGTAACAAAGTACCAAACGAGTGCCACATATTTAATCTTCTATATATCAATACACTATAGATTTGTATTTTTTTAATTCAATTCCATTTTGGGGCCTTTTTTCAAAATGAAAATGTGTCTTTTTTTGTTTGATTTTAGGCTTTAAACAATGGAGATTTTGTAATTGATTTTTGAAAGATTCAAGGTTTTGAATTAATCTGATTTTAAGGGATTATAATTTGGGTGAAAAATCTTTCTAACTAGAATATAATTAGATGCTGTGAAGAGAAATAAAATGAAAATATAAATTCGGATTAGGTGCTTTATAGTTTTTCGAAATTGTTTACAGTTAAGTTTATATCTTCAAATATTACTATTGGGCAACAAGATATTGATGTAAATATTTACAAATCTCCGATATCCAAACCCAGCAACCTTTTCTGAATGTCTGTATACATTGCATCTAATGCAGTATTTCTTAAATTTTGTTCTTCAACTTCTGTTAACCGTTTGGATACTTTTTTCTGGCCCTGACGAAAGTATGCTTCAATAAGTTCTATAAGATTAGGGAAAAATTGACTGGGGTAGTCAATATTTACTACAGAATAAGTGTTGGAGTTGATAAGCCTGATTAGGCTATCTAATTCAGGACGAATAATCATAAGAGCATCGCTGGCTAATTGTGAAATATCAATCTGTAGGTCATTGTCAGTTAATGTAGTATTATGAATATTTTTATTGATATACGCATCGTACTTTATTTCCATTGTTTTAAGACGCAGTCTGGCACTGATGGCTTTTTTGTTTGCATCTTTTGTAGTAAATACAGCTGTAATTACTACTAAAACAATAATTCCGAGTAAACCGTAAAGTATCATTCTATTATTAATTATAAAGGAAAATTGTATTAGGGATATTCCTTTTTATTAATTAGTTATTTGCCCAACCTTTACTGCGTTCTACAGCTTTTTGCCAGTTTGAATATAAATTATTACGTTTTTCTTTAGCCATTTCTACGTTAAATGTACGGTTGAGTTGCCATCTGTCCTTAATTTCTTCCTTTTTCCAAAAACCTACCGCTATTCCTGCAAGGTATGCAGCACCCAGTGCTGTAGTTTCTATTATTTCAGGTCTTTGTACAGGAGTATCTAAAATATCAGCTTGAAATTGCATCAAAAAATTATTGGCGCAAGCTCCTCCGTCTACTCTTAAGGTTTGAAGTTCAATACCTGAATCTTTTTCCATGGCTTCAAGCACATCCCTTGTCTGATATGCCAGTGATTCAAGCGTTGCTCTGATGATATGATATTTACTTGACCCTCTGGTCAAACCAAATATTGCACCTCTTGCATACATGTCCCAATAGGGCGCTCCTAAACCAGCAAAGGCTGGTACTACATAAACGCCTCCATTGTCACTTACTTTACTCGTAAAGTATTCTGAGTCGGGTGCAGAATCCAGTATTTTCATTTCGTCACGAAGCCATTGTATGGCAGCACCGGCTATAAAGACAGAACCTTCTAATGCATATTCCACTTTGCCATCTAGACCCCAGGCAATTGTAGTCAGCAAGCCCGAATTAGAATGAATAATCTTCTCACCGGTATTCATTAGCATAAAACAACCAGTTCCATAAGTGTTTTTAGCCATGCCAGGAACATGACAGCCTTGTCCGAATAATGCTGCTTGTTGATCTCCTGCCATCCCTGCTACAGGAATTGAAGTGCCAAAAAGATCAGATGTTGAATGACCGTATATTTCGCTTGAAGGTCTTACTTCAGGTAGCATAGAAGCAGGGATATTTAGTTTTTCCAGCATCGTAGCATCCCATTCAAGTGTTTGTATATTAAAAATCAATGTCCTTGAAGCATTACTGTAATCTGTTACATGTACTTTGCCATCTGTCAGGTTCCACAATAGCCATGTATCTATGGTTCCAAATAAAAGATCACCATTTTCAGCAGCGGCTCTTGCACCATCAACATTTTCCAGAATCCAGTGTAATTTAGTTCCCGAAAAATATGCATCCAGAACCAATCCCATATTTTGATATACATAATCTCCCAGCCCGTCAGCTCTTAGATCATCACAGATACTTGCAGTTCGGCGATCTTGCCAGACAATAGCATTGCAGACGGGTTTCCCTGTATGTTTGTTCCACACTACTGTTGTTTCTCTTTGGTTCGTAATGCCAATTCCTTTAATATCTGAAGGTGAGATATTATTATTTTTAAGCACATTTTGTGCGACAGTTAACTGACTTTGCCAGATTTCATTGGCATTGTGTTCAACCCATCCTGTTTCTGGAAATATTTGTTTAAATTCCTGTTGTTCTGTAGCGAGTATGTTACCGTCTTTATCAAAAACGATAGCTCTCGAACTTGTTGTCCCCTGATCTAATGCTAGTATCATTGATTATATTTGCTTAGTGTTTTTATGAAGTTTCTTTTAATTAAGATGAATTTCTATTTTTACATTAAATGTATTTTTCTGCTTACTCAAGGTATGTAAAGATTATCTTTGACTATTTAGATTTGTTTTCCTTACAAATAGACAACAATGTACAATAAATTTTGGATTTTATTATTGGCTTTTGCTCCATTTTCTGTTCTAATTTCACAGATTGATTGTAATACAGATCCTTCATGCAGACACACTAAGGAAATGTTGTTGGAAGCATCGCGTCAATGGAATAATTTACCAAAAGGAATAAATACGAACAAACGCAGTGATACCATTGATGTTTTAAACTATTCAGTTACTCTGGATATGACTGATTTTTTGTCTAAAAAAATTCAAGGATACTGTGAAGTACATTTTGTTGCCAGAGTTAATGCTGTTTCCCGTTTACAACTGGATCTGTTGCAAATGAATATTGATTCCATTATGTTGGGCGCAACAAAACTGGACTTTAATTATAACGATACATTGATAGATATCCCTTTCCCGAATAACCTTAATGTAGGCGATAGTGCTAAAGTGGTGGTTCATTATAATGGTGCCCCTCAGCATGATAAACTTTGGGGAGGTTTTTATTATAAAGGCGATTATGCTTACAATATGGGAGTTGGGTTTTTCTCCGATCCACATAATTATGGACGTATATGGCATCCTTGTTTTGATAATTTTGTTGAAAAGGCAACTTATACTTTCAATATCAAAACAAGAAGTAATAAAAGGGCACATTGTAATGGTTATTTGCAATCAGAAAATACGGTGGACGGGTATACAACAAGGGTATGGATTCTGAAAGATCCTATTCCTACATACCTAGCCAGCATAGCTGTAGGAGATTATACAACAGTAAGACAAGCTCATCAGGGAATAGATGGAGTTGTTCCTATTGAATTGGCTGCGAATGTTGCAGATACAAATAATTTAAAAAAATCGTTTATAAATCTACCTGCTGCTATTGCTGCATATGAATTTTGGTATGGACCTCATAGATGGTCAAAAGTGGGCTATTCTTTGGTCCCCTTTCGTTCGGGGGCCATGGAACATGCAACTAATATTAGTTATCCAATTGCTGCAGCAGATGGAAGTTTGAGAAAGGAATCTCTGATGGCACATGAATTGGGACACAGTTGGTGGGGTAATTTAGTAACCTGTGAATCAGCGACAGATATGTGGGTCAATGAAGGAATGGCTTCTTATAGTGTACATCTTTTTTGGGAATATTTATATGGAAGAAAACGGTATTTAAAAGAGATAAAAAAGAATCATTATAATGTTCTAAATAAAGCACATATACAGGAAAAAGGGTACCGTCCTGTTGCAGCAGTTCCCCATAGGTACACCTATGGTATGCATGTGTATAATAAGGGTGCTTCTGTAGTGCATAATATGCGTTGGTATCTGGGGGATTCTCTCTTCAGAAAAGGTTTGAACTACATTACAACTAATTATCAATTTAAAAACCTGAATACTGCTGGTTTCAGAGATGCCATGACCTTTTCAACTGGTGTGGACATGACCTCCTTTTTTGATGACTGGCTTTTTTTGGGTGGATATCCTCATTTTGAAATCGAAAAGCATGAGTTGTATAAAAAAGGGGAGGGCTATAAAATAAAATTAGCTATCCATCAAAAGTTGGTAGGCCGAAAGGTTTTTTGTAAGAATATCCCTTTGCAAATCACTTTTTTGGACAATAATTGGAATAAACATCAGGCAGTTATACGGGTGTCAGGACAAAAGGATTCTGCAACAATTGACCTGCCTTTCAAACCTGTCTCTATTGTTATCAATGAAGAACATCGATTAAATCAGGCACGTTACGACTTACAACTTAAATTGACAAAAAAACAAAAAGGAAAGTTGAATGTTGTGAATGAGGACCTGGGATTTTACGGTTTTAATATTAAAGCAATCAGTGATTCTGCCTGGTTGCACATGGAGCATCACCCTGTTGCACCTGATTCTATTCGAGTTCCTGATTTCCATACAATATCTCAATTGCACTACTGGTCGGTAAAAGGTATTGTACCAGATAATCTCAATCTTGAAGCGGTTCTGTTTCTTGATGATAAACTGGATAAAGATTTGATGAAATCCTATGGTGCCGACAGTGTGGTTTTATTGTACCGTCTATCAGAAAATGACGCCTGGCAGGAACATCCAAATTATATAAAAAATCAAAGTACTTCTCTCACTGGTTTTACTTTTTCGGTCCTAAAAGGGGATTATGCTTTTGCCAATGCCCAGATAAAACCCCATATTTTTAAAGCACAAAAAGCGATTGAATTCCATACATTTGAATGCAACATAACCGATGCTTCTGTACATTTAAAAATAGCTAGTGTAAATACTCAAAAAATTTGTGCGGAACTGTATAATGCCAAAGGAAAATGTTTACATCGGAAATCAATTAAAGTTTCAAAGAAAGAAAAGACGCTTGTTTTTCCTCTTAAGAGTTTTAATTCAGGAATATATTTTTTGAAACTCAGAAACGCTAATGGAAAAATTATTAGGGCAGAAAAGTTGGTGCTGTAGCCTATGTGGAGCCTTCTCTACACAAATATATTAAAAACAATCACATAATTACTTCCATATATTGGATTTTTTCCAATTTATAGACTCAAAAAAAAACTAACTAATTGAATTTCAGCACTTTGTATTTTGGTGTATTTTTTGTATCAATAACCCAGCAGGAAATACCTAAAAACACACAAAACACCATGAAAAAAGCAATAATAATAGTATCGATCCTTTTAGGATACTTATTGAATAGTACCGCCCAGCAAGGGGTCCAAATCGGAGAAGTTTTTGTATTAGCAACTGAAATGACAGAAGCACAGCGTAACGCAATCGCTTCACCAGCCACAGACTTGCTGATTTACCAAACAGATGGGACCATGGGCTTATACTATTATTCCGGGACCGTTTGGATATTTCTCCCAAATCCATGCCCCCCTCCTCCGCCCGCCCCAACAGTTGCCATAGGCGATACGATATACGGTGGCATAGTATTTTGGGTAGACCCCACAGATAATACCAAAGGAAAAGTATGTGCCATGACGGATCAAGGAACTGCAATATGGGGTTGTTATGGGACGGAACTTCAAGGAGCTGAAAGCTATATTACTGGAAATGTAAACACACTTGACATATTAGCAGGTTGTAGTACTCCGGGAATAGCCGCAGATCTATGTGCATCCTATACAGGTGCTGGTTTTGATGATTGGTATTTACCGTCAAAAGATGAATTAAATTTGATGTATACTAATTTGCATGATGCTTCACCTTCATTAGGCGGTTTTGCCAATGACACCTATTGGAGTTCTACGGAGAACACCAACAATCGATCCACGGGGACAGGTTTCAGCAGTGGGTTCTATTACAACGGCAATAAGTACCTCGCGCTCTATGTGCGTGCGGTTCGGGCTTTTTAACAATTTAGCTATTTACTTGCGTGAATCTTCGATTTATCTATTCAACCATTTAAGGTAGCCGCCTTTGGCGGTTGATTTTTAATACAAGCAAAGCCGATAAGATCATCAGTCTTATCGGCTTTGCTGTTTTAGATACTGTTGTCGTATAGCCAGCTGTGTAGTTTTTCTGTGACTTTTGGTTTTGTTCGGGTTATTTGCCGATACAGAAAGTAAAATCAATTGATTATCAATTTTTTAATTGCTTTGAGGTACAAATAAGGTACAAAATTGACCTAAAAAAACCACCATTATTGGTTAATAAATGGTAGGTTTTCAATATAAGTTTACTACACACATATATATATTCTACATATTGGAATTTTTCCAAATTATATACTCAAAAAAATAATAACCCACTGTAATTCAATGCTTTGTGTTTCGGCTTGATTTTTGTAACAATAACCGAGGAGGAAATTCCTAAAAACAAAAAAAACATAATGAAAAATGCACTAGTATTACTTTTAATAATAATGAAATTCATTATTTCTGTCTCTGCCCAGAATGATGGAACAGCAATTAACCAGACAGGTAATCAAGCTGATCTCTCGGCTATTCTAGATATACAAGCGACTGATAAAGGATTTTTAGCCCCCAGTATGACAGAAGCACAACGGGACTTAATAGCTTCACCTGCAACAAGCCTTTTAATTTTTCAAATAGATGGCACTCCCGGATTCTATTATTATACTGGAAATTGTTGGCAGCTTTTAGGGGATACTACACCATGTGTGTCGCCAATAACCTATACAATAGGGGATTTAGGTCCTGCAGGAGGTATTATTTTTTATTTGGCACCCAATACTACTACTGATTTAGACGGTGATGGTACCCCTGATATTGGCTTAGAATGTGCTCCCGTTAATCAGAGTAGTGGAGCTCCATGGGGTTGTTGGAGTACATTTATTTCTGGTGCAGCTGCAACAGGAATAGGATCTGGTGCCACGAATACAGCAGCTATTTTATTAGGCTGTGCAGCAGCTAATATTGCAGCAGATATTTGCACAAACTTGTCTTTAGGTGGCTATAGCGATTGGTTTTTACCTTCAAGGGATGAATTGGATTTAATGTATCAGAGAAGAACAATAATTAACGCTACAGCCATAGCTAATGGTGGTAGTAGTCTTGCTAGTGGTTACTACAACTACTATTGGACTTCTACACAGACTGGGAGCAAAAACGCTTGGAGAAGGAGGTTTTATAATGGTGATCATTTTAGTGCTAATAAGAACTTCTCGTACTTTGTGCGTGCGGTTCGGGCTTTTTAAGCAGTTACGATAGCCACCTTTGGCGGTCAATTTCTATATAAGCAAAGCCGATAAGATTATTAGTCTTATCGGCTTTGCTGTTTTAGATACTATTGTCGTATAGCCAGCTATTGTAGTTTTTCTGTGATTTTTGGTTTGATGTGGATTATTTGCCGATACAGAAAGTAAAATAATTTGATTATCAGCCTGTTAATTAGTTTGAGGTACAAATAAGGTACAAAATTGACCTAAAAAAACTACCATTATTGGTTAATGAACGATAGCTTTTAAATATAAGTTTTTTCTACACACATATATATATTCTACATATTGGAATTTTTCCAAATT
>JAKVCV010000022.1 GCA_022448945.1 Saprospiraceae bacterium
AAGTGCGCTAATAAACGAAAAACCTGTGGGTTTAAAAATAAAATCCCCATGGCTCCTAAAACTGCTAAAATAGGACGCACTTTCAAACGTAATAGTATACCATATAGTAAAAAAGGAGTCCACCATATTGAAAAAAGTGCCAGATAGTTCAAAATCCCTATTGTATACTCTTTAATAAAAGGACAAACATATGCCAATGTCTTAAATATAGCAGCAAAAAATGGCTGCCCGTCAAAGTACACAATATGCTCACCATATGGGTAATTAGATCCCAAATACTCTAAATAAGCAGGATTGTGTTTTATGAAATATGTAAAGGTATAATACTGAGAAAAGCCATCGCCATATTTACAGAACAGTATATCATTAGGTGCTATAATAATAGCACCATAAAAGTATATCAAAAATGAGGTAGAAAGTAATAATAGTAGGAAATTATAAAGATTCTCTTTTTTTAATTTAAACATATTTTTCTAGCCTCTTCAGCATTTTTCTTAGTAGAATTAATTGCCTCTAGATTAACCCAAAAAATTGGCATTATTGATTTGTGGTATGTTTTATGTTGGTAAATTTAGAATAAAACTATAGAAGAAAAATATTATTAAAAAAAATTAATAGAAATTTAAAATTAGAGTACACCCAAACTATCTAATTCGTTCTTATTAGTGGAAGGTGGCATAATGCCATTTTGAATTTTGAATACAATAAATTTGGCCACGATCTCAGCTTTTTTCTCTGTGTCAAAACCCTTGTTTCCAGCGATTGATGGTATGTTAGGCTGACGAATAAATGGTTTTTCATTTTTAAGGATAATATATCCCCATCCATTTTCATTCTCAATAGTTTGGATTGAAAATACTACTTCTTTTGTCTTAAGAGTATCTTCTGTGGTTTTCTCTTTTTTGGGTTGTATAGTAATTGGTTTATTCGTTTTTTCTGCTCCACAAGAATATATTATAACTGAAATTATCAGTATAAATAAGCTGTTTTTTATCATTATTTTGAAATTGTTATTTGTCCTGTCTTAATTGTCTGACCTTTTTCTCTGATGTTATAATAATACATCCCATTAGGAGTCATAAAAGTAGATAAATAAAATGTGGGGTTTTCATTATTTAATTTTTTAATGTCAAACTGGTTTGATACCTGCTGCCCTAAAGTATTATAGACTTCTAAAGATATATCATCAGTTTTTATGCCTTCAATTTCAATGTTGCAATAAAAGGATACAGGATTAGGGTATACTTTACATTTAATACTATTATTGTTAGAGATTTTATTGATATTAATTAGATTTCCATATTCATAAAAATCATCTAGGAATTGTCCAGTAATACTATAGCCACAACCAATATAAACATGTTGTTGTATAACAAATCCTACAGCATTTGAACGGGCACCGCCTGTAAAGTCTGCAAGTTGAACCCAACTGTTTGTGTTGGCATTATATCGCCATAAGTCAGAAGTGCAATTAAGCGTGTTGTCATAACCTAATCCTACAATTGCATCTGGGAAATCTGCAATAGCGGTAGCCGCATACCTAGGCGTTCCGGGAAAAGAGGCAATGGGTGTCCATAGATCAGCACTTGGAGTATAAATCCAAAAATCATTAGTAAATGCACCATCATCTCCTGTTCCTACATATCCTTTTCCGTCCATAGCAAATGCTACTGCTTGTTTACGGTTTCCACCTCCAAAAGGAGCAATAACAGACCAGGAATTGGTATTGGGATTATATTTCCAAAAATCTGAAGTGTACCCATTGATATCTAATCCTGTTCCTGCATACCCAAAAGAATCGATTGCAAATGCAACTGCTTGACGACGTCCTGTTCCACCAAAATCAGCTTTTTGTGTCCATGTATTAGTAGCAGGATCATATTCCCAAAAGTCTTTAAAATATGGATTGTTGCCATTTCCTAATCCAATATATGCTTTCCCATTTATTACAAATGATACAGGGGTTACCCTTTCTAGACCTCCGCCTGATACTCCACCTAAGCTTTCCATTTTATCCCAATCATCCGTTATTGGATCATATGCGTATAAACTTCGTTTGTATCCATTATCGGCTAGGCCAAAACCAATATATCCTTTCAAGCCAATAGAAAACGCAGTACTAGCACTCTTACCTGGGCCATTAACAGAGTCTCTTTTGATCCAAACATCTTGACATTTAGCGTTTAAGGTGATAAATAAAAATACGATTATTGTAATCAGTTGTAAATGTTTCATAGTAATGAATTATACGTAATTATAAATGGCTTTATCGAATAAAATATTAGTTATATGGTACATAAATATAGAAACTTCTTTTCTTACCAGTAGAGGCACTGCCAAGCCCTACATGAGCTCGATTACTAATGACAAAACAAGTAGCATTTTTGCGTCCTGCAGCTGGGAAGTTCCTTCTGGTAATCCATGTGTCATTACTTGGTATATATTCCCATAGGTCTTTTTTATATCCTCCATCGCTTCCCAGTCCAACATATGGTCGGTTGTTGATTGTAAATGTAATTACATTTGCTCGTCCAGTGTTGGGGAAGTCCCCTTTTTGGTTCCATGTATTGCTACCTGGATGATATTCCCACCAATCTCTTCGGTGAATATCTTCGTCTGTACCCAAACCAATGTATACTTTATTACCACCGACTACACTTGTCAATTGGAATCTCGGACCACCTGGGAAACTCGCACGTGCGCCCCATTGATTGGCAGAGGGTTTGTATTCATATAGCTTGTCAGAGTAAGTGTCAGGTCCTTTTTTGCCTCCACATACATAACCTTTTCCATCGATACTAAATGCAGTGGCAAAATACACTTCTTCAGGATAATCGGCAATACTTGACCAGGTATTACCAATAGGGTCATATTTCCAAAAATCATCCAGGGGATCACCCATTGGTGCTTCAGCATGATCCATTCCTCCACCAACATAAGCATAGTCATTAATAACAAAACTGACAGCATTACGTCTGGCATCTCCTGGGAGACTTGCTTTTTGGGTCCATGAGGCAGATGCTGGATCATACTGCCATAGGTCATTTCTAACCTGATCAGCAGTATCCACACCACAACTTACATAACCTCTTCCCCTAAGCGAGAAACCTACGGCCCTCTCTCGTTGGCCTGCTCCAAAGTCATCTGTTGTTGACCATACATTGCCAGTCTGACAAAAACATATGCTTTCAAAGAACAGTCCAAGAAATAAAAAAAAGTATTTTTTCATAGTTTACTGAAATATAAATTTTCCTGAATTTAATAGATTATTACCATCATTAATTTGATAAAAATACACACCATTGCGTAAGTGATTTCGTTCAAAACTATATGGTCCATCTTTTATTTGTGCTTGATGAATAACTCTACCCGAGGCATCCAAAATGTTTAAAGTTAAGTAAGGCTGATTATCTAATAAATCTGAAGTGATTTCAAAATTAATATAATCTGTAGAGGGGTTTGGAAAGATATTTACTTCAATATTTTCACGGAGAATTTTTCCTTCAGGTTCTCCAGTAGGATCAAAACACCAAAAATCATTGAAGTTAATACCATTAGTCCCAGATCCACAGTAACCTCTTTCGTGAATACTAAACCCATTCATAAATCTTCTGCCAGAACCAGGAAAATCATCCAATTGTTTCCAGGTATTTGAGCCAGGATTAAATTCCCAAACGTCATCAAAATCTTCTGACCAATCATTCCCGCAAAACACATACCCTCTACCTTTAACAGCAAAAGCAGTAGCACCTTCACGGGGCAACCCTGGTACATTAGCGCGTTGCAACCATTGATCTGTACTAGGCTTATATTCCCAAAAGTCATTTCCTGTTCCAAAAGAACCACTACCAGTACCCACATATCCTTTTCCTCCCAATGAAAAGGCAATACCAGTATTTCTTACGGCACCAGGAAAATCTGAAATAGCAGTCCAAGCGTCATTATCGGGGTCATATTTGTAAAATCCATTTTCATTGCCAGAACCCATACCCATACCAATATAGGCTACATCTTCTATAATAAAAGATAAAGGTCCCAAGCGTGAACCACCAGGGAAATCATTTAATTGTGTCCAGGCATTAGTAGTAGGATCATATTCCCAAAAATCATCAAATGTTGAAGATTCACTTCTTCCTAATCCAGCATAAACTTTTTCTTTAACTGAAAAAAATAAATTATGATATCTTCTTCCTCCACCAAAATCTGCTTTTTGAGTCCAGGTGTCGGTTGCGGGGTCATATTCCCAAACATCATCAAAAGCGATATTGACAACGGAATTAATATGGCCGAACCCCATATATCCTTTATTAGTACTTGCACAAGCAGCACCTCTATGTCGGCCAATCCCACCAAAATTTGCTTTTTGAGTCCATTGGTCTACAGCCAATAAATCTAAGGCAATAAATAATAAAAAAAGTAATAAGTGTGATTTCATCTGATTGTAATATTTTTTGTATTATGTTAATTCAAATCTACCATATTGAATCATTTTTTTATTTGAATGAATTTGGTAAAAATATATTCCAGCAGGTAAATTCTCACCATTGAAATATGTGCTCTCACCTGTATATGGACCACTGAATTTATTGTTGTTTTGTCCGTCAAGAATTATAAGTTTCAATGAGCCTTTATTTTTTTCAATTTTTTCATCTAGTAAGATATGTACACCTTTAGATGTATTGTCAGCTATAACATATGGGTCATAGTTTATTTTATTACTACTTTTACTTTTGAATCTTGAATCAAAGACCCATAGATCATTGAAATTAATACCACTAGTTCCTGAGCCACAATAGGCTTTTTTATTAATAACAAAAGAGGCCATAAAATGTCTTCGAGTTCCAGGGAAGTCACCCATTTGAGTCCATGAGTCAGTATTTGGGTTGTATTCCCAGACATCATTTAAAGCCATCCCAGACGTTATACCAGTCATAATATAACCCAGGTCGTTTATAACAAACCCAATAGCAGCACCTCTATTAATTGGTCCAACATCAGCTTTTTGAGTCCAGGTGTTATTAATGGGGTTGTATGCCCAAAAATCTTTAGAAGAACCAAGATCGCCAAGCCCTGTCCCATAATATCCCGTTTTTAGTATAGAAAAAGCTACTCCATCATTACGTTGTGGTCCAGGGAAAGTAGCTATTTGAGACCATGAATCAGTTGTTGGGTTGTATGCATAAAATGCATTATCAGTATTTGAATTATTAGCTAATCCTGAACCAGCATAAGCAATGCTGTCTATAACAAAAGCTTTAGGTCCTGAACGTGGTGAACCGGGGAAATCTGCTTTTTTTGTCCATATATTAACTACTGGGTCATATTCCCACATATCATTGAATTGAGTTCCTCCGGAATTCCTCCCACATCCAACATAAGCTTTGTTACCAATTACAAAATCAAAACAGTGGTATATTTTTCCACCCCCATAGTTGGCTTTTTGAGTCCAAGTATCAGTAGCAGGGTCATATTCCCAAAAATCTTCAAATACATTGTTGACACCAGCAACTGAATTGTGATGACCAAGGCCAAAGTATCCTTTGCCTCCAAGACTAAAGTCATTACATCGATGACGTGATACAGCTTCCATATTCGCTTTTTGAACCCACGTAGTTGAGTCCGCAATAGCAAATTGCAAAAATAAAAACATCATAAGTATAAAACTCAATAACTTCATTGCTTTATATTTTTTACTCAAACATTCAAATTGATCGACACACTTGTAATTTAATATTTATAAATGCACATAATTTATTGAACAAATAATCTGAATTAAATAATATTGATTAGGAGGTAGGTTTACTATATAAGTAACTAGAAAATATTTTGATATAATTATTATCAATTATTTAAAAACAAATAATGTCAAAGATTTAATAAAGTTATTAAAACCTGTCCACCTATTTAATTAACTATTTGTTCTAAGAACAGTGTATCAGAAGTCATGAAGGCTCAACTACAAGATAAATAATTATTTAATAGCAACAAACTTTTTAACTCTCAAAGGTCTAAAACATCATCATTAACATTGTTTATATTGTATTTTAGCTATTTAATTTTAATAGTCTAGTTCGTATTAGGGAATTGTATTAAAGAAATGATTATTTGCAATCATGTGTGACAACAGGTAGCGAATTAATACCCTGAATTGTAGGACTGCCCCCCCATTTTAAATTGGCAATATTGTACTTCATAATAGGGAATTGTGAAAAGATGTAGTGTGGTATTATTTCTATGGCTTTCCGGATAATTGGAGCTCCTAGACAAGCATGTTTTCCTTTTCCAAAACTTAGATGGGCAACCGCATTTCTCTCTAGGTCCAATTTGTCAGGATTCCTGAAGGAAGTAGTATCCCTATTAGAATGTGTTATTATTAGTGCAATACGATCTCCACGTTTGAATTGGTGATTGCCGATTCTAGCATCTTTTAAAGTCAATCTGTAAATTACTTGTACAGGACTAGCAAAACGAATTAGTTCATTTATTGCAGCTTTTTTTGTTTTTAGATAATTTAACTTTTGTTTAGGATCAGATAAAAGCGTTAACATAATATTCCCTATTAAAAGGGGCAAGGAAGTAGAAAGACCAACAAACATTTGTATTACAGGGGAAAGTAATACATGGATAGGATAATTACTTTGAGCAAATAGACTTACAAAGTCATCAGATGGATTTTCTCTTCTTTGATTGATTAATTTTAGAAAATATTTGGATAATTCATTTGTCGCTTTTTCGGCGTCAGGTAGATTTTTGGTATTGGTATATAAAAAAACGGTTTGGGCGTAATCATATAATAATTGTGATTCTTTGGTGTTAGAATCCGTACCTGTTAAAACATATGATAACTGTTTGCAACAAGGAACGATTAAATCTTGTTGAAGGTCAAAACAATCATAGTCTTTATGTTTTTCGCAAATATCAGCGATTATTATTTGCATTTGTTCTGTTGCCCATGATAGTTGTTTTTGTATGCTGTAGATTACACTATCACTAGCAGCGGAAGGGTCTGCTATAGATGGTAAGGTCTCAGATTGATGCTTTATATTCGCTGAAGTTGCAGAAAATCGCTGGTCCGTTAGTATAGTCGATACATCATTATATTGCCATACAGCCCAAGCGCCAAGGCTTTCAGTCCATACTATTCGCCCATCAGGTTTTTTGATCTGTTTTAGCTGCACGTAAAAGGGTTGTGTGTTCTATTAATGGGGACGGAGAAATATGAAACTTCGTTATTTTAATCATCAAGGGTAACATATTTCCAATCAATTCCTTTCTCTATTTTTCTTAACTGTTCAACGGTTATTCCAAAGGTTTTTGCAAGTATTTTCTTTTTCGTTTTCCCTTCTTTTAATCGTTGTTTAAGGAGTTTAACCCTGGTAGGATTCATCTTGTAATTGATAGAACGTTTTCGGTTTTCATGATGATAGACTCCATTCTTGATTTGAAAGTCTGTCATTTCTCTTTGATCCATCCACTTGAGGTTATTATAGTGATTATTAAAGTTATCCCTGTCTAAGTGAATAAGGAAAGTTTGACTTTCACGTTCTCTTGGAACAAATGCTTCCCCTACAAGTTTGTGTACATAAAACCCTTGTCTGATGTTATCTTTTAATTTTAAGTTAATTTGAAGAAAATTTTGAATCGTTTTGGAACCCCTTAACAGCGTTTCGTTTTCAGTTAGTTTGTCAATACTTTTCAGTCTTCCATAATCTGAAAAATAATAGTCTTTTGTTTTAGTGGGTGCCTTGGCTTTGATGATTGCCCAACGCTCGTTCCAAAAGCTTTTAATTTTTGTTCCCATATCTTAGTTTTTATTAAGTCAAAGTGAATAACACAGTACTGTATTTACTTGATAATACTGTATTAATCCAGAGTAAAACTCCATATTATACAATTCCTATAACAAGCTGTATGCATGTTAGTTTAAAGGCATTAGGTTAAATTATAGTGTCGGGAATTATACACTATTGTTGTTAATAATGTGGTAAATTGGAGTGTGTATTATGATAGTGTTAGTAATGTAGATTGTGCCTCAGTGTTCTCAAATATAATAAAATATACTCGTAAATCCAAGAATTCACTATGTTATCTTTTGCAACAAATAATTTAATAAACTTGTGCTATCTTATTTTTTTCGATACATATTTTATTAAGTACATATACTATTTATCAGATATCTTATATTATTAGCCTTGTATGATTGATAGTGATTAGTTTTACTAATGATGTTTTAGATAGGAGTTCTCGGAAATAATATAATTGCTAAAAGGAGATATCCTGTTCCTATAAATAGGATGCTCTAAAAAGTGAAAATTATAATAGTTGTTTTCTTCACCTATATGAGTTTTCTAAATGATAATAAAATACCATCTGTGTCAACATAAATATGCTGGTTGGTATCTATTTTTGTTCCTTTGAGTATTAATGGTTCGCCAATAATACCTACATTTCTTTTTATGCTTTTTACTGGGCAAGTGCCAATAGCTTTTATGCCAATATTCATTGAATTAATTTCTTTTGAGTCCCTTATACAACCATAAACTACAATACCTTCCCATTGATTATCAATAGCAAGTTTTGCTATATTATCTCCAATTAAAGCACATCGTTTTGAGCCGCCTCCATCAATAACTAGAACCTTACCTTTACCATTTTCAGCAAGTACTTTCCGCACATATGAGTTGTCCTCATAGATTTTAAGCGTTTCTACTTTTCCAGCAAAGTTTTCTTTTTTTCCGTATTGTATTAGATCTAAATTGAGCAAAACCAAATCTTCTGTATATTCATCCCAAAGGTCTGCAGTAATAATTTCCATTTTTTTTATTTAAGTTGTCTAATTCTAATGGTTAATTTAAAATGCTATAAAATTAATTTACTATAGCCCTGAGCATTTTTTTGCAATTTGATTTGAACATTAATTCGCTCTTTTAGTGAGGTTACATGAGAAATTACTCCAATTGTCTTTTGGCTTTCTGATTGTAGGCTGTCAAGGGTGTTCATTGCTTCTATTTGTGTTTGTTGATCAAGCGAACTGAAACCTTCATCTATAAATAGGCAATCTATGGCAACTGTACGTGATGCCATATCAGATAAACTTAAGGCAAGTGCAAGACTCACCAAAAAAGTTTCACCTCCTGAAAGTGTGGTAACGGATCTGATAATATTTCCTTGAAATTGATCGACTACACGAAGTGGGCCATCATTTTCAGGCATCATAATTAGGTAGCGGTCCGTAAGTTTTTTAATCCTATTATTTGCATATACCAGAAGGTTCTGGAGGGTTAGTCCTTGTGCAAAATTGGCAAAATTATTACCATTTGCATCTCCAATAAAACTATTAAGTTTTTTCCATTTTTCAACTTTTGCATTCAATACTTTATTTTCCTCTTGTTTTTTTTCAATACGTTTACAATTTTCGATGTCGATTTTAAGTTTTGCGTCAATCTCACTTTTTTGAGTGCTGATTTTTTTCAGTTCAACAGTGCTATCTTCTATAAGTTTGTTTAATTGTTCTGTAGTTAAGTCAGGGAATGCATCATTTTTTTGTCCTTTATTAATTGTTTTAAATAGGGAATTAATTTTAGTATTTAATTCGGTCTCTAGAACAATTATTTCATTTTTCTTATTATTGATTCTTTCATATTCATGTTGTGGAAGTAGGTAAATGTTTAATTCTTCTACATTTTGTAGCCCGGATTGTTTTACTTTGGTTAGAAGACTTTCAGAAAGCTTTTTAAAGAGTTTTATATGTTTATTCTTGATTTCATTTTCTTTATCAACAGCTGTTTTTAAAGATGCAAGACTTTTATTTTTATCATTAAATTGTTTTTGTAATTCCTGACAATCATCCTTAACGGATTTTCCTGAATAAATAGCATTTCTTTTTGTTTTTAGCACTCTGAAATCATTATATAGATCTCCAAGAGATTTATAATCCTTGATAATATCACTGTTGATTTTTAGTTCACTTAGAGAACTAACAGCAATTTCTTTTTGATTTAACTTCTTGTTTAAATTGAAAATTAATAATTCATCATAAGCAACTGGAAGAGGGAATTTTCCTGAATATGCTTCTTTACATTTTTGTAAGGATTTATTTTGTATTGACAAGTTCGATTTACTAGAGTCAATATTCTTCTGCAATACAGAAATGCTTCCTTTAAGTTTTGTGATTTGGTCCCTTAAAGATTTTTCTTCAGCAATTTCATCTGAAAGAGATATTTCTGTTTCTTTTATTTTTCCATTAAGTTCATTTTTTTTGTTTTCGGGAATATCAATATTAAAAGGGTGTTCTAGCGCACCACATAAGGGGCAGGCCTCACCATCAACAAGTTCATGACGAAGATCTTCATATTTTGCAATCTTTATAGCATCAAGCTTTTTGTCTTGTAATAATTTTAATTGATTTGTAAGTATTGTAATGAGTTTGTTTTTTTCTTCATATAACGGAACTTTTAAATTGAGCTCTTTTTCATTATTATTTAGTTCAATATGAATCTTTTCAATTTCTTTTTCTAAATTTTCAATATTTAAGAGTAACTGAGAAAAACTATTTATATACTCAGCCATTTTTCTTTCTTCGAAAAGGGCATTTCTGTATTTTTCTAATTCGCTGTAATTCTGTTCTATAAAGCCTGCATCTTCGAGTTTTTGTTTTAGTTCTTCTTTATGTTCATCAAGAATTTTTATGGCTTCAATGGGGACTATATTATCACTGATCTTATCTCTAAGTATATTATTCAAATCATTTTTTCTGGTATTTATTCTATTTCGTTCTGTTTTGCCATTATCTTGTAATTTATTTAATTCCGCATCTTTAGCAGAAACTATTTTGTCAAAGCTGTTAAGTTTGTCAATAATGTTTTTAGCGTTTATCTCATATCCTGTCAATTCCGAAGCTTTTGAAAGTACCTTATTAAGTTCATCTGAGATTTCTTTTTCTTTATTTATGTAATTTTCAAGATTTTCTTGAGCTGTATTTATCGCTTTTTGACTTTGTTTATATTTACTGAAATCAACCGCTAATGGGCTTAATTGGTTGTGTATACTAAGTTTTTCTAGTTTTGGTTCAAATGCTGTTTTTTCTTTTAGAAGTTGATGCTGTTTGTTTTTAACATTTTCAAGTTCAATTGTATTATCTTTTATGGATTTTTTAATTATTTGATTTTTATGAAGTTTCCGGAGTTCCTTTTCCATTTTGCTTTGTTTTCCCATTAAGGAATTCTGGGTCGATTGTAATTCTATTTTTTCTTCAGTATTAAGTATACTGATCGCTTCCCACTCTAATTTTTTAATTTTTAATTGATCATTTAGTTCTTTAAATGTTTCATATGTGAGTTGTCCTAATTTTCTATATATAGAAGTTCCGGTAATATTTTCGAGTAATTGTCCTCTTTCATTTTTGTTGGCCTTCAAGAATTTTGCAAATTCTCCTTGAGAAAGAATGATGGATTTAACAAATTGGTCATATGTAAGGCCTATCAATTCTTCATTTTTAGCCGGAATTTTGCTTTTTAATAGATCAAAAGGAACTTCACCATTAAAAAGGGTCATTTCATAATCATTAAAGATACCATTTCTGTTTTTTGCTATCTTCCAGCTAGATGTATATCTTATATTCTTTATGTCATATACAATATTAGCGTATGCTTCATTAGTATTATGTGTTACTATAGATCCATTATTACTGATTCCTTTTTTTGAAATTTTACCCAAGCGAGGTACTTGATTAAACAATGCAAGGGTCATGACATCCAATAATGTAGATTTTCCGGAACCTGTAGGTCCGGTTATAGCAAAAATACCACTGGAAGCTAGTGGTTCTTTATTAAAGTCAACACGATGTTCTCCTTTAAGACTATTGATATTTTTGAATGCTATACTAATGATCTTCATTCGTGTTCTTTTTCGTGGTGCATGTCAATTAATTCCTGGAAAACTTCAATGAGCAACGTTTTTTCATCATCGTTTTTAGCAGCTGCATCCAGCTTTTTACAAAAAACATCTTTTACGTTCAAATCTTCTATGTTTGCTCCTTCTTTGAATAGATCAGCAGTATTTAATACTCCTTGTTCAAATTCTGTCCGAGTTTTTAAAATTTTAAATCTTTCTTCATCATCAAATTGATAAACGAATTCATCCAATTTAGTTAAAATAGAGGTATCACGGATTTTTTCTTTAATTTCTAGCTCAATAAACGCAGGCAATGGAAAAATATTCGTATAATTTTGTACTTCAGTCATCACTTCTTGAAGGGAGCCACTAATTTTTTTTAGTTCTCTTTGTTTCGGAATTTTGATAATCTGAGGTTTACTAATAGTCTTGTTTTTACATTCAACGACCAAAATACATTTGTTGTCTTTTTTTTCTGAAAAGCTTAGTGCAATTGGTGAGCCAGAATAGCGAATCATGGGGTTCTTATTAATAATCTGAGGTTGATGTATGTGTCCGAGAGCAACATAATTGAATACATCGGGAAAGATATCTGAAGATACAGCAGCTGAGTTTCCAACGTGTATTTCTCTTTCGCTTTCACTTCTATTTACACCTTGTGCATATAAATGCCCCATTGCAATAATAGGTGTTGAAGCGTATTTTTGTTCGCAAATTTTAGCTAGAGTAGCATAATGTTTTTTTATTCCTGCTCTTGTAGCTTCAGTTTTATTTTTAAATTTTTTGTCGCTTTCTAGTGTTCTCAAATCTTTATCCCTCAAGAAAGGAACAGCAGCAACAACAAGCTTTAATTCACCATCTTTATCTTTTATTTCTATTAGTTCATCTTCTATATTATCTGTTGCACCCCCTATAATAGAAACATCAAGCATTTTGAGAATTTCACGTGGTGCATTCAACAGTCCAATAGAATCGTGGTTGCCACCAGTAATGATGATTTTGATGTCAGCACCAATAAGTTTTTTCAAAAAACGAAAATATATACTCCTGTCTTTAACTGAAGGATTTGCCAAATCAAAAACATCTCCCGATATTAATAAAACATCTATCGAATTTGTTTTTATTGTATTCAATAACCATTCGAGAAAAAGATTCTGTTCTTCTTCCAATGGGTTTTTGTGTAAAACTTTACCGATATGCCAATCAGCAGTGTGTAGGATTTTCATGGCTTATAAAACAAAATCAGTTAATTTGTTTAAGAAAAGGCAAACAGAATAATCGTGGTAAAAATTAAATTAATCTCTGATGATGAAATTAATATTTTAGCTTCAAAATTCACAAAAAAATGATCTTAAAAAACAATTGTTTTTCAAAATCATGAATATGTGCTATTTGCTAGTAGGAAATTATTGTTTAAATAATATTTTCTGTTGAGAACTGCCTTTAAATTTTAGGTTGCCTAGTAATATTACGATATATAATTAATAAGGTTTTATGTCAAATAATCTACGGAAACGATATTCTAATTTACGAAAAAATGTGGGTTTGTAATCTTGATGCCAAGGTGGTACTACTTTTTGAATAACATAATCTTGCATTTGTTTTTCTTTCACCTTCTTTGCTTCTTGTGTGTTTATCTGTTCAACAAAATATGGAAAGAATTGGTATTTGTTTAAGATTAAATTCCTGGCTTCCTCTATTGCATCTATGTTTTTTTCCCAGCTTTTATTAGCAATTGCTTCTTTAATTATTTTGAGTGATTCTTTAGGTTTTTTGGCATTAATTATAATCATTGATTCTTTAGGAAAATATTCAAAAATATTTGGTGCTCCAGAATAGATTGGCATAGTCCAGGAAAGGAAACAGTCAGCAATTTTTTCTGTCCAATAGTGATCATAATAACTATTTTCAATAGCAATTGAATATTTGTATGGGTATAGAATTTCAAATTTATCGTCATTTGGCATAGGTCTTATACCTCTTCCATAAGTTTCAACTTTAAACCCGGACTTGTCAAATTCTTTTAGTAAATTTATACGATCTGCATGACCAGGTTTCCAGGTTAAATTGGATGTAATACATGATACTTTATCAATTTTATTTTGATCATTTTTAGGTAATGAAATAAGTTCATTGTATGTTTTTTTTATTATCCATGGGACTTTTGGATCTATTTTGATATGATCTTTTATCAAGTTTTTAGAATGTTGAGTGAAAATTTTATCAAACTGTTTATAAGTTGGTATTGCAAATTTGTTGTAGTTGATTGGAGGTTCTCCAGACACCAACCATTTGTTTCCAGGGTAACATCGAACTTCTAATTTTTCTAGTGGCCAATTAAAGACCATTAGATAATCAAAATCTTTTATATTCTGAGTTGTTTTTTCATCAAAAAAAAACTTCACATTTCCCCAAACACCATCTAATTTTGGGGTTTGACGCAACAAACTGTTTTCCCCATGCCAACCACAGTGTACTTTAACTCGAATTTGTCTTTTATCCATCATTTTTTTTTTTCATGGGCAAAGGTAAGCATAAATATTTTTAGAAGGATTTTTTCTTAATATTTAGTTCTTAATAGATAAAATTCAATGTTTGAAACATTAGTTATTTTAAAATATCAACATAGGCTTCATAATGTAATTTGCCTACTTTTTCCCATGACCAGTTATTTTTTGCATACTCTAAGTTTTTGTTTCCATGACCTGATATGGCTAAGGATTTGCCCTTGTTTAAACGCTCTTTTAAATTATTTAAATTTGAAGGATTGTACATAGGGTTTCCGGTTTCTTTCAGTATGTCTCCCATGTTTCCTGCCGATGGGCCAATTACAGTCCTGCTAAAAGAAAAACCTAATGAAATTAGACCTGAATTTATTGAATCCATTCGCGGTGAAATTAATACATCACAAGCATTCAAATATAATTGTATTTTATTATCTGGGATTGCTGGAAGAAATTTAAAAGTGTGCTTTGGAAATTTTATTTTGGTTAATAATTGTCTAATTTGTTTAAGAATGATGCGATTTCCATAAAATGGCCATTGTGCAACAAATAATAGATCATTTTTGTCTTCTAAAAGGGCTGCTATATTTTGAATTAATATTTTTTCTTTTTTATTTCTAATAGATCCTATAACAAGGTACATGAACTTATTCGGATTAATATTTAAAGCAGCACGAGCTTCAATTTTTGAAATTGTATTAGGTAATTTAGAGTACATTATAATCGGTGCAAAAAAGTGTTTCTGTTTTGTATACCAGTTGAATTCCCCATAAAATTCTTTATATTCATTATAGCTGAATTTTTCCATATGGAAAATAGCATCTGCAAAGCTAAATGCTGTTTTGTATAAAGCTGCATCAAGCTTTGTTTTTGTATGAGGAATTGCATTATGGCGTGTAATTATGATTTTTTTTTCTTGAGTCTTGAGTTGTTTTAATCTATTGTTTAGTTTTTTGATATCATTTTCTGTTGGTATTTTCCAATCCACTAAAGCTTCTGGCCAATGGATATGTATTATGTCATAATCTAGATTGTCAATTTCCCAAAAATCATTCAAATTTATATCAAGCTTAAACGTGCCTTCATGTTTAGAAAGGCCAAAATCACGTGTAGCTTCCATCATTTCGTGAACACTTAGGTTCAACATATTATCTGGTAAAGTAGCTAGAATTTTCATTTTTGTGATAAAATAAATTTAAACAGACTTAGGTATGATTCTGCCTGAATTTTTAAATCATATTTTTCTACTGCATTTTGACGAATCCATGCCCTGTCGTATTTTGTTTTAAGTGATGTTATAATTAAATCTGCTAAGCAATTAGAATCGATTGTTGAACAAATTTCTCCATTCTTTCCTGGAATAATCATGTCTGGTATTCCCCCAATATCAAAACCAATCACTGGTGTTCCACAGCACAAGCTCTCAATTACCGTATTAGGTAAATTGTCTTCGATCGATGGAATCACAAAAACATCAGCAGCAGCATATGCCATAGCAATTAAATTTTCATCTGATAGGTATCCAAGTTCATGTGATTTTTGTGGGTCAAGATTTAATTTATTTATATTTTTACCTATAATGGCTAGTTCTACATTTTTATCTTTTATTTTTTCTAGGGCATCTAGAAGATAATTTATTCCTTTACGTTTACCATCAACAGAAGCTGCTACAAATAAGATGATTTTTTTATCTTTAGGTATGTTCAATTGATCTCTGGCAAAGTCTTTAGTATAGGGTTTGAATATATGTGTTTGGATACCATAAGGTATAAGTTTATGTGTCGCATTTGGATAAAGTTCTTGAGCATTTTCTGCACAATTTTTTAACCAAATAGAGGGACTAACAATAGTAAAATGTTGATTTTCAAAAAGTGATTTTTTTAGTGTATATTGTTGTAGTATTAGATCTTTAAAACTATTTAAAGGAAATCCTTTCAAATAATGATATCCCCCTGTAAATAAAAGCATATCATGTAGTGTCCAAACAATGGGTTTTGTATTACTAGTAAAAAAAGAGGGATAGTCTAAAAAATTAGCAACCCAATGGATATTTATTATATCGGCCCAATTATAAAGATGGTGATCTTTAATATCATGAAGCGTTTCGCAAAAGCTAAATAGTTCATCTGATGGTCTTTTTTCTAAATTTTTCTTTCGTTTCTTATTGAATAAAAGTACTCTTGGAGCCTTTTTGAGCCGTTTAAATAAAGTTCTTGGTTCATATACTTCTAAGAAAGGATAAATTTCTGGAATCTTAGTATTGTTTTTTTGTAATACCAATACTTTTGAGTTAACACCAATTGATAATAAACCCTGATGAAGTCGAATACATGCATTTGCAGCACCGCCACTATTAGTTGTAGATAGGATTAAGATGTTCATTTTTTAATAAATCTAGCTTGAATTGTTAATCCTTTAAACTTTTTTGTTAAAAATGGTTTTACAATTTTTGCTAATAGAAAGAAGATTCTAAAAGGTATTAGTCTAAATTTTCTCTTCCAGCTTCGCATTAGATTCCCCTCAAAATAACTATTGTGCTCTTTATTCAGTGGAGAAAAAAGGACTTGCGCTGTTTCGATATTAAAAATTTTTTCTAAATTTCTCAGTGACTCTTCAGTCCATAGTCCCATATGGTGTGGAGGTAAATTTAATGTGTTTGATTCTAAATTTATAAAACTATCATTATTTGGAACACTAATAATCATTAATCCCCCTGGTTTAAGACTCATTAAACTAGCCTCAATAAAACTATGTACATCAGCAATATGTTCAACAACTTGAAATGAACATACAATATCATATTTTTCTGGATTCTCTTTTGCATGTTCTTGAATCGATTGAAAATGAACATCTAAGCCTTTTTTTTGGCCATCATTAACAGCTTTTTTATTTAGTTCTAGTCCTGTGATTTCGAAACCTTTCTTACTAAGTGTTGACAAAAAACCAGCCGCCCCACAACCAATTTCTAAAATTTTTTCGTTCCCCTTTAAACTATCTAATACAACCTGATGTTCCCATTTCCAATGTTGGTAGTAAAACTCCCATTTTTGGAGTTGTTCATAAAAATGACCATCGCCTGCAATATCATAGGGGTAAAAGAATTGATATTTTGTGTCAACACATTCATATTTTTCCACTTGATTAAGATCATCAAAAAAAGTAGAGACATCTATATCAAATTGTTTTTGGTATGCCTCGATTATACCAGGGCAGGAGATCTTGTCAATTTTCTTTGCTTTTTTTTCAATATTTAAGGGTGAATTGGGCATGCTATTAGTAGTTTTTGATTAGATAACAGATACTATCATTGAACTGTCTAATTCTAGTTGCAGATTTTCGACTTGATAAAAAATCATGTAATGCTTTAGTACAACCATCCCAGGAATAATAATCATCAAAAATAATATATCCACCTTCAACAACGTGATCAAAAAGAGAATTTAGACAATCCATAGTAGATTCATACCAGTCACCGTCTAATCTTAGAAGCGCAATCTTTTGCTCGGGGAATTTTGGTAAAGTTTCATTGAACCAGCCTTTAATAATATGAACATTTTTAACATTTGCAATAGCCATTGCTTTTTCAGCAAAATCTATTTCTGCTGAGCAGTTATCATAATATGAAGAAGAAGTTTTGTTGTTTTGCCAATCAATTGCATTTGCACCATCAATTTCCTTGGCTTCAGGTAGGCCTTCAAAACTATCGTAAAGAAAATACTCTCTTTCATTTCCTAGAATAGTAGCAATCCCTGCACTCATGCCCCCTCTCCAAACACCGCATTCTACAATTGCTCCAGGAATCAATTTGATTTTTTTAGCTAACATTAAGTTCTCCATGTATATTCCAGACGAAATCATGGTGAAATCTCTGAATTCATTATAGATTTTTCTAGCCTCAATGTAATCTTTGCGCGCTGTTAATTTATTTTTAAGAATATTTAAGAAGCCCATTCTTCTATTAAAATTTCAGTGTTAATCAGTATTCTTTTTATTATTCAGCTAAAATAGAAATCAAATATTGTTCATGAAGTCTATTTTGGCCTTTTAAATGTCATATGTTATATAATTCAATCATGAATATAAACTTATTTGTTCACATGTAAAAAAACCAAGTTGTTTGATTGTCAATTTCGAAAGGTAAAACGTTAAAAATATTATTTAACGGCTTCCATGAATAATGAATCAGGTTTTCTTACAGTATTAGTAACGTCCAATTTATATTTGTTCCAGTCAGGGATATTACTTTTGTAAGCGTCTTTTATTTCAATATGTTTAAAACCGCATTTCTCCAGTAATCTTTTTAGTGAAAACCTATCATACATATAAAGATGATTTTCACCCTGCATTCTAAACTTACCAATTTTTAGTGCTTTTTTTTCTTCAGAAGATAATAATAATACTTTCGCTTTCCTTAGATATGTCATTGGATTAAAAAAGCGAAAAAAAGATCCTCTATGAACAGGAAGTTTTTCGTAATTAGTATTACTGGGTTTACCGATTCGACTATAAACAAATTCAGGGTTAGGCATATTTGATTTAAGATATTCTCCCATTTTTCCACCACTATAATTCCGAGTAGTTTGATCATAGAGTTCAATCATTGTCCAATTGTAATTATGTTCAGCATCTTTATCGTTTTCTATAGATGCATTTAGGTATTTAAGATAATTTTGGGCTATTTGTTCTAAATCTGGAACAGCAACTCGAATTATACCTTTAGGTTTTAAAACATTGTAGCACTCTTTAATGAAATTTTCTCCATCTTTTTCTTCAAAATGCTCAAGAACATGTGAATGATAGACGACGTCAAATGAGTTTTTAGCAAAAGGGATTCCATTAAGAAGGTTATGTGCTATTACCTTTTCTCCCGTTGAGATAAAATCAACATTTGTCCAATCATTATGATAATGTCTCCCACATCCAAGGTTTAACAGTTTCAGGTTTGAATTTTTAAATTTTTCCATTTAAATTGAAAAGCTAAGGAATCTTAAAATGTATATTATTATTTGTTTTCAGGAAAAAGATTATAACCTAAAGCTAATAATTCAGTTTTAGATTCATTATTAAAATAATCAATTAATTCAGGGTTCATTTCTTCAAGGTAACTACCTGTTTTCCCTTTTCTTATAAACTTTTCTTCTTTATTCCATTTTTGATTGTCCCACCCAAATTTTTCCTCTTTTTTTTGCATATTATTAAATGAGTTTCCATTAATACTTCTCTGTATTGTATCATCTGTTCGGGCTATTCCAACAAAATCACAGAATTTCCTCATTTCTTCAAGTGGTTTCGAATGTAAATCTTCATATCTAATCCATAAAATTTCTGCATTATATTTATTCTCTTTCCATTGGCGTACATGTTCGTGCCATTTACATGGTATGATGCCTTTACCATCAATAACCATTTCTCTTAAGGTAGTGTCTTTACCCTCTGCTTTAATCATATGGTAGTATGATACCAACGAATCTCTACCATCTCTTACAATATAAACCACTTTTTTGTATTCAGGTTGTGGTAGTAAATGTGATTTGAAGCACGTGAAATCTAGTATCCGTTTATAATGTTTTGAACCATGAATGTTTGGAATTAATATCTGTGTTAGTTTATCTGGCAAAAAATTGGTGTCAATTCCAAATAAAACACCTGATATAAGATTTTGAATCCATGTGTTTCCTGATTTTGGAAATCCAACAATAAAAACATCTTGAGGTTCTTTATATGAAATATGTTGGAACCCATTATTAAGGAGATATGAATTAACTATTTGTTGTTCTTTTTCTAAGGAATAGTTATTTGGTTGTATTATTTTCTTTAATATTTGTTTTATCGTCATAATGTTTTACTTAGTTATTATTTCCCAATTAAGAACAGGAGCAATATATCCAGGCAATACACTATCTCTCATAGTACCTGATGAAGTTAATTTTTCAGTTGTAAATTTAAGGTAAATTTGTTCTGGTAAAAGTTCTTTGTAGCCCGGGCTGCCTGCTTGAAGCCATATTTTATATACCCCTTCATTCAGTAAATCTTTTGAAAATTTAGTAATACAAGTATAATAGCCTTTATTTTTTGAATGTGGCTCTTTGCTATGACTACTACCTGCAAATAATATCTGATCATCACCAGTTAATACCCTCACATTTAATCGCATATTAACAACTTTTTCAGTTAGATAATAATCTATTTCTAGTGTAATTTCTTCACTAGTAGAGAAAGTGCCTTTTATATTACCTAACTCATCTTTTAAACGTATTCCTAATAATTTTAATTCTTCTTTTCCAACTGCATTTTCCATCGTGAAATTAACTTGTCCCATTTCTGACATATTTTCATTTGCCATTCCAAGATAGATATTTACTCCCGTTTCGACATCACCCTGAAAAGCTACTTTACCACCATTTAGTACTATTACCGTTTCACATAGTGTTCTTACAGCTCCCATATTATGACTTACAAAAAGTACAGTACGACCACCTTTCGCAACTTCATTCATTTTTCCAAGACATTTTTTTTGAAATTCTACATCACCTACTGAAAGTACTTCGTCAATTACTAATATTTCCGGTTCTAAATGTGCAGCAACAGCAAATGCTAGTCGCACATACATTCCTGAAGAATATCGTTTGACTGGAGTGTCTAGAAATTTTTCAACACCTGAAAAATTAACTATTTCATTAAATTTAGAGCGTATTTCAGAGCGGGTCATTCCCAAAATTGATCCATTGAGAAATATGTTTTCTCGACCTGTTAATTCAGGGTGGAAGCCTGTACCTACTTCTAAAAGTGATGCTACACGCCCATTGAGAACAATTCGGCCATTCGTAGGTTCGGTAATTTTTGAAATTACTTTCAGCAAAGTACTCTTACCTGCACCATTACGTCCTATTATACCAATCACATCTCCTTTGTTAACATCAAAAGAAATATCTTTTAATGCCCAAAATTCGTCTTTACTAGATTTTGATCTTTTTTTATTCGATAAAGAGATAGCATTGGTGAACGTTTCCCTAAAAGAACCACTAGCAACCATACCAATCTCATATTTTTTACTAATATTTTGTACACTTATAATCTTGTTGTCCATATTCTATAAAATATCTGCCATTACACGTTCAACTCGTTTAAAATACATTAGCCCAAAAACCAAAAAGAGAAAAATAACAAAAAAAGAAATATATGCATAATAATGTAAAGGAGCTCCTCCAATAATACACCATCTCATTCCTTCTACTACACCTGCCATTGGATTCATATAAAAAAGTAGCTGATATTTTTCAGGAACAGCACTTGCAGGGTAAGCAATAGGCGTAGCATACATTCCGATTCTTAGTAACATAGGAGTTATGTGTTGAAAATCCCTGAACCTTATTGTTAGAGCACTCATCCATATTCCTGCAGATAATCCTGAAACAACAGCGATAATAAAAAATAAAGGAAAGTAAATAATATTTTCACTAGGGGGAAACTGATATATAATCATGCAAATAATCATAATAATGATTACGACTGCAAAATCAATGAAAGCAGTAATAGCTTTAGACATTGGAATGATTAATCGTGGGAAATATATTTTTTTAACCATGTTTTGAGCACCAATAATTGATCCTCCAGCCTGTGCTAAAACTTCAGAGAAATATTGCCACCCACAAAGTCCAGTGATTGTATATATAATATGTGGTACAACTACACCATCTGTGCCTTCGACCTTAACATTTGCAACAGTTCCAAACACAAAAGAAAGAATTAACAATGTAAAAAGGGGATTTACAATTGCCCAAGCAAAACCTATGGCTGTTTGTGCATATTTAACACGTATATCACGATAGGTAAGTGTCCATAATAACTCACGGTATTGCCAAATTTCTTTGAGATTTAGATTTATACCATTTGATGGTTCAATTATTGTCTTATACATTCATCTCTAGTTAATCATACCAGTAAAAACTATTAAAGGTTGTAAATGTAATTCTTTTATTTTTTTAATGACACTTTAAAATCTTAAAGGTAATATTTAATTATAAAACTACTTTATTTGTAATAAACAATCTGATCTTTAATATAAAAGATCGAATCGTTCCACTATTTGAGGTCTAATATTAAATAAAAACTCTACAACATAGTAATTATTCATTCAAAATATGGTAGTTTTACACACTATTGGTTTATTCTTTAACACTAATAGAAACTTATAATGGCTAAGTATATTTTTGTAACAGGTGGTGTGACATCTTCGCTAGGTAAAGGTATAATTGCAGCTTCTGTGGCTAAGTTGCTTCAAGCACGTGGATTTTCTGTGACAATTCAGAAATTTGACCCCTACATTAATGTTGATCCAGGCACATTAAATCCTTATGAACATGGTGAATGTTATGTTACTGACGATGGTGCAGAGACGGATCTTGATTTGGGGCACTATGAGAGGTTTTTAAATATCCCAACTTCACAAGCTAATAATGTAACTACAGGCAGAATTTACCAAACAGTCATTAACAAGGAACGTGAAGGTGCCTACCTTGGTAAGACTGTACAGATTATTCCACATATTACCGATGAAATAAAGCGCCGAATGTTGTTGATAGCCAATACAGGTGATTATGATATTGTTATTACAGAAATAGGAGGGACAGTTGGAGATATAGAATCTTTACCTTATATAGAAAGTATTCGTCAATTGCGCTGGGAGTTAGGTTCTCAAAATTGTTTGACGATTCATTTGACTCTAGTGCCATATTTGAGTGCTGCTCGTGAATTAAAAACAAAGCCGACGCAACATTCAGTAAAAGAGTTATTGAGTGCAGGGATACAGCCTGATATTCTTGTATGCCGTGCTGAGCACCCTCTTACTCAAAGTATTAGAAAAAAATTGTCTTTGTTTTGTAATTTGGCTCCAACTGCTGTCATTCAAGCTCTTGATGCTGCAAGTATATATGATGTGCCAATGTTGATGCTTAAAGAAAAACTTGATCTTACAGTAATCTCAATGTTGAACTTAACGACTAAAGTTACTCCAGATTTATCAAAATGGAAATCGTTTTTGGAGTTCATGAAAAATCCAGTAAATGAAATTAAAATTGGATTGGTTGGTAAATATATAGAACTGCAGGATGCATATAAGTCTATTTTAGAAGCTTTTGTACATGCAGGAGTAGCCAATAAGTGTAAGGTTAATGTTGTTAATATTTCTTCAGAAGAAATTACAGGCAAAAATGTGAATAAAAAATTAAAGGAATTAAATGGTATTTTGGTTGCTCCAGGCTTTGGAGAACGTGGAATAGAGGGTAAAATTCAAGCTATTAAATATTCAAGAGAAAATAACTTGCCATTTTTTGGAATTTGTCTCGGTATGCAATGTGCTGTAGTTGAATTTGCTAGGAATGTTTTGAAATTAAAAGATGCTGCTTCTACCGAAATGATAGAAGAAACTGAACATCCTGTTATTGATCTAATGGAAGAACAAAAAGGTATAAATAAAAAAGGTGGAACAATGCGCCTAGGAGCTTATCCTTGTAATTTGCAGAAAGGATCTAAAATTGCAAAAATATATGGTAAAGAAGACATTTATGAAAGGCATAGGCATCGTTATGAATTCAATAATGAATATCTTGAACATTTTAAAGATGCAGGTCTTTCCACTGCAGGGATTAATCCGGAATCAAATCTTGTTGAAACGATAGAAATCTTTGACCACAAATGGTTTGTTGCGGTGCAATTTCATCCTGAATATAAAAGCACGGTAGAAAACCCGCACCCTCTTTTTGTTGATTTTGTTTCAACTTGTTTGAATGGTTAAACATCTGAATTAGTATTATTAATTCTCTATTCTATTCAATGATTACTTATGTAATTTCTATCGTCAAAGGCCGGTTATGAAAAAAATATTGTTCATGGGACTACACCGTCCTGACCGTTCACCATCACAACGTTATCGATTTGAGCAGTTTCAGCCTTATTTGGAACAGCATGGATTTATTATAGATTATTTTTATATAATACGGGAGCAAGATGATATAAAGTTTTATAGTTCAGGGAATTATTTTACCAAAATGATTATTCTTTTTCGTAGTATTTTTAAGTTGGTGATTAAATCTTTTTCTGCCCATAAATTTGATTTAATTTTTGTTCAAAGGGAGGCATTTATGTTGGGTACTGTTTTTTTTGAGCGTCTTTTTTCTAGGAAAACGAGAATGATATATGACTTTGATGATTCTATTTGGTTACAAGTAGTATCTGAAGGTAATAAAAGTCTCAGTTTTTTGAAAGATGCAAATAAAACATCTAAACTTATTGGAATGGCAGATGTTGTGTTTGCAGGAAATTCATTTTTGAACAATTATGCGTTAAAATATAATTCTAATTCAAAACTAGTTCCTACAGTTGTAGATACTGATAATTATTCACCCAAAACGATAGCATCTATAGATAGAGTTTGTATTGGTTGGAGTGGGAGTTTTTCAACAATCCCATATTTTGAACAGGTATTAACGGCTTTAAAAAAAATAAAAGAAAAGTATGGCGATAAAATATATTTTAAAGTTATCAGTGATAAGTACTATTTTAATGAGGAACTAGATATATATAGTGTAATATGGTCCAGTGCGATAGAAGTTGAAGAACTTTCTGAAATTGATATAGGCATAATGCCCTTACCTGATGATGAATGGACCAAAGGCAAATGTGCTTTAAAAGCGTTATTGTATATGTCTATGGGACAAGCTGCTGTTCTTTCACCTGTAGGTGTAAATGAAGGTTTAATCGAGGATGGCGTAAATGGTTTTCTAGCTAGAACAAATGAAGAATGGGTAGATAAGTTATCATTATTGATTGATAATACTTCACTAAGGGCGACAATGGGAGATAAGGCTAGAAAAATGGTTGTAGACCAATATTCTGTACTAGCTCATAAAGATGTATTTGTTAGGTATATTTCTGATGAAATTTTAAAATAAAATATTTTGTTATACTATTTTAGAACTTGTCTTTTTCTGTTTGGCTTAAAGGTACTATTCAATAGAATAAATTTTCTTATATACTGATTCTGCCCGCTCCATACTTCTGTTATAAATCCCAAATTCTGTTATTCCTTTTTTTAATTCAAGAATATTTTCTTTTTTAATAAATGTGTCTAACCAATTTAGTGCATTATTATATTCTTTTTCTGTTAAATCTTTTAGCACATAACCTATATTTTTTGATTTAATAATATCTGAATCATCTGAAATGCCTTTTGTTATTATAACAGGAAGCCCCAGCACCCAATATTCTCCATTTTTTATAGGCGAACAGTATCTTTTTGATGGAGTAGGTTTTACTGGTGTTAAAGCAAAGTCTGCAAGACCCATATAGTAAGCTAGTTCTTCTGCAGATACAAACTCTTTTGTTATAACATTTCCAGGGATTCCTCTTTCGGCTGCCTTCTTATTAAGATATTTTTCATCTATGCCTCCAAGAATGATCATATGAAAAGTATCTTTCCATTTATTATAAGCTACTTTAATAATGTCAAATATTTCATCTTCTAAATACAATCCTCCGAATTTTCCAGCATATAATCCAATAATTTTATTTTTAAGTTTTAATTTATTAATGTAGGCAGCGTTTTTAATATAATCTGGATTTTTAAACTTGTTTACATCAATACAGGAAGGTTTAATATAGAAATTTTGTATCTGAATGCCATATTTTTTTTTGGCATATTGATACATTTCTTCCGTAAGTGAAATGACAAAATCAGCCTTTTTTGTTTGTTGCTTTTCTAGGAAAAATAGTAATTTAAATGCTAATCCATTTGGTTTCCATTGTCCCGATTCCACCATTGATTCTGCATGAGGTTCATAACTGTCCAATACCAGTATAACGTTAGAAAATAATTTTAATAGATACCCAATTGCTCCAGCAGGAGAGCAGAAAGCGTGAATATGTGTAATTTTTTCTTTTTTAATTATCCGTATAAGCTTCCAGATTAAAAAGACCATTTTTAAGATAGCTTTTATCCCGAATCGACTATAATTAAATGCTAATAATTGGGTTTTGAATTTTGATAATTTTTTATTTGCGTTTTCGATGTCGGTAGAAGACATTGATTGATGCTTTTTGTTTAAAGTAAACAAAAACATATTCATCTTTGGATTTACCTGATGCAAGGATTGAATATATGGAATGGTAAAATTGGAGATCAATGTTTCTTTGTACCCCCAATATGTGAGTATCAATACTTTTTTAGTCATGGATCTGACGTTTTTTTTCCATCAGTTTTTGAGTTTTATTATATTCTTCCCATACACCGATGTCCATCCATGATTTTTCACTTACAGGGAAAACACCTACCTTACCTTTATTCTTAATTACTTTTTCCATTAAGTGTGTAATGTGAAAGAGTTTGTCATTAGGAATTAATTCTAAAACTTCAGGTTCTAGAATGTAAAAGCCAGTATTTACCAAAAAATTAAAATTTGGTTTTTCATTTAATGATATTAACACACCATTTTCTACAGTTTCAAAAGTGCCATATGGTATTGCATAGTTTTTGATTGCACCAACTGCAGTTATCAGGTTTTCGTTTTCTTTGTGGTAATTCATGATTTGTGTGTAATCATCATCGATTAGAATATCACAATTGGAAACAAAAAATGTTGTTTTTATTTTATCTTTCAACATAGATAAACTGCCAGCTGTACCCAGGGGTTTTTTTTCATGTACAAATCCAATGTTATAGGGGTGATCAATATCTTCAAAATATTGTTGAATCATATTAGCTTTGTAATTTACTGTAAAGAAGAAATCTGATACACCATGTCGGCAAAAATTATCGATAATAACTTCAGCGATTGGTTTACTGCCAAGTGGCACAAGTGGTTTAGGGATAATATTTGTTATTGGGCGCAACCTAGTTCCTTCACCACCTGCCATTATAACAACAGGACAGCCATTTAATTTATTATCTTTTTGTTTGAGGTAATTTTCATCAAATAAATCTTCCCAAAAAATGATATTGTTAACAAGTTGGGTTTTAGTGTCTATTACAGGCATATATTCCATCCTAAAACGAAGCATAATATTTTTGATGTCATTATAGTTGTCATCAGTAGTAGCCGTTTTTGCATCTTTCCTTAAAATATTAAAAATATCGGTTGATAGATCAATGTTTTTGAGAATTGCTCTTTGAATGTCACCAATACTAACTACACTAATAAATTTGTTTTCTTCATCGACAACTATTAATAATTTACGCATTAATTTGTCCATTTGCTGAATAGATTTCAACACGGTTTCATTTTTGTTTATTATTAAGTCTTTTAATGAATGTTTCATAATTGATCTGCTATATTGGAGATGACATTGTTTTGGTCAAAAGTCTAATTATTTTTAATATTATTATTTCATTTCAGATATTATTTTTTCTATGCCTGTTTCAATTTTTACCTGAGGTTTCCAGTCTAGTACTTTTTTTGCTAAGCTAATATCAGCTTTGGTGTCCATGATTTCATTTAAGCGAATTGTTCCATCTGAAACGATTTCTTTATGAATGCTACAGATATTCATTATCATTTCTGCTATTTCTTTTACATTATATGAGTCTCCACTAGCAATATTAATTGATTCAGAATTAGGTCTTTTTATACTTTTTAATATAGCAGAAATTAAGTCATCAATGTGAATATAATCTCTTTTTGGGGTTAGTGATCGCAGATGAATTTTCTTTTTGTTTTTGTCCAAAACCTGTTCACAAATTAAAGGAATAAGAAATTTTTTTGATAATCCTGAACCATATAAATTAAAGGGTCGAAGGATACAGATTTCGAGATCAAAATTTTCACGATAAAAATTACATATTTCCTCAGCCATAATTTTACTTTGCATGTATGGGTTGGAGGGAATTAGTTCATGTTCTTCGTCTATTGGCAAATATTGGGGGTTGCCATATACATAAGATGAAATATATGTGAGGGGTATGTTTGCTTTACGAACAGCTTCTAAAACGTGGGCAGTCCCCACTGTATTGGTCTGATAAAACAGATTGGGCTGCTCCCAACTTTGTGGTACAAAAGTCAGAGCAGCAAGATGTATTACATGTTTACAGTCTTCAAAAGAAGGTATATGGTGGTTTAGGTTACAATCGGAGATTAAGAGATCATAGCCTTCGTTCTTAAGCCTTTTTACAAGATGGGTTCCAACAAACCCATCTGCTCCTGTTAACCCTATTTTATCCATAAAACATTTATATTATTGTCAGAATTTAATTTTAGTACTATAGGTTATAAATGTCTGCTTTATATAATTTTAGGTTTTCTTTATTGTCAAACCATTCAATAGTGGCTTTAATGCCATCTGCTAATGAATGCTCGGGTACCCATCCGGTATATTCCTTGAGTTTCTTTTGTGAGCCATAGAGTCTGTAGACCTCTGAATTTGCAGGGCGCATTCGTTGTGTGTCCTGTACTATTCGGGCTTTTGGATTTATTTGTCCTATTATTGTTTCTGCTAATACCTGAATTGAGATCTCATCTTCTGTAGCTATATTACAATCTTGACCTATCAATTCCTTGCATTTGGCAATTTCAAGAAAACCACGGACAGTATCTTCTACATATACTAGGTCACGTGTAGGTTTTAAATCACCTAACTTGATTTCTTCAAAATTATTCAGCAGCTGACTGATTATTGTAGGAATTATAGCACGCGCACTTTGTCTTGGTCCGTATGTGTTAAAAGGACGGACAATAGTTAATGGTAGTTCAAAAGACCTGTAAAAAGATTCAGCAATAGAATCCGCTCCGATTTTAGAAGCGGAATATGGCGATTGAGGTTGTCGGGGATGATTTTCATCTATAGGGATATATTGAGCAGTTCCATAAACTTCTGAAGTAGAAGTTACTATCACCCGTTCAACACAAAGGTCTTTTGCAGCTTGAACGATATTTAATGTCCCTTTTACATTTGTATTGATATAGGTATCTGGTGAATGATAAGAATAAGGAATTGCGATTAATGCTGCTAGATGGAACACTGTATCGATATCTTTCATTGCAGTACGTACTCCATTAGGGTCCTGGACATCTCCCATGAATATGTCGATCTTGTCTAATATATATTTAGGTAAACTATCGAGCCAACCCCATGAATTAAATGAATTGTAATAGCAAAATGCTCGTACTTGATATCCTTCCCTTACCAGCAATTCTGTTAAATGAGATCCGATAAATCCATCTGCCCCTGTTACTAATATTTTTTTCATCTTTTTAATTTGTTAGCTACACTTTTCAAAATAACAACAGGGTTATAAAAAAAAGATTTTAAGAAAAATAACATACCTCTGCTTTTGTTATTACCATCACCCCACCAGGACGCTCCAACAATCTTGTACATTTTTGCAAAACAATATCGTTCAAATTTTTTTGAATGGAAAAGGTTATTATCCTTAGCACATTTATATGTAAATAAAGCATCTTTTTCCATATGTGCAACATTATTGTGCATATTATTTGAGTGAATTCTATATGACCATAAGGGTATTGGTACCCTGCCAACTTTAAAATATTTGGCTACCCGAAAGAAAAACTCCTGATCTGCTGCATTTGCAAGTCCAGTGTTAAATGCACCTGTTTTTTCAATCACTTTTCTTTTCACTAGAATGCTACTTGGTGCAGGAATACATGTGCCTTCCCATCCCAATAAGTCTTCTAACAGCCACCCTTCTTTACCTCTAATAATTTCTCCTGTTTCTTGAGACGCACTATTAATAATCATTGCATCTGAATGTACTAAGCCTAATTCCTCGTCTAATTCAAATTTTTCAAGTTTTTTTTCAATATTACCAGAAGACCAAATGTCATCGGCATCTAAAAACCCCAGATATTCACCTTTAGAAAGCTTGTATCCATGGTTTCTTGCTGCGGATACTCCTGCATTCTTTTGTGTAATATATTGTATTCTTTTATCTTCTGATAATAATTTATTAATAATAACATCTTGATTATCAGTAGAGCCATCATTAATTATGATTAGTTCAAGATTCTTATGAGTTTGAGCTAAGACTGAACGGACCGTTTCCTCAATGTATAAACCAGCATTATAGGCTGGTATGATTACAGAAACTAAAACCTCTTTCATTTGTTAATTCATGTTTTTGTAGGTTAAAATCAGGTATGTCTTTCAACCAACTTACTGGCATTTTTTAATACATTTTCAAAGGTATAATGCATGGCATGGTCTATCCGCAATTGTTCTAATTCAGGTGCTTCGCCATTATTTAAAAAGGATTCAATTAAATTCAATTGTTCTTCCCCATCATTGTGCATATACATAATATTCCCCAGGTCTTTATATTCGCTAAAAACAGGCCCAAAAACGGGTTTCCCTTGTGTTAGATATACCAGTGTTTTGTGATGATGAACGGTATTTGCATGGTATTCCATGTCCATAAAGGAAATACAGAATTTAGCATTTTTTATATAATTTTTTAGCGTTTTAAAGTGCCTTGACCCAATAGAATGGAGGTTGTTGTATTTTTTTTCTTCAAAAATACGTTTTGCAGCTGTTAGGTCCTTTTCCTTTATAGGGCGGCTATATAGCCTCAATGGTCCAACAAAAAGAAAAGGAACATCTGGAAATTTAGTAATAGCACGTTCAAGTAAAGAAAAGTCCATCCGATGGTCTATTACTCCTGCATATAAAGCATAGTCTTTAATTTCAATATCCATATTATTAAGTTCTTCAGGGCTTGTAATAAATTCTTCTGAAGAAATTCCATGTGGGACAACATATTTTGGAGCACTGAAATCTCCATAATCATCCAGAAAGCGCTGGGAAGTAGCAAAAAGCAAGTCGGAATTTTTACATAATTCATGTTCTCCCAGGTATTGGAAATAATAAAAATCAACGCAATGGTAAATGCCAAACTTGCAACCCAATAGTTTATGGTTGTACAGACGTAAAGGATCAAATGCCCACAGAATAGTATCCTCAATACCTTTTTTTTGAAAATAATTCTTAAGGTGTTTTGATATTAACTTATTATTCAACCTGTTAAGGAAGCTACTTCTTAATGGTAGAAAATTTTCATAATTTATATAATGTAAATTTTCATTGTATGCCCCCTCAGTAATGGGGTTAGAGAATAGATTACTTAACCGCCATTTAGTAGGAGGGTTGATAAAGTAGACTGTATTTTTTTTTGATAATTCATAAGCATAGTTCTGCTTTGAATACCAAAGGTCGCCCCATGGTTCGTTAGATGTTATTAGTATTGTTTGGTTTTCTAACTTCATTTTTTCTTTTGGGCTAAGATAATAAATAATCGGGTTAACTTTCTGAAGTCGAAATTTGAAATTGTCTAATTAAGTATTTTTTAATAGTGTATTTACAATCCGTTCAGATGTTTTTCCATCCCATAATTCTGGAATTTCACCTTTTTTCCAGTTATCAGATTTTAATTTATTAAACGCTGCAATGATTTTTTTATGATTAAGACCGATTAATTCATTTGTTCCTAAGGTAATTGTTTCAGGACGTTCAGTATTTTCCCGAAGTGTAAAACAGGGAACTCCTAAATACGTTGTTTCTTCTTGTATTCCTCCGGAATCGGTAAGTACAGCATAAGCATTTTTCACCATATATATAAATTGTAGATAACGCATAGGTTCAACCATAATTACGTTTTCAGGCATTCCGACAGCTTTAAGTTGGTTTTGTGTCCGAGGGTGAGCAGGGAAAATAATAGGTTTATCTCCTGCTTGTGTTCCGAGTAATAAAATGAGTTCTTGTAAGCTTTTTTCTTCATCTACATTTGACGGTCTGTGTAGTGTCATTAAATAATAAGATCCTTTTGTGAGCGCAAGATCTTTCCAGACTGGTGGCATTTCAATTCTTTCAAGATTGGAAATAAGAGAATCTATCATAACATTACCCACAAAAAATATATTGTTTGCATCTGCTCCCATCTTCAATAACTTTTCACCAGCTTCTGGAGTAGTAGTAAAAAATATATCGGCTATTGAATCTGTTACCATTCGATTTATTTCTTCGGGCATTCTCAGATCATAGGATCTCAACCCGGCTTCAACATGAATAACTTTTGTATTCATTTTTTTTGCTACAAGCGTACAGGCCATTGTCGAATTAACATCACCTACAACCAATAAATAGTCACATGGATGATTTAATAATTCCTGTTCAAAAGCGATCATTATTTTTGCAGTCTGTACAGCATGACTAGCTGAACCTACTTCAAGATTGGCATTAGGGAGTGGGATATTTAGGTCGTCAAAAAAGTTTTGACTTAATTTTTTATCATAATGTTGACCAGTATGAATTAATCTAAAATTTATATCTGCACCTTTTTCAGTTTTTGCTTTTTTCATAGCATGGATAATAGGCGCTATTTTCATAAAATTTGGTCTTGCTCCAGCTATTAATGTGATTTTCATAAAGTTTGTTGAAGAAATTAATAAATAACAAAAGAGCTTTTATGTGTTTAATCAAAAAAAGGGCTTTTGTTAATTGTTTGAATTAGTTTAATATACAATAATTCATAAATAAGGTTAATAGAATGTTTAGCTGGATTTCAGAATTGGACCTATATGAAATATTTTTAGATTCAATTCTATTGTTATTTTGGTTGTTTAAAAGTTGATATTTAATTTTCAAAATTACAACATTTTTGCAGATAGGAACTATTTAAAACTATTTTTTTTCATACTTTTTCGTTTTTGATTTAACGTTTTATGAGTATACAATAATTAATTAAAACTTGTATGATTATATTTATGTAAATTAATACTTATCAGGTTGTTATGCTATAATAACGAATAATTCTATCTGTTAATAATTTAGATCTAATTGTATATTTTGTTTCTAGATTGTCAAGGATTACATGGCAGGAAGTAAATTTTTAGAGAATTCTTTCTAATACACAAGGAATATTCCTTTAATTTTTCGACTTTTGCTTTTTTTAGACATAAACATATTTTCAAGAGAGTAATAATGTAATAATATATAGATGTATAATCAGATTATAAATAAAGAAAAAAAAATAGCAGTTATTGGATTAGGATATGTAGGACTCCCTATAGCTTTAGCCTTTGCTAGAAAAGTTAGTGTTATAGGTTTTGATATAAATTCTGATAGAATTGAAATGATGAAAAGGGGTGTTGACCCTTCTAAGGAATTAGTATTGGAAGATTTTCAAGCGTGTGATATTCATTTTACTTCAGAAATTGAGGAATTAAGAATGGCAAGCTTTTATATAATTGCTGTACCAACACCTATTGATAATTCACGTGTCCCAAATCTTAAGCCCCTTTTTAGTGCTTCTAATACTGTTGGACAAGTCCTTGAGCAAGGAGATTATGTTGTTTTTGAATCAACAGTTTATCCCGGTTGTACTGAAGAAGATTGTTTGCCGATTCTGGAAAAATTATCTGGTTTGAAATTGGGCGAAGGCTTCAAAATTGGTTATTCTCCTGAGCGAATTAATCCAGGTGATAAGGAAAGAACTATAGAAAAAATTGTTAAGGTTGTTTCAGGTTCTGATGGTCACGCACTAAACGTTATATCAGACGTATATAAACTAATTATTGATGCAGGTGTATTTTGTGCTTCTTCTATCAAGGTAGCTGAAGCTGCTAAAGTTATAGAGAATACTCAACGTGATCTAAATATTGCACTGATGAATGAATTGTCTGTAATATTTGATAAAATGGATATTGCTACGCATGATGTTTTAGAAGCAGCAGGAACTAAATGGAACTTTCTTAAATTTTTCCCAGGCTTAGTAGGAGGTCATTGCATAGGTGTTGACCCTTATTATTTAACATATAAAGCAAAGAAATTAGGTTATACTCCTCAGGTGATTTTAAGTGGAAGGAGAATCAATGATAATATGTCAAAACATGTGGCTACAAAGATTGTACAGATTCTCTTGAAACAGGAGAAGATACTTAAAGTATCGAATGTCCTTGTGATGGGGGTTACTTTTAAAGAGAATGTTTCAGATATAAGAAATTCTAAGGTGGCTGATGTAGTTTATGCACTTAAGGAATTTTCAGTCAATGTTGATGTTGTTGATCCATGTGCATCATCAGAAGATGTAGAAAAAGAATATGGTTTCTCTCTTTTAAATAAGCCTGATAAACTTTATGATGCCATAGTTGTTGCTGTAGCACATGATGATTATAAAAAAATAAACTCAGATTTTTTTGTTTCTTTAAGTGTTGGAACACCTTTTGTGATTGATTTAAAGAATATTTTTGCCAAAGAAGTACTCAAGGACTTTATTGTATGGCGTTTATAATTATAAAATATCTTAATCGCTTTTTTGCCCTTTTTGTTTTTTAGTTGAATATCACTATCTTCGACATCATAAACTCGCTTTTTAATCTCTTATACACATAAGTGAGAACAATTTTATCTTTCCACAATTATATGGATAAATCTTTTTGTAACTCAACCTAATAAATGAATATGAAAGTTGTTGACTGGATTTGTTATATTTTGCTGTTTATTTTTCCTATAATATCAATGGCTCAACCTGTAGTTAATCTAGGCCCAGATACTACTATTTGTGGTTCATATACTTTAGATGCTGCAAATACTGGGGCTACATTTTTGTGGAGTACTGGTGAATCTTTGCAAACTATTACAGTTGATAGTACAGCTGTATACTGGGTAGATGTAACAGATATGAACGGAACTATTAGAGATAGTGTTTATGTTATTGTTCAACCAATCCCATCAATTATATTACAACCTATTGATAGTTTTTATTGTGGAGGATTTAAGGAAATTATTTCTGCATCAACAAGTGGAAATGTAATTTGGACAGATTCTTCAGCAAATGTCTTAGGGGTAGGTGATACACTTAATTATAACATTCAGAGTGATGTGACATTGTATTATCAAGCTAGTGCATTAACCCCCGTTTTAACTCCAGTTGGTTTGCAGAATTTTACTAGTGGTGCATATTTTAATTCAGGTCAGAATGGACGGGGCGTTGTATTTGATGTGTTCGAACAAATACGCCTTGAATATGTATGGATTAGTATTGATAATGGACCTTTTACAGCTACAATAGAGTTATTGGATGGTGCAAATATGGTTGTCTATTCAACTAATATTAATCTATCATCTGCTGGAAATCATAAGATAATATTAGGTTATGACATCCCTGTTGGTTCAGGATATACACTTAAAATGAATGCTATAAACGGTGGGAAAATATATTGTCAATATCCATTTTCTTCATGGAGTGGGCTCACATATCCATTTTTGAGTATGACTACAGGTGTGGTTTCAAATGTATATTCTTTTTTTTATAACTGGGGTGTTAGTTTGGCATCTAATGGAGTTTGTTCAAGTAGTTTGGATAGTGTACATTTAGGCCTTTTACCTACTCCTGTTGTTGATTTGGGACAAGATACTGTTGTTTGTGGTGATAGTCTTATTCTTGATGCAACATTTGTTGGAGTTAGTGTTAATTATATTTGGTCTACTTTAAATACAAGTAATACAATTAGTGCTAATTCCACAGGACAATATTCAGTCACTGTAGTTGAAAGTGGTAGTTGTTCCTCATCAGATTCTATATTTCTTACTTTACAAACTCAACCGTTAATTATTTATTCACCTCAGGATACTA
Organism: Saprospiraceae bacterium; assembly: GCA_022448945.1. Taxonomy (GTDB): domain Bacteria; phylum Bacteroidota; class Bacteroidia; order Chitinophagales; family Saprospiraceae; genus Aureispira. Next base: position 36,031 of record JAKVCV010000022.1, read on the forward strand.
CTATTTGTGGTGGTGCGATTCCAATCATTGCTAGCCCGAATACAGGGAATGTAATTTGGCAAGATAGTATTGGTGAAGTATTAGGTGTGGGCGACACCCTCCATTATAATCTTCAAAATGATGTGACTCTGTATTATCATGCAAGTGCTAAAACCCCTGTTACAACCACAGTTGGGTTGCCTGATTTTACAGGTGGAACCTATTTTAATTCTGGTCAAAATGGACGGGGCGTAGTATTTGATGTGTTTCAACAAATACGCCTTGAACATGTATGGATAAGTGTAGATAATGGACCATTTACGGCTACTATAGAATTATTGGATGGTTCAAACACGGTTCTATATACTACAAATATTAATCTGTCTTCGTCAGGTAATCATAAAGTTATTTTAGAGTTTGATATCCCAGTTGGCAATGCATATACACTTAAAATGAGTGCTATAACTGGAGGGAATATATATTGTCAATTCCCATTTAGTAGTTGGAATACATTAACATATCCATTTTTGAGTATGACTACAGGTGTGGTTTCAAATGTATATTCTTTTTTTTATAACTGGGGCGTTAGTTTGACTCCTAATGGGATATGTAAGGGAAGTACTGATAGTGTGTCATTGGTTGTTTTGCCGACGCCTTCTATAGATTTGGGTTCTGATACAGTAATTTGTGGTGATAGCCTTTCTCTTGATGCTACTTATTCGGGGATGAATATTTCTTATCTATGGAATACAACTAGTACTTCTTCTGTTATTACAGCGGACTCAAGTGGTAAATATACAGTTACAGTTACTGAAAATGGGGACTGTTTTGATATTGATTCAATCAATTTAACTTTTTACACACAACCTATAATTACAAGTTTTCCTGCAGATACTTCACTATGTGTAGGTGTTGTTCCTATAATTTCAAGTTTAAATACAGGAAATATAATATGGGAGGATAGTTTAGGAAATCTTTTAGGTGTAGGGGACACATTACATTATGATCTTCAGAATGATATTACTCTGTATTATCAGGCTAGTGAAAAAATACCTATTACAACTAGTGTAGGTTTAACTGATTTTTCAGGGGGGGGATATTATAATTCGGGCCAGAATGGAAGAGGAATTAAGTTTGATGTATTTCAAGATTTACGTCTTGAACATGTATGGATAAGTGTAGATAACGGACCCTTTACTTCAACAATTGAATTACTCGATGGTTCTAATACAGTATTGAATATAACTAATGTAAACGTGCCTTCGGCAGGGAATCATAAAGTAATATTGGGTTTTGATATTCCTGTTGGAACAAATTATACTCTGAGAATGACAGCCATTAGTGGTGGTAATATTTACTGTCAATCTCCTTTTTCTAATTGGGGGTCGCTCACATATCCTTTTCTGGATATGACTACAGGTGTGGTTGCTTCAGTATATTCTTTTTTCTATAATTGGGGTATCAGTTTAACACCTAATGGGTTTTGTGAAAGTACTTTTGATAGTGTTTCTTTACTTGTTTTGCCAACTCCAAAGATAAATATAGGAGTGGATACTATAATATGTGGTGATAGCTTGTTGTTGGATGGTACTTATATAGGGTCAGGAATTACATATTTTTGGAGTAACTCAAGTACTGATCCAACTACTTATGCTACAAGTACTGGTGAGTATTCATTAACAGTAACAGAAAATAATATTTGCTCAGATATTGATACTATAAATCTAGAATTTTTCACACAGCCTTTTATTACTTCATTACTTAATGATACTTCATATTGTAGAGGGAATACTGAGATTATTAGCGCATCTAATTTTGGTTCTATATATTGGGAAGAGCCGATTGGAAATATAATTGCTTTAGGAGATACTTTGAATTATGATATGCAAGATACTACAATTCTTTATTATAAGGCAAGTAATTTAATTCCGGTTAATTCGACGGTAGGATTATCAACTTTTTCTGGGGGCAATTTTTTTACAGCACAAAATGGCAAAGGGATTCAATTTGATGTTTTGCAAGATCTCCGTTTACATTATGTTTGGATAAAAGTTGATAATGGTCCTTTTTCAGGTACTATTGAATTGCAGGACAATAACAATAATACTATTTATTCAACTCTAGTCAATTTACCTAGTTCTGGAGAATATAAGATAGAATTAGATTATGATATTCAAATTGGAACTGGGTATACTTTATACATGTTTAACATAACTGGTGGTGGAATATATTGTCAATTTCCATTTAGTTCTTGGAATTCGCTCACATATCCATTTTTAGATATGACAACAGGTGTTGCACCTACAGTTTATTCCTTTTTTTATAATTGGGAAATTAGTTTGACCCCTAACGGGGCTTGTGAAAGTACTTATGATAGTGTGATTTTGGATTTGTTACCTACGCCCGAAGTGGATCTGCAAGAGGATACTATTGCATGTGGTGATACATTAATTATTGATGTTTTTTATCCTGGTGCATCTTATTTATGGGGGAATACGGGCTTCACAACAAGTTCAATTACAATTACGCAAGAGGGATTTTATGAGGTTTCTTCTACTATCGGTATCTGTAATGATTCAGATTCAATTAATGTATATTTGAATTCTCCGCCGTCAACATTAGTGACATCTCAGGATACAACAACATGTGCAGGGTTTATTGAACGAAAGGCTAATTATGCAGATTACTATGCCTGGTATACAGATTCAGTAGGAGGGAACTTGATTGGTCAAGGTAATCCATTTATGTATGATGCACAAGTAACAGATACAATATGGGTTGAAGGCCAAAATTATTCAAACAAATACTATCTTCAAGGCTTAACTGATACTTTTGTTACTTCAAATGCTGCGTATTTTTATCCTGTTCAGCAAAGGGGGCTAATATTTGATGTACATGAGAACATTCGATTGAAAACGGTTGCTATTTATGTTGAAGATGGTGATTTGTTATTAGCAAATATAGAATTACGAGATTATAATGGAGTATTATTAAATTCATTAAGTATAAATGCTTCCTCAGGGGAAAATATAATAAATTTGGATTTTGATATTCTTAAAGGGCAGGATTATCAACTGGTTTTAACCAATTTCAATACTGCAGGGGTTTTAGTAGAAACGCCATTTTCTGGATTTCCCATTGTTGGTGATCAGGTGACTATTAAATCCAGTCTATATAGTTCTAATTATTATAGATATTTTTATAAATGGAATGTTCAAACCCTAAGTTGTCCATCAGAAAGACAGCCAAGTATTGTCAACGTATTACCAACACCTATTATTGATTTTCCAGTAGATTCTATTATTTGTGGTGATACTTTGTTTTTTGATGCATCTGGTACTGGTGCTTCCACTTTTCTTTGGAGTACAGGAGACACATCATCTTTAATTATTATAGATTCATCACAAACCCTTTCTCTTACTGGATCATTAGGAAATTGTACTGTTACTGATGATGTAAATGTTTTTATCATTCAACCACCTGATATTATTATACCTCCTACTGATACTACTGTATGTCAAGGTACTCATACACTATATGCATCAGGTAATGCTGCATACTATGCATGGTATGATTCTCTAAATAGTACAGTCCCATTTGCAGTAGGTGATTCAGTTTTAATTGGGTTTCATGATTCTACTACACTCTGGGTAGAAGGAACGGGGTTTATATTGAATTCATTACACGTAGGAGCGAACTATAATTCAAGTTCAAATTTAAATTATTATGATCCAATACAAACGACAAATAAAACAAATAGGTATTTGGAATTTGATATAAATTCTCCTATTATTTTAAATTCAGTATCTCTATATGCAGATACAGTAACTACTGCAACATTAACAATTAAAAAATATAGCTTTCCTATATTTACAAAATCAATTTCACTTAATGCATTAGGAGAAAATATTATATCTATTGATACAATATTAGATATTGGTAATTATACTATTGAATTGAGTAATAATGCAGCAGGAGGAATATTGGTCTTACAGCCGTTTTCAAATTTAAGTCAATTAAATACTTCTGAAATATCTTTTATACAGTCGTATCCTTCAGGGCAGTATCCTTGTTTTTTTGATTGGAGAATCTCAACACCTTCCTGTGCAACAGAAAGAAGATCTGTACGTGTAGATGTGCCTATTAATCCACCAATAAGGATGGTTTCAGATACTGCAACATGTTTATTTTCAACTATTACTTTGGATCCAATTGGATATGATTCTTTATATACTTATTTATGGGATGATTTTAGTACTGCTGATACATTATTAGTAGATAGTTCAGGCTATTATGGTGTAACTGTTACTTATGATGGAAAATGTTCATCTGAAAAAGATGTTTTTGTGCAATTCCTTAGTACCCCAAACAACCCGGGTGTAACTGATACGAGTATTTGTTCTTCAAGAGATATACAACTCGGGCCTATTGTTAATGATGGAATAATGGTTTGGTATGATTCTAGTAATCTTGGTGAAACTGTTTATCTTTCATCGCCCCAAAATATATATGTTTCTGATACTACCAATTTTTGGTTTGATGTTGCTCCAAAAGCAACTACTCGTCTTGGACGCCAATCGTTTCCAAATCCTAATATTCCTATCTCTTATTCAAATTTTACTGTGCCTAATGAGTTTGATGTTCATCAGTATGCTATTTTAGATTCAGTTGCTCTTTATGTTGAAACTGCACCAGCAACGATAGAGATTAAATTAGAAGATAGTACTACTATCCTTAATTCAACAACTTTTACTATTTTAGACGCAAAACAAAAGGTTTTTGTTCCGTTAAATTATTTGCTGCCACCAGGGAATAACTATGAATTGGTTTTTTCTAGTTTTGATACTAAAATTCTTCAAGATACCAGTAAAGTCGCTTACTATACATCTTCTGCAAATATCGCAACTGTAAAAGGCAAAAATAATATTGGTTATTTTAGTAATTTTTTCGATTGGCATTTTACTTATGCCTTTCCTGATTGTCATTCTCTTGCGGATACTTTTACTGTATCCGTTAATATGCCTGTGGATCTTGTTGATTCTCTTCATACTTGTGATACGATACAAGTTGATATTAGTGATTCCAGTATATTGTCATATCAGTGGAGTAATGGATTGACAACAGGTATGGTAATGTTATCAGATGCGGGTGTTTATGCCGTTACAATTTCAGATGGCGCAACATGTACGGTAGTGGATTCAATGTTTTTAACAATCCCTATACCGTTGAGCTTTCCTAATGATACTTCATCATGTGATTTTACCGTTTTTACTAATTATTCCTCAAGTCAAGCTACCTTTTTATGGGATACAGGAGATTCCACCCCTTATGCTACGATTCCACATATAGGTTTGTATGGAGTAACAGTTACGACCAATGAAGGGTGTGTATTAATAGATACTGTTGAAATCAAAGAAATTGTACAACCACCTACTCCTGATTTAGGTTCTAGTTATTCTGTTTGTTTTTCTGATACTTTGGATGCAGGACATGGTGGTGAAAATATGTCATATCTGTGGAATACAGATGATACAACTCAACAAATAATTGTTGACTCAACTGGTTTTTATTCTGTAGTCGTTACAAGTCCTTTAGGATGTTCTGGACAGTCATATGTCAATGTTACTATTGATACTGCACCATATGCTTACTTTATAATAACATCTAAAAATGATTCAACTCTAGAAATTGCTTGTGAACAGTTTTCTAGTTTAAATGGACCAAATCAAACACATTATTGGGATATGGGCGATAGTTCACCATATTATCCAGGCTATAATTTATTTCATACTTATCAAGATACAGGATGTTATAAATTGTCTTTAGTTGTAAGCAGTGACTGTGGTGTAGATACATTTTCGATGTTAATTGGAGTTGGTGTCCCTGATACATCTTGTGCGCCAGATACTACAGTTGCCTTTTTTCATATAAAGACTTTGTCAGATCTAGGGTTTCAGGTCTTTCCAAATCCTAATGATGGACAATTTAAATTACAATTATCCAGTAAAATTGAAGAAGAAAGTCTTTTGTCGTTGTATGATATAAATGGTAGAGTACTATTTAATAAAAGAATCCCATTATCTCAGCAATTGATTTGGGATGTATCGACCCCTAATTTGCCCACTGGGATTTATTTTGTTAGACTTGTCAATAGTCAACAAAGTAAAACACGACGTGTAATGATTCTTCGAGAATAAAATTATGCTTTAAAGCTCAGAGAAAAATGCTTTATTCCAAATAAATTGCTGCAAGGTGCAAGTCACAGTGCAGCTTTTTTTATCTTTATGTTTTTTAATATCCTTAGAATAGGTTGTATTATTTAAAAAACGCTTCAGGAAATAACAATTATGATCAACCCCAAAAGTGTAAAGTTTGCAGTAATTGGTGTCGGACGTATAGGTAAACGACATGCAAGTATGATTATGCGAAACCCTGAGGCTGAGCTGGTTGCTATATGTGATGTTGTGCCTTTTGAAGAACTTGATCTCAATCAGTTTGATCAGCCATTCTTTCAATCTATTGACGCTTTGTTAGCCTCTGGGTTGCCAATAGATGTAGTTTGTATTTGTACACCCAATGGAGTACATGCTCAACAGGCTATTAAGGCATTGGATGCTGGTAAACATATTGTTTGTGAAAAACCCATGGGATTAACTAAAAAATCCTGTGAAGAAATGATTTTTAAATCTCTACAGGTTGATAAGCGTATTTTTTGTGTCATGCAAAATCGTTATTCCCCCCCGTCTATATGGGTCAAAGGTCTTGTTGATCAAAAGCGATTAGGAGATATATATATGGTTCAAATTAACTGTTATTGGAATAGGGATGATCGGTATTATTATCAAAATGGGGAAAAACATCCCTGGAAAGGATCTATTGATATGGATGGCGGACCTCTCTATACGCAGTTTTCTCATTTTGTTGATGTTTTGTATTGGTTGTTTGGAGATATAGATAATATTCAGGCAGCATTTCAGAATTTTGCCCATAGACACTCAACACCTTTTGAAGATTCTGGTATTGTCCATTTTGATTTTGTAAATGGAGGAATGGGTTGTATAAATTATTCTACAGCTGTATATGAGACTAATCTTGAAAGTAGCCTGACGGTTGTAGGTAGTAAAGGGAGTATAAAAATAGGTGGTCAATATATGAATGATGTTGAATATTGTAATATTGAAAACTATGATATGCCTGAATTAGCAAAGACAAATCCTGTAAACGATTATGGTGACTATAAGGGATCTGCAGCAAATCATGTGTATGTTATAGAAAATGTAATTGATGTTCTTAAAAATCGAAAACCAATTACTACAAATGCTTTAGAAGGTTTGAAGGTAGTTGAAATCATTGAAAAAATATATAGCTTAAAGCAAGATTAATATGGATTATTTCGCTCATCCGACTGCTGTTGTTGATAATGGTTGCAGTATAGGGAAAGATACTAAGATCTGGCATTTTTGCCATTTAATGTCTGATTGTATAATAGGCAATTCATGCAGCTTGGGACAAAATGTAATGGTTGCGTCTAAAGTAGTCTTAGGAAATAATGTAAAAGTACAAAACAATGTATCTATATATTCAGGTGTCATTTGTGAGGATGATGTCTTTTTAGGTCCTTCAGTGGTATTTACTAATATATTAAACCCTAGGTCTGCAATTGTTAGACGAGATCAATATATTGTAACAAAGGTTTGTAAAGGGGCTACAATAGGTGCTAATGCAACAATTATTTGTGGGAATACAATAGGTGAATATGCATTCATAGGTGCTGGTTCAGTAGTTACTAAAGATATTCCTCCGTACGCTTTAGTTATGGGAAATCCTGCGATACAAGTGGGTTGGATGAGTATCTGTGGGCATAGATTAGTCTTTGATGCAACAAATAAGGCTACTTGTCCCGATTCAGGGCAAGTGTATTCTCTTCAGAAAGGTATGGTTGTAAAAGAATAAACTTATCTGTTCAATTAATTTTTTATATTCTAAATTATAAAAATGTGTCAATTAGACTAGTGACACATTTAACTTCTTACTCCTTACTTTTTACTAATCAACTATAATGGACATTGCAGCAAATATCTGGAAACTTTACTTGATTAAAATGTCAAAGTGGTTTATGGTTTTTATGCCAATTGTAGTTTTGTTTTTTCAGTCAAACGGTCTTAGTTTGCGCGAGGTAATGACAATTAATGCCATTTATTCTTTATCAACTGCTTTTTTTGAAATTCCTTCAGGATATTTTTCAGATAGATTTGGTAGAAAGTATTCCATTGCATTAGGGACACTATTTATTACTTTACAGTTTTTTGTATATAGTTGGTCTTTTGACTTTTGGTCTATGTCTATAGGTGCTGCTATAGGTGGCTTTGGAGCAAGCTTTATCTCAGGGTCAGATTCAGCATTGTTATATGATTCCCTTTGTTTTTTAGGGCGCAAAGATGATTACCTGAAGTGGGAAGGCCGTAGTTATGCTATAGGAACTTTTTCAGAAGCTGTTGCTGCTGTTATAGGTGGCTGGTTGGCTTATTATTTTAGTCTAAGGTACCCAATATATATTCAGGTTGGTATCAGTATTGTTGGTTTTGTTACTGCACTTACATTAATTGAACCTCCTGTTCATAAAGATGATAATCGGGGTAATTGGGAACAAATTAAACTTATACTTTCTTATACTTTTATTAAAAATATTAAACTGAGATTTTTTATTTTTTTAACTTCTGTCTTTGGTCTTGGATCTTTATTGTTGGCGTGGTTCGCACAACCATATTTTGATTTAAAAGATATTCAAGAAAATTTTATAGGATATCTTTGGGCCTCATTGAATATTACAGTAGCGGTTTTTGCTTTGAATGCCTACCGTGTAAATAAGATCATTAGTGACAAGAAACTTGTAATTCTGATTTTAATTGGATTTATATTAGGTTATTTGGTTTTGGGCTATTATGGCAGTAACTTGCTTTGGTTGGGTTTGTCAGCTATGTTCTTTATGTATGCTCTTCGTGGTTTAGCAATCCCTACTTTTCTGAATCTAATTAATAAGAATACACCATCTGAAATGAGAGCCACGGTCTTATCTATCAGAGGATTTTGTGTGCGTATTCTATATGCATTAATTGCCCCTTTTTTAGGTTGGCTTGCTGATGTGTATACTGTCATGGAAGTCTTTTTATTCATTGGCCTATTAATACTAGGAGCCAGTATTATAGCTATTGGATTATATTCCTTAATTTTGAAGGATGGTTACAATAATGATTCAAAAATTGTTGAGCAATAATTTAGCATGCCTTTTTTAGTATTTGTTACTCATTCTTAATATAATATTTTTCATGCAACGGCATATTTTATTCTTTTGTCTGTTATTTGTTTTTTTTTATTTTAAAATCATAGCTTGTCCGTCAATAGCTTCTTATTATATTGATGATGTTAAAGCATTGTTGTATGTAGAAAAATATAAACACATTGCTATATCTGAAATGGACCGGACGGGTATTCCAGCGAGTATCAAAATGGCACAGGGTATTTTGGAATCAGGTGTTGGAGAAAGTGAATTAGCCCTTGTGGCAAATAATCATTTTGGAATTAAATGTGGTGGTGATGTTTGGCAAGGGAAAACACATTATGTATGGGATGATGAAGTTGTGAAATCTTGTTTTAGAGTATATAGTAGTGCAGAAGAATCTTATATTGCTCATTCTGAGTTTTTGATGAATCCCAAAAAAGAATTTAGATATGGTGCTTTATTTCAATTAGATAAGAGAGACTATAAAGGTTGGGCCAAAGGACTTCAAAAATCAGGATATGCAACTTCCAAAACTTATACAAAGAATTTAATATCTATTATTGAGCGTCTGGAATTGTATAAACTTGATTATTTGACTATAGAATTATTAGCAGTTAATGATGGAGAATTGGCAAGTATTTTCCCTTCATTAATACCTAAGCCGCATTTTGCGGATTACGATACTTCTTCTACGCTAATCCGTATTAGAGATCCTTTTAGTTCTTCTATGGATAGCGTAGATGTTATTTTGACAAAGTATGTCTTTCAAGTAAACAATATAGATGCCGTTTATGTACAGCCTGGAGATGATCTTAATTCTATTGCAGATCGATATCGAAAAAATCCAAAGAAATTGTACTGTTTTAACGAATTAAAAGGACGTCAATTAAAAGTAGGGCAATATGTCTTTTTAAATAGAAAAGCCAATTGTTATAAGAGTATAAATCCGCTGAAGGATACACAAGCTCATATCTTAAGAGCTGGTCAGTCAATGTATGACGTAGCACAATTATATGGTGTTAAACTAAGAAAACTTTATTCTTATAATAGAGGATATAAACATGAGACACCCAAACCAGGTGTACAAATTTTCTTAAAAAGGCAAAAAGGTAAAATTTAAATTAAGCTATTAAGCATTTGTGTTTTAAACCTATCAGCGTTTTTTTTGAAAAAATTCCTTTATCATTTCTGTGCTTTCTAGTGCTAGAAGCCCTGAAATTACTTTAGTTTTTGGATGTAATACATTAGGGGCTAGCTGGCTATATCCACGTTTGTTGTCATTGGCACCAATTATTAATTCTCCAATTTGGGACCATGCTAATGCTCCGGCACACATCACGCAGGGCTCTAATGTTACATATAAACTACATTCTTGAAGATATTTATTACCTAGGTGTTTACTAGCTGCAGTAATAGCTAATATTTCAGCATGGGCTGTTACATCTGTAAGATGTTCAGTCCAATTATGAGCTCGTGCAATGATCTGTTGATTGCAAATTACAACAGCCCCGACGGGTATTTCGTCGAGAAGAGCAGCCTTTTCGGCTTCTTTTAAGGCTTGTTTCATATAATATTCGTGCGAGAAAACAGAAAACATCGTATCTTAGAGCTTTTATTGATAGTTTAAGATATCTCGTTAATGAAGTTTTATTATTTTAATTCATTAAAATAGATCTTGTTAACCTCAAAGTTATATTTTTTTAAATAGACAAGAGAATAATGTTATTTCATTTTATTTTTGTTTCTTATTCATTGTTTATTATCAAAATGGCTGAAAGATAAGGCCTAAAAAAATTTAGTGTTTAATAGGTTAACAGAATTAGTCATAAACCATCTAACTGATAATTAAATATATATGAGAATATTTATCGTTCTTTTTTTTCTACTATCCTTAAACACCTATGGGCAGGAAGATAGTATATGGTCCCTTGAAAAATGCATAGATTATGCTGTTCAAAATAGTTTAACTGTAAAACAAGCTAATTTAAGTGTAATACAAGCAACTTTGTCAAAGAAGCAAGCAATATGGGCACAGGCTCCAAATTTAAATAGTAGCTATAGCTATGGATTTAATTTTGGTCGTTCTGTGGATCCTACATCCTATAGTTTTATTAATCAGATTACAAATTCTTCTTCTATTTCTTTGAATATGAACCAACCTGTTTTTCAGGGATTACGAATTCGCAATTCAATTAAACAATCAAAGGTTGATTTGGAAGCTTCAAAGAAAGACGTTGAACAGGCAAAAAATGACGTTGCTCTATCTATTGCTCAAGCTTATTTATCGATACTATTGGCACAGGAAAGTCGATCTGTCCTTGTTGAACAGGCAAAAATCACTAAAATCCAGTATGATCAAACTCAAAAACTAATTTCTGCCGGTGTGCTCGCAGATAATAGCCGTTATGACCTAGAGGCTCAGATGGCAAGAGATGAAGAAAATATTGTAACTGCTCAGAACTCAGTTGATTTGGCCTATGTGAATTTAAAAGTGCTTATGAATATTGACTTGGCTAAAGTAATTCAAATAATTCCTATTACTGAATTAATAGTTCCTGAAGTACTTGAGTTATTAACTCTTGATGAAATATATGAAGAAGCTTTAAATAATCAACCTAATGTTGCGGCTTCATATTTAAGAGAACGAAGTGCTGAACTTGCAGTGAAAATCGCAAAAGGTGCTTTATGGCCATCAATTTCAATTTATGGAAGTGTCAATAGTAATTTCTCAAGTGCTGCAAGATTATTTAATGTTGTTTCAACCCCAGACACTTTAAGTGGCTTTCAGACAGGCACAACTACACCAGTAGAAGTTTATGAAAATAAATTTTCAACTGTTCAAGGAGATGTTATTCCTTATTTCACACAGCTTGGAGGAAATATATATGCAAATGTTGGGATAAATCTTTCAATTCCTATATTTAATGGTTTTCGTAACCGAATAGCTATTCAGCAAGCAGATTTAGCTATAAAATCTGCTAAATTGGCTACAGTACAGATAGAGACAACCCTTAAATCTAATATTAAACGTTCATTAACTGATGTGAAAGCAGCAGAAAAACGTCTTGCAGCAGCTTCAAAAACTGTAGTATCGACAAGGCTGTCAGTTCAAAATACACGTAAAAGATACGATTTGGGAGTTGTCAATTCTTTTGAATTGACAAGTGTGCAAAATACACTTGTTGCAGTTGAATCAAACTTGTTGCAAGCTAAATATGATTATTTGTTTAAACTTAAGATTTTGGATTATTACAGGGGTAATGTAATTCAGATCAAATAATGTTTCTTCTCATAGGTTTGTTTTTTAATTTTTAATATAAAAATGGCACGAAAACGAAAAAAAAGGACAGGTTTATATATCTTTTTATTAATAATCATCATTTTATCTTTAGCCACCTATTATAAAATGACTAGAAAAAAAGTATTAATTGAAGAGGTAGCCGTAGAAGCTGCTCAAAAACGTACTATTGTTGAGACAGTTTATTCAAGTGGCAAGTTGTTTCCTGCAACCGAACTAGAAATAACTTCTAATATTTCAGGCACAATCATTGAATTATATATAAAAGAGGGTGACTTGGTTAAAAAAGGACAAATGCTTGCAAAAGTAGATCCTGAAGCATTAGTGTCTATTGTAGAAAGGGCGGAAGCAGCTACGGAAGGTTCTAAAGCTCAATTGGAAGCTGTTCGAGCACAGAAAAAACAATTGGAAGCACAATTTGTAAATACTAAAATTGTTTATGATAGAAATAAGAATTTGTATAAGGAGGGTATAATATCTAAAGCTGATTTTGAGGCAGCAGAGGCTACATTTAATACTGCTAAAGCTAATATAGAAGCAGCTACTCAAAATATTCTGGCGGCTGAATTTACAGTCAAAAGCTCTGAAGCTACAGTAAAGGAACAAAAGAAAAATTTATCTCAGACTCGTATCTACGCTCCAATTAGTGGTGTGGTTTCAACATTATACAAAAAACAAGGCGAACAGGTCGTTGGTACTGCACAAATGGCAGGTACACCTATACTAAAAATTGCTAATCTTAAAACTGTTGAAGTACGTGTTGATGTAAATGAAAGGGATATTTTGAATATAATAATAGGAGATTCTGCAGACATAGAATTAGATGCATATCCAGATCGTAAATTTGGAGGAATTGTTACTCAAATAGCCAATACTGCTACAGGTTTGAATTCAGTTACTGCTCAGCTTACCTCTGATCAGGTTACCAATTTTGAAGTTCGAATTCTCATGTTCCCTGATTCATATAAAGATCTTGGATTTAAATCAGATAGATCCCCTTTTAGGTCAGGATTATCTGCTTCTGCAGAAATTATTACAAATAGAGCCGATGATATACTTTCAGTGCCTGTTGCTGCAGTAACTGCCAGAGAAGATAAAGAGCAGATGGTAGATATCAATACAGAAATAGAATTAAAAGAATATGTATTCGTCCAAACCCTTGATTCAGTAAAGATAAGGGAAGTTAAGACAGGAATTCAAAACGACAATTTTATAGAAATTACAGAAGGTTTAGAAGAAGGGGAAATATTAGTAAAAGCTCCTTATGATGCGATTTCAAAGCTACTTAAGGATGGATCTAAAATCAAAGTCGTAAAAGAAAAAGATCTTTATAAAGAAGCTATAGAATATTAAAATTCAAGCCTTTATTTTGGTTTTTTGGTATATAGTCTTTTGTACTATGATATGGTACTTATTTATCAAAAAATAAAAAAATCCTTTTTCCTTATCATTAAATAACTCTTTTTTCACAAAAAAATGTATTTTTGTCCCCTTTAGGATTTAAATTTAACAAGTGTAAAATATATTTCTTGCCTGTTAAAATAAAATCAGTTTGTTAGATATAAATATTTCTCTTAAATAATTAAAATATAAAATGGCTTTATTAGGAACAATAAGAAACCGCTTTGGCTGGGTGATGATGGCTTTAATTGGTATTGGGATGTTATCTTTTTTGTTTATGGATATTAGTCCTGGATCTAATACTTCTTCCGGACGTTCAGCAACTGTTGGATATGTAAATGGGGATAAAATTTCTAATGATCTAGTTCAGATGTATTCTAGAGAATATCAAGGGAATCAATTGTTGCCTGAACAAATCAGTATATATGTTTGGGATAGAATTGTAAAAGAAAAATTACTAGACGAAAAAACTTATAACGCTGGTATATTAGTTACTCCCGATGAAATGGGGGATATGTTTGTTAGTTCTGACCCAAGTCTATTAAGTTCTATTGTTAAACGTTACTTTGGAGATTCTAAGAAAGGTGGATATGTAAATACTGAAGAAATTAAACAAAGAATAGAGATTTTTCACAACACCAGTTCTTTATTAAAACAAGCTGGAGATGATCCACGAAAGAAGGAAGAATTGCTTGAGCAACAAAAAAATTGGGTAAATCTTGAAAAAACAGTTAAACTAAACAGGCTTCAAAATAAATTTTTTAAAGCAATTGGGCGAGGTGTTTATACCCCCCTTTGGATGGCCCAAATGGAACAAAAAACCCAAAAAACTGCATACAATTTTGACTATGTTCGTATCCCATATACTAATATTAATGACAAAATTGATGTGTCTGATCAAGAATTAAAAGATTATATCAGTGCACGTCCTAGACAATATAAAAGGGAGGCTGCAGCAAATATAAATTATATTGTTTTTGATGTCTTTCCTACATCTGAAGATTCTGCTACATATCGTACTGAAATGGAATCTTATGCCGATGATTTTTCTAAAAGAACTACCAGCAAAGATGATTCTGCATTTGTTGACCTTCATTATGGAGAATATGCAGCTGCCTATTATACTAAAGAAGAAATGTCTGAACCTAAAGATATTATTGATTCAATTTTTGCTTTAGAGGATGGAATAGTTTTAGGACCATATATTCATAATAGGAAATATAGAGTGCTAAAGAAAATTGAACAAAAAACATTGCCGGATTCAGTAAAGGCACGTCATATTCTTATTCGTGCTGAAAACCCTCAGGATGGTCAAAAAGCAAGGTTGTTACTAGATTCTCTTAAAAATGTGTTGGCGACAGATTCTAAAGCTTCTTTTGACTCTTTAGCCGTAAAATATAGTCAGGATGGTTCAAGAACAATAGGTGGTGACCTAGGATGGAAAGCTAAAGATGGTTCGTTTGTACCACAATTTGAAGAATATATGTTTTATACTGGAAAAAAAGACAGCTTAAGACTTCTGTACACTCAATTTGGTGTTCATCTGATACAAATAACTGGTTACAAGTATGAAACAGATAAACAGGGTGTGCGAATTGCCTATATAGATCAAGACATTATACCAAGCCCTGGAACTACTGAGGATAAACAGCGGGAAGTAATAGATTTTATTACAAATAATAGAATAGATGACGATATGAAAGCCACAGCAAAAGAATTAGGGTTTGTTGTTAATACGGCTTCTGCCCTAGAAGAAGGTGGTTTTAGTATAGATGGTATTGGTGAAAATTCAACTTCTGCTGATATTATCAAGTGGGCACATGATACTGAAACTGAAATTGGGGAAGTGACTAATCGTCCTTATGCTGTAGAAAATGAAGAGTTGAATTGTACAGAAAAATTCGTTGTTACATCTTTGGTTTCCAGAAACGAAAAAGGTTTAGCAAGTATTGACGATCCAAAAGTTAAAGGGGATGTTGATAGAATAATTCGTAACCAGAAGAAAACAGATTTGGTAAAATCTAGACTTGCAACTTTGACCTCATTGGATGCTATTGCAGGTGAATATAGCTTAATTAAAGAGACTGCGACAAATGTCACCTATGAAAGTGGATATCTTGGTACTATTGGTTCTGAACCCAAAGTAGTTGCTTTGGCTGCAGTTACTGAAGTAGGTCAAATGTCTGGTGCTATAGGTGGTAAAGAAGGCGTATATATTTTGGAATTAACTTCTATCTCTGAAGCACCAAAACTTCCTCAAACCGCTGGAGCAAGAAAAAGTATTTCACAACGAATTGGTCAGATAGTATCTGCAGAATCAATATATAATAATATGAAAGACAATGCTGACATTCAAGATGATCGTTCTTCATATTAGATTTTTTTGATGCTCAAAAAAAGGGTTGTTCACTAATTAGTGAACAACCCTTTTTTAGTCTTGACTCTCCATCTCCATTTCAAAGTTAACGGCCTCTATCAAATGATCTACATCTGCACCTAATTCTTTAGCCTTTTTTAGATCAGGTAGCGCTTTTGAGAATTTTTGAAAAGTCATGTAGTATGCTGCCCTTTCCGTATAAGCTTCTGTAAAATCTGGTTTTATAGTAATTGCTTTATTATAATTATTTATTGCTGTCTTAAATTCCTCCTGGCTAACTTCTTGTTTGAATTTACCACATTGAAATTGGTATTCAGCATTTTCAGGTTCGTACTCAACAGCTTTTTTTATGTCACTCAGACGAGATTTGTGATCATTAAGGTCGTTATATACCCATGAACGTGCACAATAATAAGCTGCAGGATAATCAGTATGTTCTATAGCTTTCGTAAAATCATTAATAGCAGTTTTATATAGTTTTTGTTCTTGATGACAACAACCGCTCATGTAAAAGATTTTCGGGTCTTTTGGGTTGTATTTTAAAGCTTTTTCCAAAAAATGTAAAGCATTGTCGTATAATTTTTTGTCGTAATAATCAAGTGATGTATTATAGTATATAACGCCCAGGTTTTTAATTGCACTCTTGTTATTAGGGTTTATTTTAAGACATTGATTATAGTAGCTTATTGCTGTTTTATAATCTTTTGCATTGTGCGCTTCAACACCCTTGTTATACAGCTTTATATCTTCTTGGGCTAGAAGGTATAGAGGGAATATTATGATAAGTAATAATATTTTCTTCATTTGTTTTAATTTGATTTTGTTGTTTAGAGGTTAATATTCTATTAAATAAATACTCTGTAAAAAACGTATAGAATTCCTTGCATTTATGTCTTAAGACCATTATTTTGAAGGTGTTAAAAAACAATAAATTAATTATCTGAAGTATAATAAAAATTGAATAGAATATTAGTCAATTATTTCACGTATCTGAAGCTCCAATTTCTGCTGTCCCTGATTTAAATCATTCCACCACTCTTTAGACCAAATTCTATATAAGGTAATTCCTGCTTTTTTTAAGCGTTCTTCGTGATAAATATCCCATAAATATGCTTCTTCAGAATGTATTTCATGGTAAACATCAAAATATAACCCAATAATCACTTTGTTAGTGTCATTTAAAATCGCTATTGGAAGGTTAATGCCGTAGTATTCATATTCGGTTTTGATTATTAGGTTTGGAAATACATTATTTAAAAAATGGATAACGTTTTCTTTAAAATATTTTTTTTGGGATTTGTAAATTTGTTTAGCAGACTTCTTGTTACAGAATTTATTCAACTCGTTTAAGATATCTTTTCTGTTTTTATCATTCTGATTGTTTACCGCTTTTGCGTAGCATAAGTAAGCATATAGTAACCCTATGCCAATGTTGTCATTTTTGCTGAGTTCCTTTTTATAATTCTCATATTGTTGTGATGGGATTGAATTGAACACACATACTTTATGACGCGCTCGTGTAACAATAACATTAAGTAATTTATAACTATAAGGATTTTTTAGGCTAATATAATTTTCTGATTCTTTTCCATTTTCATCTAAGCCAAAAGTTGTTGAAATTAGGACTATATCCCACTCTTCGCCCTGAATATTATTTATGTTTTTAATTGTTAGTCCATTTTTTTTCAGCAAGTTTATTTTTTTGGATGTTAGAGGGTCTTTAATTGATTTTTTTTGAATTTTTTCAGAGATTAAGTTCCGCTGATATATATTAAAAGTTACGATCGCTACAGAAGGGCAAGTATTTTCTTCCTCTGGCAAATTTAAAAGATAGTTAATTATTTCGGTGGCTTCCTTTATATTGCAAAATTCTATAAAGTTTCCACCAACTTCATTAAATTCTATTGGTATATAATTTTTTTCTGCAGGGAAAGTCTTGAGGCGGTTGTTATAAAATGCAGCATTAGAAAAATCAATTAGATAAGGATGTTTGGAGCGATAATGTAGTTCAAGAAATGATTCGTGATAAGTGCTCTCAGCTAGACTGTATTCTAGCAATGATTCTGAATTTGATAAATAATTAATGTGTTCAACTTCTAAATCATTAGCATCGGAATATTGATTGTCTAAAAGAAGTGTACTATCTGTTTTTGCTTTGCAATGAACATCCATTTTTCTAAGAGGCGGGAGTTGAAGTTGGTCACCGGAGATGATTTTGTATTTGCCACGCATTAAAGCACAATAGGTATCTTCCAGAGTTAGTTGGCTCGCTTCATCAAATATTACAACATCAAATAAATTGGGTTGTAAAGGCAAAATTGAAGAACATATTTCAGGACTAACCAATACAACAGGGTAAAAGCTTGTAAATACATCTGTAGATGTATTTATTATCTTTTGAAGTGGTGTACGCCTAGCACTATTTTCGCTTCGAGTATTGTACAAGCTATTTAAGTTTACAGGTGCTTTGTCCTTTTGAAAGGCATATACTGCTTTACTTTGCTTGCCTCGCCAATATTCGAGTGTGTGTGTTCCTAGCATTTTTTGGAAATCATCATTTTCCTTTTTAAAATTTAATCTGGAAATATTATAGGATTTATCATCTGGAATAAATTCATCTTCGTGATGAGCTAAAAGGGCATTAAGATACCAAGAACTAAAACTTGTTTTCCAATCTTTTAATTTTGATTTTACAAGCCCGTGGAATGCAAATTGTTGTTGTTCATTTAGGCTTAATGAAAAGAATTTTAATGCGTGATAATCTGAAAAGTTTCCAAATTCTGTTTTAAGTAATATTAAGTTTTTGTCGAGATCTTCAACTTGAGTTAAACGTTTGCGAATATTTTTTGTGACAAATTTGAATTCTATTTTGAAAACTTTACTATTAGTAAAGTTCTGTTCAAACTTATCTAAATTTTTACTTACCTCAGTTACTTTTTTGTCAAATGAAACATATTTAAATATTTTATTGGGGCCTAATTCTTTTACTAATTTTTGAATAATTTTATTTCTTTCATCATACCATTCATATACCTTAATTTTGTAATTTTTTATGTGGTTGAGTAGATTGCTGAATTTTAATTTTTTGGTGTTACTAGTGTCTATGAATTGAAAATCAAAATAATTGTATTGCCTTTGCAATTTTTGTAATTTGAAATAGGTTTCCAGAACTTCTATTTTTTGAGAATCAAGTTTTTTATACTTATTGCTGATTCGCGTCATTAAATTACGATACAATCCGAAGTTGTTATTAAAATAATATTTGTTTTGAGCTAATCCATTTTCTATAAGATCAATAATTTTATCTGTAAGTTTAATTTTCTCAAGGTATACATCTGAGAAATGCTGATCAAGTAACTGCTCATATTCGAATAAATAAGTAAGTATATCACGTTGTGCCGATTGTACTACTTGTGATATATTCTCAAGAGCCGTCATTATTTCTGATTCTACTTTTGTAGCATTCGATTCAAGGAAAAAGCGATCATGTAATGCATTCATTGGATGTTTAAGGGTGCCTAATTTTTTAAAAAGCACTTCTCCTTCTGAAAGAACACTAATGATTTCATCAAATTCTATTGTTGTAAATTTGAATTGGTATCCTTTTAGATTAGCTTCCAAGATGCTATTGTCGTAATTTTTGGGGTATAATATGTATTTGCCAACTATATCTATCCATTTTAATTCGCCTGAGAGTGGTTGTAGTAATTTATTATGGTATCCTTGAAGGTGTTGAACGTGAGATGCACAACTTTTTAGCAATCTAATAAATGTTGCAGGAACTCTATAATAAGGATGTTTGTATTTGGAACGTTCAAGGACTGAATGAACTACTTTATATCGATCGCGGTATTCGTCTTCAATGATAATTGCTAATTCTTCAAAACCGATAGATTGTAGATTTTTATAAATTACTTCTAAAGCTGATTTTTTGTTACAAACTACTAAGCATGTTCCAGCATTTGAAAGTGTATTTGCAATTACATTGCTTAATGTGTGACTTTTTCCAGTACCAGGAGGACCTTGAATAATCAGATTTTTCCCTTTGTCAAGGCTGTGTAGAATATGTTGTTGGTATGGGTCAGTTTTTTGTAAAGTAAAACTGTGTTTCATAAACGAAGATTTGTTAGGATCTTCAGGATTGCACTCTTTTTCTACAAGGGTTTTTAATTGCTCTATATTATTTATCGAATGATCAATGTCTTTCACTATATCAGCTTTCTGTGATCGGAATAAACCAAAAATGCCTGACCAAAGTATCTGAGGACTGTTCAAAGGCAAATCATTTATTTCTTTTTCAGTTTTTAATAATGAAATGTCGCCATCTAATACTTTTCTATATGAAGCTTGAGTTCTATCAGAAATATTCGGATTCAATTGCTTCATATGAATAAAAACCATCTCTGCAAGTTCTTTTTTGTCTAGTATTGAATCTTCGAGTATTTGATCATATAAAGACTCTAGTTTAATACCTGCTTGGTTATATAAAAAGGAAGTTAATCCGGGATTTGTTGTTACAGAAAAATTATTATTACGCTTTATGATCCATTGAAACTCTTCTTTAAAATTTCTTTCAATATCTAAAGACCATATTAATAGGGGGGCTTTTATAATTTTTGTTTTGTCCTGAGGGGCTTTAAATAATAAAATAGGGTACCCAAAGCCAAATGTCTGCCTACCTTGTTCTTCAAAATGATCATCGTTCTCTATAGTTATACTACATAGTCGATTTATTACTTGCCTTTTTTGATTTTCTTGAATTTTAATTTTTGAATTAGGTTCAAGAACAAAAGTAAATTCATCTTTCGTTAATAAAGAATCTAAAAAAGTTTTTGACAACCCCTCTTTAAGTAGGTTTAAGTCTCCTAGGTCAATACGGTTTAAATACTTTTGAGGTAAAGCATTTAAGTATATAGATTGAAGGTTTCTGGAAGAAAGTTTTTGTTTGAGGTTTTTGAGGAGCCGAATGTCAAGTTTTTGCATTAATTTATTGTTTGTCCATGTCAGTAGAGCTTTAAAATAACTGTTTTTGTCCGTTTTTTATAATCTCTGTCAAATTATAGTTTATTAAGTATTTATATAAACAAAACGCTTAACCTATTTACTAGCTTTTTTTATCGTTAATAATTTTTAATGTTATGTTTTGTTGATTTTTCCGCAATTTTTTTTTGTTAAAACATTGTTTATCAGCCGATTACTGTTTATTGTATTTTATAATTTAGTAAAATAGATAAAAATACTTGTGTTTTGAAAATATTGACTATGGTCAATGTAAGCGCGTCTGTTCTGTTCTATTTTTGTTATATGATGTCAAAAACATACCTATGGTCTTTTGATATTTTTTATTCATTTTACCAAACAAAATTAAATCGGAACCAAACCATGTACAATTTAAATCATATTACTATTAAATTATTACCATTGATTGCTAGTTTGCTTTTAGCTGTAAATGTCCGTGCCCAGGATATTCTATTTGCGGACCCACATTTAAAAGCAGTATTAGTGGCTAATAATCAAGTTAATACCAACGGAGATGGAGAAATTCAAAAAGCTGAAGCTTTGGCTTTTACAGGACTGTTAGATGTATCGTCATCATCAATTTATAATATGGCAGGAATAGAATATTTCCAAGGAATTACTTCTTTGGATTGTAGGAATAATTCAATTACATCTTTAAACTTAAGTTCAAATAGTAATATTGTTCGACTAAATTGTAGCAATAATAAGTTGCATTTATTAAATGTAGATAAATGTACAGATTTATTGACTTTAGATTGTAATAATAATAATTTAACAGATATTGACTTGTCATTTAATTTGATGTTGAATCTTTTATATTGTCAGGATAATAAGTTGTCTGATTTAGACTTGTCAGTTAATACAGATCTTCAACAATTGGATTGTAGTAGTAATCAAATTTCTACCCTTAATGTTAGCAATAATAGTTACCTGAGTACTTTTAATTGTTCTAATAATCAACTTACAGAATTGAATATTGCTAATAACAATAATAATAATATCCAAAGTTCTTCTTTTGATGCCAAAAACAATAATTTAAATTGTATTCAAGTAGATGATGCTCATTATTCTATGCAAAATTGGTCTACTAAAATTGATTCTTTTGCATACTTCAGTATTAGTTGTATTGTTTTAGGGGAACAAACTTCTAATACAGAATATTTAGGTACTTTAAAAGTTTATCCTAATCCAGTTGGTGAAGTTTTCACTGTGGAACTAGAAAAAACATATTTCAATGTTACGTTGGAAATTTATAACGTGTTTGGAAGGAGGGTAATCGTTAAGAACTTTAAGGAATTTAAATATGGAAACATAAATTTAGACTTAAATTCTGGTGTGTATATTCTTACAATTAAATCCGAAGAAGGAATGGCAAAGTCTACTAGTATAATAAAATCTTAAAACAATAATTCAAAGGACTTTTTTAAAGAGAGTGGCTATATAGATTTACGGGTTTTCAGGTAAGATTATTTAATTCGGTTAAAATTCCGCTAATATTGATTAATAAATTAAAATTTTAATTTTTATCAATAATTTAACTTCTTGACATTGGTCAATGTAGCCACATCTACATTCATTTATCTTTGTAATTATAAACGTATACGCGTTTTTTGCACATTAGATTTTATTTGTAAAATAACCTTAACTTTTAATTTACATAAAAAACTTACTATTTAATAAAACTCGAAATTATGAAAACTAAGGAAAATAACATGTACACATTGTTGCTTTTAATTTTCAGCTTAGTTGTAAACACCGCAATGTTAATTTTAATTATTAGCTTACTGCTGAACTCATCTTTAAAGGCTCAAGACCTTACTTTAACGAATGATTATTTCGATTCAGAGGATATAGGAAAAACACCGCTTTTTGCACAACCAGATCAAGCAAGTTTTACTGAACAAGAAAATCTTACTTCGAAAGAAAATAATTTCGATCACAAAAAACAATTTAATTTGGTTGTAGTTTATGAATCAGTTGCTACCTGGGCTCAAGTTTTCAATTCTGGTCTATATTCTCAGACGGGGAGTGAAACTATGAACGGAATAATGGCATCATATGATATGACGATAATTGAACAAATAGAAATTGATGACATTAATGAATGTATAGTGTTGGAAATTAATAATTTGTATGAAAAACCTATTGATGTCGCTCGTCAATTATCTATGATAGAACATGTTGTAATGGTATATATAAAAGAAATTCCTCAAGGTGAAATTTTGGGGTCTGATCATAAATTAAGTCAATATTAGAATTTAAAAAGCATTTATAAATTTATAGCCTTTGAATCATAAGTTCAATAGCAATTAAATTATTTGAAGAATAATAAGATTAAATGTTTTGTCTTTTTACCTATGAAGTATAAAAAAGGCTCCAAGTGATTTTTTAATTACTTGGCCTTTTTTTTTATGTCAATCTTAAATTGTAAAGCTTCAATATATATCAATATCTATTTGTAATGAGCCAATATAAGCTTTATTGAAATAATTTTCCAAGGGTTTCAAACAACAGAAAAGTCCTATAAAATGCTAATTATCAGTATTATATGCTTCTTTTTTGAGGATAATTTAAATTTAAATAAAAAAAATATGCTGTTCTTGACAAACGTCAATGATAATTTTTTTGATCTGGTCTATATTTGTTGTGTGACTTATAATAAATAGGTTATATGTTAAAATTAAATACACAAAAATTTTTTTATTCATAAATAAAGACTTTAAAACATCATGAAAAATTTAATTAGAATTAATCCCGCATTATTACTTTTTTTAGCTTGTATGTTTACAGGTTTAAAAACACACGCACAGAGCAACATTACTTTTGTAGACCCACACTTTAAGGCTGTACTTGTCGCTAATCCTCTTATAGATGTTAATGGCGATGGTGAAATTCAGAAATCAGAAGCTCAGGCTTTTGTTGGACCATTAAATGTAGCTTCATCTTCTATTGTTGATATGACAGGAATAGAACACTTTTCTAACCTAATAGTATTAGATTGTAGTCGAAATGCTATTACTGAATTGGATCTTAATGCCAATGAAGCACTTGTTCGTTTATCATGCAATGATAATCGTATTACTGATCTTGAAATCACAGATTGTACAGAATTAAGAATGTTAGATTGTAGTAAAAATCGAATAACTAACTTACAAGTAGGAACAAATAATCTTTTAGAATTTCTTACATGTACTCACAATGACTTAGCATCATTAGATTTAATAAATAATATAGAGCTTAGAATACTTGATTGCAGCAGTAATCTGATCAATTCTTTGGATCTTAGTTATAATATTCAAATGACTGCTTTGGATTGTTCAAAAAACAATTTATCACAATTGAATGTAGCGAATAGTAATAATGTAAATATTGCTGCTAATTCATTTGATGCAAAAAATAATAACCTACAATGTATAGAAGTTGATGATCCGACACATGCGTCACAGAACTGGAATAGTCAAATTGATGCATGGTCATATTTTAGTAGTAGTTGTATGGCCTTAGGTGGTCAAAATATTAATGCTGAATTTGTTAATGAATTCACAGTTTATCCTAACCCTGTTGATAAAGTTCTTACGCTGGATCTAGCAGAAGCTTATGAAAGTGTAACTGTAGAAATTTTTAATACACTTGGGGCATTGGTGTTTACACAACATTTTAAAGACATGACAAAGGAAAACATCAATTTAAGCCTGAATGCTGGTATTTACACAGTCCGTGTAAACACCTCAAAAGGTCATTCCAGTATAACTAGGCTGGTCAAGAAATAATTTTTTCTTGATATAGAACCCATGAAAATTGATGTGCACCCTAAGCTATTGTAGATTTATCTGCATAAAACTTGGGGTGCTTTTTTTTATTCCCGTTTAAGGAAAATATTTCTAACGAAATAGTGTTATATCTCCATTAACAATTACAGTACGACCATCAATCAATAAAAGTTCTGCAGAGTAAACATATACTCCAGGATTTAACTGTTTTCCTCTGAAACTTCCATCCCAGCCATAATTAGCTGTATTAGGCGGAAAGTTATTTTGGTTAAATACCATTTCACCCCACCGGTCAAATATTCTGAATGATTTTACTTTTTCTACATCTCCAGGGCTAAAAATCATTAAAATATCATTCACACCATTATTGTTTGGGCTGAAAGCATTTGGAATAAAAACTCGTGTTTCCTCTATTACTTCAATTGAAAAACTAGTTGTGTCATAACAACCTTGGATGTCCATGCCAATGATAGTATAGGTTGTAGATTCTGTTATATTAATTATTGGATTAGCGCAATTGCTGCAGCTTAACCCTGTTGTTGGTGTCCATTGGTATCCAACTTGAGAGTTTGTATTTTGTTGTATATTGACGCCTAATTGTTCGCCTATTCGCATTATAGTGTCATTAGGAGCTTGAATTGCTAGTAAAAAAGTAGGTTCTGTTAGGGTAAAGGGGATTTGATTGTTACAGCCATAATTGTCTAGTGTATAAAGCATGTGATTCCCTGCAGATAGATTATCAAATTGAATGTTGGAGTTATATGTAATTCCATCTAATGAATATTGGTAGGGTTCATATCCCCCAATAGTACTATCTATAGTTAATGAACCATTATTTTGGCCATTACATTGTACATTTTCAGTATTGAAATAATTTGTTAATGTTATATTCTCTATAAATATTTGATCAGATAAAACAATTTCACAGCCATAAGAATCGGTTATTGTTACTGTATGAATTCCTGCCGATAAGCCAGTTGCAAGACTATTAGTTTGTCCGTTGTCCCATAAATATGATAATGGTTGAGAACCACCATTTGCATTTAACTCTATTGTCCCTGTATTTTGGTCACAAATGATATTTGTTGTAGTTGGATTAGTCGATAATGGTGTACTGATAAGCGTAAAAGTAGTGGGATCGCCTATTGCGAGACTATTAGGATTGTCTGATAATATTGTATCTTTTAGAGGTAGTGGAAGATTACTTAAAACAGCTTGATTAGTATAATCGGTTCCTGTATAATTACAAGGAATACGCGCATCTATACTGAAAGAGGATTTTCCCTGTGGTAAATTGTCAATTGAAAAATTTGCGTTGGTGTTTCCAATTGTATTTGTATTTCCAGATAATTGAATGTTAACGAGGTTGTAGGGGTTTGAAGTCCATTGAAATCCACCTGTAAGCATATCATCAAAGGACAAGGAATTGGTAATAGCAGAAAATGATTGATTAAAAAATTCAAAATGGTAAGAAATAGTATCGCCAGGCATAAATGAACCTGTAACAGATTTTGTCATCTCAACGCCAAAGGAGCAGGAACAACCATCATTACTAGATTTACTAGGTCCCGTTCCAATCTGTAATCCAATGCCAGTACTGGGGTTGATTTTAATCATTTTCGTTCCCTGATATCCAAGAATATCTCCCTGTGCATTAAAATACATTGCTCCAGTCCAGCCCCAGCTGTTGATTGCTAGGGGGGCATTGCCAGGGATAATTGTTTGAGAGCCCGTATTTGGGTTTATTTTAAAGAGCAGTTTTGGATTACCACTCCAGCCATAAATTTGATTATCAACAGGATTAAAAACAATATCTGCAGAACCATAGGTGCCCGTACCTCCGATAGTTGTCAAAGAAAGATTAGCGATGTCAATTTTGCGTAGTATATTATCTCCAAAGACATAATAGTTGCCAAGGTTATCAAAAGTTCCTCCGTTTATGAAAAATGAATTAAGGCCATTGACATTACCAAGAAATTCTACATTGCCATTTGCATCAATCCTGTAAATCTTTGAATCAGTTGTTCCCATTCCATACATTAGGTTATCTAAAGGGTTATATGCAAGCGAATTGAATGAGTTTAGATTGCCATTTTGCGATAGGTTAGTTATGAATGTAAATTGAACAGGGTTTACATCAACTTTATATAAAATAAAATCATTGTTATCTCTAGCGCTTTGATATAAACTACCGTCACATTCAAAAGGTTGACATACTTCGTCAATTGAACCATCATTGTCGTTGTCGATACCATCTCCACAGATTTCATGTTGCCCTATTGTTACGAAGGATAAAATAAGGAATATATTGAGTAAAAATATTTTTATTATATAGTGCAAATTGGGTAGTTGTAGGGTCTGATTAATAATATTTTGATTTAACATTTAATAATAGAGGAGATACAATTAATTGTTTTTGTTTAGATTTTAAATGGGAGCACAAAGATAGTAAAAATGCAGATAGTCTTAGTGATTTGGGATTGAGTTTTGAAACTGTTTTGTTTTATAAAAAAATAAAACAGTTTCAAAATAATAGTTCTATTCTATAAGTAGTTTTCCTACAACCTTAAATTTCTTAAAAACTATATCGGAATGTGGAGCCTCTGCTAATTCAGAAGTAAGATCTTGGCCTGCCCAATGTTGGTAGTGTTTCCCTCCATCCCATAATCGACTATTTGTTACGTCATAAATTAATCCTTTATAGGCAATATAAGAGGTTTCTTTATCTTGGCCATTATGAAGAGCGAGTTGTGATATTGTGAATACGGTCATTTAAAATAGTAAGGTCTGTAAATAATTTATGTAAAATTAAGCAAATTATTTACAGACCTGTATAAATCAATTATTTTTCATTTTTTAGTAAAAGAACTTCTACACGCCTATTCAATCCACGACCTTCTTCAGTATTATTTGCAGCTGCAGGCTTTTCTTCTCCAGAAGAAAGAATTTTAAGTTTATTCTCATTAATACCTTGCTCGACTAAATATTTTTTTACAGCTTTGGCACGTTTTTCTGCTAGAATTTTATTTGATTTAGGGTCCCCTACATTATCAGTATGACCATGAATTACAGCATAAAAATCAGGATTAGATTTCATTAGATTAGCTAGATCATTCAGATCTCTACTTCCTTTAGAAGAAATAAGTGTTGAATTTGTATTGAAATATGCACGTGTTTCTTGAATTGCTTTTTCACCTGCTTTTGTATCATAATAGTTTTGTTCAGGTTCAGGAGTTGGTTCAGGTTCAGGAGTTGGTTCAGGTTCAGGAGTTGGTTCAGGTTCGGGAGTTGGTTCAGGTTCAGGAGTTGGTTCAGGTTCAGGAGTTGGTTCAGGTTCAGGAGTTGGTTCAGGTTCAGGTTTTTCTTCTTGTTCTTGATTTTGTTATTGTTCTTGATTTTGT
>JAKVCV010000023.1 GCA_022448945.1 Saprospiraceae bacterium
AATAGCATATGTATCCTATCAACTTGATATAGAAGATGATGATTGGATATTCGAAGACGAAAACAAAATCAGTATTGAATACCACATTAAAAGTGAAGATGGCTATCTAGATCAATTAGTTGGTAAAACAGATGGGGCGACTATTGGCAAAGGTGCTTTACACTACAGAGAAGAAATAGAAATTAAAATTCCACGTCATAAAGATGAAATAAAAAAAGAAATTCAAACTTGGACCGTAACCGCATATATCAAAGCTACTGGCGGTGCTAAAATTCCACCTATTTCGCAAGATATAAAGGTCGTTTCTAACAACATTGATAAGGATAGAAAAGATTTTTTAAGTTCATTTGGTTACAAAAAGTCGGATACATCAAAAAATGCAAAACTGGGGTCCGCTGCATTTATGATAGATGATAACTTTGAACTTAATCAAACTATTTCGGGCACGGCTGTATTTGCATTAGCTGATTCATCTTTGGATGGTAAAATGCATTATATGGAATACTGGGTAGCACTCTACAATAACAATGGAGATGAGGTAGCTAAAGATGACATATCTGGTTTGTCAAATAGTGGAGATGGAAAAACTATAAAAAAACCTTTCAGTTTTAATTTGTCAAATATAAATGAAAAATATCAGAGATTCGGTTTAGAAGTCCGTTTAGAAATAAAAGTGATATCAGCTAGAGACGAAAAAATATTTCAATCATCAAAGCATAAAAATCTTGCAAAAAAAATCTATTGGGAGCGTGAAGAAGAAAGAATTGAAAAAAGAAGTTACATCATTAAAAAAGGGGATACTTATAAAAAAATATTTACAGACTCTAAAAAAATAGGGCGGGAATTCGACATGTTGCCCATTATATCCGAAAACAAAATGTTTACTACAATAAATCTCTCAAAGATCAACATAACAATTAAAGATATCCTTGAAAAACATAAACATGTTCATAGATGGGAGTTAGATAAACTTAATCCTAAGGTAACTGAAGGAAAGAAATCAAATGACCTAATAGGAGGCCTCCAAGGCACTAATCTTATCATACCTAAACAACTACATCCGGATCAAGAAATCAAATACTAAAAAACTGGTATATAGGTTTACATAATTTTTTTTCTATCTATTAGTTTCAATATGCAAATGAGCGATATGCTTATGCTGCAATTCAAAGATATTTATTTACTTTAGTCCAAACGAATTTCTAGATTCAAATACTACTGAATTATGTTTGGAATAATGCGCCCGGAAAAAGCCTGCTCTGCCAATGCAGTTGACAGTAGCTATCAATACCACAGAATGCACTACTGCGGCACCTGCAAGGCAATTGGTCACAACTTTGATCATCGCAGCAGGATGATGCTGAATTTTGATACGGTATTTCTATCCGAATTGCTTTCACAACTGGATAAAGTGGAACTTGAAAACTGGGAAGATAATCTGAAGAAGGTAAACACCTGTTTTTCGATGCCCAAAAATGAAGCACTCCCCTTTTCATTGAATTATGCAGCGACAGCTTCTGTTCTGCTCAGTGAGCTAAAGGTAGATGATAATATCAAGGACAGCAGGCGATCGATCTGGAAGTTGGCCAAACGCATATATTCTGCATCTTTTAAAAAGGCGGCGCTACAGTTTCAGGAATGGGGCATTGATACCAGCGACATATATCATTTGATAGACCAGCAGGCCGAAAGAGAATGTACGCCCACAAGGTTCGACAGAATAGAAGCATGTCTTGATCATTATGCCGATGCTACTGCACAGATCACTGCCACCGTATTTGCAGAAGGCGGGAAAAGACTAAAAAACGAAGTTGATCTACAGCACTTGGGGTATCAATTCGGAAAATTAATGTATATCCTCGATGCTTTTGAGGATTATGAGATGGATGTTTTTAAGGGGCAGTTTAATCCCTTGGCGGTATTTTGGGGCAAAGACCGAAGCCTGAACAACAGCAAACTGGAACAAATACGTTCATTGATCCTATCACTTCAAAATGAAGTGAATAATGCTATTGGGCAACTACCTGTTGCGGAAGCCTATCAACAAATTTATCAGGATCGGCTGAAGTCCAACCTTGCACTACGCCTGTATAAGGAACGAGAAATACCACACACATTTAAAGAACGCATTGCCATGCGCTGGAACTTTGCTAAAGACTTTGCCAGCCAAGTAACTTGCCAGCCACAATCATGGATCCGCCAGATGAATTACTATATGATTGTTCTAGCTGTATTTATCAGTCCACAGACTACTGAATATCTTCCTGAGGATGGCAAAATGGAAGTCTTTAAATGGGCGACTTTTATTACAGCCACTTTAGCGACTTTTGGCCTTGCTGGTGTTATCCGAAGAAAAAGCAAAAAAGAAAGGCGAAAAGAGAAAAAGCAAAAGAAAAAACTTAAACGCTTTTTTATGCGATTAAAAAGATCCTTATTTTCGAAAAATACGTGCTGCCAGGGGTGCCTGTCAGCCTGCTGTAATGGATGTTGTGAAAGCTGCTGTGATTCTATCTGCGAAAGCGACAATCCATGGCTTTGGGTCTTAATCTTTACAGCAATTGCATTAACGACTGCATTAGTTGTATTAATCTTGTATCTTGCCGGTGTACTTTAATAAGCAATTGGCTAATCTCTATAAAAAAATGAAAACGTACCCTTCTAAAATCCTCCTTTTTGGTGAGTACACGATCATAAGAAACTCGAGTGCCTTGGCTATGCCCTATAAACATTATCAGAGTTTTTGGAGTGATGAAGAAGATATAGATCCGGAATTTAAAAACTATATCGACGAGGATTTTTCCAAAAATTGTCTCCAAAATATTTTCGAGGACCTGAAGAAACTAAAAAAACCAAGGCTGGTGCTGGCAAAAATGCGGCAACAGCTAGACGACGGCCTGTGGTTTTCCTCTGATGCTCCGTTGGGTTATGGCCTTGGGAGTTCCGGTGCGATCAGTGCTGCTATTTACGAACGTTACGTCCAAAAAAAGGCTACTAAACTTCCCCAACTCAAGCAGGAACTCGCAAGAATCGAAAATTCTTTCCACGGCAAAAGTTCAGGAATAGACCCATTGATATCATATACCAATTCTGCCTTGTGGGTCCATGCGGACAAAAGCATTGAAAAGGTTACACTACCTGAATCTTTGGATAAAGGAACTATATTTTTGGTCAACAGCAATCAACCGAGGGTTTCAACCCCACTGATCAATTTTTTCATGGAACAATGTAAAGATCCTGATTTTATTGAAGAATTTGTACAGCCCGTAAGTGAGTCTGTAGAAAAAGCAATACAAGCATTGATCAATAATGACTTCCCTACTCTGATATACCATGCTTCGATGATCTCTGAATTAGAATTCATGTATCTGCCTCCGATGGTAACATTGGAAATGAGAGACCTATGGATGCTTGGAATAGAAAGCCAGGAATTTTACCTTAAAATTTGTGGTGCGGGGGGTGGTGGATTTATACTGGGTTTCACTGAAGACTGGGAAAATGTTAAGCATTATTTCGAAGACTATGAAACCAAAATATTATTTTAACAAACACCCTAATCCTTCCTGAACATCCATAGCGCAAAATCTTTTAATGTTGTCTTCTTACCATACATCAGTATACCAATTCTATAGATACGACCAGAAATCCAGATAAAAAAGAAACAAGTAATCAATAGAATAACAACTGACATAAGCAATTGGATTACTGGCGGATCAAAAACAATCCTTGCTGGCATAACAATTGGCGAAAACAAAGGAAACATAGATGACCATACCGCAAGTGAACTATTCGGGTTTTCAACAACAGCAATCCCAATATAAAAAGCAATAATAACAGGAATAGCAATAACTAAAGTAAGTGATTGCCCTTCACCCCAATCATCACCCATAGCAGCTCCTACAGCGGCAAAAAGAGATGCATAAAGCACATATCCACCAAGAAAAAAGATTAGGAATATGGCAAGAATATATCCATAATTGAAATTTCCTAATTCTTGTATAATCACCAATATATCCTCAATATCTCCAGCATTCGATGCTGTTGAAGTTGTAGTAAGCTCCTGCAACTGCTGAAGCTTACCCGAAAAAAGAAATCCTACACCTAAATACAACAAGGGAAAAACAATACCCCATATTGCGAATTGAGTTAGCCCTACAGCACCAACACCTACTATTTTCCCCAACATAAGCTGAAAAGGCCTAACCGAAGATATAAGCACCTCCACTATCCTATTCGTTTTTTCCTCCATAACTGAGCGCATAACCATGTTGCCATAAATAAAAATTACAATATAAATAAGGAACATCATGATGGCACCTAGTGCTGTTGCAACATAAGCCCTTGAGCTAGAAACTTCTTCCTTGCTTTTATCCAGATTTTTAGGCTGTAATTCAACCGAAGTATTCAACTTATCCAAGATAGTTTCATTGATACCCAATTGATCCATTTTGATTTTACGGGCATGACTACTGATAGCTTTTTTGATTGACTCCTGAGTTGTAATACTAATATCATCATTAGAATAATAATGTATATTAAATGTCAAGGTAGCACTATCAAGATTTTGATCTGGAATATACAGGATTCCTTTATAACCATAGTCTTCAAAATTAGATTTCAATTCTTCTAAATCCTTTCGGGGATAATTGTATATAACCATCCCATCCCGTAATTTACCTTTTTCAGAAATCTGAAGTGTATTCCCAGGATCTAACAAAGCAATTTTTTTCTTTTCTACGCCAGAAGACATAATAAATATCAAGGCTACCCAAAAAATTATAAATCCAATAGGAGTTAATACAGTTGTAAGTATAAATGTTCTCTTTGTAACTCTAGATAAGTATTCGCGTTTTATGATCAGCCAGGTCTTATTCATCAGATTTTCCTCCTACAATTTTGATAAAAATTTCATTTAATGTTGGCAATATTTCATTGAAGCTCGTAACCAATGTTCCCTGAGAAAGAAGATAATTCAAGAACTTGTTAGCATGTCCAACATCTATCAATTGCACTTTTATACTATTTTCTTCTTCTTCCACAATATTTGCATGTTCATCAATGTTTTCTGGTATTTTGCCTACAAAATCAACTTTGTAAATATGTTCTTTAAATTTATCTTTTATATCGGAAACCTGCCCCTCCAATACATTTTTGCCTTTATTAATGAGCACAATATTTTCACAGATTTGTTCTACTTGTTCCATACGATGGGTAGAAAAAAGTATAGTAGTTCCTTTTTTGTTCAATTCATAAATTTCATCTCTAATCAAATTTGTATTAATAGGATCTAAACCAGAAAATGGTTCATCTAAAATTAATAATTTCGGATTGTGAATAACCGTAGAAATAAACTGAATTTTTTGTTGCATTCCTTTAGATAATTCCTCAACTTTTTTATATCTCCAATCAAGTATATCGAACTTATCAAGCCAATAATCCAGTTGCTCAAATGCCTCGCGCTTGGAGAATCCCTTTAAACGAGCTAGATAAGTAATTTGTTCTCCTACTTTCATTTTTTTGTATAGGCCACGTTCTTCAGGCATATACCCTATCTTGGAGGGATGTGTATTATTGAGAGCCTCTCCATTAAAAAGAATCTTACCAGAATCAGCCTTGGTAATGGTAGTTATAATTCGAATCAATGAAGTTTTGCCTGCACCATTTGGGCCTAATAAACCAAAAATTTTACCTTCTTCAATATCAAAACTAATATCGTCACAGGCAACGTGTTTTTGGTAAGTTTTACGTACTTTTTCAAGTTCTAGAACATTCACGAAAAAAAAATTAATTTCTATAAAATATAAAGTTGTTTTTAGAGAATTAAAACACCTCACTGAAGGAGAAAGTTCCGACAACAATAGATAAAAATTGGTTTTATAACTAAAAAAAGAAAATTTTTAATTGAATATACCAAAGAGTTCTAAAGGTGTCATCACTAATATCATTCCCTTGAAATGCAAATTAAAAATAAATTACAGTATCGGGTAGTAAATTTCCAACTTTTAATTTTTCAGATTTAGACAAAGGATTTCTGTTAAGGTATAAAATCCGTAATTTCTTTAGATATGTTAAGGCATTTGGCAAACGAGTAATTTTATTTTCTGCAAGATCAAGAATTTCTAAATTCTCGAGCATACATAATTCCATAGGTAATTCTGTAAGGTTATTATTTCTAAAAATCAACTTTTTAAGTTTATGCAAATAAACTAGCCCTTTAGGCAAATCAGAGATTCGATTATCGATAAGAGAAAGTATTTCAAGATTGGAAAGTTCAAAAACACTAGGGGGGATTTCTAGCAGTTGATTACCAACCAGTGATAGTTCAATTAAATGATTAAGATGTTTCACTTCATCAGGAATATCAGCTAAAGCGTTATAATTCAAAATCAAATGCTTTAATTTTGGCAAAGAACCTATCCCTGTGGGCAGGGAATGCAAAGTACAATGACTTAAAGATAAAATTTCTAGGTTAGTTAATAACTCAATATTTTGAGGCAATTCGGGAATAGTCTGATACCTATACTTCAATTCTTTTACAAAACCCAGTAATTTTTGCCAATCATTTTTAAAGCAGCGAAATAAGTAATCTGGTTTAGAAGTTAAAAGTTTTGCAATCTCTATGTCAGGAACCACTTCAGTACCTTCAAGCATCTGAAACGCGAGCTCATGATTGACTTCAAATTCACTTTTCAGCAAATCAATAATTGTATTACGATCCAGATTAGACATATAGGGTGTTAATTCAAGGTAATATTAATAAGTTGAAAAGGAAACATTTAGGAATATCCTCTTTATAAAATTAAACATTTTAGTCTCAATTACAAGTATTTAGTGGCATTTTTTAAATAAACTCATCTATTAATCTAACATTAAAAATAGTTATTAGTATATTGTAAGGATCAACACAAACGTCATAAAAAACAATAAATAAATTACAGAGTATAAGCTTTTGATATTTTGCAATTTAATCGCAAAAAAAAAGATACAAAAAGTTCCAAAAACGATACAATGAGCATAGAACCGGAGCAATATATTCGGCTGAAGAACAAAATATATAGTGATTTAAACGTCAAGGTTTTTACTATCAACTATTGGGACAGCGTAACTACAGTTCCTCATGAGATAGGCCTGTTACAAAAATTAGAACACTTTAATATATATAAGAACAAACAGATAAAACAATATCCCCAAGAGTTGGCAGATTTGCCTAAACTTCATATAATTTCACTTCAATACAATAATCTAAAACAAATTCCTTTGGTTTTAGGGGAAATCCCTAAATTGGATACCTTAATTTTATCCTATAACTGTTTTAATTCAACTACAAAATGGGATTTGTTTCCAAAAATGAAGTCATTAGAACATCTTGATCTAAGCTATTCTTTACAAAATCTATCTGAGTTACCATCTCAAATAACAGAAATAAAAAAACTCAAATCCCTTAATCTAGCAGGCAATAAATTACAATCTATACCGTCTAAACTGCAACAACTAACTTGTTTAGAAAAACTCAATCTAGAAGCCAATAATTTTATTGATTTCCCAATAGTAGTCACTCAAATGAAGCGTTTAAAAGAGCTACAAATCCCTGCAAAATCAATAGAAAATTTGAATGATGAAATTCTTAACTTACAACATATACCAAAACTGATTTTTACTGCAAAAAGCAATAAAATAACCCCCTATGTATATATCTTTGAACGTCTTTTAAAAAACATAAAGACTTATAAATTAAGTAAAGAATCTCAGTTGTTTTTTATGAAAATACTGCGTGGCGACTTGACCATTAAAGACTTGGACAATTCACAACTTGTAAGATTACTTAATTGCACCATAAATGAATATACGCATGAGGGATTAACAGAAATAAACAAACGTATAAAAAACAACAAATTCGGTGTTTATAGATTACCCTCCAATAGTGACAAAATAGTAATTAAGGGCAAAATAAAAGGTAAAGTTTCTGAACTAAAAACCCGGCTTTGGGGAAATGGTATTCAAACAGGTTCTAAAATTAATAAAACCACTACGCATATCTTAATAGGCACTATGCCCAATTTAACCTATGAGGAAATACAAACAAGCAATTTAGTACTCATAACCGAACAACTATTAATTGCTCATCTAAATAAAATAGAACGCCCCTATCTATTGACTAAAACAGAAGATGTTAATCTAGAAAATATCCGAAAACTATTACACAGCGATCATACTGAAAACATTTTACTCGCTTTAGAGATGCTCAAAGGTGGTGGCTTTCCAATGGAATTATTAACCGAAATTTTCCTTATTTATAAATTTAGCCGAGTTCAGAAAATCAAGCGCAACATCCAACATATTATAGGGCAATATGCACCTTTAAGCTTTACTACAGCACTAAAAAGTCGCAAATCAATAACTTACGTTTTTTCAGAAATAACACGCAGAAGAAACCTCGAATTCTTTTGCAAAGAAAAACTTCTGGACAAAAAATATATTGCATTTTATTTACTAGAAAAAGGATATCATAGCCACTTATTCGCTTTATTCAATCTATCAACTAAAGATAAACAGGAATATTTTTCTAAAGTAATGAAAGATGGCCATTTGTCTTTATCTGGTTTAGAACTAACTGAATTACCAGAAGACCTTGGAAAACTAAAGGGGCTAAAACATCTGGATATTTCATACAATAAATTTAACAGTCTACCCTCGGTATTATTTGAATGCAACGAATTAGAAAGCCTATATATTAGAGGACTTTACGGTATTCAAAAAAACCATGACGAACTATGGAAAATAAAATCCCTTAATACGATATATGTAGGCTATAATAACAAATGGATAGGCTACAGAGACAACAATAGTATTACAATCAAAGGGAAAATCATCATTAGTCGTTAAATAAATAGCTATTGTTTTTTTTAATTTATCAATTAGAATAGTACACTTTTATGTATTTTTGATTAGAAACACGTATAAATCAAAAGTTAAATATAAGTATGTCTATATATTTTTTTGTACCTTTAGTCGAGTACAAATACTTGCAAATATTAAATTATAATGTTTAAGACTTCACCTTTTCTTTTTTTATTCATTTTTATTGGGTTCTCAATGTTAGCGCAAACCGATATTGAACTCAATATTCAACACAAGTTTGAGAAGTCAAATTTTATTCAGGGTCAAACCTATCTTACTGATGACAATAGAGCTATCCTTATAAGCAGAATAGAGTACTTTATTTCCAATATTGAATTAATACATGATGGAACACAAACATCTACTGTCACTAACTATCCTCATTTATTAATTAATGGTCAAACAACAACCTACAATTTAGGCACTGTTAATTCTTCTGTTCAGGAATTAGAATACATTAACTTTGACGTAGGAGTGGATGCCTCTGCTAATCAAAACACCCCTAATACTTATCCAACAGGACATGCATTGTCTACAACAAACATGTATTCTAACAACCAATTTAGTTATATTTTTATAGCCATTGAAGGAATGATGGATAGTAATGGCGATCAAATCCCTGACAAACCATTTGTATTGCATGCTACAGGAGACCACTTATTACGTAACATATCAACAGCTGCAAAAACAGCATCAACAAACAACACACTAAAAATCAATCTAATTGCTAACGTTGCAAAATTTCTCAATGACATTGATTTAGAATTAGCAGGCATTCAAGAAAACGGCGGTGTAATAAATCAAAAACTTTGCGACAATACAGAAGATTACACGGTTTTTTCTAATGTAGGAACCACAAACGTGAATACTTTAGTTTCACCTCAAAATCAGATAAATATTGACTCTCGTTTATCATACAAACCGACCATCCACTACAAATTCTATACCTCAGAGGAATTGGATATGACAATTACTAATCTAAATGGTAGTTACTTCATTCAACGCCACAATCTTGCTCCTGATGGTAATTATTTTATAGATGATGACCTTGCTTCGGGGATTTACATTGTAATTTTCAGTACTCCAAAAGGCATAAGACAATGTAAAAGATTTATAATCCGAAATTGATAACTTTAAAAGTTAAAAAATAGTTGAACGTTCCTTTGATCAACTATATAAGCCAGACTTTTTATTAATAATCTTCATTATTTTATTTCCATCAATAAAGTAAATAATAAAAATGTAAAACAAAATCACTCCTACACTAATAGAATACGATATTAAACTATTGACTACAAGCTGAGGTTTCACTAGATTGGCATACAACAAATATATTATCACTACTACTATAATGTAAAAAAGTATTTTCCCGATAGAATAAGGAATAGGATAATGTTTTTGGCCCAATGAATATGCAAGAATTACCATAGTTGCATAACAAAACAAAGTTGCCCAAGCTGAGCCTAAATAACCTGCATAACCAAAATTTATTAACAAAGGAATCAAAACAATATTACCTATAATAGTTATGGCCGAACCTGCAACTGCTATAAGTGCACCATATTTAGTTTTATTACTTAATTTAAACCATATTGCAAAATTATAATACAAGCCCAGACACAAATTAGCTAATAAAAGAATTGGAATTATCACTAATCCTTCCCGATAATTTGAAGCAACAAAGAATTGCACCAAATCCATAAACATCATAATACATAGGAATGCTATAGTACCTACTAATGAAAACAAAAATGCAATATCTGCATATAATGGCTTAGCATATTTCTTATCAGCATTTTTAAAAAAAAACGGCTCAGCTGCATAATTAAATGCCTGAGTAAAAAGGTTCATAAAAATAGCAATTTTATAACACGCACCATAAACCCCTAGCTGCTCCAAAACCATATTAGAATCCCCTGGTAAATAAATCTTCAGTAAAATCCTATCCAATACTTCATTGACAATCCCAGCAAAACCAGCTAGAACCAATGGCATGGAATATACCAGCATCTTTTTTAATAAATTTTTATCAAAAATAGATTTGTCATACAATCCTTGCTCTCCCCTATTTTTGTACCAATAGGTTGGTAATAAAAGAATAAAAGTAGATCCACTTGCGAACAAATTAGCTATGAAAACATATCCAATACCCATTCCAGAATTATAAAAGGCAGGAAAATAACGTGGGAAAACATATAAAAACAGAAAAACAAAGCCCAAATGAATAAACAAATTAACAAGCTTTATTATTGCAAATTTCATAGCTTTTCCTTCCAAACGCAGCATTGCAAAAGGAATAGCTGATAAGGCATCAAAACCAAGGATAAACGCAAACCATACAATATAGTTTGAATGGTCTGCATATCCCAATTGATAAGCAATAGGTTGTGAAAAAGCAATTAATAATAAGACAAATATTGAAGTAGTTCCTATTACTGCCGATGAAGCAGTTTTATAAGCAGTAGCCCGATCTTCTTTTTTTGAACCAAAACGAAAAAAGGCCGTTTCCATACGATAAGTAAAAACGATCATAAGGAATGCTGCCCAAGCATAGATATCAGTTTGAATTCCTATCTGAGCTCGGTCATCGTTAAAGATATTTGTCAAAAATGGGGTCAAAAATACAAAGGTCAGCAACCTGCCAAGTATACTACTAAGGCCATATAATGCCGTTTCACCCGCTAATGTTTTTATTAGTGACACTATAGATAAATAAAATTAAAAATTAAAAAATTATTCTCTAATATGAATATCATCCCTTTTCAACAACTAAATCCAAAGATACACTAACAATATAAATAAAGCAAAGCTAGTCTTATTGAATTAGTAAGCGGTAAAAAAAATCAAAAAAACCAAGCAAATAGTATGACTGACAAAATCACATAGGTGCCACAGCATAACGAACTAAAACACTCATTGATAAAGAATTTTGCCTGAATCCACGCAACTTTATGACAACACAAACTAAACAAACTAACAACGCCTCATAAAACAGTAAAATAGTATTTGGTACTTTCAGCGTCTTACAAATAAATGTAAAATGTTACATTAAGCATAATATTAAAAAAAACTCATAAAGTTGTAACTAAAAAGATATAAACACATTATTAGGATATATTAAACCTATAACAAAATATCCTTATGAAATATTATAGTTTATTATTCGCTTTACTTTCAAGCTTAATTTGTACAGGGCAACAAAAACTAATTCCTACTGAGAACCTCGCTTTACTTAACGTGAAGGTAGCTAATATGGAGATGAACCCACGCCCTAATGATCATATTATCTTTGAAGGTATAAATTCTAAAAAAAAATTTACTGGCCAATCAGATGAATCGGGAAATTTCCAGATTCTTCTACCCGAAGGAGATAATTACAAGATAAAAATTCAGGGACTCAGCAAACAAATTGATTTTGACAAAGTGAACATACCTGAACAGGAAGGAACAATAACTGGTGATCTTGTTATAAAATATCGTCCCGAACGGTCATTTACACTTCACGATGTACATTTTGAAACTGGAAAATCTACACTGCTGCCTGCATCCTACCCTACACTAAATGAATTGGTAGAAGCAATAAAGATAAAGAAAGATCTTAGATTAGAAATTGCAGGACATACAGACAGTATCGGCGACGACGAAAGCAACCAAATCCTATCGCAGAATAGGGCTCAAGCTGTAGTAAATTATCTGATAAACAAGGGAATTAATAAAAGTAAATTAACCGCAAAGGGTTATGGAGAAAAACAGCCTATTGCAACTAATGAAACTAAAGAAGGAAGAAAAGAAAACCGGCGAACAGAAGCACGTATACTCTAAACTGTTCCCAAATATATAACCAAAATAGAAATGGTGATTTAATTAATGATTTACTTTTACAAATCCAGGAATTTACTAGTAGGAGGATCTATGATTCAAAAATAATATTTCCAAGATTACTGTCTTCCTTTTTATTTTCCCGAATCGTATCAATATCATCTAATTCCTGAGCAATCAGATCAAATTTGTATATAATTTCATTCTGCTCATTCAGGTAAGCCTCGCCTCCTAATTCTGACAAAGTATCTTTCATAATCCTCTCAATGGTGTCGTAATCCAATTTTTCTTCACTATTTCTGTCTGCATTAGCAACTTCAGTAAGTTTTTTTAGTGGAATTTCATGCACATGTTTTTCACCATTATCATAAGTTTGATAAACAATACGCATAAGCCTTTTACGAATATTAATTTCATGTTGTTTCCTGCGTAAAGGACGTTGGCGCAACCACCGAAAAGCAGGTATCAAAAAGAAAAGCGATGAGTATACTAATGGAAAGCCTCCTACAAAAAATGAACCCCAAAAACCTAGTCCAAGGCCCATAGGACCTAAGAAACCACCAAAAACAAGGCAAAGGGAAAATATAAGGTTAAAAGTATTCATCAGAATAATCCAACCATTACGCCCTTCTGAATTTCCTGTTAATTCATATTCAGGCTCATATTCATCCCAGTACCAAACAACCGGTTCTTCCCCCGTTCTGTCTTTGCTACGGATTAACTGTGAGAAATCACCATAAAGTGTACCATTATCAGATACATGTGCTTGACCATTAAACATAGAAAGACATTCAGTCATAAAATTTTCTGCTTCTTCCCTTGTCCATCCAGCCAACGCCTGTATTTCAGAGGTCGTTACAAGCCCTTTTTGTTCTCTAAGAAAAGTTGCTACCTCTTGATTATTTGCAAGTGGATCAATTTCAACCCTTGGTGGCCCAAATATAAAGTCGTAAATAGAGGCAATAAAATTCTTTTCATCCTTTGGATTTTTAGGCTTTTTCTTTGTCCCTAAAATCCTAGGTTTTTCTTTATAATGCTGATATGAATATCCATATGAATCCGTTCTATAATAACGATGGTTATAGCCCATTATAGTGTTCCATTCGAAAATTGAAATAAAAACCCTAAGAAGTGCCCCAATTAAATTCCCTACGCCATCGTTATCTTTGCCGCCAACAGCAATACCTATTAACAAAACAAGAAAAAAAACAAAGTAAAAAACAAGAATAACAGAAGTTATTAATTTATAACATACCGTAAAACCCTTCCATAATAATCTAAAAAAATCAGCTATATATTCCGTCCAGGGTTTTTTATGTCTCCTTAAAAGATCGTCACCAAAATCGTAAATAAGATCCCCATTTTCAGTTACCCTCAATTTACAATCATATTTCTCCATCATATTACTAACAGCTTCCTCAGTTTCTATCACTGGCATACCAGTAACCGATACAGCATCCTCTAATGTGAATTTTTTAGTATTCTTATTTGCATATTTTTCTAAAACAATTAAATTTTGTGCAGGATTATCAAATGCCATGAATTTTTTATTTTATGATTATAAAGGAGGTGTAAGATATGCGAATAATTTTCAAAAAAAAAGGAATTACATATTACGTATTCTAAACAACAAAAAAAACATAACTTAAGAGTGGAAAGCCTACAAAAAAAATATAGAAACACTAAAATTTAGATTTTGTTAATAAAAAGTGGCTTTGAACTATTATCTTTGCCG
Organism: Saprospiraceae bacterium; assembly: GCA_022448945.1. Classification (GTDB taxonomy): domain Bacteria; phylum Bacteroidota; class Bacteroidia; order Chitinophagales; family Saprospiraceae; genus Aureispira. Next base: position 14,450 of record JAKVCV010000023.1, read on the forward strand.
ACTATAAAACAAAGATCAGCAAAAAAATTGAATAAATTTTATTAGCTGTTTCAACTTCTAAAAACCAACTATGGAAGAAAACGTCCAAATAGCGTTTGCTTTAACTATACTCGCTGGGCTTTCTACAGGCATTGGCAGCCTTATAGCATTTGTTATTAAAGATAAAAGTGTAAAACTATTAACCTTTGCAATGGGACTCGCTGCAGGGGTAATGTTATATCTTTCTTTCATGGAGATGTTACCACATGCCATTCATTCTATTTCAGGCAATCATGATCACTATAATAATGGTTCCTGGTATGCACTTCTTGCTTTTTTCTCAGGAATGTTCATTGTCGCTCTCATTGACCGGATCATGCCACCTGCTAACAATCCCCATGAAATTGCTGAAACTATAGATGGACAAAGCAACAAAAAGCTGATGCGTGTTGGCGTTATGACTGCTATTGCGCTGGCTATACATAATTTCCCTGAAGGAATTGCTACATTTATAGCAACCCTTGAAGATCCGCACCTTGGCGCAACTATTGCAATAGCTATCGCCTTGCACAATATCCCAGAAGGAATTGCTGTATCTCTTCCTATTTACCATGCTACAGGAAATCGAAAAAAAGCATTTATGTATTCCTTCCTTTCGGGGCTAGTGGAACCTTTAGGAGCAATTTTATCCTATTTTCTTTTTATTAACTTTCTGTCTCCACTTATCCTAGGTTTATTGATAGCAGTAGTAGCAGGCATAATGGTTTTCATTTCTCTAGATCAATTACTTCCTGCTTCAGGAAAATACGGTGAACATCAAATGACTACTTATGGAGTTGTTCTAGGAATGATATTAATGTCTGTGAGCTTAACAATGCTTGTTGGGCATAGTCATGTTCACTAATGTTTGGGAGATCAAAAAAATAGCCTTACTTTAGTATCATATACCATTGGCTAAAATAACCATTATGAACCTATCCTCTAAATTACTTGAAGATGCCGTAAATGCTTTTTCCTCACTTCCTGGAATAGGAAAAAAAACTGCACTTCGACTTGCACTACACCTATTACAATCAAGCACTGAAGACGTTACAGATTTTTGTGGTGCTATCGTTAATATGAAAAGTCAAATAAAATTCTGTGAAACCTGTCATAACATTGCTGATGGCAAAGTCTGTAGCATTTGCTTATCAGCCAAGCGTAATAAAGAGATCATATGTGTAGTAGAAAGTATAAAGGAAATCATGGCAATAGAAAATACAGGGCAGTTTTTTGGGGTATATCATGTACTTGGTGGAATTATTTCACCAATAGAAGGAGTCGGGCCTGAACAATTAACCATTGACAACTTGATTGATCGTGTGAATAAAGAAAACATTAAAGAACTTATTATGGCAATAAGTCCTACGATCGAAGGAGAAACTACTATTTTTTATATTGCTAAACAGCTAAAAGACCATGAAGTCCAGATATCTACCATTGCACGAGGAGTATCTTTCGGAGGCGATTTGGAATATGCAGATGAATTCACACTTGGACGTTCAATTGTTTCAAGGGTAGAATATGATAAATAAAAAAAGTCCGCAAAGAAAAACATGAAGTTCAAATGAAAGAATTAAAAATATACGCTGATACTCCAAGAGACCTTTATAGTATTAAATAAATTCTTGTTTTTCAAAACATATAAGTCTATTTAATCTAGAACACCCGCTTATCATTTGATATCGCAAACATAATTATCCAATAATTCTTCATAATTAGATAGTAAAAATTTGAGTTTATTATAAATACAAATCTCATTTTTAATCATAACTCTACCTAAATAGAAACATATAGTCTTAATAAACAGCACAATATAAAGCAACAACACAAATAATAGTTTTACTATCAAAAAAATAAGTAAGGCTATTTTTAAAAAAATCAAATTTTAGCTTTATTTTAGCCGCGAATTATAATTTAACAAAAGTCTTAATTTCATTTTCTATTATGGTTTTCAATCCGGATAACATAGCTAAAAATTCCTTATATTGTTTATTTAACATTGATGGTAACACTTTAGACAGTGTTTTATCAAATTCAATTAGTCAACTTGAACAAAAAGATAATTTCCCCAAAGATGCCTTAGAGGAACTACAAAAAACTATAAATAAAGCAAATGTAGTTGATTATGTAGATCAGGGTATTGCTGTAATAGAACACACATGTGATATAGAACAGAGTATAGATATCATAATTCGAACCAGTGAAAAAATTAATGCGGTCGCTGGCCAAGATAAAATTGCTACAAGATTTATATGGGTTTTATTTAGTAAAGCTAAAACTCATGAACATTCAGCACAAGCACTACAATTTTCTAATCTTTTAAAAGATCAAGAAGTTCGGAATAAGTTCTATAGTATAAATACTGAGAAAGAATTTATAGACTTATTTAAAACAAGTGTAAAGGCACAAGTAAATTTAGAACATCATATACCTGAGGAATTAAGACCTACAGGTAAATTTGCTGGTGGATTAATGAATGATGTCAAACGAACATTATCTACCTATAAGAAAGATTTTACAGATGGTTTCAACTCCAAAAGTTTTGCTTCGATACTGTTTTTATATTTCGCATGTTTAGCTCCGGCTATTGCTTTTGGAGGTCTACTGGAGGTTCAAACAGATGGAGCAATAGGCGTTACTGAAATGATAGTTGCTACTGCTATTTGTGGTGTTGCATACGCCTTATTTAGTGGTCAACCATTAACAATATTAGGCAGTACAGGCCCCGTTATAATATTTATGGGTATACTATATCCGATATGCATTCAATACAACGTACCCTATTTACCAACTTTAGCATGCATTGGACTATGGACTATGTTGTTCCTAATTATTTTAGCACTATTCGATGCATGTTCATGGATACGTTTTTTCACGAGATTTACAGATGACACCTTTGCAGGACTAATTAGTTTAATCTTCATCTATGAAGCTTTTTCAAAATTACTAAACGGTTTCAGTGCTGATGATACAGGATTCGTTGCATATGATAAAGCTTTCTTTGCATTAATACTTGGTTTAGGAACATACTATATAGCCACCATGCTCTCCTCTGTCCGATCCGGCGTTTATCTTCGAAGAAAGGTTCGAGAATTTTTAGCAGATTTTGGAACAACAATTGCAATTATTTTAATGTTAGTCCTCTCTCTTCAGTTCAAAGATATCTCTATTTCAAGACTTGAAGTACCCGATAGTCTAGAACCTTCTTCATTTGTAATCACTGAAGAAAAACTAAAAGAAAAAGGAATTTCAGATGCACTTAGTTCTACAATAATTAATAACCCATCTGTTCTACAGAATACTAATAGTTCAGTTGCCTCTAAAAATCTTTCTGAACCTATTAAAAAAGAATTAGAAACCATTGGATCAGAAGAAAGTAAAAAATTACTTAAAAGCAATACCAAGCGTTCTTGGTTTGTCAACCCTTTTGATGCCCCTTCATGGGTGATATGGTCTAGTATTATACCAGCACTTTTATTGAGCATTTTACTATATCTAGACCAAAATATTACAGTACGATTAGTTAACCACTCTCAATATAAACTACAAAAAGGATCGGGTTATCACCTTGATCTTTTTGTCGTTGCTATTTTAGTAGGGGTATGTTCATTACTAGGGCTTCCCTGGATGGTTGCAGCAACAGTTCGTTCTCTTAACCATGTTAGATCGTTGATTAAAGTCGATGAAAACGCCCAAGAAGAAGTTATTACTGGAACAGTAGAAACAAGAATGACAGGTCTTTTTGTACATATTCTTGTAGGTATCAGTTTACTACTTCTTACATTTTTACAACTAATTCCAATGGCTGTCCTTTTTGGCTTATTCCTATACATGGGTTTTGCATCTATGAAAGGAAATCAATTGTTTGAACGAATTAAACTATGGTTCATGGATCCATCTAAATATCCTTCAAACTATTACCTTAAGGTTATCCCTACAAAAGAAATACATAAATACACTTTCATACAATCTCTTTCATTAGGAGTTTTATGGATTGTAAAAACAAGTGCAATCGCTATTTTATTCCCCTTATTTATTGCATTTTTAGTGCCTATTCGTATGGCTTTAAATAAATTCTTTACCCACTCTCATTTGGCCCTTCTAGATGCTGAAGAAACACCTGAAGATGAAGAATATAGAGAAAACGACTAATAAAAAATATAAATCATATAAGTATCTCTATTTTTAATACCATCAACAAAGGGTATTTAGGCTTATGAATAAGCTAAATATAGAATGAGCACCTAAGCCATAAAAGGCAGTATATTTTAGTAATATAAAATTCCGTGCATTTTATAGATTAAAAATAAAAATTCTATCAATTTAATCTATATAGGTTTCTTATTTTTTTACTTTACCTGGCCTTAACAATGTGCGCTAAAAGACATTTCCTAGCTTAAATTTATCCCATTTTAAATTAATTTTATTTGATTTTTGTAGTTTATCAAAATTGCAATTTATCTGTTTTTTGTTTTCTTAGGGCCTTCGGCCTTAGAATTAAATAGCTTCCAGTTAAGGTATAGGCACCTAATATTATACTGATTTCCGCAACAAAAAAATATGGTAAAGCGTACAAGACCCTCTATTGCTCGAATTGAACCAAATTAATAATTTTCAAACAAACAAATCAAAGAAAATATGCTAGTAAAAACATTCGCCAGTGCAGTTGAAGGAATAGACGCTCAAGTAATAACGATAGAAGTAAGTGCAGGTGGACAGGTTATACAAGGAAAGCCAGGATACTCTCTGGTAGGACTCCCTGACAATGCAGTGAAAGAAGGATACTGGAGAATAGAAACTGCGTTAAAAGAAATTGGGTATCGTATCCCCAGAATAAAAATTATTATCAATATGGCCCCCGCAGATCTAAAAAAAGAAGGTTCTTATTACGACCTCCCCCTGGCAGTCGGAATTATGGCTGCTACAAAACAAATACCTAACGATCAACTAAATAATTATATACTTATGGGTGAACTTTCGTTAGATGGCACCCTAAGACCTATAAAAGGAGCTCTTCCTATTGCTATGCAAGCAAGAAAAAAAGGTTTTAAAGGCTTTATTTTGCCTAAAGAAAATGCACGTGAAGCAGCAATTGTAAATGACCTGAAAATATATGGGGTTGATCATATTCAAGAGGTTGTTGACTTCTTTTGTGGAAATAAAAGTTTAAAAAACACCCTCGTAAATACCCGTGAAGAATTTAAATATAACCAAACTTTATTCTCTCTCAATTTTTCGGATGTAAAAGGCCAGCGAAGTATCAAAAGAGCTATGGAAATAGCAGCCGCAGGTGGTCACAACATCATTCTAATAGGACCTCCTGGTGCTGGAAAAACAATGTTAGCAAAACGTTTTCCAACAATTTTACCGCCATTGGAACTAAACGAAGCATTAGAAACAACCAAAATACACTCTGTTGTTGGATTATTACCTAAAGAGGCAGCATTGATACATGAACGTCCTTTTAGAACCCCACATCATACCATCTCAGATGTCGCTCTTGTAGGAGGAGGGAATTACCCAAGGCCGGGAGAAATATCACTAGCACATAATGGTGTTTTATTCTTAGATGAGTTACCGGAATTTAAACGCACAGTTCTGGAAGTGCTCCGTCAACCTATGGAGTCTCGTAGGATTACTATTTCCCGATCAAAATTCACGGTAGATTATCCAGCAAGTTTTATGCTGGTAGCATCTATGAATCCATGTCCCTGTGGCTACTACACTCATCCTGAGAAAGATTGTGTCTGTTCAACTCAAAGCGTACAGAATTACCTAAACAAAATTTCAGGTCCTCTTATGGACCGTATAGACTTGCATATTGAAGTCAAACCTGTCGATTATGATGAACTTGCTGATGAAAGTATTCAAGAAAGTAGCGAAAAGATTCTAAAAAGAGTGATAACTGCTCGTAATATTCAAATCAAACGTTACAAAAAATATACTGATACACATTGTAATGCACAAATGGGATCAAGACACATCAAAACATATTGCGAACTGAATAAGGCAAGTAAATTACTTCTAAAACGTGCTATGCAACACTTTCAATTATCTGCCCGCGCCTATGACCGGATTCTAAAAGTAGCAAGAACCGTTGCTGACCTTTCAGGTACAGAAGATATTCGTGCAGAACATATTGCAGAAGCTATACAATTTCGCAGTCTTGATCGGGAGAATTGGGTACAATAAGTAATTAATAGCATGTCCATTTAAATTGTATTTATGTATGTAGAATAATTTTCTGGACTTGCAGATTATTAGTGCTTTTTATTAAATTTAGACTTTCTTGTTTCAATTTAATGATCAAACTCTTGAATGGACCTTAAAATATTAATAATGTACAGAAATACACTTACACTTTTACTAATTATAGCTTTTTCTCTATCCTTTTCCTTTTGTCAAGAAAACAATTATAACAAAATTAGACTTTTCTATCTGGGTGGGCAATCCAATATGGATGGGTATGGTTATAATAGAGATCTCCCCGATTCTTTAAACCAGACGTATAAAAATGTATGGATCTTCCACGGAAATACGGCAGGAGATCAGCAACCTAATGGTGGATTAGGGAAATGGGAAGTATTAAAACCAGGGCATGGTGTAGGTTTTTTTTCTGATGGTATTAAAAACAACCTTTCCAACAGGTTTGGAATAGAGTTGTCATTTATAAAAAAACTCCAGGCTATATACCCTAATGAAAAAATTGCATTAATAAAATATTCCAAGGGCGGGACTTCCATCGATGGCCAAGCTGCGGGGAATTATGGCTCCTGGGATCCCGACTTCAAAGATGGAACGGGGATCAACCAATACGACCACTTTCTTAACACAATTAAAAATGCATTCAAAAACAATGATATAGATGGTGATGGGAAGAAAGATCTATTGATACCTAGTGGGATCATATGGATGCAAGGAGAGAGTGATGCGGCATATACAGAAGATATTGCCAATCGTTATTACGTAAACCTTAAACGCTTAATGGCATTAATCCGTGAAAAATTCAATAATAATGAATTACCTGTTGTAATAGGAAAAATATCTGACTCCAAACAAGACAAAGATAACCAAGTCTGGAATTATGGTGCCATTGTACAAGAAGCCCAGGAAAAATATGCAAAAACAGACGAAAATGCTATAATTGTTCGAAGTACTAAAAACTATAAGTATTCAGACCCTTGGCACTATAATAGCGAAGGATATATTGATTTAGGAGAAAAATTTGCAGAATCTTTGCAATTATTACTAAATAAATAAGGAGTTATAAAAAAAAATATTAATAAACAATATTCTAAGTTTTAGATATGAGTAAAAGTACTAATAACACGCCAGAATGGTTAAAAAATATTCAAAATGAAAGCTGGTTACCAGAATTGTTTATCTCTGGAACAGCTATATATTTTTTATCATCTTTTATGGTTTATCTTGACCATTCATTTGACTTGTTTCGTTTTTTTGGATTTAGACTTACTGAATCAATAAAGGTGATTTTTGCATTGAGTATTGGTGCGACTATTCTTCAAACAATGTTGATCCTTCATTTTTTTCTAAGAGGGCTTTGGGTAGGATGGATTGGAATTAGCTATTGTTTTCCCAATGGATCTATTAATTCAAATCTCAATTTCAGAAACAAATTTAAGACAGATTCAAAAAACTTTGTCAAACCGATTGATATAATATTAAAATTAGAATATATATGTAGTTCATTATTTTCATTTTCATTTATTGTTGCATTTTCGTTTATAGGTTTTTTCATATGCTACTTTTGCTTTAATCTTATCCTAAGATCCACTTTCATTCTTTCCACAAGTTTCTTTTACGAGTCATTCTTTGGTTATTCTTTAAGTCTAATCTTAGGGTTATTCACCATCCTTCTATTCCTAGACCTGTTCACCTTAGGAGGGTTAAAAAAAATACGATATTTAAATAAACTATATTTTTACCCGTATAAAATCCTATATTTCCCTGCATTAATTTTTTTGTATGAAAACTCTTTAAATATTTTCATCAGCAATAACGGCAAACTTCGTGTTACACTCTTAAGTGCAGTTTTTCTGATTATTGGGACTACTACAAATTATCACAAATATGCTTGTTATGCCAATCTGCCTTGCTTCAGTGAACCTAGTTACTTTGCCCAAAATCATATCGATGATCAAAGAGAAGACCATACCCTGATTTTAAATTGGAGCTTTGAATCTACTTTTGTTACCAATAATTTAAGGATTTTTTCTACTTTAAATGAATTGGAAAGTTATACTTACATTATAAACAAAAAGGAAATTTTCCCTAAGTGGATTAAATATAAACATCCTATAACAAAACAAATAGGAAAGATCAGTTCTGTTCCGCTAGAGAATTTTAATAAAGGTCCGATTGAACTAATTATTAGCGGTGAACATGCTGCCCATTGGCGTAAAGGCACCTATAAATGGGAAGAAAAGTTCGATTTTATTAAAGAATAAAAATCTTCAATAGCCAGATATTACAACTAAACATATGAGAAAATATACATCCAAATTTTAAAAAAAAATTATAGACTGGTGCAATAATTACATAAGAGCTCATTAAAGACAATTCCGGCTAAACATTATTTTGAGTCTCCATTATCCTTCTTCTTTTGACTAATATTATATCCAATTGCTCCCGCTATTCCCCCAGCTACTCCCCCCTTTATAAAAGGCGAAACTTCATATCCTAGAAGTTTGAATATAATAAATACAGTTATAGAAACAACTATTGCTATTAGGATTCTTTGAGACATGTTTTATCTATTTAGATAGAAGAACTTATACTTTAAAGTCAAATAATGATTATATCATATTAAATGCTAAAGAAATAAAATAACTTATTTAATTGTAGTGATAAAACTCAAACTCTATATAAAAAATAATTCTTATGAAAAGGGATACAACTAAATGAAAAACTATATTGCCACTCACTAAAAAAACACAACTTGCAGATAGTAAAAACGAAAAACCCTAATTGATTCTAATAAGTTTTTAAATCAATAATTTAAAGGATACATTTCTTCAGTGTCTTTTAAATCAACAAATTTTTCTGGAAATTTATTGTGTAATTCGTCAACTTTAGGATAAAACACCTTCGCAATTCTTTTAACCAATCCTGATGATGCCTTATCTTCATCATGGGTAGCTACAATATATCGTGGCTTTAAAATGTTAATCAACTTTGAAGCTTGAGCTATACCTGGATTAACATACCCTCCTAATAAAAAAGGCAATTTAAAAGTTGAAAAACTGGTTATTAATAAAATTATTTTAAGTTCATTTAAAACCTTAATTTGATCTGGGCTAATTGAATATCCATGAGGGCAATATACAATAGCATGAGTACCTTTTTTGATAACTACCCCATTAAATGACGCTTTGAATCGTTTCGGAGCGGGCAATAGACTAAATTCCAATTCTCCTACTTTTATAGCCAAATTAGCAGCCAAATTAGGAATAACCCTTAATTCAACATCTTTAATACTTTTATTGATTCTTTTAGCTCCTTTACCAGTTGTTAAAATTAATGGATGGTCCATGCTGTTTAAGGTTTCCTCATGACAATGATCAGAAAAATGTTGTGACACCACAATCGCATCGTAATTGGGAATAGAATCAATTTTAGCAGGAGGATATACATGCCACTGTGTATTAAAAAAAGGCAGATAATCTACTTCTACGCCTAACAGCCATGGATCTAAAACTACTGACGTGGTATCCCAAGAAATATACCAACTACTGTCCATATTTAAACGTCTAATTTGTAACATTACCAACTTTTAAAAACAAAAAAATAATAAAACAATTAACACTAACACTTAATAGGCTTAACATTTAACTTAACACCCCCTTTTGGACGAAGTGTTACTAATGGCTCCATTTCAAGATCAGGTACATTCTCTGGCAAAGAAAATTCAAAATTTTGAACTAGCATCGTCAAAGCAATTTTCATTTCCATCATTGCAAAATTATTTCCAATACACATACGCTGACCTGCCCCAAAAGGGATATAAGCATATTTATGCCGACTTTTTTTTAACTCAGAATTAAACCGTTCAGGTTTAAACAATTCTGGTTCTTCCCAATGATCAGAATGACGATGTAATGAATATACATTTAAAATAAGCTGGGCATCTTTATTCATTTTATAACCACACATATCCGTATCATTCAAAACTTTTCGAGTTATCACCCATGCAGGCGGATAAATACGCATTGATTCCTCCAAGACCATTTGTGTATATTTTAAATCTTTAAGCGTTTCAAAGTCCGGAGATTTACCTTTCAATACCTGCTCAACTTCTTGTTTCAAACGTTCTAGCTTTTCGGGATTTTTCATCAACAAATAAAAAGTCCAACTCAATGCAGTAGCAGTAGTTTCCTGACCCGCAACGAACAGAGTAATTGATTCATCTCTAAGTTGTTGAGCAGACATACTTTCTCCCGTTTCTTCATCAACTGTATGCATCAACATACTTAGTAAATCAAAGTGTTCACTTTCATCATCCTTTCTCTTATCAATGATATTAAAGATTACTTTATCACTAAATTTTCTAGCTCTTTTATATCGAAGTATATTTGGAGTAGGAAGCCACAATGGCAATTTTAGTAAACTTCTGGCTCGGTCTGAAATAAATTTGTTCCCAATTGTAATAGCTTCTTGAATTTTGTTCACATCGGCATCGAGCGTGGTGCCAAACAAACATTTAGTGACAATCTCAAGTGTAAGAAAGTTCATTTCTCTACTTATATCTACCGTCTGAACACCTTTCATCCTTTCAATGGTAGTCTGAGTAGCTGAGATCATAGTATGTAAAAAGTTCTTCATACTTTGATGATGAAAAGCAGGTTGTGCAATTCTACGCTGTTTTTTCCAAAATGCTCCTTCGCTAATTAAAAGACCATTTCCCAAAGAATTTTTTAATACTTTATAATGTTCACTTTTGCCATAATCCTTTTTATTGGCAACCATAATCTCTTGAATATACTGGGGGTTAGAAATTACAAAAACAGTAAAAAAACGAGAATTAAGATCATAAATATCACCATATTCTTCAAACCATTCTGTTAAATACTCAAGGGGATTACTTAACATGGATAAAACATTTTTGATAATCAACCACCATGAAGCACGAGGCAAAACTGGCATATCTTTTACTTGTTCTGCCTTACTTGTCTTGTTTTGCATATATTGAATATTTAGTTGTTTTGTCTTTATTTCAAAAAATCAACTAATAAAATTTAACCACAACAAAAATAGATGCGTTAAGTATTATACACTTATTGACTTAGTTATTTACTTAATTTAATACACACATAGCTAATCTGTGAAAGACAACAAATTGAAGATACTAATAAAGACAAATGATATACTGTTTTAGAAATAGACAACAGACATATTTTACCTGTTTTATAAAGTCCTTTATTAAAAGAAAGAAATAGACTCAAAGGCTAAAGTTCAGATATAAATATTATCTCAACAGAGTTAGCTCCCCTTTCATAATTTGTTCCTCAGCTGTTCCTGTCAATTGGTAAGAAAGAAGATATATATATACTTCCGAAGGTTGTTCTACTCCATTATAGGTTCCGTCCCAAAAAGGGGTTAAAGAATCAGAACCATCATATACCAACTCTCCCCAACGATTATAGATCTTAAACGTCGTGATTTCACTTGCCAACAATCCAATTGGGCTAAAAGCATCATTCACATTATCATTATTGGGTGAGAAAGCATCCGGAACTCCAACAAAAGGAGATTTTACAGTTAAAACAATAGATGCAGTATCTATACAACCGTTGATAGAAGTTGCCGTAATAAGTAAATTATATACTCCTGAACTATCAGCTGTTATAATTGAACTATAATCCAAACTATCGGTAAATACTATGCCATTATTGGGTAAGGCAGTCCATAAGTAATTCACATTAGGCTCTGATGCGGCACCTCCATCTATGTTTATAGGTGTAGAAACATTTACAATAGCGCTTGTATCTCCAGAATTTCCATTAAAAAATGGACTAAGAGTAGGAATAATGGGACCAAAAACTGAGCCCGTCGTAGTCGCAGTACAATTATTGGCATCCGTTAATGTAAGTGAATGTACCCCGGCAGGAAGATTTATAGCAATTGAATCTTGCTGAGAATCAGACCATTGATACTGAAAAGCATAAGCACCTCCTGTTATTAAAGGAACAATTTGACCATCAGGTTGACCAGAACATGTCAAGGAATCGATTACAAATTGAATATCTATAGCTTCAGGTTCCGTTAAAGTAAAAGTTTCAGTTATAAGGCAACCACCATCTGACTCAACAGTTAAACTAACTGTTTTTTGTCCAGGAGTACTATATACAACATTATGGGGACCCTGACTGGTTGATGTAGCAGGCGTAGATCCTGTTCCAAAAGTCCAATTCCAGTTCGTAATATTCCCAAAAGCATAACTGGAGCTATCGATAAAATTCCATGTTTCTCCAGCACAAAGATTCGGCGAAGAAACAAGTCCAATATTTGCAACAGGACCCTGAAAAGTAGCTGTCCCTCCAAAGTCAATTTGAAAGCCATTACCAGTAGAAGTAAAATTATTAACGATTAATGCATAACTTTTACCAGCTACTAAATTTAAGGCTGCCACCCAATTATCCTGACCAAGTGCACAGCCGGCTTGTTCAATAAAATCCGTAGCTGTAAAATTTAAACCAGTTGGTCCTAGGCATGGTGAAGGGAATGAACTAACAAAATCACCTGCGGCCATACATCTCAAAACGATCTTCCCTGCACAATTGTTAACCCCATTAGGCAATTCATAAACAACAAAATCAAGGTCATCAACAGGATTATTAGGTGTAAGCGTAAATACAAAAGTACCCGCCTGATCACAAGTCCATTTAAACCAAGTAGAATTCACCTCTGAATTGCCTCCTAAGCCACCAATGCAACTATTAAATGCCTCGTCCGGATCTGCTCCTCCCCCTACTACACTTTGAACTGCAAAAGATGAATTATCACACAATACCGAGGCAGTATTACAATCAGACCCAGGGAATGAAGGGGCATTAAAATTTTGTGCGCAAATCTGAAATGTTCCGGTATTATTATTATTACCCTGAACCCGAATCATATAAGTTTGCCCAACAACCAAACCACCTTTATATAAATCAACAATATTACCAGTTACTGGCACATCACATCGTAATTCATTAATAGTACCAAGGCAATTCCCACTATAAAGCGCTACCTGTGGTTGAAGAATTGTTCCTCCGGGAGATGGGCTCTGACTACCGTTAACAGTTAATGTCAAATCTGTACCAACAGCTACAAAACTAAACCAGACATCATTTGCTACTGCACCAAAGCAACTTGGTGCTCCAAACGTAGACGGCGTTGCAGAAACATTTGTATATTGACCTACAGCAGAACACCAATTACTAGTAATAGGTAGCAATATTGAATTTTGGCACTCATCATTCGAAGGTTGCGCAAGAACAACTGTTCCCCACATCAAACTTAACATTAAAAAAAAGGTTCTGATTTGCATAGAAATAAAATTATTAAAAATTGGGTTTACAATTATTAAGCTCAATAAAACTACGATTTTTTAGCAAAAAAAAATATTATATATGCATTTTTCTATTTTCTAATTGACAGTAAGATTTGTTGATTCTTATTAACAGAAAAATAATTTCTCCTCACTTTCCCTTTACATTTCAGTAGATAACGATAAGCAGCAATACCAGCTTTAGTTAATCTGTGCTCAAGGAACCTTGCCCTCTGTTCTGCTATTTTTCGATTCCGAGATCGTTCTAGAAATGATTGTGCGTGCACAGAAATAGAGATAAACACCTTAGGCTCTTGATTTAGAAATTGAATCAACCGACTGATTTCCTGTTCGCCCTTGACAGATAGCTGTGTGCTATTGTCAACAAATGTAAAATTCGGAAGAAAAATAGATTCCCCATCAAAAAAAGTATTATCATAATTTCTAGTAACAGAAATATCTAATTGTATTGTTTGTTCATGCGGCGTGTAACAATTATTAGAATGCAAGTCAACTAGTTCCGTTCTATCAAGATAGCCCTCTACAATACTCTTTATTTGATATTGGTGATTACATTTACCACAATACTTAAAATAGCCATTCTGAATATTTATGTAAGAGCTCTTCCGATCAGATAAGTTTTTAATTATCAATTTCCCAGTCGTTATTTTTTGGGAACTAATAGCATCTATAACTTGACCTTTTAAATTAAAACATACCATCGGGTATAATGGCAAACCCAGTCTTTGTTTGCGACTACGGGAGGTTGCCTTTGGTATTATAACCGTATCTTTGAAATGATATCCTTCTTTATTTACCTGTAATCTATATTTGTGATTGGGTATAAAATACGTAGAAATAAAAACAGTTCCACCAAGTGAATCAGATTTTACAACATTATCATTATTATCCAATTCGTCAATTATAACACGAACCCCAGAAACACGTTCTTTTGTATAAGCATTCTGAACACAAATACTGGTTAAAATAGGAATATCCTTTTGCGCTAGTAAAACACAAGAGGTACTGATTATTATTATGGTTAAAAACAAAAAATATTTTAGAAATGACATTATCTTAATCATTGGACTATATAAAAATAGATCAACAATACATTGACATCAAGGGGTAAGATATAAAAGATAATTAATCAATCCAAAGAAAGGAATCTAGAAGAAATTGAACAATTAAATTTAAAAAAATGATAATTACTAACTATTTGATTACTTATAAGATGGTTAAATCCTCCGGACAAAACATAATAATTTACAAAGGATTATTGTTTGTTCCATGATCGGTTTATTAATTCTACAATTATTTGTCAAGTCAAAATGTTAAATATTTAATTATTTGAAATCATTTTTTTTTAAATTGGCAGGGTTTTGGTCTAATTAGCTGTATTATTACTTTTGAAAGTTTATCGGATCAAGGAACAATTTGATCTGTTTTGTCTATTAAAACACAAACCATGAAAATGCTCTTTTTAGCTTTATCGCTAATTTTTAGTACTTACACTTTTTGCCAATTGAGAGAAGGATTTGACCCTGATGAAGTCAAAATATGTATATCTATGTGCAACAGTTATACATTCCTGGATTTATATGGTTCTGACACTAAAATATTACCAAAAGGATACAAAAAAGTTTATACTTCTCCTGTTATGGGAATGGATAATAAATTTCAGGTCTATGAAAGTGTAAATTTAGCGGTTATCAATTTTAGAGGATCTACTGATCAAGTGACCAGTTGGATTGAAAACATGTACTCTGCAATGGTTCCAGCAAAAGGTGTAATCACCTTAGGCAAAACAAAACACCCGTATTGCTTTGCCAGGGACACAGGAACAGCAGTACATTCTGGCTATGCACTTGCTGTTGTAATAATGTCAAATACTATCATTGAACAAATTGAAATGCTAAATAAAAAAGGTATTTATAACATTATCATAACAGGACATAGTCAAGGAGGCGCATTAGCAAATTTAACCCGTGCCTATCTGGAAAACTTACCCAAACGGAAACTCTCCTCAAAAAATGTTTACAAAACCTATGCATTTGCTAATCCTATGTGTGGCAATAAAGAATTTTCAGAAGAATTCCATTCCAGATTTTGTGAGAACAATATGAGTTATTCTATTATTAATCCTGAAGACTGGGTGCCTCAAATGCCAATGCATTATGAAGAAGAGGATAATCTTTTCAGTAAAGAGAGTTTAAAGGATTTCTTGTTCGGCAAAAAAGCTTTTGATATTAGAAAAATAGGGATGCAATTGGTTATTCGAAAATTTGAAAAAAACCTTAAAGATTATATTAATTCCTCCAATCGACTAATTGAAAAAACGATTTCTAAAGCCTATGGAAATATTGAGATGCCAGACTATATCAGAGATATCAATTATTTTCAAACTGGTTCTGTTCGACATCTTCAACCTTTCTTATACCCCAGAATAAAACTTGATCCGTCAAAACTAACTGAAAAGCAACTCGGAAAAATGAAACCGGATGCAAATGGAGATTACTACAAACAGGAACCTGGATTTTATCAGCACAAACCCTACAATTATTACGTAGGGATTCTTAAAGAATATTTTTCACGAGATTATAAGAATCTTGAAAGGCTTTATTTACCGGAAAATTTATAAAACAAATTGAAGAAAAAAAATTCCTACAGCATATTACAAAATTAAAACAATATATGTTTAGCGTCTAGCTAAACATTTCTTATACTTCATTTTTAGTCTATTAAAACCCAATGTTCGAACGCCTTGGCAAATTATATCAGGCAAATCTAATTGCCCCTCTGGGATTTTTACGCCTCCTGTTTTCAATTCTTTTTTGGCGATTTAATTTAATGGCCATACTTCGCTATGCTGCTTGGGTATACCCTAATTTAGTTGCTTTAAAAGATGAAGCGGAACAGCTCACTTACAAAGATCTATTTTTACAATGCAAACAGCTTGCTACCATTTTACAAAACAACTATGACATAAGAGCAAGAAATAAGGTCGCTATAGTTTGTCGCAATCACAACCCTATAGTCAAATCCATAATTGCACTTTCCTGTTTAGGAGCTGATACATATTTATTTGATCTGGAAATGGAGAAAGGACGTCTTTTAAACCTACTTGAAATACATGATTTTGATTTAATCATATATGATATAGAATTCTGGGAATTAATTCGAAAGTCTGATTGTGCTTGCAAAGCACTTTTATCTTCTCACCTTACTTTCCCCTCAATTAATAGCCTATCAAATACAAAAGCAGATGGCAAAATAAAGCTCAAAAAAGTTGTTTCAGGAAAATTGATTCTTCTGAAAGGAGATGTATATCTAAACGAATTTAACCCTTCCACGTTTAACTATTTAAAACCAATTTTTCCACTAATTGACAAACTAAACCTGAATAAATTTAAAACAGTTTTTATAGGCGTACCTATCAATCATGAATTTGGTTTATCTGCTTTATTAATCTCTTTGGTTTTAGGAAAAAAAATAATTTTATTAAAAAATGTAGCATCTAAACCAACTAAAAAAATATTGCTAAAACAACAAGTACAAGTAGCCTTTCTGAGCCCCTCAACTCTTGGAGAAATCATAAAGAAAGGAAGCCTTGAATTGATCTATTTGCGTTCTATAATTGCTAGTGGCGCTCCACTCAACCCTAGACTTGTTAAAGAAGTGTATAGTAAATTGGGGAATAAATTATCGAACTTGTATGGTACCTATAATTCAGGATTTTCTATTCTTGCAACTCCGGAAGAACTAAAACTATATCCAAATACCATTGGGAAAAAAATTACTGCAAATGTTAGAATCTCAGACAAGAATCAGGAATTAACAAATGGAAAAATTGGAGCGCTTACTGTCAAAACTAAAAGAGGATGGGTAGATACTGGAGATTGGGCTTATGTAAATGAAAATGGTTATTATTTCCTTTGCGGAAGAAAAGAAGATAGAATTTTTTCCAATGGTAAAAATATTTATCCTATGCTCATAGAAAACATCCTTTTACAACATGAAAAAATAAACCAGGTAGCAATAGTTGGAATTTCGGACAAGATAAATCAAAGTATTATGCTCAAGGCATTTATTGAAGTCGATAAAAACACATTTTTGTCCGAAGAAATGGTAAAAAAATGGATAAAAGATAAGGAAATTCCATTCCAATGCCCTGACATTTTTGAATTCACAGATAATATTCCGACCAACTTTTGGGGTAAAATTGATAAAAAAGTATTAATTTAATACAAATATAAATTAATTTAATATTTTTAATGGTATGAAATTTTCCAAAATATTCCTTTTGCTTTTGGCACCATATTTTGCTTTCTGCCAAATTACACTAGACTCAATTGCAGATGGCACAACCTATACTTATATTGCGAGCCCAAATGGCGCTGGGCCATATCCTGCAGTTTTATATAACCATGGTGGGTTAGGGCCTGTAATTGGTGGCGATTTAAGAGCAACCTGTATTGCTCTTGCTCAAGCAGGTTATTTTGTGCGTGCAGAAAAAAGACAAGAAACAACCGCTATTGTTGGACACTTAGCAGAAGTAGAAACTGCTTTAGATGACCTTAGAGCTGATTCCAGAGCAGATACTTCATGTGTTACGATTATGGGTTTTTCAAGAGGTGGGTTATTAACACTTCAGGCGGCTGTTCTTCACCCTGAAAAAGTCCATGCAATCATTATGATGGCACCAGCAAATGCAAATGGCCAACTAGATGCAAGAGTTACCAACCTAATTTCAATAGACGACCCTTCATTGGTTTTGGTTTCTAACAATGATACATTTCAGGACCAACATGTTATACTAGCTCAAATGGTTTACGATTCACTTATTGGAGCAAACAAAACAGCTAATATACACATATACCCTTCATATGATTCTAACGGAGACATGGCTGTTACTTCCGCAGATGATGGCCATGAACTTTTTTTCAGCGTTCAAGAGCCCTACTGGAGTGATATTATGAATTTTTTAGGGGCTAATTGCTCCGTTAATAGCATCGAAAAAACAGAGTTTTTGCGTTATGAATCATCTGTTTTCCCAAATCCATTATCCACAAAAGCTACTCTTAAAATTTACTCTCAAAACAAATCTGATTATGATTTAGCTATCTTTGACATGCTAGGTCGCCGCATAAAAAACCTTTCTACTTGTGAAACAGAAATAATAATTTCAAAAAAGGACTTCAGAAGTGGCACCTATTTATATATAGTATATGAACAGGGAATACTTGTTAGTAGAGGTAGTTTTGTTGTAGATTAAATGATTTATTTAATACCGTTATAGTAAAAGATTTGTCTTTTAATCAATGCCCCCTCCCCTAGTACTTTCTCCACTATCCATACCACCATTTAGACGACCAGCATTTTTGGAACGACCATCCCGAACATTTACCTTTCCAAAACGATATGAAAAGCGCAATTCAAATACAGGCGATTCCCATTGCCGCATACCAGACTGAGAAAAATTTCGATCAAAAGTTTCAAAGCTATACATACCTCCCAAAATCGGATTTTGAAGACTGAAGGTAATAGTTCCTTTATTCTTAAGCACTTTCTGGCTAATTGACAAAGAATTCCATGTATATCCACTTGTAGTTCCCTGAGCTACATATTTAGGAAAAGAATACCAGGCATAGAGCGCTATACGCATACCAAAATCAAAGGTTAAATTAACATAAATATTCGCATTCGCATTAATTGCATTTACTACATAACGATCTCCAACATTTGATCCGTCCTGCATATTCTGAAACACAGAGCCAGTAACACCAAAATTCAACCATTTCAATGGTGAAAACCTAGTAACTATTTCACCACCAAAAACATGGCTGGAATTAAAATTATAGGGTGTAACTTCAGTCACTCCATCAGGACGTAATATTCTTAGATTTTCCATCAAATCAGTATTGTACCGATAAAACCCAGTAAGCATAAACGTATTCCCTCCTTTCCAGTAATTAACATAACTTAACTCTACTGAATTGGTATACTGTGGCATGAGAAATGGATTGCCATACCTTAGATTAAGGGGATCGCTATAATTAGGAAAAGGGTTTAGTGACCAAGTAGATGGCCTACTTATTCTACGACTAAAACCTAACTGCATCTGCTGATTTTTAGGTAGCTCATAAGACAAATGAACAGTTGGGAAAATAGAAGGATAATTATTAACAAAGGTAGAATCAGTAGGGTAAACAAGATGAGAATTTGCCATGGTATACTCTGCTCTGACTCCTAATTTGTAACGAAATTTACCTATTTGATGTGCAAAGGTTATATATAGTGCATGTACCTGCTCCAAAAATTCAAAATTATTAGTCCGACCTGTATCATTAAGCATTTGCTGTTGTGTGAAGTCAAAAGATTTTGCATTAAGATTATTGCCAAGCCAACGGATATTACCTTTATAACCTAATTCAATTTTCAACTTTTTACTAAAAGGGTGCGTATAATCAATCCGAACTGTTCCTTGATGCATATTGTTATCAGAAACAATAATTTGAGAATCTGGGTTCGCATTCTGTATGCTCCAATCAGGATTGTAAAGTTGTTCTACAAAAAATTCATTCTTGTCATTATCATTGGTTGAATACTGCAAATCAATGACCAGTTCCTGCTTATCACCCATCGTCCCGGAACGGCCTGCTGCCCTACCATCTCCATAACCACGCCAGCTTTTTCTATTGCCACCAGAATCAGCAGAATTATCTCTCCGAGTTCCTACATTACCTTTTTTATCCTTATGCTTCTGTTTAAAAACTTTAGCATAGATCAAATTATATGTCATACTAAAACGATTATGAATACCATTATTCAATCTTTCGCTAATATCTGTCTTAATCTTATTGGCATCCATAAAATTATATTCAACATCTGTTCTGTTCCCACCCCCACTCGGACGTATTCTTGCTGCCAGAGTTAGCGTATTATAATCATCAAAGTAGTAATCCATACCTATACGAGCCATACCGCCATTACGAATACGTGTACTATTGTTAAATTGCTCAAGAAAACTTGTATCAGAAGGCAGATATGTACTCCGGTAGTTATCATTTTTGCTTAAGCTCTCTTTATAACTATAACTAAAATTTGAAAATATATTTATTTTGTTATTTCTAAAATTAAGGCTTAAGCCTCCTCTATATCTACGGAAAGGATGCCAGGTGGATGTGCCTACAGAAATATTTGCAGAGCCAGTAAATCCTTCAAGTACATTTTTCTTCAAAACAATATTAATAATACCAGATTCGCCTTCTGGGTCATATTTAGCAGATGGATTGGTAATTAATTCTACCGTTTTTATAGTATTTGCAGGGAGTTGATCAAGAATTTCAGCCTGACTATCACCAGTTAGGCCCGTAGGTTTACCATTAATATAAACCTGTACGGCTGATCCACGTATTTTTACATTACCATCAAAATCCACTTCCACAGTCGGAGTGTTCCTTAGTACTTCTGTAGCGTTTTCACTATCTCCGAGATTAGTTTTGTCTACATTAAATATCTTCTTATCCAACCCTAACTGAAAAACTGCTTTCTCAGCTGTTACTTCAGCAATTTTCAATGTTGCTAATGTCGGAGCAATAAAAAGTTTGCCATAGTCTTTAGTTGGCTCAAAAGGCGGCAAACCCAAAGGCAATGAAATAGTTCTGTATCCTAAATAGCTAATTTCAACACGATGTCTTCCAAGTGGTAATTTTTCTATTTCAAATCTACCTTTACGATCAGTTATAATACCACCCACCAAAGAAGAATCCCTCATTTTGTAAACAGAAACCATGGCAAACTCAAGTGGTTTCTTACTTATAGAATCATATACTATTCCTGAAATTTTGCCTATCTTAGGAACGACTCTACCATCTCTTCCTCCACCTCTGCCACCAGGATATTGAGCTACCACAGTAAAAGAAATCGCAACAATTAAAAACAAAGAAAATAGCATTTTCATAATCATCATTTTTTAATCCCAAAAAAAGCCATAACCCATATCATATAGGATTAAACTTGATTTATATTCATTAAAACAATCAGAATTAGTATAGAGTTGAGGTGAAATATACAACAAAAAAAATCAAATAAGGTCGTTTTTAGATGAAAGACCTATTATAATCGATATAGCTATTGGGGTTGAAACAATAAAAAATGCAAAAAATTTACTTAGGAAAATATTTGCGGGGGAATTCAAAAAAACGAACTATCCCATTGCTACGAGTTACATCAGACCAGTTCTCAACTTCGAAGTCAATAGCAACAATACCACATGTAGGAACATTCTCAATGAATGGTTTTGCATACCAATTTGCAAAATCAGTATATGCATAATTATGGCCAAACATCATTACAGCATCCCATTCATCCTTAAATTGATTTTGCACTGTATATATCAAAGTTGCAGAGCTAACTTCATATATCTCAGGTTTCAAAATAATTTCTACTTTCGAATCTGCCAAAACCTTTGCAAAAGCTATAGCTGTAGAATGTGCCCTTAATGCAGGGCTTGAAACAAACACATCAATATTAACCCCCTTTTTTTTCATCAAATGCGCCATAAATGGTGCATCCCTCTGCCCTCTTTTATTTAAAGGCCGGTCAATATCATCAAGACGATGATCTTTCCAACTGGATTTAGCATGACGAACTAAAAATAAGGTTTTCATTAATCACTAATTAAAAATCTATTCTAAAACTCAAATTTGGCAAAATCCCACTATAATATCTGGGGATAAGCTGATTTTGTTTGATATCATACAGGTATTCCTTAAAATTTTTTGCATCGGTAAGATTTTGAATATCCAGACCAATTGTATAAGATATCTTCTTATGACTTTTAATATACGCAAAACGTGCACAATATTTTCCCTGTATAAATATACTAATCCACCAAAGACAATTGTATTCGTTTGCGCTGAATATCGATATCGAGAACAGTGACTTCAAGTTCTTGTCCTAATTTTACAATTGTAGCAGGGTCATCCACATATTTATTGCTCATTTTAGATTTGTGGATCAGGCCATTTTCTTTTATACCGATATCTACAAAAGCCCCAAAAGCGGTTATATTTGTCACAACAGCTGGTAGTGTCATCCCTAAAATCAATTCTTCTATATCGCTAATATTAGCAAAAGAAAAAGTCTGTCTTGTAGGACGAGGGTCGAGACCTGGTTTTTCAAGTTCCTTTAAAATATCATGAAGGGTTGGCAAACCCACTTTTTCAGAAATATAGTTTCTTAAATCTATCTGCTTTCTCAATTCAGCATTAGATATCAAATCTGAAACTTTACATTTAAGATCCTTTGACATCTGTCTGACAAGCATATATACCTCAGGATGCACAGCAGTATCATCTAATGGATTCTTCGAGTTTTTCACCCTCAAAAAGCCAGCGGCTTGTTCATATACTTTTGCACCAAGTCGTGGCACTTCCATCAACTCCTTACGACTGGTAAAAGATCCAATTGTTTTGCGATGGGCAACAATATTTCTCGCAATACTGTATCCCAGTCCAGAAACGTAAGTTAAAAGATGCTCACTAGCAGTGTTAAGATCAACACCAACTGCATTGACACAACTTTCTACTACTGCATCCAATTTGGTTTGCAATTTCTTTTGATCAACATCATGCTGATACTGGCCTACACCGATCGATTTGGGATCGATCTTTACCAATTCAGCCAACGGGTCAGTAAGTCTTCGACCAATAGATACAGAACCTCTTACAGTAATATCTTCATCGGGAAACTCCTTACGTGCAATATCAGAAGCAGAATAGATTGAAGCACCACTTTCATTTACGAGAAATACATCTAACTGATGTTTAAATTGAATTCCTTTTACAAAGGACTCCGTTTCTCTACCAGCAGTTCCATTACCAATAGCAATTGCTTCAATATTATATTTATTTGCCAAAGCGCTTAAAATACTAGTTGCCTCTTTAGTTTTATTACGGGGCGGGGTCGGATAGATTACTGTATGTTCAAGCAATTCTCCTATATCAGACAAGCAGACAACCTTACAGCCTGTTGCAAATCCAGGATCAATAGCCATTACCCGTTTTTGGCCAAGGGGTGGTGCAAGAAGCAATTGTCTCAAGTTATTCGCAAATATATATATGGATTTATCATCAGCTTTTACCTTTGCCAGATTCCTGAATTCTGTGCTTATGGAAGGCTTTAAAAGACGTTTATAGGCATCAGCAACAGCTTCTGCTACATGATCTTTGGATGCATTCTTCCCTTTTAGATAAATTTTATCGAGGCGCGCAAGTACAAATTCTTCATCAGGTTCTATATTCACTCGAATATAGCCTTCTTTTTCCGCCCTTAAAACTGCAAGAAGTTGATGTGGTAAAATTTTATTCAGAGACTTTTCAAAATCAAAATAGTCTTTATATTTAACTGCTTCTTCCTGTTTGCTTTTAATAACCTTTGCAGTAATTTTAGCATAACGCTTAAACTGAAAGCGAACTGTACTTCTGGCACGTTCATCCTCGTTGACCCACTCCGCAATAATATCCTTAGCTCCATTTAAAGCATCCTCAACATCTTCAACATCCCCTTTTACAAATCTTTTAGCATCTGTTTCAGGGTGATAGCTCCTTTGACTTATAAGTATCTTAGCAAGTCCTTCAAGCCCTTTTTTTCTGGCTTTTTCTGCCCTGGTTTCTCTCTTTTTCTTATATGGAAGGTAAATATCTTCCAATTTTGTAAGGTCAAAACAGTTTTCTATACGCTCTTTCAACTCAGGCGTTAATTTTTCCTGACCTTCAATAGATTTGATGATCGTTTCCTGACGCTTAAGAATATCTTTTTGTTGTTCCCATACTTCAAAAACTTCCATGATCTTTATCTCATCCAAGCTACCGGTAGCTTCTTTGCGGTACCGTGCAATAAAAGGAATGGTGGCTCCTTCTTCAAGCAATGCAATAACGTTTTGTGCCTGTTTGAATTTAATATTTAAATTATGCGCTATTCTGTTGATCATTTATTTAATACTTTATTTCTTTGACAAAAAATCCTTAAACCATAGACCAGAATCCTTAATTGTCCGCTTTTGAGTATCCCAATTTACATGAACAAGTCCAAAACGAGGATCAAAACCCTCTGCCCATTCAAAATTATCCATAATCGTCCATGCGAAATAACCACGAATATCGGCCCCTTCATTTTTTGCTCTTAAAACCTGCTTCAAATAACTTTGGTAAAAATCTATGCGCCGTTGATCATTAACCTTACCATTTTCTACAATATCTGGCACCGCACAACCATTTTCAGTGATCATTAATGGAGGCATATTATCATAAGAAGCATATTGCTTGATAATCTTATAGATGCCTTCCGGACAAATTTCCCATCCCATATCCGTAATCATTTCAGGTGGAACACCTCGCTTTGCTGGTGGCTGTTCAAAAGCCCAGATATAAGGCAATAAAACATGTCTTGCAATAAATTGTGTATAATTTTGCAGACCAATGAAATCAAAATCAAACTTTAATTTCTCAATATCCCCTTCCTTTACATAATTATGAATTCTATTTAAATATGGAAAGTTCTCAGTAGGATACCCCATTCCAAGATGTGGTTCTATACACAATCTATTTAGTATAATATTCATCCGGTGTGCTGCAGCAACATGTCTTTTCTTAGCATTTTTAGGGCTCACATAAGCACAGGATAACGCTGCCCCAACTACTCCATCAGAAACATTTTCACGCATAATCCTTCCGGAAGAAGCCTGACACATCAAAGCATGATGAATAGCCTTTAGGAATTTTTTAGGTGCAAAATATCCTGGAGCATGGTACATGGCCAAATACCCACCAAGGGTGAATCCTATAGGTTCATTTTGTGCAAACCAGGTTTTGACTTTATCGCCATATTCTTCAGTTACTTTATTGGTATATTCATCAAACCAGTTAATTATATCTCGATTTGCCCATCCACCTTTGTCCTCTAATGCCTGTGGCAAGTCAAAATGATACAATAAGATCCATGGCTCAACACCTAACTCTAAACATCTATCTATTACCCGATGATAAAAATCTATACCCTTTTGATTGACTTTTCCGACACCTTCCGGAAAAATCCTGGACCATGATAATGAGAAACGAAAAATGTCAAAATTCAAATGTTTGATCATTGCAATATCTTCCTTGTAATTATGATAGAAATCATAGGAAACATCTGAATTGTGTCGATTCTTTATTTTATGGGGTTTGTTATGGGTAAAAGTATCCCAGATAGAAGGGCCTTTGCCATCCTCATTCCATGCACCTTCAATTTGATAGGCAGAAGCAGCAACACCCCATTTAAAATCAGGTCCAAAATCTGCTTTTGTAAAACCAGGATCCTTCATAGCTAATATATCTAAAGGGTTTAAAAACAAGGCAGAACCTAGAGCCGATGTTGATAGTTTTATGAATTTTCTTCGTTCCATAAGTTTTGTGAAATAATTTAGAATCCTTCTTTAAAAAAAGAATAGATCTGTAACAAGCTTATTTTTGATTTTTAGAAAACACTATATCTTTTAAAATTGATTCATATTCGTCAAAACGATGCTTTCTAATTGGTCTCAACATTGGTTCTGTAGAAAAATAAAGCAATAAACAAGGACTAATTTTTTTATATGTATCAACATATTCATACCCTGTCAATTCATTATTCTTAATACGTTGTTTTATTTTATTGTGATAAGGATACATTGTATAAATAATTTAATGTATAAAACAATAACTAAAAACATTACTCTTCCAAAAAATTCTTAAACCATAGCCCAGAATCTTTTATAGTTCGTTTTTGAGTCTCATAATCAACATGAACCAATCCAAATCTAGGGTGATAACCCTCTGCCCATTCAAAATTATCAAGAAAAGTCCAGACAAAATAACCTCGAATATCAACACCCTCATTTTTTGCTTTAAGAACATTTTTTAAATATGTCTGCAGAAATTCTATACGCTGTTTATCATGAACATTATTACCCTCGACTTTATCCTTAAATGCAGCACCATTTTCAGTAATAATTATCGGTGGCAAATTTTTATATGCCGCAAATTGTTTAATTATTTCATATATACCTTCTGGATATACTTCCCACCCCATTTCAGTGATTTTTTCATCTGAAATTCCCCTATTTTTTGCTTTTTGCTCTAAAAGCCAGACATAAGGCAAGATATATTTTCGCACTACTGTTTGAGTATAATTCTGTAGTCCAATAAAATCAAAATCAAATTCAACCAAATCCATATCTCCCGGTTGAATATATCGATTAATCCCCTTAATAAATTTAAAATCTTCAGTAGGGTAACCCATGCCTAAAAGAGGCTCTATATACAATCTGTTAAGTAATATATCTGCACGATATGCAGCTTTCTCATGGGCTTTTTTACCTCCTTTGGGTTTAACAGGAGAACAAGATAAAGTCGTACCTATATAAGCATCAGGGACATTTCTTCTTATAATTCTGCCCCCTTCAGCTTGAACCATTGTTGCATGATGGGCTGCTCTAAGAAACTTTTGAGGAGCAACATATCCAGGTGCATGAACACCTGCAAAATATCCTACTGCTGTAAAACACATAGGCTCATTAAGAACCATCCAGTTTTTAACCTTACTACCATATTCTTTAGTCACAAATTCCGCAAACCCCTTAAACCATCCAATAATTTCACGATTTGCCCAACCTCCTTTATCTTCAAGAGCCTGAGGTAAATCCCAATGATATATTGTTATCCAGGGTTCAATTCCCAATTCGATACACCTATCAATTACTTTATGATAAAAATCAATCCCCTTTTGATTTGGTTTGCCCGTTCCATCTGGAAAAATTCTCGCCCAGGCCAATGAAAAACGAAAAACCTGAAAATTCATTTCCTTTATCAATTTTATATCATCATAATATCGATGATAAAAATCACAAGCCATATCCCCATTTTCTTTGTTTTTGATCTTTCCAGGCTTATTATGTGTCATGTGATCCCAAACTGAGGGCCCTTTCCCATCTTCGTTCCATGCTCCTTCAATTTGATATGCAGCTGTAGCAAGACCCCATTTGAAATCTTTACCAAAACTTGCCCTTGTGAAACCAGGGTCATTTATACAATTGGAAAATAAATCATTGGTAGGGCAAAAAAATGATGTGCCTAATGCAACTGATGAATATTTAATAAAATTTCTGCGATTCATTAAATTAAAACGTTATGTATTTTTTACTTAGATAAATTTACTAACACAAATAAATAAAAAATAACCGAGAAAAAAACATACAATAACCTTCTTGCATTATATTTACATTATAATAAATAATTAAATTTCATTTCATTGAACATCTTTAAATAAAAATTATAAATCAACAAAAATGAGACCCCTGTTTATATACATTTTTTTATTTTTTCTTGTTTCTCACAGTTTAATCGCTCAAGAAATTATAAACTTCAGACTCCAAGATGGAGAAATGATCAAAGGAAAATTATCGCTACCCAAACCATCAGATTCTATATCTCATATTGTTCTATACATTCATGGAACAGGCCCCAATACATATCTAAATAAAAGAGGAAATAATAATCAGAATTTTAATTACTATGATATGTTTGCCAATGAATTTAACAAAGCAGGCATCGGTTTTCTATCCTACAACCGAAGAGGGGTTACTATGTCAGAAACACCTCCAATGTATGACCAAGTAGACTCTGTTAAATTTTTAAAATACAGCCCTCATGCTGAAGCTAAAGACGTTGAAGCAATTATTAGGCAATTAAAAAAATATAGAAATCTCCAAAAAACAAAAATCATACTACTGGGATGGAGTGAAGGTACAATAATAGCATCAATGATTGCTGAAAGAAAAATCATTGACATAGATGCACTTATACTCTGTGGCTATGTCAACGAAAATTTATTTGATGTAATCAAGTGGCAATTAAATGGTGGGTCCTCAATGATAAATGTATGCCAATGCTTCGACACTGACGACAACAAATATGTAGATAGAAGTGAATATGAATCAAAAGAAACAGTAGCTACTTACTGCCGCGAGAAATTATTTGGCGGAGCAGATTTTAGCCTTTTGGATAAATCACCAGATTCCATTCTGGATGCCCGTGATTTTAAAATTCAAACTGAGTCCTACTACAACATGCTCATGGAAAAAACTAAAGAAGGCGATAACAATTGGATCTGGAACAATTATTTCAGAATAACAAGTCAATGGCTGAAACAACACTTTGTACTGGAAGCTAATAAAACAAGAATGTTGCGGCTTGAAATCCCAATTTATATTTTTCATGGAACAAACGATGCCAACACAGCAGTAGAAGGCGTTTATGACATTAAGAAAAGGTTTGAATCTACGGGTAAAACAAATTTGAAATGTGAGGTTTTCGAGAAACATGACCATGATTTGAACTTTTCAACCTGGTTGGAAAAAAAAGAATTACCCGCAGGCCTGAAAGCTATTTTTGAACAAGCAAAAAATATTATTAATTAATTTTACATATAACTTTAAACCTTTACAAATTCAAATAGTCAAAGCCTCGTACAAAAAATAAATAAAATGAGAACACTTTTTCTAATAATTGCTTTGATTATAAATTCTGTTTTAAACAGCTTTTCCCAATCATATATTCTTAATGTTAATAATGCCTTTGGAGGAGGAAGTTATAACGAAGGAGATACTATTTATGTATGGGCAAATCCTGACTTCAATGACTATGCCTTTAGCGGATGGTCGGGCTCTGCAACCAACTATATGCTGGAACCAAATGAATGGATTACCCGTATTGTTGTCCCCTCAGGAAGTAGTATTTCAACATTAAATGCTTCTGCTCAATTTACAAACATTGCTCCAACAACTATTTTCTCTACAGAAAACATTAGCCTGCCTGCCCTATCGGGAACTACAACTACAACCACTTCAAAAAGTGTGCATTTCAGAGTCCCACAAAACCCCAAAGGGATTATTTTCTGCTTTCATGGAACAAATGGTTCAGGACTTGGTTTCACTAATGATATAGAAAAATCCTCCTTCTTCAAATCTGGTGTTCTCAGAGATTATATAATGGTTGCTACTGATGCAAATGAAAAAACAATGGGCGATCAGAATGGTGACAATAAAAAAAGGTGGCAAATTTATAATGGAACGATTGACAACCTATCTAACAATATAGACCTTCAGGTCATTCAGGCGCTAAAAGACACAATTTTTGATCGAATGTCACTACCCTCGTCATTCCCTTGCTTTGCTTTAGGATGCTCTAATGGTGCAAACTTTGCAGACCTTTGTGCTGCAGCGCTTAACTTTAATGCCTCAGGGCACATTACTGGCAATGGCATTCCAAATGTGTATACAAGACCAGATTCAAAGCCAGTAATCTTTATACAATCAGAAAATGATCAACATGATAATGCAATACCATCAGTACCGGTCAACAATCACAATACCTTACTCTCAAGAAACATCGCTTCTGAGCTTCATTGGCACAAAAAAACGCCTATGTATAAATTTCGTTTTGTCAGAAATGCAGACATGTTGGTAACTCCATCAATATCTGATTCTATTTTTCAACGTATGCAAAACACCCCTGGTTTATTAGATGCCAAAAACATTATACAGGTTGCAGAAATTTCACAACTTCCACCAAATCTTTTCGACAACCTTGGCTTAACAAATGCTATAATTACAGATTGCGAAAACCAAATTAAGATAGTAAATGCTGACCATAAATTTCACAGTCATTATAGCAATCGAATTCTTGATTTTTTTGATGCACATTTAAACATTACAACTAATATATACGACGCTGAGATTATTGATGAACCTATCCTTTTCCCAAACCCAGTTACAAACTTTTTATATATTAAGAACATATCCCTTAATGCTCAAGTGCAAATTTTCTCTTTAAATGGCAAATTAATAGCGACATACAACAATCCGAGTGAAATAAATGTATCGGATTTTAATAATGGAGCATATGTTTTGGTAATCCAAAACGAGCAAAACCAATTTGTGAAAAAATTTATTAAAACTGATTAATTTAGGCCGTAAAAAACACCAAAAAAATGGCAAGCTTCAGCTATCTTCTTGTAAAATTAGTGCTTAAAGCAAAAGGAATAAAAAAGATATTTTCGGAAACACCTATAAACTACAAAAAACTACGAAAAGATGACTTTTTTGTCCCCACCAAAAGCATGGTCAGAGGGCTAAATTCTCACTCCTTTAGAATTTCAGAATCTACTGTAACAGAGATATTTACACCTAATTTGAGGGCGTCAAAAACAAAGCTTATCATATACTGCCCCGGAGGTGCTTTTATATGCGGCCCAACAAAAATAGCATGGCAAAATATTGCCTATTTAGTAAAAAAAACTAAAAATAAAGCCTGGCTCATCAACTACCCAAAAGCACCTGAATATGACATAAAAACTATCTCAAAGAATATTGACGAAATCTATGCCAAAGCACTTAAAAAATTCGATCCTTCTAACATCATTCTTCTAGGTGGATCGGCGGGAGGAAATCTGATTATCACCTTAACGCAGAGACTAATTAAAAACAAGCTTCCATGTCCTTCTAAATTAATTGCAGTATGCCCAGTTATTGATGCCAGCTTAACGAACCCAGATATTGATAGTATTGAAAAAAAAGATCTTATGCTAAGCAAAAAAGGGTTGCTTTCTGCAAACAAAATGGCAGCGAAAAAACTAGATCTAACGGATCCGGAAATATCTCCATTATATGGGAATTTTAACAACTTCCCTCCGACATTTTTATTTGCAGCAGAAAATGATATTCTAACCCCTGATATCTTAAAAATTGCTAATAAAATAAATCATGCCAATGCGCGTGTAACAATAATCGAAGGTCCTTCTATGCCACATGTATGGCCTTTTATTCCTGTTATGAAGGAAGCAAAAGAAGCATTAAAACAAATTCAAAATTTATTAGTATCAGAGCCAAATAATCATAAGATTTAACTATCTGTTTATTTCAGGATAAAATAAAATTTTGAGTCTCTAACCTCAATAAATGCCTGATTGATTTCATCCAATTTTTTTGCATCCATTTTGTCTATAAATAATTCTTTCGTATTATAAAATGATTGAATGC
Source organism: Saprospiraceae bacterium (assembly GCA_022448945.1). Classification (GTDB taxonomy): domain Bacteria; phylum Bacteroidota; class Bacteroidia; order Chitinophagales; family Saprospiraceae; genus Aureispira. The sequence goes on from JAKVCV010000023.1 coordinate 46,141, forward strand.
GGATCATATTCGGTTTTATTTGTGTTACTTTAAATTCATAACTTGCATATTCATTCTCAACTTTCCGAACTAATTCAGCAGTATTCGCCAACGCAACTTCTTTATCAAACACCAAAATAAGCTCTTCTTTGTCTATTCCTAAATAAGGAAGGTGATAGTCTAAAATCCTGTTTTCGGGATTTACAACATAACGTATATTATGATTAAGAAACTCATCTATATTTATAGTATATGCCTGCATATCCTGATCCTGTTGAATGAGGTTTTCAATAGAAACATCATAACCATATTTAAAGGCAAAATTCGCCAATGGAGAGGTCTCAAACTTAGTTACTTTAGCATTTGAAACTGTAGATTTTATTTCTTCATGAGCCCTGAACTTTCTGTCATAATTTTTTTGAATGGTCTTATTCAACGTATCAGCCTTATGACCTGTAACGACCCACCCTCTGGAATTTCGAACATAAAGTCCTGAATAAGAATTAGAAACTTTTTGCACAATTGTATTCTTACTTAAATTCACTTGAATCTGAGAACGCTTAAAACGCTTGTTTTGTTTTACATCTTTTAATGGCAATTCTCCAAAATTAATTTCTTGTAATGTAGCCTGCCGATCTGTAATATCACGCATATAACATTTTGTGCCATAAAACCTCCATGGAAGTTCATTTAAACAACCAAAACCATTAATTGATAAATACCCATCGCCATTTTTAAAAATAAAAAAGTATTCTCCAATTTGAGTACTTGACACAAAATTTAAGTCTATGGGACCACTAAAACGCTCTTTTGCAATTGCGAAATAATAAGGAATTTCAAAACGCTCAAAGAAATCCCTGTAAATACGCATCATATTCCTATAGTCAGTTCTGCCACCAATTAAAAAATATTCAATCCCTTCACTTTTTTCAAAATCCTCTAGTTCTTTGTCAAGAAGTTGTACATTTTTTGCGATATATTCATTAAGTAAATATACCTTTTCGACTGCCTGTAATTCCTCAGGTTTTTTACCAAAAGCAACAGCACCTTCAGCAAACATTTTTTCATAAAACTCTGTCAATTTTTTCTTCTTACGGACTCTTACTTTTAAAAAATCTTCGGAATATTGAAAGATCTGATCAGCATAATTTACAACCTTAGACATTAATTGATCTTGCCTAAAAGCATCAAAATTCAATTCATAAATAAAATATTCAAGATCTTTAGTAAAGATGGTACCCTGAGTATTTGCTTCAGGTACAGCTTTTAGGTTTTTCATCTCCCATCGATAAATACGATTAGTAGAAGTAGTGCGAACATTTGGCGTAGGCATTCCATTATAAATATCGCCTTTGAGTTTAACTTTAAGTGGCACCGAAATAGTAAAGGAGGAATTCAGAGTAGGGTAAGAACCATATAGATTAACAATTCTCCCCTGATCCAAAAATTTGGACTCAATAATCGTTACCAATTCGAGCTCGTCACCAACTTCAAGATCTGGCAATTCATAAATAAACAAATCGTCCTTAGAATCAAAATAATCATCCTCCTCGGTGATTTCAGGAATAGGCAAATCCCTTACTGTATAATCTTTAATATCGCCAGATGCTTTTCGAATACGGACATCAACTGTTTTTAACTGAACAAAATCTCCAATACGCCCCTTGAATCGGCGTAAAACAATTCTATTATAATCTTCAAGAGCATCTTTTGTAAGGATTTTTACATGATATTGCGTTCTGTATGTAGCCAATTGCTCAATATATGGATACGTCCCGGAAAAAGCACCTCTACTATAGGTTTCATTGTTAAATATTACAGCATCAGCATCAGCAAATTCTACAGGGATTTCTGGTGTTGGAGCCATTTCGGCCTTCCATTTATAATCACTAAAACTTTGAGCAGATGATAGAAAAACAGTTACACAAACTAAAAACGATATTAAAAAACAACTTTTTTTCATTTGAAAAATATATTTACATTGAATAATTTAAGTCCTTGACTTGCTAGGCAATATTACTAGTTTTATAAACAAAAAAGATATAATCATATTATTTTTAAGTAAATAATTCGACAAAAACTAAATCTATGTGGATAAAACAAGTTCCCTTTTTTTTTTATAATACTTAAATTGTATCTTTGTTATGTATTAGATAATTGAAAGAATACCCAACATAAAAAACACTTCGATGGCAAAACGTAAAAATAAAGGTTTAGGAATAAGTGCCCTGTTGGGTAATATCGATGCAGACATTGACTCATCAAAAAAGAAAAAAAATCTGGTCAGCGACTTGTCCAATACCGTTGCCTTCATTCCACTTGAAAATATTGAAATCAATCCTTTTCAACCTAGGGTAAACTTTGATTCTGATGCACTAAAAGAACTTTCAGATTCTATTGCTGTTCACGGACTTATTCAACCCATAACTGTAAGGCATTTGGGCAACCATAAATTTCAACTCATCTCTGGAGAACGTCGCCTCCGTGCTTCTAAAATGGCAGAACTTACAGAAATTCCTGCTTTTATTCGCTTGGCCAATGATCAGGAAATGTTAGAAATGGCATTAATTGAAAATATTCAGCGTCAAGAGCTAGATCCAATTGAAATTGCGATCACCTATGGTAGGCTAATGAAAGAATGTCAGTTAACTCATAAACAACTTGCAGAGCGTCTCGGTAAAGGGAGAACAACAATAACTAATTTTACCCGTTTGTTAACCCTTCCAGAAAATATTCAAAAAGGTGTTCAACATGGCATCATTGCAATGGGACATGCAAAAGCTCTTTTAGGAACAGATGACATTGCTTTTCAACTAGGGGCTTACAATGAAATTGTAAACAAACATCTTTCTGTTCGTCAAACAGAAAATTTAATTGCTTTACACAAACAGGGGCATAATAGCCAAAATCTCAGACCAAAAAAGAAATTACCTTCCGCCTATCAAAAAGTGCAAAATGAGTTAGCTACCGCTTTAAGCACAAAAGTCAATTTAAAAACAGACTCTAAAGGAAAAGGTCAAATCATCATAAACTTTTTAGATACTGAAGACCTCAACAGAATACTCGATATTCTGGATGCAGAAAAATAGTATTCCAATTATTAATTATCGTTATAAGTAACAACAATAGTTTTACAATCTAATATTACTGATTTATTTTTTAAATGAATCGGTATGCAATCACTTCTATCTAACTTCTAATTACTTTTTATGCGTTTTGGACTCCTATGTTTTTTTCTTTGTTTTTCTATTGTTCTATTGGCCCAGATTAATATTGAAGTAGAACTTCAAAAAGGAATAAAATTCTTTGAGAATCAAAAATATACAAAAGCTGAACGTGTTTTTGACAAGATTCTAAAAGTAGAAGCAAGTTATGCCTATGCCTATATGTGGAAAGGAAAATGCCTAGTAGAATTTAATGAATACAAAAATGCATATAACGCTTTTTGTACAGCAAAAGACCTTATACCTGACCATGCCCCATTTTGGTTTGAGATTGGAAAATTTAAATGTTACTTAGTTTCAACAATAATTAAAAAACCAGAATTATGTGGGGATTGTGGCAAATTAGTACTGCCAAACAATGGTAAAGATGTGAATGCATTCGACTATTATAAAAGCGCAATCATAGATTTTAAAAAAGCGATTGAAATAGATTCAACATATGGTGAAGCTTATTACCATATTGCTTTAATATACAACATCTTAGGGGATAAATTTAAAGCCTGCGAAAACTGGATTAAAGCAAGGGATCTACTATATAAAAAAAAGGCCTCCCCCCCATTTAAATGTCCCTGAAATTATCGATATTTATCAACTTCCACTTTTCTGTATAATTGTTAATTTAAATTAAAATTTAGTTGATCTCAAAACTTCGTAAAAAATAATTTTTATCGATATTTTAAATTATTAATTCCGCTCTATTGAAATAATCTTATATCAAAAATTATGTTATTAAAACCTGTATAATATATTGATAATGTTAAACAATAAAATGAATTATCAAGAACTTCAATAATTGTAATTTTCCATATATTAGAAAATTATTCCATATCATAGACTGCAAACCACAAAAATAAAGCACAAATCTACTGACTATCAGCCTCTTATCTTTGGCATAATTATTTCTCCGCTATCCCTGTTGCCTGCAAAGGCCTTTAGTATTTAAGCATATTCCTGCAAAGCAAAAAATCAAAGATTATGAGACACATTAAAACCAATCTATTTAAATCATTTTTCCAAAAAAATATTCTTTCATCACGTTTAATAATAGGCATACTTATAATTTTTTGTATGCCATTCTATAGCCTTGCCAATAATTTACAGATTTCTAATGTTACGCTTACAAACGATAGCACCTTAACATTTTCTGTGAGTTGGGAAAACAGTTGGAAAATTTCAACAAGCCCCCCAAACAATCACGATGCTGTATGGATTTTTATTAAAGCCAAGAATTGTGCATCACTACAATGGCAACATGTAAATATTTCTAAAAATAGTTCTTCACATAGTACTGCTGCACCACTTGAAATCTATATTGACACCCAAGACGTTAGTTCAAATGCAACCGGACTTTTTCTAAGAAGAAGTTCAGACGGGTCAGGCAACATATCAAATGTCCAGGTAAGTGTAAGAATTGCTGGTTTGCCAATGGGACAATATGATTTTAAAGTTTTTGGTATAGAGATGGTCCAAATACCTCAAGGTCCTTTTTATCTGGGTGATGTTGTAAGTCATCAAACTTTTAGAGGAGGAGGAACAAGTAACCCCTACTACGTCAATAGCGAAACAGGGCATAGTGTAGGAAATACAAGTGGGCAATTATACTTCCTTTCATATACAAACGTTTTTGATCAGCCTCATACCAACACGCTGTCAAACCCGTTGTTTCCAAAAGGTTATGCTGAATTTTATTGTATGAAATACGAAATTTCGCAAGGCCAATTCGTTGACTTCGTAAATACACTTACAACAGCACAATATTCAAATGTCGCATTGCATACTTCTACTACAAGTGCCGATTTTAGATTTGGATATACTGGTGCTCATCCTGTATTGGTATCAACAACCCCACACCGTGCTGCCGGTTTTATAAATTGGACGGATTTACTAGCATATTTAGATTGGGCTGCACTAAAGCCTATGACGGAAATGCAGTACGAAAAAGCCTGCAGAGGACCGGACTATCCTGTACAATGGGAATTTGCCTGGGGTTCTAGCATATTAACAAATTGTACCGTTGCAGCTGCTGATGGGACCCCAAATGAATATGTTACAGATGCAATAACCGCAGGAGGAGGAATAATGAATCATGGAACGACTTCTAATGGTTGGACTGGCATAAAAGGCCCTTTAAGATGTGGTTTCGCTGCAAATGCTACATCCACTAGATTGACATCAGGGGCATCTTATTACGGAGTACTTGAAATGAGTGGAAATGTATTTGAACAAGTGATTACCACCTGCACGTATGCATCTGGCTATAATGGCAATGTTGGAGATGGTGTTTTGACAGTAGGTGCAAATGCTGGATTTGCTAATCAGGGATGGCCTTATGAAACAGCAGCTCAAACAAATAGCTCAGTTAGTGCCAGAACTTTAAGAGGGGGTAGTTATCATAATTATAGTTTTTATGGTACTATCTCGTCAAGAATATATGCTGGTCAGAGAGATAATAGACGAAGTCTACACCAACATTTTGGGGGAAGAGGAATCCGTTAATATAGGAATCAAATACAAATTTAAAAATGAAAATAACACATCTATTAATAACACTATTATTCTATACCCCTTATATCAGATCCCAAACTAATTATACACTAACTGGCGGATCAGGTTCAGGTGCTTCCTACAATATATATACTACATCAATTATAGGAGGACTATACCAGGGGGACTCCTTGTCTGGCTATGACATGCAAAACTATAGTTATTCAAATGGTAGAATATATATGTATCAGGGTGACAGCCTCTCAGGTTACAGCAATAACAATGTTAGCTCATGTAATAGTCTTAACGAATCTGTTTATACTGCATCTAGTGCGGGAGGACAGGGATATGATAGCAGGAGTTATGGTCAGGATCATGCAGCAGGATGTTATACAATGGGCAGACCAGAATTCGTATCTATTATAGATGGGAACTGGAATAATATAAACACCTGGGATTGCGGATGCATACCTGATTCAACTGGAAATATTACTATCAGGCATAATGTTGATGCAAATCATAATTTTAATCTATTAGAAGACAGAACACTCAATATTGATGTGAGCGGAAATCTTGCTATTTCTGCTTTAGTTAACATTGATGGTAATTTGAACAATAATGGAGAAATTACCGGTGACCTTAATATAACTGGAACATCATCAAGGTTAATGAATATAGGAGTAGTAGAAAATCTGTTCATGTTAACATCTGGGACAATCTCAGTAAACGGAGACAGCTATATTCGCAGACTTTTAAAATTATCCAATGGAACAATAGCAGCCAATGGCAACAACGTAGTACTGCAAGCATCAAGCATAGGCACTTGTCTGGTACATGATGATGGAGGTCTGACAAGTGGTGATTTTACAGTTGAACAGTATATTCCTGACGCGGGAAATCCTTATGCAAATATATACTATGCTTCACCAGTGAACAATGCTACTATTGGACAGATTAATGATGATTGCAATATGCTTTTAACTGGAAACGCTAATTCCTTTTACTATGACGAAACATCAGGACAGTGGGTAACTCCAGGATCTCTTGCTCATCCTATGGCAAATGGTGAAGGGTTTTACCAATACGCTTATGTTGGCTCTGGCTCTGGTTATGATAATATTTTTGACTTTACCGGAGAATTAAATACAGGTAACATTACTACTCCGATTAGCAATACAGGTAATGGTGGTGGCTGGAATATCATAGGAAATCCTTATCCCTCGCCCATAAACTTGACTGATTTATGGGGTGTTAATACTAATCCAGCGGTTTACTACAGATATAATGGCAGTTCATATAATAGCTTTATTGCTCCTATAGGGTTAAGTAATCCTCCAGGATTAACAGCCAATGTTCCAATCATGCAGGGTTTTTGGGTAAACGCAGGTACTTTTAATACAATATCCTTTGATAACAGTATCCGCATAACAGATCCTGCAGACACCGTAGATAACTTTACTAAGCACACATTGCCATTATTCCGTTTAGCAATGGAACATCAGTCTGAACGTATTACTTCTGTTGTTTACTTCTTCAATGAAGCAACCGATGATATTGACGAGAACTACGATGCATTATATCTGGATGGAGATAATTCATTCCAATTTGCTACAAAAACAGGTAATACCAATATGAGTATTAATGGGTTACCTGAATTGGTTGGATTAACAGATACGATACCGCTATATACAGAAATAACAACATTAGGTAATTACACAATATCACTGACAGAAATTTCTAACTTCCCAAGTGGTTCTAAGATTATGTTACAAGATCTGTTGTTGTCCGTTTCTCATGATCTTACTAAGGGAGACTATAGCTATATCGGAAATCCGGTTGAGGGCAATGACAGATTTATTATTACTTTATTATCAACCCTTGTCAATACTGATAAAATTGAAGATGAAACTAAATTCGAAGCATATCGATGTTTTGATAATCTATGTGTTTCATTTTCAAAAGTGCTGGAAAAAAATACAGCTATAAACATATACAATGTATTGGGACAAACAATTTTCTCTTCAACACTCCAAAAAGGAAAACAATTCTGTAACATCGAGAAAGCAAACTTGTCTGGCACTAATGTATACTTTATTGACATAGAGGGATATGAAAAAACCACAAAAATAGTCTGGGAGTAAAATCCAAAAATAAAAAATAGGATATCCATTTAGAAACTAAAATATAATTCACATGAAAAAGACATTATCCATTTTAAGTCTCTTACTGTTTAGCGCAACAATATTTGCACAAACAGTTCCACAAGGAATTAATTACCAGGCCGTAGCAAGAGATGCTACGGGTAATGAAATTACCAACCAATCTTTAATTGTTCAACTTTCTATTTTATCAGGAAGTGCGACTGGCACAGTAAGTTGGCAAGAAACGCATGCTGTATCGACCAATGATTATGGTTTGTTTACAGCGATTATAGGTCAGGGAACTTCGACAGGATCTGGTTCAGTCGCAACATTTGATGCTGTTGACTGGGGGGCTACTACCCATTACTTAAAAGTAGAGATAGATGATGGAGGAGGAACTTATATAGATATGGGCACAACAACCTTTATGAGTGTTCCTTATGCTTTGCAATCAGGTGATGATGGTGATTGGAGTGTTTCAGGTAATAATATTCATAATGCAAATTCCGGTAATGTGGGAATTGGAACTTCATCTCCAATTGCAGAACTACATTTAAATGGTGGCCGCTTTTTGTTTTCTTTAGATGATCCATCATATCATTCATATATTAACTTAAATAACACAAATCATAGCCTCAGATTTCAAACATCTGGTTCTGCCTTTGCTTC
>JAKVCV010000024.1 GCA_022448945.1 Saprospiraceae bacterium
TTCCAATCCGAATTGGATTTTAAATGAGTTCCTACATTTGACCCACCTATTGCTGTTTCCAAAATTATCCATTCAGCATCACTCGGCAGGTGCCAGCCAGGAGGACAAACTATATTTGCAGTAGCCCAATCGTATAAACGTCCATATACAGAAGTTGGGTTATTAGGATTTCCCCAGGAACCACTAGTATTGTAATCAAGGTTTTCTGCCAACCATCTTTGAGTGGATATGGTTACAGTTCTATAAATTTTACCATCTCGATTATCCTGCATCCATGCAAATCCTTCTGCAGTAAAGACAATTGGACTTCCAGTCAGACTATCAGCATATGCAGTAACAGTTTGATTACCTATATGACTTCCTAATGTCCAATGGACAAAAGCTTTGCCCAAATTATCAGTAGTTACTAAATTACTACTAAGTGTCCCAAAAGTATTACTATCAACCTGGAATGATATTTCTACTCCAGGAAATGCCTCGCCTTTATTATCCTTTACCATAACAACTAATGAATCAGAAAGTTGTTGGGTAATATAGGCACTTTGGTTATTTCCATATACATATAACAAAGATGTAGCTTCAGGAGCAGGAGGCTCCTTTTCACAACTAGTCCATGTAAAAGCTATAAAGCAAAGTGATAGAAAAACAAATAAAATCTTTATCATGACTTAAGGCATTTTAACTTTGTATGATTTAATCAATAAAATCCAAGATAGTTATATTATTCAAGAAAAATAACTTTAATGGATTGATGAAAAAAAAATCTAAGGGAAACAATTAGATTTTGCGATTTTCAATCTATAAACATTATTTATACAACTAATCCCATGATCCTAAAGAAGTAGCTTTTCGTTCCATTAAAGCCATATAAAACCCATCAAAACCTTCTTCTTGTGGCAAGATCACTTGTTCCCTAACAAGTGTGAATCCTGCTCCTACCGAACTATTAAGGAAGGTTTTAATTTGTTCATGATTTTCACATGGTAATATACTACAGGTTGCATAAACAATTTTACCACCTTGTTTACAAATCGGGGCATAATCCTGCAATATTTGTTGTTGTTTGCTTAGTGTTTTTTTTAATAGTTTTGGTGTAAGCCTCCATTTAATATGTGGACTCCTCCTTAATGTTCCCAAACCTGAACACGGAACATCCAACAACAATCTATCAGCTAAATCATGTAACTGAAGAATACTTTTTTTACTTTTTATTAATTGAGTTTTCAAGATAGTTACAGCTGCTCTTTTTGCACGTTTTTTAAGTTGGCATAACCTATCATTATCTACATCTAATGAAAGAATACGTCCTCTGTTTTCCATTAAAGCAGCAATATGTAAACTCTTACCACCTGCACCTGCACAAGCATCTACGACATACATGCCTTTTTCTACTTCTAAAAATGGTGCTACCTTTTGTGAAGATGCATCCTGAATTTCAAAGTATCCTCTTTCATAACTTGGCATATTTGTCAATTTTCTGCGTTCTGGAACTACGACACCAGCGGGAATATCTAGCAATTGAGTATATATACCTTTGCTTTTTAGTTCATTTACAAAACCCATGCGTGACGTTTTTAAAGTATTCGCCCTTAGCACTAATTGTGCAGTTTTATTTAAGGCTTTTATACACTCCTCCCATCGATCTCCTAATTCATAAAGACCCAACTCATCTAACCAATCAGGAATCGCTTCTTTTATTTTTCGGATTTTAGATATTTCCCGATATCGGTTTTCAATATGTTTATTGTCCAATTCAGCAAATTCTTCCCATGGAGGCAATTCATTTCCTTCGATCAACCACATTATACCTAATATATGCCACCAATGATTTGTAGTTTTGGGTTCTTTACCATAAACTTCATAATAAAGACGATACCAACGCACAGCATTATAAATTGTCGCTGCGAGAAATCGTCTGTCTTTGGAGCCCCACTTCTTATTTGAACGCAAAGTTGACTGTACTACCTGATCAGCCAACTTGTTTTGCGAAAATATTTTTTGTAATGCGTTGATAGACGCAGCTACTAAATTTCGGTATAGTCTCAATTTTTCCTTACTTTTGTCATTTTAGAATTCGAAAACTATTAGTTTAATTGTAATTAATTGATTATTAATTTTTTAACACATTATCTTTAATCATTAATTATATAGTATGTAGTAAATTTACAGATAAGATTTACAGTATGGTAAAATTTGACTTATTTCTTATTAAAATAGCTCATTTAAAATAAAACATAGATGGAAACAACAACAAAAAAACTGAGTTCTGCAGAATTAATGGAGCTGGAAAACAAATATGGTGCACACAATTATCATCCACTTGGTGTTGTATTGGCAAAAGGCGAAGGCGTTTATGTTTGGGATGTTGAAGGAAAAAAATATTTTGATTTCTTATCTGCATATTCTGCTGTCAACCAAGGCCATTGCCACCCTAGGTTAGTTGAAGCAATTAAAACACAAGCTGCAACCTTAAATCTGACTTCAAGAGCTTTTTACAATGATCAACTGGGAGTATATGAAAAGTATGTAACTGAATATTTTGGCTATGATAAGGTTTTACCTATGAATACCGGTGCAGAAGGTGTTGAGACAGCTATAAAAATATGTAGAAAATGGGGGTATGAAAAAAAAGGTATAGCCGTAAATGAAGCTAAAATTATAGTTTGTGGCCAGAATTTTCATGGCAGAACTGTTACCATCATCTCTTTTTCTAGTGATCCAGATGCCAGAGGGAATTTTGGGCCTTACACTCCAGGATTTATATCTATACCATATAATAATATCGAAGCCTTAAAGAGTGTACTAGAAACTGAATCAAAAACTATTGCAGGGTTTTTGGTAGAACCAATTCAGGGTGAAGCTGGTGTTAATGTTCCAGATGAAGGCTTTCTGTTGGAAGCATATAAAATGTGTAAACAACACAATGTTTTATTTATTGGCGATGAGATTCAAACTGGGATTGCTAGAACAGGAAGAATGTTAGCTTGTGAATATGAAAATGTTAAACCTGACATTTTAATTTTAGGTAAAGCACTTTCTGGTGGCATGTACCCTGTCGCAGCAGTATTAGCAAATGATGAAATAATGGAAGTTATAAAACCAGGGCAACATGGCTCTACTTATGGTGGAAACCCAATGGCATGTGCAGTTGCAATGGAAGCATTAAAGATTGTTTCTGAAGAACAACTAGCAGTGAATGCCTTTGACCTTGGAGTAATATTCCGTAAAAGAATGAATACATTAGCCGAAAAATCAGATTTAGTTTTGAAAGTAAGAGGCAAGGGTTTATTAAATGCTATTCTTATAAATGACAGCCCGGAATCATCTACAGCAATGGATATTTGTATTGCTCTATCTAAAAATAGTTTGCTTGCTAAACCTACTCATGGCAATATTATTCGTTTTGCGCCACCATTGGTAATGACAAAGTCTCAACTAGATGAATGCTGTTCTATTATTGAAAAGACAATTTTGAGCTTTAAAAAAGTCTGATTTACTAATTGAATAAACGAAAAAAGACGGCTCAAAAATTCAATATAAAAATAATGAATTTTGAATAAGTTATTAAAAAAATTCCGTTCTTGTCAAAAAGGCTAAATCAAAGATATAATCATAACATGAAAACAAGTATTTTAACGATTTTACTTATTTTGTTTTTCATAGGATGTAAGAGCTCAAAAATTGAAAAAATCCAAAATAGAAGTACTGACATCAATTTATTATTTGGACTATGGAAAGTCACTGCTTTTAGATTTAATGATGGCAGGGTAATGCTAGGAGAATACATGGGCAATCCTGAATATGAATTTACTAAAGAAGGAAATCGAATAAAGACACTTAATACAGAACCTGCCCCTCCTGCCGAATCTGTTGAATATAAAATTGAAGGAGATAGTATAAAATACCCTCAAAAACCTAAATTCCCTAACATGAAAATTGTAAAGTTATCAAAAGACACATTGGTCTTGAGTAATAAAACATTATCATGGTATTTACACAAATAAAAGATAAATTTAATGCTAAACTATATCAAACTATTAAACATGTATAAAACACCAAAAATTAATATTATTGTATTATTAATGATTTCCTTTTTGGGTTTTAATGAATCTTATGCTCAAGATAAAGAAGATAAAAAAATGAATGAAACATTGGCCAAAGTAAATAAATGGCGATGTAAAAAAGTCTTGGTGGATGGCAAAGAGATAAACCTAGACAGTACGAACATAGGAGTTGTTACAATGGAATTTTCAGTTCTTAAAAAAAGGAAAATAAAAAAAATCACTACCAAAAAAGGAGTAGAAAAAAATAAAAAAGTATTAGAAATGACTAATGTCTTCAAGATTGAAATGAGTGGAAATGATCGGATATTTAACTATAACATAAAAAACGACTCTATTCAATTTATGTCTGTCAAAGGCTTCAATGATTATAAAATAATCAGTATTAATGATACAGAGCTTTTATTAGAACATGTCTTAAACAAAAGCAAATTCAGCTGGCTAATGATTCCAATAGAATAATACAAAGCAATAAAAGTTTACATTAAAGTAATGCCATAGAAAAAATAGAACTAAAATATAATTTCTATATCATACATTCAAGTACTGTATTATAAGCGATTCAATTATTTAAAATTATATAACTAATATCTAAAGCTAATCGATTAATTTCTTTTAGGTCAAGATATCAATAGCTGGTTGGTTCTAAATAAAATTGAAAAAATTAAACTATTTTTTCAATAATAGTTTTGGTGTTTTATATAATTTTATTAGCTTTGGGCTGTCGTTGTAATACATTAGATATTAGATGTTGTCAATTCGACGGAATAAACATCTAATGTATTACGAATTAATTGATTGATTTTTGGTGATTATAAGGTTTGTTAAACGAAAGTTTGACAAACCTTTTTTTTTGATCTTATAATTACTATCAATTATAGTCTCTAAGCAAAATGATGGAAAATATGAAAATTTAAAAAGGAAAAAGACAATAGTTTTATTTTAGTAGAAAATTATAAACCCCTATATGATTAGCACCTATGTACCTCAAGCAAGTTGTTGAACATTTCTACGGATAGAGGCAACATTTACCCAAATAAATAATATAGAGAAAAGAACTCCTGCCAACCATACAATTGGATCTAAATTATAACTCAAATTATATCCTTGTTCTTCAATTTGCTTAGCAATAACATACTTAATAGGAATAAGAAACATAAAAACTGCAATTACCACTACTCCAAAAAGAAACAACAAATTTCTGGCAAGCACCTGCGCTATTTTGTTTATATGATAACCAAGTTCTAAAAGCAGCTTAATATCATTACTAAGTTGAGCAATAAGCACTTGAAAATTAAGGGCAAAAACCAACATAGACAAACTAACTATAATAAAACCAATAATGATTATCAAAAAAACGAGTAAAAATAAGGTGGTTTTAAGTTCTCCACCTATCAACCCTCCCCGAGAGATTTCATAGTTGTTTTCTTCCAAAAATTTCTCTAAACTAACACTATATGGGTTGTCAGTAGAAGCAATAACTTGAGTTGGAAGTTTAGTTGCTGTACCATCACCAAATTTATCATTGGCATATTTCATAAAAGACTTTGGTGTCAGAATAGAATTTACATTTGGCGTAAATCCACACACATAAGCATCAAAATATTCTATCTTCCCATTGCCGGTTACTGTAATTTTGAAATCAACTAAACGAATAGAGCTAGCTGAAAACTTGGGTAATCCCTGACTCGGAGCAAAACCAAAATTATACAAAGCTAAATAATCACTTGAGAGTACTATTGGAATTCTATCGCCGGGATGCCATTGAAACAAAACTGAATCTACCGACAAAAATGAATGAGGAAGTGATTGAAAAAAAAGAAGAGTCGTGAAACCCATTGCTCTACTAGATAAAGATACTTTATATTTGTTGGATTCAAAGGCATCAACTTTCTTAAAGAATGGCTGTTTTTGAATCTCCTGAAATTCTTCATCAGAAAACTCTAATGGTTTACCATAATTTTTTTCAAAAATCTTATTGATAACCAAAAAGTTGTTGTCTCTAGCCCCTTTGGTAAGAATCTGAATATCAAGATAAACCTGAACGGCAAAAAGCAACAAAAAAAGACCAATAAAGATGCCTGCAGAAGCACCGATAGACTGCCAACGATTTTTATTTTTCCAAAGTAATTTATTTAGCATGAATTCACAAAAAATGAGATAGGGTAAAAATTAATAAGAAAAGAGAATATATTCTAAAAACAAATACTTATAAATATCTACGTCTAACAAGTTTTACAAATTCTTTTGCAACTGGTTTTTTTGTTTTTTTCATCCATTGATGTTGTTCGATAAGCGCAGACTCTATATGTACCCTAGCATCCAAAAAACTATTGCCTTCATTAAGAATTTTTATCGACGATTGAAATTTATCAACGTCTCCACTAAATAATTCATTGATATAAAGAAATTTTTCATTTAACCCCAATGCTTTATTCAAATCTTTAATAGGGGCATCACTAAGTTTCTGAGACAGGTCTGCTGCTGCTTTAAAAACAAATAGTTCATCGAAATCATTATTGAACTTTTCAGGTAGAGATTTTTCAACGGTTGTTTTTTCTTTAACAACTTTTTCACCAATGACTTTGTTCGAGTAAATATGATCAGGCATATTATCACTTTCAACAATATCAGATACAGTTTTAGTGTTGTTTGAAGATTTTATTTCTTCAGATAAAACATTTTGCTTTACAGGTTTTCCTATATTTTTATTTTTTTCATCGACCAGAATTCCTTGTTTTGTATCTGGTGATATGTTTTCATCTTTAGTAACACTTAGCACTTCCTGATTTTCTGAAACATCATCAAAGCAGACATCATATAAATTACGTATAGCTTCTAAAAAGATATCGTGATCCACTCTTGAAACAAGTTCTTTGTTGCTTTCTAAATAAGCAAAGAAACGATTGACTTTATCTAACTTTATTTTTACTTTTTCTAATTTCATCTGTTGTGAATTATAAATTGTGAATTATTAAATAATCGGATCTTTTTACTAATATGATTATGTAATGTCTTCAAATTAGCTTTGTTTGCTTCTTTGTAAATATCAAATTACGAAATTAATGCCATAAAGCATTTTTTTTATTTATTTTTTCAGAATTAAACGAAAAATCACCAATCTGTCTCTCTTTCCCATGAATTTTGTTCCATAATATCTTCAAGAATTGACAAGTAACTTTGATAACGTAAGATATTGATTGAACCAGATTCCACTGATTCTTTAACCGCACATTGAGGTTCATTTATGTGCATACAGTTCCCATATTTACAATGCTCTGACCTATCAAATATTTCTCGAAAATTATGCGCAACATCCATTGGGTTCATATTTATAAAACCCATTTCTTTGATGCCTGGTGTATCAATAATATTCCCTCCATTATCTAATTCATACATTTGGGAAAAAGTTGTAGTATGAATTCCTTTCCCAGAGTATTCAGAAACTTGCCTGGTTTCTATTTCTAACCCATTTTGTATTGCATTGATTAAAGATGATTTACCAACGCCAGAGTGTCCCGAAAGCAAAGTAGTCTTATCTTTAAGAAGTGATTTCAAATTCTCAATTCCTTCACCATCAAGTGCAGAAACCAAAATAGTCTTATATCCGACTTCTTCATAAAGAGATGCAAGACCTTTTTGTATATTCATATCATCTTCACTATAGATATCTGCTTTATTAACAATTATATAGGTAGGTATATTATGAGATTCCGTTGAAAGCAAGAAACGATCTATAAATCCAGGTTTTAACATAGGTTCACGTATAGTAACTATAATAAATGCCTGATCAATATTTGCTGCAATCAAATGCATAAAATGCTTACGCCTTGTTGATTGCCTAAGTACATAATTCGATCTTGGGTACAATTTTGAAATCATTCCTGTTTCAAGTCCTTTTTCAAGATTAACAAAAACGAGATCACCAACAGCAATTGGATTAGTCAACTTTAATTTACCCAATCTAAATTTTCCTTTAATCCTACATCTAATCAACCTTTCGTCTTCCAATTTGACGATGTACCATTTCCCAGTTGATTTTGTAACTATTCCTTTCAAACGAGTTTAATTTATTGGATATTATATATACTCTTTTTAGTTTTTATTTAAATATACTTTCCTGAAAAAAGTGTAATTTATTTATTTTATAATTTAAAAATTCTGCGAGCGTTAACATAAAGGTACACAGTATTAAATTAATTATCTCATGATCCTCCGAATTTTGCATTGTATAAGTTTCAAGACACATAAAATATAAAAAAAGTTTTATATAATCGATTATTCTCGTTTGTCTTGAAATAACAAAAATCAACAAATAACCTTCTTTTTATTATACAAAAGCATTACTTTTAACTACTACACTAAGCATGTTTTTTATATCAAATCAATAGATACATACCATACTAACATCCGTTTTATGGGACCACTAAAAAATCTGTCTGAAAAACATATCCTAACTATAACTCTTATCATAGCGCTTATATTGAGCTTTCTTTGTATCGATCAGGGTCATAATTGGTCTGATGATTTTGCTCTTTATATTAGTCAGTGTAAAGCTCTACTAAATGGAAACATATACGAACTATATCATACGAACCGTTTCTCAATGGACAATTCCTATGCGCACACAGGTCCCTATTTATATCCTTTAGGGTTCCCAATATTGTTGTTACCTGTATATTTGATTTTTGGCCTTAACTTATATATCATGAAGGTCTATTGTCTTTTGTTTTTTGTTGCTTCCCTACCTTTAATATACCTGATCTTCAAAAAGCTAACTCCTGAAAAAAATATTCCTTTGGCAATTACAATGTTAATAGGATTCAATTATCATTTCTTACGTTTTTCAGATAATGTATTATCTGATCTACCCTTTTTTTTCTTTAGCCTTTTAAGTATATACTCCATTCAAAAACATGAGCGAACGACTGTTGTGAAATCGTTTTCATTAGGTTGTTTACTTTTTTTTACGTACTGTATTAGAGACATTGGTATTATACTACTGCCCTGCTTACTATTTTTTCAAATCTCTTTGTACCAGAAAAAAAAATTATTAACATTTAAAACTTCCTTAATTCCATATTTGGTTTTTATTTTAGGCTCCATAATCCTCTATTATTGGACCCCTTCTACTGACGAAAAACAATTTGAATTATTTTTTGATTCTTCTTTTGATATCGTAAAAAACAACTTATATTATTATTGGCTTTTGACTGGCAATTATTTTGTAATTTTTCTTGGGCTTCCAAATATTTTTAAATGGATAATTTCAGCTATAATTACTATTGTTATTATAATTGGCATCCTCAAACAAACAACTAGAATAAATTATATTTTAATTTATGTAAGCCTTACACTAGGTTTATATTTTACTTGGGTTAGTTTTCAGGGTATGCGTTTTATGTTCCCTTTATGGCCATTTTTATTATTTTATATGTTAGTGGGCATAAAGGTATTATTAAAACAAAAAACCCTTATTAATTTTACAATAACAATAATAATAGCAAGCAATCTAATTCAAAGTTGTTCAGTAAGTTATTATTATTGGAATCAAGATAGCAATAAAGCGCAGTCAAAAGACATGCAAAGAATCTATCATTTCATTCGGAAAAATTTACCTGAAAATTCAATTATTATTTTTAATAAACCCAGAGCCCTGAGGTTGTTTACTGATCGCAATTCTGTTCAAAAAAATATTAAAGAAGCCAACTATATCCTCATCCCAACAACTACTAATTTGAATAATTATTTATTTCAAACTCCGGAATACACTTTAATTAAAAAATAAAATAAGCGATCGTTAGAACAGACCTATACTTCATTATAACCATTAAGGTTATAAGCTGTTTGAACAAGATCTTTATAGTGCCCATTTTCTACTTTCATCAACTCTGTATGAGCTCCAAATTCTGTGATATTTCCACTCTCAAGAACCATGATCTTGTCTGCATTTTGAATAGTAGATAATCTATGAGCAATGATAATTGAAGTCCGCTTGGCAATCAATTTTTCTATTGCATACTGTATAACACTTTCTGTTTCGGGATCTATAGAAGAAGTTGCTTCATCAAGAATAAGAATATCTGGGTCAAATACCAAAGCGCGCACAAAAGAGATTAACTGACGTTGCCCCATAGAGAGCGTAGCGCCACGTTCCATTACCTCATAATCATAGCCGCCTGGGAGCTTTAAAATAAATTCGTGCGCACCGATAAGCTTCGACGATTCAATAACTTGTTTTCTGGAAATCTGAGGGGCTTTAAGTGTAATATTATCTAGTACAGATCCTGAGAACAAAAAGACGTCCTGCAAAACTACAGCAATTGACCTACGAAGTGCAAAAAGTTCAAAACTATCAAGGGCATTCCCATCAATTGTTATCTGACCTTTGTGAATTTTATAAAAGCGATTAAGAATGTTAATAATTGTAGTTTTTCCAGCACCTGTAGAACCAACTATTGCCAAAGTTTCACCTGCATCTATAGAAAAGCTTATACCATTGAGAATCCAATTTCTTATTTGGTCAGCCGATTGGTCCTGTTGATATGAAAAATATACATCTTCAAAACATATATCGCCTTTAATAGATGCAAGTGACAATGTTCCATTATTTTGAATAATACTCTCATCATCTAAAACTGAAAAAATTCTTTTTGCAACAATAAATCCCATTTGTAGGGTGTTAAATTTATCAGCTAAAATACGAATTGGCCTGAACAACATTCCAAGATATAATGGAAATGCTATCAAAACACCTAGAGTTACTTCTCCAATTATTACACCCTTCGCTCCATACCAAACCATCAAACCTAATGAGATCGCTGAAAGTAATTCTACGACAGGAAAAAAAATTGCATAATAAAAGATTGAATTTATATTGGCCTGAGCATATTTATTATTTATAATTTTGAAGTTCTCCAACTCCTTTTCTTCTGCATTAAATGTTTGCACAATTCGCATCCCAGTGATTCTTTCCTGCAAAAATGCATTCATCAAAGAGACCTGGGTTCGAACTATTTCATAGGATTTCTTAACAGCTTCTTTAAAAAGATATGTAGCTATAATCAAAAAAGGAAGTGTAATCAAACAAATTAAGGTAAGTTTCCAACTGGTTATAAACATAACTGACAAGACAACAATTAAAGTCAGTAAATCTGCAATAATTGTAATAAATCCCTGTGAAAAAACTGTGTTTATAGTTTCTATATCATTTATTGTTCGAGTAGTAGAAGTTCCTATAGGCGTAGCATCAAAATATGACAATCGCAATCTATTAATATGATTAAAAACCCTTACTCTAAGGTCTCTAATTACAGATTGCCCCAACCAACTGGTAGAATAAGAAAAAACATAGTACAATACTCCCTGAATAATTAAAGCTCCAAAAAGCAGACTAATCATAAAAAATAAACCATCGCCATTATTACTTATAATACAATCATCTACAGCCCGCTGAACAAGATAAGGTCTTAAAATTGATACCGGAGCAAGAACTACAGCCAAAAAACCAGATAATAACAAAACACTTCGGTAAGGCCTAGCCAATCCTAATATTCTTTTAGCCAACGGCCAATCAGCATATGTCTGTACTTTTTCTTTCAACTAATTATTTATTTTCAAGAATTTTTCAAACTCATCATTTATATATCACAATTTGAAGTTTCAGTCCAATTCCTTAAACACCTCTTATGAAAAATTATGTTACTTCAACTGATATAGTTTTTACATTAATCAATGATAACATTAATTACATACTGATAATAAGTTTAATTATAGTAAAAATAATGTAATCAAATTATATAATGACATTGAAACTATTATATTTTCTTAGGTTTATATATTAAAACTCAACATAAAAAACGTTAATTCTAATCCTATAAAGTTCTACCAAAAGTATAAATTATGCATTCTTTTATCATATCACTATGATATAACATATGAAAAACGTCAAATCGGTCTTTATTCTTTTATAACAAATTTAGACATTATAATTCCTTGAGATGTGAAAACCTGCAATAAATATGCTTCATTATTAAGATTCCCAAGAAACACTTCACTCCCTTTACCCTTTAGAACTATTTGACCCATAGTATTATATACAATCCAATGATTGATATCTCCATTTTGGCATACAAGATAAAGCAAATGACTTGCTGGATTAGGAAAAATTTTCAGTTGTGGCATAAAAGAAGTCATTCCAATAACATTATAAGGAACAGAAATTGGATCCTGAATACTAATAAAAGCATCTGAAAAACCCTGTGCAATTAAATTAGTATCGATAAAATTAATATCGTTCTGGAATGCACCAACTGTAATAACAGACCCATTACGATGACAATCAATTGCCTTAGCCAAATCAAAACCATTTCCCGACCAATTATTTACCTGAAATTCTTGTCCAGCATCATTCATAATCAATTGAAACGCATCAGAAGAACTTGAGGACTGAACCTGTAAATTTTCCCACAAAAAATAATCATTAAAACTGCCACATATAATTAAATAGTTCTCTGTAACACAAAAATCCTCTAAAAAACAATCAGATTCAGTTTGACTTTGTGAGGCCCAAAGAACATCCCCATTAAGATCTAATTTTGTAATGAATGCATCCCAATCTCTGTAAGCCGTAGCTAACTCTATTGAATCTATATTTAATGATCCTTTAAAATTGCCCCCAAGATAAAGATAGTCATGCACCCATTTTATTTCCTTACAATTATTATCGTAAGCCCCACCAAAATGCTTCTGCCACAAAAAATTTCCGATTGAGTCTACCTTACAAAGAAAAATATCAGGATATACCCAATGGGCCTGAAAACTATCCTGCATCATAGAAAAATCTCCTTTAAAATTGCCCCCAAGATATACATTATTTAAACTATCAATTGCTAATGCCGTTCCTTCAGCTTCTTCTGCAAAAGTTGACTGTCGGGCCCATAATATCGTCCCACCTTTATCAATTTTTATCAAAAAGACATCATTTTTGGAAGTGCCATTCAATTGAAGTGTACTATCTAACATAAAAGTATCCTGAAAAGATCCTGTTATATAAATATTATCATTCAAATCACAAACAATATCTTCAACATTGACAAGAGATTGGGCATTTAAACATTTTGCCCATATAAGATCACCTTGTTGATCATGTTTATTAATAATAACAGCCTGCTGTAAACTATAAACTATAGTATCAGAATTTGTATAAAACAAACTATCACTAAAAACAGATGCACTGTATATGCTACCATCTGATGCACAAGTTAGTGCCTTAAGCAACTCATTATTGTTGCCACCAAATACATATTGCCAATTTAATTGCCCATAAACATCATATTGCTGTAGAAAGACATCACTATTGCCCTTACAAACGTCATTACCTAATTGTTGTTGATAAGTGCCACCAACAACAAAAACATCATTATAAACAATCACTTCTACAGCCTCTTCTGCACCAACTTCGCCAATAGCCAATACAGTTTGTGCTAATGAATTAATTGCCAAAAAAACAAAAAAGAAGCATTCTATAATTTTTTGCATAGAATATAATAACCTTAATAAAAGGTTTATAGTTTGATTAAAGATTCTCTAAGTAAATTTTTGTATTTTTGAGTTTCAAATTACGATTAAATAGAATCAAAGAATATTTGATATACAAAAATCATGAAAAAAACGCATATAATTGGATTATTTGCAATTGCAATTGCAATTAGTTCATTAATGATCATTGCAGGAGATGCGAGCACCTATGTTGATTTTGCTACTGCAATGGAATATCCTGAAAGAACACATCAAATTGTCGGACATCTCTCTATTGATAAAGAAATCAATTACAATCCGGAATTAGATGCCAATTCTTTTTCATTTTATATGAAAGATAAAAAAGGAAAAGAACTAAGAGTAATTTGTCAAAAAGAGAAACCTGCTGAATTTGAACGTTCTGAACAAATTGTTCTTACAGGAAAAATAAATGACGAAGTTTTTGTGGCCCATGAGATCCTTCTTAAATGCCCTTCCAAATATCAGGATGAAAAATTACAGAATAAAAATCTAATCTTTGAATAATATCTAATTTAAGTTTACTGTCTTATTCAGTTTTAATTGAATACAAAAATGATAGAATATATAGGAGAACATCTTTGGATAGGGCAACTGGGGCAATTCTTGATATTTTTGGCTTTTTGTTCAGCTATAATGTCTTGCATTAGTTACAGTCTTGGCAATAATGAGTCTACTCCAATTTTAAAATCCAATTGGCTAAAAATCGGACGGACAGGATTCTTAATCCATGGGTTTTCAATAATCATTATCATTATTTTAATTTTTTATATGATGATAATGAAGTATTATGAATATGATTACGTGTGGAGCCATGTATCGAATAGCTTGCCGTTCAGATATACTTTTGCCGCCTTTTGGGAAGGACAAGAAGGTAGTTTTCTTTTGTGGATGTTTTGGCATTCTATCCTTGGATTTATTCTTATTAAAATTGCTGGGAAATGGGAATATGGTGTTATGGCTGTACTTTCCTTTGCTCAGATTTTTTTCGTTTTTTTTATTTTGGGTTTGTTTTTTGATGGAGGTGACCCAAACAATACAAGTTTTTCATTTTTGGGTAATATTTACGGACGTAGCGGATTTGTATGGTTAATATTAACAACTCTTTTTTCTTTATTGATTTTTAAAGGCCCAACTAATCTTAAGCTTTTTTTCAAGTTTGGAGCTATAATTCCTACCTTAATTTTATTAATACTGATTTTTTCTGGCTGCTATCACCTTGGCGAAGTTCGAATTGGAGGTAGTCCTTTCATGTTATTACGGGATGTGCATTTTGCACCTATCTTTAATACTGCCAACTATTTAACTTCAATAGAGGGCACAGGACTAAATCCTCTTTTACAAAACTATTGGATGACTATCCACCCACCTACCCTCTTTTTAGGCTTTGCAACAACAATCGTCCCATTTGCTTATGCTATTGCAGGGTTGTGGAATAAAGACCATAGAGGATGGATGGAACCAGCATTAAAATGGGCGTTATGTTCTGCAGCTATTCTGGGTACAGGAATTTTCATGGGTGGTGTTTGGGCCTATGAAGCCCTTAGTTTTGGTGGCTATTGGGCATGGGACCCAGTAGAAAATGCTTCACTAGTACCATGGATAACACTTATAGCTGGTATCCATACTACATTAGTAGCACGGGCTACAGGATATTCTATAAAAAGTAGCTATATATTTTATATTCTGACATTCTTCTTAATAATATATTCTACATTCTTGACCCGGAGTGGGATTTTAGGAGAAACTTCTGTACATGCCTTTACAGAAATGGGACTGGAATGGCAATTGATATTATTTATGGGAGTAATATCGTTTTTAGGCATTGCATTATATAAATATAGAAGCAAAGAAATTCCTGCACCAAAAAAAGAAGAGAGTGGTTATTCCAGAGAATTCTGGATTTTCGTAGGTGCATTGGTTTTGTTATTTTCTTCTGGTTTGATCACCGTAACTACTTCTATTCCTGTTATAAATGCACTAACTTCAATAGAACCCTTTAATACAATTATTGACTGGTGTGTTGGTCTGACGAGGAATTTTGAAGATATTTTTATCCTGGGCTCATTTTTTAATTTTTTTACCATTCTTGATGGAAATAATATTGCTCCGCCAGATGATGTAGTTACTCATCATAATAACTTTCAATTATGGATAGGCATATTAGTAGCTTTGTTATCAGGCACAGTCCAATATCTAACTTATAAAAAAGATAAATTTATACCCTCGGACATATCAAAATTCAAAAATCCAATTCTTTTGTCTCTAGTATTATCAATGATATTTACCATACCTTTAATGTACATAAGTGGCATTCAAGCATGGCAATATTGGTTACTAGTTGGTTGTGGACTTTTTTCTGTTCTGGCAAATTCAATTTATTTAGTGCGTATTATTAAGGGGAATCTAAAACTGGCAGGATCTGTATTTTCACATGTTGGATTTGGACTTATGCTTATAGGTGTAGTTTTTTCAGGTGCCTTGAAACATGCATTATCAGATCCTTTTGCATCTAAAGAGCTTGATGGTCTTTTAGGTGATTTAAACAAACAGACTAATAAAAACATTCTTGTCCCCTTTGGCCAAACGATTGAACTTTCTAAAGGTTATTCTGTAAGTTATACCAATACCTGGGGAGAAGGGAATGCACAATATTATGCGCTTAATTTTGTTCGAAAAGATGAACAAGGCAATATTACAGATCAATTCACAACCACACCCAATGTACTACGAGACACTCTAGAAAATGGCAAACTTAAGTTCCGTGCTGCCAATCCTGATACCAAACATTACATACATGAGGATGTCTTTACACTTGCTGTCCCTCATTGGGCATTTGAAGACCCTGAATCAGAAACCAAACAGGATACAAATTCATGGATTGCCAAACACATAGCGCTAGGAGATACATTTTATACTAATCGTTATTATGTTATATACAACAAAAATGATGTTCGTACATACAAACACAAGGATTATGAATTTCAGGAAGGTGATATACCTGTTACCGCAATTTTAAAAATCAAAGACATTAACAGTAACAAGGAATGGGAAGCAAGAGTACTTTACTTTATACGTGGTAACAAACAGTTTAGTTTACCTACTGAAATGCCCAAACTAGGATTGGAATTCAAACTCTCAGCTATCCTTCCTGCTGAGGGGAAAGTTGTATTTGAATACAAAGATAAAGAACCTAAAAGAGAATATGTGATTATACAAGCACTGATTTTCCCGGGCATCCAATTAGTATGGTCTGGGTGTATACTTATGATGTTTGGACTTCTTTTTAGTGGATTTCAACGTATAAGGCTAAAAAAATCAGGAAATGAAGTTAAAGAGACCATTACTTTTTCAGACAATCAAAATGAACAGACCAAAAGTTGATTATCATGAGAATTGGTTTAATGTCAGATACACACAGTCACCTAGATAAAGGCGTTTTCAAATACTTTGAAGATTGCGACCAAATATGGCATGCTGGTGATATTGGCAATGTTGAAACAGCTGATAAATTAGAGGAATTTAAAAAATTTCGTGCTGTTTTTGGCAATATTGACGGACACCAATTAAGAGCCAGATACCCTAAAGAATTACTTTTCGAATGTGGGGGAATTACAATATGGATGACTCATATAGGTGGCTACCCTCCAAAATACTCTAAATATATTTATAGCAAACTTAAATATTACCGCCCTAATCTCTTTATTTGTGGACATTCACATATTCTTAAAGTCATTAAAGATCAAGAAATAGGTTGTCTCCATATGAACCCTGGTGCATGTGGGATCTATGGTATTCATAAAATAAAAACACTACTACGTTTTTCGATTATTAATAAAAAGATAAAAAATCTGGAGGTAATAGAACTAGGTTTAAGAGGCAAAATAACCTAAAATCAATGGTATACCAATTTCTTGAATATCAAGAATTTCTCTTTTTTAAGTATAAAAAGAAAACGATTTAAGGCATTATATATTTTTAGTGTCCTCATCAAACCAAGTATGGTAGATACTCAAGACACCAAAATATAACAAAGAGATTACCGATACTATCCTTGCAATAATTAATTCAGATGGCATATCATATTTCCATTCTATTAAGACAAGAAGTGCAAAATTGCTACCTAATAATAATACGGTTGCTAAAATATTGAGCTTTTGAAATTTTTTTGTGCGACTAGGGTACAAATACTTTATAGGCACAAAATGCAAAATTGCAAAAACAAGAACCAAAATAAAATTTCCTGTTGGTGGTAAATTAGTAACATAGTAAATATAAAAAGCAACAAGATTCCACATTACAGGAAACCCTACAAAATACATGTCGTTGGAAACCATCCCTTCCTTTCCATAATAAAGTGTAGAAATCAAAAGAATAATAGCCGCTGTTATAAATCGGAGATCCTGGGGAATAAGGTACTGCCCATCATTTTTTGCCGCATAAATTATATATGCAGGAATAATGGCATAGGTAGCAAAATCAATCACATAATCCATCGTTTTCCCTGAAACATTAGGTAAAACCTCAGTAACATTGAACATACGGGCAAAAGTGCCGTCCAAACCATCAATTATAACGGTAAGAAAAAGCATAGCAAAAGCCATAAAAAAATCGCCATTTGCCACAGAGACGATAGCCCAAAATCCAGCAACAATACCGGAAGCAGTAAAGGTATGAACTGCCCAAGCAGCTGTCTTATGAGCAATTGAATAATTTGTTTTTTTCACCTTTTAAAAATTTTTCAAATAAAAAACAAACTTATTTTTCACTATTCTCTTAACCTGGGATCAAGTGCATCTGTTAAGCCTTCCCCAATCAAATTAAACATTGTAACTGTAATAAATATAGCAAAGCCAGGAAAAACTGCTAGCCACCATGCCGAAAATTTATCCCTGGATAGTCTCAAAAGAGAACCCCAGGTTACTTGATCATCTGGAATCCCAACACCAATAAAGGACAAAAATGCTTCAGTTAATATAGCTGACGCAACACCAAAAGCAATGGCAATAAATACTGGAGCTAGAGCATTTGGGATAGCATGACGCATAATAATCCGAAAATTACTGTATCCAAATGCCTGTGCCGCTTCGATGTATTCAAGACGGCGAATCCGTAATAATTCTGCACGAATAAACTTAGCAATTGGTGTCCACATAACCGATCCGATAATCACCATCACAAATAAAACAGATGGTTTTTCTATTATTGCTACAATGGCTAAAATTAGAATCAATAATGGTATGGAATTTACAACCTCTATTAATCGCATAATAATAATATCTACTGCGACTGTTACCTTCTTACCTAAAAAGGGTATCTTTTGAAGTGGTATTGTCAATAAATTAGCAATAAAAAACACAAGCATAAACCACGCAATAATCACACAAATAGCAGAAAATAAATTCCCAGCTCCTATCATATCAGAAATTATATATCCATTGGAAATAAATGAAAAAAAGAATGCCATAATGAATGCTAATAAATTTAGAAGAATCCTAATGCGAGAAGCTTTTAATCGTTCATCTCCAAAATACCCCGAAAGAGCACCAAAAAACAAACCAATAAAAGTAGCAATTGACATTGCAACGACACCAACAAGCATTGCTGTACGAGTACCATGAATCATTCCTGCAGCTACATCCTGCCCTATACGTTCCGTACCTAAGAAATGCCAACCTCCATTACTGTCTTCGGGGAATTCCTGAGGACCAAATGGACTTTTAAATTTATTATTTCTTGCATCCCGGGTGGTAGAAGAATAAGTGATAGGCGGGAAAATTGCAAATTCATATTTATGTTCAAGCCATTTTGTAGAAACAAAAATTTCATCCCATGACAATAATCCCAAATCAACAAAATATTGTTTAAAAATCGGGAAATAAGAAAGTTTGGTAGAATCTACAGAAATAACAGAGGTATTAATAAACAAGGTATCATATTTTATTATCTTTCTTGACATTAATTTATTAGATTGTGATTTCTGGATAGAATCCTCAATTTCAACATAAGCGATCTTTTTAAGCTCATGTTTTAAAATATATCTGTTAGGTACTTCAACCTGCTGATCTAATGTCTTATTTGTATTTTGTGAGTCATAAAACTTATCATCATTATTTAATAAAATAGTATCTATTTCTATTAATGTATCAAGTTTTACATCCGTAGTATCTCTTTGGGTCTCTACATTAAGGATACAATATATTGGCCTCTCATTGGCAATAAAATCTGCCATTAGAGCAATAAAAAAGACCCCGTAAAACAAGCGCAATGACCATACTGCTAAACGGTTCTTATAGAACTGTTTACGAACTATAGCCCAATACCCATTTTCATCGGCCTCTTCTATGGCTTTTGCAATTTGATCTGTCCTTTTTTTACCAAACAACATAAAATTTATTTAAAAGATACACGAGGGTCAACAATTGCATACAAAATATCTGCTATCAAATTCCCAATCATTGTTAAGATAGCAGCAAACATAACAATTGTAAACACAACAGGCCAATCTCTTGAAGTAATCGAAGTTAAAACTAACCAACCCATTCCAGGAATTGCATATATCAATTCAATGGCAATAGACCCAGATAATGCTCTTGGGAATACAGCACTAAATAAAGTAATAATTGGAAACAAAGAATTACGGAATGCATGTTTCCATACTACCCTTGCTTCTGATAATCCCTTAGCTCTTGCCGTTCGTATATAATCCTGACGGATTACCCCAAGCATAGAACCCCTCATTTGTCTTGACAAATATGCTAATGCACCATAAGTTATACAAAAAATCGGCAATGTCAGATGATGAAGAATATCCACAAACTTTACCCATTCAGCAACATTTGGATTTTCCTTTAGATTATAGTCTTGCGCACCACTAGTAGGAAACCAATCTAACCACTCACCATATTCTGCTGTTGTGAAAAAAACCAACAAAATTGTACCTATCCAAAAACTAGGCAAAGAATACAATATAAAAAGAAAAGCAGTACTAATATTATCTATTAATTTTCTGCCACGTAACTTCCACATAGCACTCTTTACACCCAAAGGAATAGAAATAAGATAAGAGATCAAAATTGCAAAAAAGTTCATAATTAAGGTCCAATATAATGCGTCCCCAATTTTCACCGCGACCTCTTTTCTATCTTTATATGAAATTCCAAAATCACCCCTTAAAAAGCCTTTACTTGCATAGCGTACAATAATAGAAGATAAAGAATCCCTTTCTGCAGACAAAACAGCCAATGTATCATTAAAATACTCCTGATGATCTATATATTGTTTTATTTGCATTAAATTAGTTGCAAGCATTTGCCTTAGGCTATCAGAATTTTGAAAGAGAGGATTATTGTTTATCTTAGTTTGAATCTTCAAATTTTTCCCCCTAAGCTTACTAATAGAATTGTCAATAGCACGCTTTTGGGGAACAATTTCTTTAATTTTTGTAGACAATTCAGCAACCCTGTAATTGTTAGTACTATCAACAGAACTAAACCAGGGATAATCTCCAAACATCCAGGTATGAAACTGAGTATTCAATCCGTACCATCGTATGGTAGGAATGTAAAGATTGATTTTCATAGGGTTATCCTTAATGAAATTATACTTATCTATTAGGACTTGCCAGTCATCAAGAATAACTTGCATTCCTGTCGTATCTATAAGTAAATGATCTTTCATTAAATTAAGCTTGTAAACTATTCCCCCATCTTCATAATCCGAAAACAATCCATTAATACTTTCACGAGTAGTACTAGTAATCGAAAAGCTAGCTCCACTTACATCGGCACTTTTATATTGTACTTCTTTTAAAGTATTGTAATAGTCCATTACGGCATCTGAATTTCCGTACAGGTCAATTAATCGACTAATGGTCTCCCGGTGATTACTTTTATTGATCTTGTGAAGATCAGAAGGATAGGCAGCAGCAGTGAACTGAAAATAGAAAGATGGTTTATCCAGGCCTAGTTGAGCAGCAACTTCAGCATAGGCTTTTTCACCATTTATAATATCTGCACGTTGTCCTACTCCTTTGTCATCTCCTCCCATCACCACTAACACAGGGTCGCCCGGTGCCAGTTTACTCAAACCAAAGATGAGCAATGAAATGACAAAAAAGGTTGGAATAAAAATCAATATACGTTTAATTATATATTGAAACATCTGCTTCGTTTAATTAGTATTATCCTTTAAAACAAGTGTGTAAAAGGCTGGAATAAATCAAAAGATTACTGAGCAACATACAAAAGCTATATAACTCAATCCTTTAATCATTTTTGCCCACCTCTATAATTGCTCCAAAAATAGAGAATCATTTTGTATTTATGGCACTTTAATTCAATTGATTTACAAGAAAAATAATTATTGAAAACAACGGACATTATCCTATGGTAGAATACAGGTAATTCCAAACCAATTTCTTTTCTTTTTCAAGAGGATTACATAGATATAATTGTATATCAAAATTTAACAATAATATACATTATTGAATGAAACCAAAATATGATTATAATAAAAATCACCTTTCCCTTAGTACAAGTAGAGGAATTGTAGTTTTAAAGGCCATTTTCTGAGCTTTGCTATAACGGAAGATTCTTTGTAAAGTATTCCTATTAGAAGATATAGTAACCAACAAATGCAAATTATTATTGTAAGCAAATAAATTTAGAGCCCTAACATAATCGTCCAACACGATATGGTTTTCACCATTGAGAACATCATATTTTGCATTCGGCAAATGTGTAATAAACAATTTGGCAGCAAAATCAACAGATATTTGTTTTACCTGATCGCAGATAGAACGCCACCCTTTGGAATCGGGAGCAAGGTATGCAATATTCTGAATATCCTGAAAGATTATACCTTTGGGTATTACAAGAACAGGAACACGAGCAGACTCTACCGTTTTAGATATAATAGTACCCCATATGATTTTGGTTAAACTATTATTATCTTCCGTTCCCATTGCAATAAGATCAAAATCTCCAGCCTTATTAGCAAACGATGCAATCGTTTCTTTAGCAAAACCCATTTCCACATCATGATTAAAAGGAATATTATGCACCTCAAATTCTTTAATCCAATGGGCAAGTTTTTTTTCAGCGATCTGCTTTTGTTCTCTTAGCAATTGATAGCGCATAACACTTGGTGTAAGAATATCTATAGATGGTTCACAAACATGCAAAACATCAACGCTAGCACCAAAATATTTGGCCATTGAGAGTGTGTATCTAAATGCTTTTTTTGCATTTTCGCTACAACTAGTAGGGAACAGTATTTTTTGTATGTTTGGCATTGTGAATGTTATATCTCTTAACAATACAAGGTAACATTTCTTATTATATATGCCAAAATTTGATCTTTTTTTATGCCTCAAAAATAGATGCTAAAGATTAGGTACTCTAAAAAGTAAAACCTGATTTAGAAACCAAAAGCCATAAAAAAATAAATAAGAACTTAGTGAAGAATTTATTTTGCCACTTTACTAACATAAAAAATGTCAATAAAATAATTAATGGATATTCTGGCAACTTGAAAATAATAAAACTATTCTGAGTATTAGTTTGTAAAATCGATCTACAAAAAATAAAATGTAGAAAGGACCAATAAGTCTTTCTACATTTTATTGCATATATAATAGTATCTAATCTATAGATTTAGACACCACATAAAAAGTAAGATTAAACCTTTTTACTCCTAAGTTTAACTATTGGAATAATAACTTCTTCAAGGGAAATACCTCCATGCTGAAAAGTATTTTTATAATATTTGTTATAATGATTATAGTTATTTGGATAAAGAAAAAACTTATCATTCTTTGCAAAAATAAAAGTTGACGAGACATTTGGCGTAGGAAGTTTAGCATCTACAGGATTGCGTACATCTAATACATCCTTACGATTATACTGCAGGTTTTTTCCTACTTTATAACGCAAATTAGTTGTTGTTTCCCTATCTCCTACAACTTTAGTGGGTTCATGTACTCGTATGCTACCATGATCAGTAGCAATAAACAATTGCACATCATGTTCAGCGATAATTTTTAATGCCTCCCAGATCGATGAATGTTCAAACCAAGATCTAGTTAATGACCTGTAAGCTTTCTCATCACTTGCCAACTCTTTAAGTATTTCCATTTCTGTTCGTGCATGCGATAACATATCTATAAAATTATATACGATCGCTGTAAAATCATTGTTGAGATAATTACGAATATTATCTACCAAATGTTTGCCTCTTTCAACAGTAGTAATTTTTTGATATCCAAACTTAATATTCTTACGAAAAGTACGACGTATTTGCTCTCCGAGTAATTTCTCCTCATGCATATTCTTACCACCTTTATCTTTATCATTAAGCCAACAATCTGGAAAATACTCTTCAATTTCACTGGGCATTAGACCTGCAAAAATTGAATTACGACTATATTGAGTTGTTGTGGGTAAGATACTGTAAAAATAATCCTCTTCCTCTATTCTAAAATATTCAGTAACAATAGGTTCAATCATCTTCCACTGATCATAGCGAAGATTATCAAGTAATAAAAAGAAAGTAGGTCTTTCTTCATTAACATCAGGGAAAACCATGGAACGTAATAAATCATGAGACATCACAGGAGCATCTTCATCACTCTCTATCCAATCTAAATAATTTCTTTCTACAAATTTTGAAAATTCAGAATTTGCCTGTTCTTTTTGGGTAGACAAGATCTCAGACATACTAACAGTTTTTGAGTTATCTAGTTTTAGTTCCCAATGTATAATCTTTTTATATATATCAGCCCATTGATTATAATCTAATCCACTGTTAATCTCCATGAAAATCTTACGAAATTCCTGTTGATAATCAGTAGCAGTCTGTTCTCGTACCAATCTAGAAGAATCAATAAGTTTACGTATAGAAGTTAAAATCTGAACAGGATTTACAGGTTTAATAAGGTAGTCATTAATCTGAGCTCCAATAGCTTGTTCCATAACGCCTTCCTCTTCATTTTTTGTGATCATCACAACAGGAACATTTGGGAGGATCTCTTTAATTTGTGGTAGTGTATCTAGACCTGATACTCCAGGCATATTCTCATCAAGGAATATTACATCAATATTTCCCATATGCTCCTCTACTTCTTCTAAGGCATCATGACCATTAGAAACTGTAATAACATTATAACCTTTTTTCTCAAGATATATAATTTGGGGTTTGAGGAGTTTTATCTCATCATCAGCCCATAAAATTGTGATATCATCCATTATAATTAAATATTTGCAAAGTGTAAATTACTATTAATAATATTGCAAAGATACAATAAGATCAAGCGTAAAAAAAATAAATAGAAAGTGTAAAGATTGCGCTATTGTTCGATAGATTTTTGTAATAAAAACTTTACTTATGGAAGAGTGACTTAAATATACTGTTTAAACTTAATAATGTCAAGTTAAGTTTGCAAGATTCAGAACTTTAAACTTTCCTTAAGGTTTTTTGGGGTGAATATTAATCAAAATCCCAATATGGCTTATCAAAATCAACATCGGGCAACCATTCTTTAAGTGTTTCTAACTTCCTTTTTGCAATCAAATCAGGAACTTGTAAATCAGAAAGCTTATACAACTGGCTCAACATTCTTGGCTCTATATCTCTCAAAGGATTTTCGTGTAGACGCAATGTGTTTAGTTTCTTGAGTCGGCATATAGTACGTGGACATTTTGTAAATTTATTATTACTCAAATCAAGAATTCGCAAATGAATTAGCTGATTAAAAGATTCTGGCATTTCTGTAAGTTTATTGCCAGAAAGATAGAGTTCTTCAAGTGAAGGTGCTTCACTTATACTTTCTGGCAAAAAATTCATTCGGCAGCCTTCGGCAAACAATCTTTGTAGCTCAGGTAATTCGCTAGCAGCATTTAGAATAGGATGCTGATTCCAATAATGTTTTGCATTCCATTGCAACTCTTTCAAATATTTAAACCTTGGAAGAATTTTAGCAAATTCTCCTATCTCATTATAATGTCCAAAAAAACTAGGTGTGATTATCAATCTAGTGAAATACCTCAAAAAACTTTCATTGTTCTCCTGCTCTGCCCAAAAAATCATTTTTTCAGCAGACCTTGCTACCATTTCAAACATTTCATCATCCCATTGCATTCCTAATCCAGTCATAAACATAGCTGCAAGTTGATGGTTACCCATATCATCACTCTGCACAAACTGTTTAACCTGAGCAAACTGTTGTTCTTCTTCTGACAAAACGAGTTTATCTGCTATTGAAGCCACTAATAATTCGTTCTCTAATTCATCAGAAAAGTCATTTTCAACAATTTCAAAATCCTCTATTTGATTTTGCTGAGGTCTAAACCAAGATTTTATTTTAGCTAGTAATTGCAATTATATTGTATGAATTATAAATAAAAACTATGTGTTTTCTACTAAATTAAACCGCTTAACAGTTTCAACAAAAACCTTTACATTGTCAAGTGGGGTATCCGGATAAACACCATGACCAAGATTTGCTATATAATGCGGACCAAATTCATGCAACATTGTATTGGTCATTTTTCGGATAGTATCTGCGTCAGCATACAAAGCACATGGATCAAGATTACCCTGAAAAACTTGTTTTTCCCCTAGTAATTTACGTACATCTTTAGGACTTTGAGTCCAATCTAGACCAATTACATTACAACCCGTATCTGCTATTGCATTCAATGAATGCCATGTCCCTTTAGCAAAAAGTGTTACAGGAACATCTTTTATTTCATCAACAATTCGCTTCAAATAAGGGAGTGAATAAGTTGCGAAAGAATGAGGGGTTAAAACACCTGCCCACGAATCAAATACCTGTATAAGGTCAGCACCTGCTTTTATTTGATTTTTTAGGTAAGCAATGGTCGATGACGTTATCTTGTCAAGAAGTATATGAGCTAGACCGGGATTCTGATATATAACTTTTTTAGCCTTCGAAAAAGTCTTAGATCCCTGCCCTTCAAACATATAACAAAATATAGTAAAAGGTGCTCCTGCAAAGCCAATTAAAGGCACCCTGTTATTCAATTCCTTCTTCGTTAATTCTATAGCATCAAATACATAATTAATTGAAGCAGCTGCTTCTTCACCCTCTAGCAATTGATGAACATCTTCTGCTGAAGTAATAGTTCTAGGAAAAAAGGGACCTTTCCCAGGTATCATCTCATAGGGCAATCCCATTGCGTCAGGGATTACAAGGATATCAGAAAATATGATTGCAGCATCTACATCAAGTTCATCAACTGGTTGAATTGTAACCTCGCAAGCCAATTCAGGTGTCTCAACCAATTCTTTAAATCCTGAAAGGCTAGCTCTTAGAGATCTATACTGAGGGAGTATTCTACCTGCCTGACGCATTAACCATACTGGTGGACGCTCAGTATGTTCGCCTCTTGCTGCTCTTAAAAATAAATCGTTTTTTAACATTGACCTTATTAATTTCAATTAACTTAATTTTTTCCTAGATAGATAAAAAACAAATAAATTAGGGCGTTCTGTTGATAACAGCACAAAGGAATTTAATTTTTATATATCAGAAGGATAAAGATAACCAAGATAATGTATCTATTCATCTATTTATGACAATAATTTATCCAGATAATAATCATAAAGCATAAGTTGACATCTTTTTGGATCTGAGTTATCATCCAGTTTATAAGTGTTAGTCTGCCCTTTTTCAATTATTCTAGCCTTTACATTATCCTGAAACTGGATAGCCAGAAAGTCTATAATCTCTTTTTTAATATCCTGATCATATATTGGAAAAGCACATTCTATACGATAAAACAAATTTCGTGTCATAAGGTCTGCAGACGAAAGGTATATTTTTTCTTTTCCATCATTATGGAACATATAAATTCTAGAATGTTCTAAAAACCGATCAACAATGCTTATTACCTCTATATTTTCACTAAAACCAACCTCCCCAGGGACAAGACTACAGGCACCCCTTACAATCATTCTGATTTTTACTCCAGCATTACTGGCATCATACAAACGAGCAATCATTCTGGGATCCTGAATACTATTTAGCTTTAAAGTAATCTCAGCTTTTTTACCATCCCTTGCATTTGCGATTTCCTGATCTATTAGTTTATAAATATTACGGCGCATCCTAAACTGTCCGACTAATAAATGATTAAACAATTTAGTAGGTCGCATATTAAATTCCAAAAATTCAAATACACGGACTACTTCTTTAGTTATTCTATCATCAGTGGTAAACAAACCAAAATCACTGTATATTGTTGAAGTATCTTCGTTGAAATTGCCTGTGCCCAGATAGACAAATTGTTTTTCTTTGCGGTTTATCAATAACAACTTGGCATGTACTTTCAATTCAGGAAAACTATACATTACTTTAGCTCCCCAGGATTCTAAGCGTTCTGCCCAATACAAATTTGCTTCCTCATCAAACCTTGCCTTTACTTCCATAAAAACCATCACATTTTTCCCTTCTTGAATGGCAGAACGCAATGCTGCTATGATACGAGAATCTTTTGCCATCCGATACTGAGTGATTTTTATATCTGTAACATTTGGATCATGTGCTGCCTGCTCTAGCAAACGAATTACATAATCATATTTATGGTACGGGAAATTCAGTAATACATCTTTCTTATCTATTACTTTAAAAAGATTATTTTTATTATGAAGATCTATATGACTTAAAGGGGGCAATGGTGGATCCTTATGTTCTAATAAACCAAAATCAGGAAAATTAATAAAATCAACATTGTTATGATATCTACCTTCTTCTTGTAAATCTTGTTCTTTAACCTGTAAGCTCTCAGTCAAAAAGCTAAGCATATTTTGAGGCATCAATCTGTCATATACAAATCTCGTTCCTTTTCCAATATTTCGTTTTGCTATACCTTTACGAATTTTTTCTATAAGATCACCAGAATATTCATCCTCTATATAAATATCGGCATCCCGTGTCATTTTTATAGAATAAACTTCTTCTACAAAATAACCTGGAAACAATTGTGGCAAGCAATAGCGAACAATATCATCGAGAAAAAATAATTCTTTCCTTTTAGATTTTCTGCTCGGAAACTGTATAAATCTGGGAAACCTTTTAGATGGAATTTCAAGTACAGCATACCTGTTTTTTCTTCCTTTAGTTTTCAGTCTGATGGCAAAATACAAAACACCACTTTTAAGAAAAGTTTTTATCTTATTTTGAACTAATAATACAGGCTGAAAATGTTGAATCAACTTTTCTTTAAAAAAGTTATCAAGAAATTGATGATGATATTTCTTAAAATCCAATGAATGTAATAACCAGATATCACAAGAACGCAACTCGGGAATAATTTGATTGTTATAAATTTCAACAAATTCCATTTGCTGTTTTGTAACAATTTGTCGAATTTCCTCAAGAATCTTATCAGGAGGAAAATTCAACTTGCGTTTAGTTTTGGCACCTAAACGTATCAAAGTCTTGATTGCAGCGACACGGACACGAAAAAAATCATCAAGATTAGAAGAATATATCCCTAGAAATTTAAGTCGTTCAAACAAGGGCACAGAAGAGTCTTTGGCCTCCTGAAGGACTCTATAGTTAAAAGACAACCAACTTATATCTCTATGAACAATTGGGATGTTTTTATTATTCAACATTGCATTTACAAAAGTTCAACAATTGAAATCTTAAAATTAGAATTTTAAACCCTAAAATATCTTAATACATGAAAATTACGAAATAAAACATTTTTTGTTGAATTAAACACTATAGATTTTACTAAAATATAAAGTGGGAAAACAGTTCTAATAATCAAAAAAAATTAAAATTAAAACGAAGTTAGAATCAATTGGATAATCAAATTTAATTGAATAAAGTAAATAAAAAGCCTATTACACCCTTTTATATGAATATTTCAACATATTTTTTTTAATAGAGGTAACAACAAATACATCATTTACATAAAAGGCAATAGTAATAAGTAAATATTTTATAATCATGTAAAGTTTATGTTTTTTTAAATTTATTTATCTATGATTTTTATTACTTATTAGATATATAAATTCACATACTGTTACAATAATAAAACGCAAAATATTCAACTTAAATAAATTGCAAAAAGAAATGTTAACAAATAATGAAATAACACACTTAGAAACATATTCATATAAAAAAATTTCTAAGTCAAATAGTGCCAAAATCGAACAAAAAATACTTAAAAGCTCAATATATAATAAGGAAGCAAGCGTTTACCTTGATTTATTTTCCGGATTTAAAGCCCTAGAGTTAGAAGCAGTATCGAATCATATAAATAGGTGGGAAATAAAATATATGAAATCGCTTGAAAACCCAGAACAAAAAATATATTCAATAAATCGGATGCTGAAATATGCTGCTGCTGCAATATTAATTTTATCTTTTATACCCCTTGGATATCTTTTGATGAATAAGGAAATGAACTCTGAGAAAATCTTTGAGGCAAATTTTTCACCTGTTCTTACTCAAAATTATTATACCAGCAGATCAAAAGCCGTAGACAACAAAATAAATCTCAGTAAAGGAATCTCTGCTTATATATTAGAAGATTATTCTGAAGCAATAAAATATTTAAATATATATATTGATAATAATAATTATGGCGATTTTGATAATAACTCAAATAATATTGAGCTTTATCTAGGCATCTCTTATTTGGCTGAAAACCATTTAAAAGAAGCTAAAAATATTTTTGAAAAAATATCTAACAAAGGAACTGAAATAAGACAACAACACACAGAATGGTACCTAACTTTAAGCCATGTCAAAGAAAACAATATTCAAAAAGCTAAGGAACAACTAAAATCTATTAGGAGTCAAAAATTGCACCTTTACTTCGATAAGGCAATACAACTAGAAAAACAAATTGAAGTATTAAAAATCAATAAAAATTAATGCTCAACGGTTTTCAAAATAATACCTTGTCAAAAAACCTTGTTAAGCCAACAAGGTTTTTTTTATTGTATTGTTGTAGTTTAAGGGAGTAATATTCAAAAAGATTTTTAATTAAAATAAATCTATACACCAAAAAAAAGAACTTTTGCATCTTTATATTCAGATAACATATTTACTATTGTATTTTTAATTGCATTTTGTTTTTTGGAAAGAATATGATGTTAGGTTCAAAAAAAAAATTAACTTTGAAGCTTAGAATTTTTTACATCATTTATCTAACATTTTAATAGATTTGATCCATGGACTTTCCTGAGAATTTAAAATACACAAAAGACCACGAATGGATTCGTGTAGAAGACAATATTGCATATGTTGGAATTACTGACTTTGCTCAAAATGAATTAGGAGATGTAGTATATATTGACATTGATTGTGAAGGAGATACACTAGAACAAGAAGAAGTGTTTGGGAGTGTTGAAACGACGAAGACTGCATCTGATTTATTTATGCCAATTTCTGGTACGATCACAGAAATCAATAGTGCACTAGAGGATGAACCTGAATTAGTAAATTCTGACCCTTATGGTGAAGGATGGATGTTGAAAGTTGAAATAAGTGATGTTTCTGAACTCGATGGATTAATGGATGCTACGGCTTATCAGAGTTGTACAAGTGCGTAGATTATATAAAACAAGGTATTTTTTTCCGGTAGTGCTCTGGTCAATTTTAATTTGGTCACTTTCTACTGCCTCAAAAATACCACACGTCCCGTTCGACTTTTTATCTTTAGATAAATTAGGACATTTGACGTTTTATGCTATAGAAACACTGTTATTGATATGGGGATTTGCTAAAACCCAAGAATGGGTAACAAGTAGTTATAGCTGGATAATGATTTGTATGGTTTTTGCAGGAATATATGGTACATCATTAGAATTTGTTCAAGCAGGAATTCCTGAGCGATCATTTGATTATGCTGATATGATTGCAAATTTTATTGGTACAATTGTTGGCGCATTAATATATTATAAAACAGCAACGAAATATTTTTTAAATAAAATCATCTGATAACTTTTTGAACGCAGATGACAATTAGAATATTTTTTCTTAATTTTATCATTAACTATTTTTAATTTTTAATTAAAAGCAAAATTTATGTTAATCAACGGACTCCAACTAGGTGGAATTTTACTTTACGCTGGTCCTGAAATAACAGGTGGTCAATTATTGTTTAGTCTCATAGCTGTAGCCTTATTAATTTACGGCTCTATAAAAGGCTATAAATCCCATCTGAACAAGAAATCTCAGGAGCTTATAAGTAAAGGCAAAGATACCAAAGAAAGTAAATCTACTTTAGTAAGAAAATATAGTGAAGTTCAAGTTTTTGAACATGCTCACTCTATACTTCTTGGAGGATTTGTTACATCATTGTTAGTTATTTATTTAACCATTAACTGGACAAATGTAAGCCTTACAGAACTCATTACTATGGGTGATGTTCCTGACCTAGAGGAGATTATGACTGAACCACCGAATACACCACCTGAGCCACCACCTCCGCCGCCACCGCCACCGCCACCGCCGCCACCAACTCAAATCATTGAAGTTGATGAAGAGGTAGAAGAAGAAGAACAGGAAGACCAAGAATTGGAAGAAGAAGATATCGTTTCTGAAACTGCCCAAGATTACGACGGTCCTTTTGGTGATGGTCCAGTACCAGAACCAGAACCAGAACCAGAACCAGAACCAGACCCAAAAATATGGTTACAAGTAGAACAAATGCCTCGTTTTCCAGGATGTGAAGAGCAGTCAGGAAATAACCAAGCTAAAAAGAGTTGCGCAGACCAAAAACTTATGAAATTCATCTACGCCAACATAAAATACCCAACAATGGCACGTGAAAATGGGATTGAAGGAATGGCTGTTGTTAGTTTTACGGTAATGGAAGATGGTTCTATTCAAGATACTAAGATACTTCGTGACCCGGGTGGAGGATGTGGAAAAGAAGCACTAAGGATTATTAAAAAAATGAATAGCATGCCTGAAAAATGGACACCTGGCAAACAACAGGGAAAGGCCGTAAAAGTTAAATTTACGCTTCCAGTAAAATTCAGACTAAACTAAAAAATTATTCAAAATCAAAAAAAGCGATTCCCTAAAAAGAATCGCTTTTTTTAGCTTTATCTACTAATAAATTCAACTCATCATCCATCATACGTAAACATAAAGTCAATAAAAATCCTCAAAAAGATTTACTTTTTTTATATTTTGGCTAACAAAGAAAAAAATATGAAAACAGGTCTATTTTTTGGTTCATTCAATCCTATTCACTCAGGTCATCTCATTATTGCAAATTATATTGTAGAAAATTCTGATCTTGATGAACTTTGGCTTGTCGTAACTCCACATAATCCACATAAAAAACGATCAACATTAGCAAATGATTATGACCGTTTGTTTTTAGTAAATTTAGCAGTCGAAGATCATCAAAAATTACAATCATGTAATATTGAATTTGACATGCCTAAACCCTCATATACAATAGATACACTTACTTATCTCAAAGAACAATACCCTGATAAAGAATTTGTTTTGATTATGGGAGGAGATAATTTAGGTTCTTTTCACAAATGGAAAAACTATGAAGTTATTTTGAAAAACCATCAAATATATGTTTACAAACGCCCCAATTATGAGCTGGGAAAACTCCATACACACCCAAATGTAAAATTAATCAATGCCCCACAGATGGAAATTTCATCCTCATTAATTCGGAAATTTATAAAAGAAAAAAAATCGATACAATATTGGGTCCCCGATAAAGTACTAGAAGAAATTCAACGTTGCTCTATGTATTCTTAATTTGATGTTTTACTGATGCGTTACAAACTACTATTAATATCCATTTACTTTTGTTATTCATGTCTTCAAGGCGAGACGACTCCTATAATAGATAGACCCATAGTTTTTAAAGACACATTGACAGTATTTGACAAAAACATATTAACAATCCAAAACAAAATTCAAGATGATTTAGCAGAAGAATTATACATTATATCACTTCCAAAATTACCCCACAACAAAGATTATCTAGCTAAAATACAGTTAACTGCTTTGAAGTTTGGTAGCCAAAAAGCCCTTAAAAAGAATTACCAGCAAATTGCAATACCATATGACAATACAAATTATGAAATAGTCAAACACCTTGATTTATCGTATCAAAATATTCATTTTATTCCAAACAAAATCACCCGCTATCATAACCTCCAATACTTATCTTTAAAAAGCAATTTAATCCAAGCCATTAACCCCAATTTATATCTTTGTAAAAATCTCAGGAAACTAGATTTATCCTCAAATGGATTGAAAAAAATTCCTTATGGAATGCATTTTCTATCACAAATAAAAGAACTTGTACTCGCAGACAACAATCTAACAACACTCCCCTCTTTACTTTCTAATTTAACGAATCTAAAAAGTATAGATATTAGTAATTTTCACACTAATATGGCTGAGTATTATAATGAAATCCAGCAAGTTCCTAGAGTCTTATTTAGAATGCCTGGCATTGAAAAAATATTTTTGGATAAACTCCCCCTTAGAAACCTCCCGAATGGACTTAAAAAGATAACTTCATTAAAAGTGATTAGTCTAAATGGTGTTCGAGGACTTAATCTTGCTCAGGCATTTAATGTCATGTCTGAAATACCCAATCTATTAGCTTTGGATCTTTCATTTATGGGTAGGCAGACATTACCTCCGAATATTGCCAAGCTTCAAAACCTAAAAATTTTGATTTGGCATGAAGAAGAGCAAATGAATGAGGATTATATCCTTGAAACGCTAAAAAATTTGCTTCCAAACACAAAAATATTTTATGGTAAAAAAGGAATAGCAACACCTTTTCTTAGAGGCAATTCAATTTCTACATTAACAAGTGCTGGATACTAAACAACTAGTACTATATCATTTCAAAATCTTTAACGATAATACGTCTTGTTTTATTTCTAAAAGATGCTGTTAACCCTGGCCATATTGTTGAGTTCCTACCAGAATTATGTAAATACCAACTATTACATCCCGAAGCCCATACCATTCCATGAAGTTTTTTTTGTAATTTATCATTAAATTTCTTTTGAGCTTCAACTTTCACATCCATATACGAATGATTCGGCAATTTATTAAGTTGCTTGTAATAATCAATTATATAATTGAATTGTGATTCAATTATATGTAATTGAGAATTGTGGCCAAGACCTGTATTAGGCCCCATAAGAAACATTAACCCTGGAAATCCACTGATACAAGTACCATAATATGCCTCCGGGCCTTTTTCTTGCCACTCTTCAAACAAATTAGAATTATTTCTACCTAAAATCTTAATATCCCTTTTTTCAAAATCAGCTACGTGAAACCCAGTGGCAAAAATGATAATATCCGCATCATATTCAACACCATTTTTATCAATTACACTAGAAGAAGTTATTGTTTCAATTGAATCTGTAACAAGTTCTACATTATTTTGCATTAAACTTGGATAAAAATCATCTGAAGGCAAACGGCGCTTACATCCGATCTGGTAATCAGGAGTTAATTTTTTTTGTAATTCAGGATCTGTAATAGAATTTTTTAAATGTTTTTTTGCCAAATTTCTTGTGATAGTCCTTAAAAAATTATCCTTAAAAAGGGCCATCCCAATAAATTCATAAAACCAGAATATTAACCAACGTTTTAGTTTCTGAATAAAAGGAAAAGTTTTGAATAACTTTTGAGAAAATACTGAAATATCTTTATCAAATTTAGGTAAAATCCAGGGGGCAGATCTTTGAAATAAAGTTAATCGCTCTACTTCTGCAACTATTGAAGGGACTATTTGAATAGCACTAGCACCAGTACCAACAACAATCACCTTTTTATCTTTCATATCAATTGAAGAATCCCATTCAGAAGAATGAAAATAGTCTCCTTCAAATTCATGAATTCCTTTATAAAAAGGAACTTTTGGAACATTCAATGGCCCAATAGCGAGAATAACCGTACGTGTAGTAATTTCCTTTCCATATTTGTCTAAAAGCCTCCAGCATCTATCTTCTTCTTCAAACTTAGCCTCAACAATTGTTGAATTAAACTCAATATATTCATCCAGTTTATATTTATTTTTGACATTAATAATATATTCCAATATTTCTGGCTGACCAGAATAAGCCCTCGACCAATTGGGATTCATTTCAAAGGAATAAGAATATAAATGAGAAGGGATATCACAAGCACAACCAGGGTAAATATTATCTCTCCAGGTCCCTCCTACTTCTGCCGCTCTTTCAAATATTATAAAATCTTTCTTCCCATTCTTAATTAATTGAATCGCGATACCCAATCCAGCAAAGCCACCACCAATAATAGCTATATCATGATCGACTTTATACGTTATCA
Organism: Saprospiraceae bacterium; assembly: GCA_022448945.1. Taxonomy (GTDB): domain Bacteria; phylum Bacteroidota; class Bacteroidia; order Chitinophagales; family Saprospiraceae; genus Aureispira. Next base: position 35,968 of record JAKVCV010000024.1, read on the forward strand.
TTATTGTTTTTTATATAATTATTAATTACAATAATATATGAATGGTTTAAAATAATGGGTATTTCTTAACAACTCCAGACGAATGTTTGAGAAAGACTTGTTTAGCCTTATATTTATAATCGTATGAACTATACTCAATAGGTAGAAGGATACGTCCTCCTGCAGCGACAACCCCCCAAAGGCCTCTTTGTTTTACCAGAAAAGTTCTATTAGGTAGTGTTACCATATCATCGTAATCAGGAGATAAGATAACTCCTTTTTCAGGTGAAACAATTCCCCATTTATTGCCTTTCTTTACAAAGAAAAAGTTTTTCTTAGGCCTGTAATCAAATTCATCATATAAAAGTGGAATCATTACATTACCCTTTATATCCATCAAACCCCATTTATTGCCTTTCTGAACCATTAGCTGGGTTAAATTCATCACATGAATTTTATTATAAACAATAGGGATAATTTGTTCACCATCTATTGTCAACATTCCCCATTTATTGCCTTCCTTCACCATTACGCGATTAATATTTGGATAATATTTAACATCATTATACCTAAGGTCAAATAGTGTTTGATCATTAAAAAAATAATCGATTTTATCCTTAAGACGAACCTTTATTTTTAAAGTGTGCTCTTCAACCCAAACATCAGAATATTGAATTGGCACAGAAGTCAGTACATTACCCGAGCTATCTATTCTCAAAATTCCTACTTTTTTATCTTTTCCTACAAGGATAGCGTTCAGATACCTCAAGAAAAATGGAGACATGAAATCATAGTCAAAAGGTAAGAGTTCTTTGGCATTTATATCTAAAAGCCCAAACTTGTCATTATCTCTAGCAATAAAATAATCAGAGAAATAATCAATAGAATTATAATTTTTATTAAATGTACAGGGTTTATCTTTTATCCAATTATGTACAGACCATTTATCTCCTAATTTAAGATTTGTATGGCTAATATATTCATGGTGTATAATTTTATCAAAACAAATTGGTATTAATTCTTTACCATTTATATCCATTAAACCCCATTTATTACCTTTACTAACTTTATAACGATATCCATCAAAACCAATTTCATCATATTCCGTGTCAAGAATCACATGTCCATCAGCATTTAAAACCCCATACTTATCTTCTGATTTTACACTAATATAATGTTCATTCCTTTTAGAAATATAATTCAGTTGATCATATTTAACTGGCACCCAATCCGACCTATTTGAATTGAGTAAACCCCACTTACCATTCTCTTTAATTTGATAAAACCCTTTCTTTTGTTTGTATAGATAACGGTATATTATTGTATCATATTTGGGTGTACTAAGCGTTTCATTGTTATCCATATTATAAAATCCCCACATAAAACTATTATCCTGCCATACTTTATATAAGTTGTCCATCAAGAAAAAAACCTGACCTTTTTCATAATTATTTTCTTGTGGCTTAACTAAAAATGCATATCTTTTTTTATAAGTAGATGTATCTTCTTGGCCGATAATATCTAAATGAAAAAAAAACGATAATAAAAAAATAATAACTATTTTATAATACATATTTTATTAAAGATTTAAAAAAGCAACAATTTTAATTAAAAATATAACATAAAAATCAGACTATTATTATGAACAATATGATTTTAAATATAGAATAATAGATACTAAAGTATATAAACTTTATTAATAGATTGTAACTTAAATAAAAATTCAAAAGTATCTAAAAAATAAAGTATAATACTTAATCAGTAAATAATTATAATCACTTCTAAATAATTTTCCACAAAACAAACAAGATTCCAAAATTTAGAATGTATTATAAATATTAATATTTATAAAACACTGTTAAACAATATTTAAATATTGGCAAGCCATTTGTAGTTATAAGAATAGAAATCACTTAATTTTATCAAATTCTCTCTATTTACTTTTCATTAAAATTACTAAGAAGACGTCAAAGCATTAATAAATAAAACATAATCAATTTATATCAAAGGAAAATAAATGGAGTGAAATATAGTAACTTTATTCGATTGAATTTTAAGCAATTCGGTATATACTCAAAAAAATAAATGCAGGTAAAAGTACAAGAGACCTGAACTGTAAAAAAGACATCCCAAGAGATAACAAAGTGCTTATTAATTCAAATTGTAATAAATATTAATAGATTTTTAAGAATAAGGGTATTATCAATTAAATTGGTAATACCCTTTTTTTATTAGCATGAATATTACCCAATCTAAAATTTATCCTATTATGTAAACATTATTCCTTCAGCAACTTAAATGTAATTGCAGCTAAAATAACTCCTAAAACAGGTGCTATGATATAGATCCATAGATGTTCAAGATTACCATTAACCAATGCAGGCCCTATCGACCGTGCAGGATTCATAGATGCACCGCAAATCGGTCCGGCGAACCAAGCTTCAAGTGCTACTGTAGCACCTACTGCAACTGCTGTAAAATGCGCCGTATCCTTGTTTTGGCTAACAAACAATATAACAACCATTAAAAAATAAGTCAATATAATTTCCAGAATAAAAGACTGCAAAATAGTTCCAGAAGGTAAGGTTGCTCCCAAATTCCCATGTTCAACAAAAAGCAAAAGCAATGTCAAAGATGCCCCACAAGCTCCAATAATCTGTGCAATAATATAGGGTACTACTTCTTTCTTATCAAAACAACCCGAAATTTGAAAACCAATAGTTACAGCAGGATTAATATGGGTTCCTGAGATGGGCCCAAAAGTATATATCATAACTGTTACTATGAGGCCAAAAACAATACAAATTCCAGAATGCGTAATAGCACCATTAGTAAGGTCATTCACTAATATAGCACCAGTACCAAAAAACACAAGTGCATATGTTCCAATAAATTCTGCAATATACTTTTTCATAAAATTTCCTTATTAATTATTGATTAAGAATCGTGGCTATTTAGATTCCAAAAATAATAAAGAATCAGATGGAAACAAACTTACAGTACAGATATTGGATTTGTAGAAAAACAAACAGATAAATATCTACACAAAAATAATGTTTAACAAATTGATAAACAAACAATTAAGACACAAAATCTAACTGTGAAAAAATGATGATATTTAAATAACACTCAGTTAACTTTAACTTAACATTCAAATTGTAGTTTTGTGTATGATTAATAAAATACTACAATTTTTTTAACATTAAATCCATTTCTATGAGACACTTTAGATTTATTTTAATTGTTTGTATAAGTTTATGTTCAGTAATCTCTAATGCGCAATTTAAAATGCCCAAATTTGGTAAAGGATTAAATTTTGTTTCAAAAGACACCTCTTTTAAAGTGAAGTTTAATGTAAGAATTCAAAATTTATTCATCGTAGAGTACGATATGGGTAGTACCGATTCTATAATAATGAATCGTTTTGATGCGAACTTTTTGGTTCGAAGGGCAAGGTTAAAATTTGGTGGTTATGCTTTCTCACCAAATATCGAATATAAAATGGAATTTGGACTTTCAAATAGAGATATCAGCACCAATAAGGAAGATGGACTAGGTAGTGATGCATCAAGAATAATATTAGATGCTGTATTAAAATGGAAATTTGGTAAAAATAAAAATTATGCAATATGGGTAGGACAAACAAAATTACCTGGAAATAGAGAACGAGTGATATCATCGGGAAGTTTACAGTTAGTTGATCGGTCATTGGTAAATAGTAGATTTAATATAGATCGTGATATGGGTATACACTTAAAAGCTAAATGGAAATTTGGCAATGTAGTCGTTGCTCCAACTGTAGTTGTATCACAGGGTGAAGGTAGAGATATTACTGCTGGAAACTTTGGTGGACTTTCATATACGGGACATTTAGAATTTAAACCTTTTGGTGATTTTACAAAAAAAGGAGATTTTGTTGCTGCCGATTTATATCGAGAGGAAAAACCCAAATTAGCTATTGGTTTAACTGCTAATTATAATGATCGTGCTATTCGTCAAGGGGGGCAACTTGGATCATTTGTTAAAGATACACTTGGTAATTACGTAGAAAATTCTCTCACTAATTACATGGCTGATTTAATGTTTAAATACAAGGGGCTTTCGATCCATTCTGAATTTGGATATCGTATGGCTGCTAAACAATTAGACTTTATTTCTAAAAACTTTAATACTGGGTATGGATTTAATTTCCAAATGGGGTATCTATTTAAGAATAATTTTGAAGTTGCAGGGCGTTTTACTATGGTAAGAAAAGATAATGATTATTCTGGAATAAATGACACAAATGAATATACTCTAGCATTTTCTAGATATATTGTTGGACACAACTTAAAGATTCAGACCGATATTGGGTATTCACATGATCCAGCCTTTATATCTGAAGGGGTTATCCGTTATAGATTACAATTTGAAATACAATTTTAATATTTTGAAATACAAACACTATTAATTTTATAAATAAACAAAAATATAAACAATGGAATTTGGCATAAGTAATATTATTGAAATAATTGGTGCCCTCGCATTTTTTGTCTACGGTATGAAAATGATGAGTGATGGTATCCAACGAGCTGCTGGTTCTCAATTACGAAATATCTTGAGAACTATGACTCAAAATAGATTTCTTGGTGTTTTTACTGGTTTTTTAATAACAGCACTTGTACAGTCTTCCTCTGCAACAACCGTAATGACTGTTAGTTTTGTAAATGCGGGATTATTATCATTAGTTGAATCTGCAGGAGTAATGATGGGAGCAAATATTGGTACTACCATCACAGGATGGCTAGTTTCTATCCTTGGTTTTAAAGTAAAACTTGCCCACTACTCTATCCCTTTATTTGCCATAGGTGTTCCTATGTTTCTAATTGGACGATCAAAATTTAAACACTGGGGTGAGTTTATTATTGGTTTTGCAATTTTATTTATGGGGTTAAGTTATTTAAAAGGTGCCGTACCAGATATTAAACATAACCCTGAAGTATTAGATTTTTTGAAAAACTTCACAGAATGGGGAATTCTTTCAAGATTATTCTTCGTCTTAGTTGGTACACTTTTAACCATTGTAGTACAATCTTCTTCTGCGTCTATGGCTATTACGCTTACAATGTGTGCACAAGGTTGGCTTCCATTAGATGTAGCAGCAGCTATGGTACTTGGTGAAAACATCGGCACAACTATAACTGCAGAACTTGCATCATTAGTTGGTAATACAACAGCTAAACGATCTGCTAGAATTCACTCTATGTTTAACATAATAGGTGTCACATGGATGGTTTTACTTTTACCATGGTTTCTACCTGTTTTATCTAGTGGATGTGAAGCAATTATGGGAATTGATACAACCTCAAAAAATGATATTCCTTTAGCACTAGCAGCTTTTCATACAAGCTTTAATACAATAAATGTTTTAATAATGTTAGTCTTTGTTCCTTGGCTTGTAAAAGTAGCTACATTAAGTGTCAAAGAAAAGGAAAGTGAGAAAGCTGAGCGTTTAATGTTCATTAACAATCCAGCAATAACACCTGAATTGAGTACTGATGCTATACAAAAAGAAACTGCTCATTTTGGTGAAATAGTTAGTCGTATGAATAACTTTATGAAGCAATTGATTAATTCTACTGAATCTAAAGAAAAACGTGAAGCAATTAAGCGACTAGAAAAATATGAAGAAATTTCGGATACCATGGAAATTGAGATTACTCAATATATTACTAAATTGGCCAATCAAAAACTAACAAGCAAGACTTCTACAAGACTCAGAAGTTATATGAATATTGCCAATGATTTAGAGAGGATTGGTGATATATATTTTCAGATCTCAAAAACACTAGAGCATAAAATAGAGTCAAAAATTTATTTCCTTCCTCAACAACAAAATGGATTGAATACAATGATTGATTTAATTAATTCTGCTTTTGAACAAATGAACACCAATTTATCTGCTTCAAGTTATGATTTAGTAGAAAAAACACAAGCAAGAGTACTAGAAGAAAGAATTAATACGCTTAGAAATAACTTGAGAAAGGAAAATCAAGATAATTTGGGCGAGAAAGATTATAGTATTGATGCCGCAATGATATATAATAATCTATTCTCTTCACTTGAAAGAGTTGGAGATCATATCATTAACGTTACTGAATCTGTTGTTGGAGAAATTTAATCCTCAACTAACAGTTTATAATAAAAGGCCAATTGACAAAACAATTGGCCTTTTTATTTTATATAACCCTTAAAAAATGAATTATAATAATTTCTTTAACAATATACTACCCCTTATTCTCTAGTAACGATCAATCGTTTATTAAAAATTTGGCCATCAATAATTAAATGAACAAAATAAACAGCACTTGAATAATCAGACATATTAATTATATAAGTCTCTGAAAGTGTTTGATTATAGTTTTTCGACATAATTATGTGACCTAATATATCTATAACTCTAATCTGAACAGAAGATACCTCAGCCAATTCAAATTGTAAAACAGCATTGGATTGTGTAGGATTAGGAAAAAGATTAAAAAATAAAGTTGGATCTTTTTGATTTACTAGCGTAACTCCATCCTGAATAAATACGCTATCAATCACATTACAACCATTTAAATCAGTAATAGTAACATAATACATCCCAGATATTAAACTATCAATATCTTCCGTAGTTGCACCATTGGACCAATCAAAAAGATATCCTTGTGCCTGATTTCCCCCTGATACCGTAAGATCTATAGCTCCATCATTTCCTCCAGGAGTAGAAACATCAGTTACTAAGGTGCTAGCAAATAAAGCTGAAGATGGTTCTGTGACTGTAACTGTATGCAAAACAGAACAATTGTTAGTATCTGTTATAGTGGCTTGATATACACCTGTACTTAATCCTGTTGCAATTGAATCAGTGGATGTATTTGACCATAAATAAGTATACCCTCCATTCCCATTAGTTACAACTATAGTAACTGTAGCTGTTGAATCACCATAACACAATACATCATTTACTGTAGAAGTTACCGTTGGTTCTGCTAAATTATTTAGGGAAGTAGCCAAAACACCTGTACATCCATTCATATCCGTTATTGTTACAGTATAGCTATTAGCGGACAATCCTGTTGAAACCATATCTGTAGCACCATTTGACCATAAAAAACTATAAGGACCATTGCCATTCATACCTGATACTGATACAACTCCATTTGATGCGCTACAAGTTTCATCTGAAATATTAGTAGACCCTGTAATAGTTATTGAATTATCAGGTACTGTTACTGTATTCGTTCCTTCACAACCATTCGAATCTGTTATTGTAACTGTATAACTCATTGATGTTAATCCCGTCGCTGTTGGATCCGTAGATCCATCTGACCACAAATAACTATATGAACCTGTACCATTTGTAACTGCTACAGTCGCTGTACCACTTATATTACAATTTAATGGCGTACTACTCGTATTACTCGTCAATACTATTGAATTATCAGGTACTGTTACTGTATTCGTTCCTTCACAACCATTCGAATCTGTTATTGTAACTGTATAACTCATTGACGTTAATCCCGTCGCTGTTGGATCCGTAGATCCATCTGACCACAAATAACTATATGAACCTGTACCATTTGTAACTGCTACAGTCGCTGTACCACTTATATTACAATTTAATGGCGTACTACTCGTATTACTCGTAATATTAAGATTATTTGAACCAACATTTACAACATCAGTTTGTTCACATCCATTATTATCCGTAACTGTTACCGTATATGAGTTTGATAACAAAGCGTTAATTGAAGCATCTGTATGACCTGTTGACCAAAGGTAAGTATATGGCGACATTCCACCAATTGGAATTACAGCAGCAGTGCCATCGGAAGCTGTACAATTTTCACTTGTTGAAGTCTGACTTATTGAAATTGTAGTTACATTAGCAATAACAGGAACTTTAGTGGATCTACAGGGAGACTCCTGTATTTCCCAATCATAATAATAATAATAATAATTCTGGCCTGCCGAAGAACTTATTATATCTACAATCCCAGATAAATTATAAGGGTAACTAACATTATTATTATTACGGAACATATTCATATTGGAACCTCCTATACTATATGTACCTGATGTAGGAATATTTAAATTTAAATTAATACGCTGTGGCCCTATTGCTGTTATATTGACAGTAACTTGATCTACTAAATTTCCACCACCATCTATATCATCCCAAATACTAATCGTCTTATTACCTGTATTATTTGCATCTATCCAAACTGATATAATTGTAAAAGCAGTATACGTTGTAAAATTAAGCGTGAATACTGAACCAGGGTTATGGTATCCTCCATTTCCAAAAGAATTATCTGTTGGTAGTGTATATTGAGATGGTTGAAAAATCACATTCTCGACCATATATGTCGTTGAAGTATTAAGAACAGGAGTAGTATATGTCGAAGTTGTATCCAGTGCTAATGTGCCAGTAGAATCATACCATATAATAGTTCCGGAAGCTGATGCATTAAGTATTGCGGTTTGATTTAAACAAACAGTATCATTTGAAGCAATAGCTGGATCAGGCATAGATATAGTTACATTATAAGATATTGAATCAGAACCTATATTGTTGGTGGCAACTAATTTCACGGTATAGATCCCTGACATAGCAAATGTATGTGTGGGATTAGGAACAGTATCAATACTGCCGTCTCCAAAATCCCATAACCACGATTGAGGAACTAAAGTAGACAAATCTGTAAATGCAACGGTACCACCACAAGACGTAAGAATTACATTACTAAAATCTGCATTAGGCGGTTGCGTTGGAGCCATGCATTGCGCAGGAAGGTCAAATGCTTCTGATTGATCTGAAGCACTATTAACAGATCCTTGACTTGCACTATAACCAAGACCTCTAGCTGCAAAAACATTCCAGATCATACATTCATGAGCCCCTCCATATAATGCTTGATCAGCAGCTAAAATGGCATCCCTCCCATCTACAAATCCAGGATTACAAGGCTGTAATTTCATTGCCTCCATGATTAACATCATAGCTTTATTATTACCACCTATGCCTGTATATAGATCAGAATCATAACCATAAAGATTAATGAATTCCCAACTTAAATCCCAAAGCATAGTACACCAAACAAAACCAACACCATGAGGAATAGAAGCAGAATTAGAATAATTATAAGTAGCATTATTAACAGCGAGGTCCGTAGAATAAGGCATAGGTCTGATTCCACCTCCAGTAACAGCCTCATTAATTGCAAAAGTACCAATTCCTCGAATATCCGTTCCAAGATCACCTGGTTCAATAGTTAACATTAATCCAAACCAATCAGACCATCCTTCTCCCATTTGTTCATCATTATTTAAACAATTTACATTTGATGGGCCTCCAGTTAAACGATTAGAAATACCATGCCCATACTCATGAGCAATAATACCATTATCAAAGTCACCATCATTATCAAATGGACCTCCTTGATCCTGTATAGTTCCATTTACCGTATTTGAAGTCATGGCTGCAATAATAGCTGCACCATCAACATCTGAAACCATAATAGCTGGTATTGTAATTGAACCAGATGTACCACCCATTGAGATCGGAGCTCCAGGAACATTATTAATAACAATTGCAGCTATAGCTCCTGCATCTTGAGCAACTTGAACCTTATTAACGAAAGTGCAACTACCTCTTCTTAAAACAGCTATTTTACCTGTCATTGTGGAATTATTCAAAGCAGAACAACCATCAGTAACATCAGGCGTACCATCATCTGCCAATTCAAAATCCGCAGTAATAGGTGTAGCCGGTATCGCTCCGCCAAAGCCTGCAGCTTCTCCTAAATATTGACCTGAAATTCCTAAGGGACTATTAATTGTTAATAAATATTGAGCCCCACCTGACCATAGATACATCTGCATACGCGGATTACTACCATCACCAGGAGTAGCAAAATTTGCATTATTAGTACCACCTCCATCCTGGGCTTCTGCATAAACAACATCAGATGCTGTACCACCCCTTCCATAGTTGTTTTCCTGGAAATTACCAGAGACTTCATCAAATCCATAATGATACCATACATCATGCATGATATTATTCATATAAAACAAATTTGTTATTGCTGCATCTTCGTAATTTAATGCAGCCTGATTCATATTCAATGGAAAATCAAAGTCTAAAGAAGCTGTACCATCTGGAAAATAACCCGTCCCATTATTATCATCCCTGTCTTCGGTAGCCCTAACATTATTCCCTCTAGTTATTGTATATTCAGCACCTGCAATACCATCATCATCATGCCAACCATATGGGGAAGCTAGTATATCAGAGGGTCCTACAACTAAAGATCTAGTCCCATGATTAGGACTCTCTACAGGTATAGCGAAAACTCTATATTGATCTGTCGAAGGTGGTAATGGAGAAGGTAAAAAAGATAAAAATGATTGTTTTTGTGATTGATGTGTATTTACCCTTCTTGAAGAGTGTTGATGTTTGGTAATACTACAATTTTCAAAATTACACGAAACAACCCAATCAACCTTATCAAGAATTTCTCCTGTGAGCGCATCTATTCTTATACTCCACCAATGATCTCTGCTAGGGAGATATATACTCAAATCCCAAGCCAGACGTATTTCAGGGTTTTCATTATCCAGAGGCTGATACATCAACTTAACAGGGATGTTTTCCAAAGATATTCCTACTCCATCAAATATAAAATTATGAGCATTTATGGATTCTAAAACATCAATAGATTCATTAATTTTCAAACCAAGCTGTTCCGCAGCATAAGTAATTGCTTGAATAGGCGTTAGTTTAGGCTGAGTAGTATTTACTCTTTTTGAAATATCAGCTTCCAATCGATTACCCATAGACAATACTTTATCATCTTTGAAGCTGAAATTTGCAACAGCATTATAAACTTCTATTCCAGCATATAGTTGACGAATATGGACATGAGTAATTTTAGATTTCTTAGATTTATATTGATCATAAATCAACCAGTCTTTTATATCTTCGGAGCTAAGTCCAAGTTCTGTTTTTTGTGCTTCTAAGAATTCTTGAACCAGAAAATCATAATTCTGCCCATTAATAGAAAAAGTAAACAATAACAGAACTAACGAAAAAAAAGTAAACCTTGTCTTCATATAATAACGGGTTATGCAAGTAGTGAAAAAATAAAAAATTAGGCAAACTAGATGGGGAGCTTTGGTTTAGTTTTGCCAATTAACCATTTTTAAAGTAATTATTTGGACATTTTTACGGATGAAGTACTAGGGTTGTATATAATATTTAATGTAAATTCTGAGAATTTGTTACCGTTCTAAATTAAGTATGTATTTTTTTAACTGATATGCCTACTTTTTTTTATTTTTTTACAATTAATAATTTAAAGTTTTTAACTTGTTTATTATGAAAGATATTTTAGTCAAATAAAGACTGTTTAGCATGTTTTATTAGATTCACTGCCTTTATAAATAATAAAAGAAACTATGAGTTTACACATTGGTGCAAAAGAAGGAGAAATTGCCGAGAAAGTATTACTCCCCGGAGACCCCCTTAGGGCAAAATGGGTAGCAGAAACATTTCTTGAAAATACTTTTTGTTATAATACGGTAAGAGGAATGAATGGTTATACAGGAACATATAAGGGTAAAAGAGTTTCAGTACAAGGAACTGGAATGGGTATGCCTTCAGCGTCTATTTATGTAAATGAGTTAATAAATAGTTATGGCGCAAAACAACTAATTCGAATTGGCACTGCAGGTTCTTATCAAAAAGATTTAAAGGTAAGAGATGTTGTTTTGGCAATGTCTGCTTCAACAGATTCAGCGATTAACAAAAGACGTTTTAAAGGAATGGATTATGCACCAACTGCAGATTTTGAATTATTTCTAAATGCCGTTAAAGCTGCAGAGGCAAAAGGAATCAAAGTTAAAGCTGGCAATATTCTTTCTGCTGATGAATTCTATGGTGATGAATTTGAAGCCTATAAACATTGGGCTAAGTTTGGAGTTTTATGTGTTGAAATGGAAACTGCAGCAATTTATACGCTAGCAGCAAAGTTCAATGTTAAAGCATTAACCATTCTAACTATTTCAGACGAATTGGTTACAGGCATAGAATCCACAGCTCAAGAAAGACAAGAAACACTTAGTGAAATGGTTGATATAGCTTTAGAGATATAATTCAAAATTACCTAGTAATTTATTTTAAACCACCAGTCATATCTTCAGGCCTTACCCACTCATCAAATTCTGATTCACTTAGATAACCCAAACTAATTCCAGCGGCTTTTAAAGTTGTTCCCTCTTTATATGCCTTTTTAGCAATATCTGAAGATTTATCATAACCAATCTTCGTATTTAATGCAGTAACCAACATTAAGGAATTGTTCAAATTTTCTTTAATAGCCTCATAATTTGGTTTTAAACCCGTAGCACAATTTTCATTAAAACTATTGCAGGCATCACCTATTAATTGAGCAGAAATCAAAAAATTGTAAATCATCATAGGTTTAAACACATTCAATTGAAATTGACCTGTCATACCTCCTATGTTAATTGCAACATCATTTCCTATGACTTGTGCCATAGCCATAGTCATCGCTTCTACCTGCGTAGGGTTAACTTTACCTGGCATAATAGAAGATCCAGGTTCATTTGCTGGAATAATATACTCCCCAATACCACATCTTGGTCCAGATGCCAACATTCGAATATCATTAGATATCTTCATCAAAGCAACTGCAGCGGTTTTTAAAGCACCATGAGCTTCAACAATAGCATCGTGAGCAGCCAGCGCTTCAAATTTGTTTTCAGCAGTAACAAAAGGCAACCCTGTAAGTTCTGAAATTTTCTTTGCCACTAAAACATCATAACCCTGTGGAGTATTTAATCCTGTACCAACTGCTGTGCCGCCTAAAGCAAGTTCAGATAGGTGATCTAGAGAATTTCTAATTGCTTTTACAGAATGATCTAATTGAGAAACAAAACCTGACAACTCCTGCCCTACTGTTACTGGAGTTGCATCCATAAAATGTGTCCTTCCAATTTTTACTACATCTTTAAATTCCTTTGATTTTATATCAAGTGTATTCCTTAAACCTTCAATTGCAGGAATAGTAAGTTCTACTACTTTTTTATATGCAGATATATGCATTGCTGTAGGAAAAGTATCATTTGAAGATTGTGATTTATTAACATCATCGTTGGGATGTACTGATTTTTTAGTATCTAGTAGCGTTCCTCCGTTGAGAACATGTGCACGATTTGCAATCACCTCATTTACATTCATATTAGACTGGGTTCCTGAGCCTGTCTGCCATACAACCAAAGGAAATTGATCATCAAGTTGACCTGTTAAAATTTCATTGCAAACCTTTCCGATAAGTTCAGCCTTATCCATAGACAATACGCCCAATTCTGCATTTGTATTTGCTGCTGCCTTTTTCAATATAGCAAAAGCCTTAATGACCTCGTTAGGCATTTTCTGCCCACCTATTTTAAAATTTTGAAGCGAGCGTTGGGTCTGAGCTGCCCAATATTTTTCAGCTGGTACCTCTATAAAACCTATAGAATCTTTTTCTTTACGAAATCCCATAACATAAGTGCTTTTGTAATGATGAAAAAAATGAAAAGTAAATGTCGCAAAATTCTATTCTTTATACAAACTAAGAATAAAAAATAATTGACAATTTTGAAATTAATATAATCAAATAAATTCAACTATTATTCCATTTGATTTCGTATTATATAGTTGTATAACTGAATCTAATCAAACCCAATTAGTTCTTTGATTCTTAATTAAATGCTTTAACAATCGCTTATACAATTATTATAGTTAAAAAAATAGTATTAAGTTTGTAATGAATAAGATTAATATATTATACAATTATTAAAGTAAAAGAAGAATAAAAAATGGAAAACAAAGAGAATTTAATATTAGGTGGCATGGCAGTTATGTTTTTATGGCTTTCAATACTAACGTATAGTTTTTATACAGACGGTGCCAGTTCAAGTACATTAGCTGCTGCAAAAGCACTAAACAATCCTACTACTAATTTAACTGCTAATACGCCTCCACCATCCAATATAGATCCAAATACAGGTCAACCAGCTATTAAACCAACTAATACAAATACGCAGCCTCAACAACCAGAAGTTGATCCTGCTAAAGCTGCAAAAATAGTCCTTAAAGAAAAATCTTTTGACTTTGGCACCCTTCAAGAAGGTGAAAAAGTTGAACATATTTTTGAATTTACCAATACATCTAACAACCCACTTACCATATCTAATGCCAAAGGAAGTTGTGGGTGTACAGTACCTGAATGGCCAAAAGAACCAATTGCACCAGGTGAAGTTGGTGAAATAAAAGTAAAGTATGATTCTAAAGGTAAAAAAGGAAAACAAAGTAAAACTGTAACCTTAACAGCAAATACAATCCCAGCAAATACTCTAATTACAATAACTTCTGATGTTATTAAATTAGAAGACGATAATGAGGCTGATGCAACTAAATAAATAACAAGTTATATAACTTTACTTCTATACAAACTCTACACAAAATTATTTCTGTGTAGAGTTGTATCTATTATTGTATAATCTTAGAGAAATTATTGAAAGTTCAGAAAACTGATAAAGTTGATTATGTTAAAACGAGTTTTAAACTTTTTTGCCTTCTTTAAAATTTCCATATGAAAAATTATCTTTCTCTTATAAAGTTTAGCCATACAATCTTTGCCATTCCTTTCGCCTGTATTGGTTTCTTTTTGGCAAGCACGAACCAATCATTATCATCAGGTACTGATTGGTTATTGTTTTTAAAAGTTATTTTATGTATGGTTTTTGCAAGAAGCGCAGCTATGGCATTTAATAGATATGCGGATAGAGATATAGATGATAAAAATCCACGAACTGCTGAACGGGAAATACCAGCTGGAATAATTTCTCCTAACAATGCCTTATATTTTGTAATCGTAAATTGTATCTTATTTACACTAATCACTTACCTAATAAACCCACTTTGTTTTATACTCTCTCCTATTGCCCTACTTATTATATTAGGTTATTCTTATACCAAACGATTTACAGCTCTATGCCATTTTGTATTAGGCATTGGTCTTGCACTCTCACCAATTGGTGCATATATTGCTGTCATAGGATCATTTGATAATAACTCAATTATTCCTATTATTTTCTCTTTTGTCGTTCTTTTTTGGGTCTCAGGGTTTGATATTATCTATGCTCTACAGGATGAAGATTTTGACAAATCGCTTGGGTTAAATTCTATTCCTGCATCTATTGGAACAAAACATGCATTAATGCTTTCTAATATCTTACATGTGATTTCTGCATCATTAGTTGTTTTTGCTGGGTATAAATCCGAGGCAGGTATATTTTATTGGATTGGCTGTGGAATTTTTATTTTGCTACTTATCTACCAACACTTTTTAGTAAAACCGAACGACCTCAGCAAAGTTGATTTAGCTTTCTTTACTACTAATGGAATTGCAAGTGGAATATTTGGTGTTTTTGTTATTACAGACTTACTGGTATAACTAAATTACATTATCAATATAATATTCCTTACCTCTGAAAATAAAAGCATCTCCAGCCTTTTTTTGAAACAACTGTTTACCAATGGGAGAAGCTAGTGTTATAGCAAAAAATTCCTTTCCCTCAATTAATAATTTTCCGGCACTTATAGCAATATAAAAACACTCATGATTGGTCATAACCAAAGCACCTTGTTCTACTTCTGAAAAGGTCAAATCTGTTTTTACATTACTAAGGTTTTGCTTATGATCTTTCAAAACCGCCAACTGAGTCATTTGTTTTTCTTTTTCCAAATGCAACATCGCACGACCAGTTTCATATTTATCCCCTACACTACTTTTAGTTTCTGAAGCTAATGACTCATTAATATCATCCAAACGTTCCTTTATGGCATCCAAACGTAATTGAAGATACATTTGACAAGCATTATATAATTTCGTTTTTAATTCCAGAGTCATTTCGCTATATACATGTCCAAAAAACAAAAACACAAACAGTCATAATAAACTATTTGTGCTCACTTTAGTAGCGAGAGGGGGACTCGAACCCCCGACCTCAGCATTATGAGTGCTGCGCTCTAACCAGCTGAGCTATCTCGCCTTCATATTATTGAGTCGCGAATATACGATGAATTATTTTTCTAAACCAATTTTTTTCTATAGAAAGTTCTTAAGTTAGAAGTAAAAGCTATAAAAAGTCTAAATAGCAATTAATTAAAATGTAGGACAACCTTCTTGCCTATTTTGCTGACTACCATCTCGTGTATATATAATTGAGAACTCTAATGCACCCTGTCCATTAGAAACTGCTGTTAAAGAAGAAAGGTTGATATCATAGCTAATTCCAAATTGGAAAGTCTGATAATCGAGACCAACTATTAACATAAGAGCATCTGCATCAATAGAACTCTCCAGTTTATTTGCCAAACGCGTCCATACAGAAAACCTAAGTGCAAAATCATCATACTTTGCTCTTTGGTATTTTATACCCAAACCCATATTCAATTCCATTGATGGACCTTGAAACATACCAACAAAACCAGGTAATAAACTTAATGAAGCACCCCTGCCACCAACTAATAACTCTCCTCCTGCATGAGCTGTTATTCTCATATATAAGCGTTCAATATCTGCACTGGCTGAAGCAGCAGTTCTATTAAACAAAGATATCTCAGGCCTGTTTAAATGAAATAAACCAAATCCTGCATAAACACTTTTCCTTGGGCCCATAACTCCATACCATAGAGCACCAACACTTAAATCAGGATAGATTTTAGTATCTCTTCTATTAGGGTTTTCTCCACTATAAATATTTTGATCATAACCATCTCCTGATTCGTCGGTATAATATTGAGTACTATATGTCAAATTTAACCATTTTACACTCCTTTGGCCAATTCCTAACTGAGCACCAGCAACAAGATATGAAGTCATAGCACCTCTATTTGAACGTCGACTACCTGATAATTGCTTCATGTAACTTGCACTCAAATTTATATCAGTCACATTATACATACCTTGACCTGAAATATCTGACATTGCAGAGAACCCTAATCCAACAAAATCAGATTTAAAAGCTTGTAATTTTCCATCTGCTGTAAATGCAAAAGTGTTATATGGTTTATGCATAACCGAACCCCACTGCGTTCTGAAATTTGCTCCAACACGCCACAATCCTTCAAACACACCTGCCATTGCTGGATTTAACCGTAAAGGTGCATTATAATACTGTGTATATCTAGGATCTTGTGCCTGTAATTCCTGAGAAGGTAAAAAGATGCCCCCATTAAAAACAATTGCAACAAGTACGAGTCTAAAAATAAATTTCATAACCAATAGGATTAAAGATTTTCCAAATAATTAAGTTTAATTCCGTTATATTCTTTTAATTAAAAACTATTATCCTTATGAATAAATCGAAAAACAGTGTCAATAAAAAGAATATTTTACTAAGTTCTATAAAAGTCCGTATGAACCACGAAAAAATTTCTGTTAATTATATAACGTAAGATCTTCGCTATTCTTGTAACAATTATACTATTTATTTAAAATAAATTGTAGAAATTTTTATGATAAAACATCTACAATATACATTTTTTTTCTACCTCAACAACAAAACATCTCCTTTTATTACTTCTGTATGACCATCCAAGAATAACACCTCAGCATACC
>JAKVCV010000025.1 GCA_022448945.1 Saprospiraceae bacterium
GCTTTTTGAGTTGTTTTACTTACATAATTTTGACCACCTAAAACCATAGTCATTTTTGTTTTAGGAACGGGTTTAAAGCTCGTCTTTTTGAAAGGGTCAATATCATGCAATTCGAGACCCAAAACTCTAAGTTGTAATACTGTTTGACGCAATTGAAAGTCACTGTCTTTTTTTGCATTGCTATTCATGGCAACTGCAATATGATCTTTGTCATTAAGAATATCTTTGACTAGTTTGCTTAAGATTCCTTTAGGCCCAAATTCAATAAAAATTCTACCACCAGCATCATAAATATTCTCGATTTGATTTTTGAACATTACAGGTTTCAAAATCTGTCCTTGCAAAAGTTCTTTGATTTTCTGAACATTAGAAGGATAAGGCATTGAAGTTGTATTTGAGTATACAGGTGTTTTGGGGCTTTGGAATTTTAAGTTGTCGATAAAGGCAGCAAAAGGTTTCTGCGCATGTTTTACATATTCAGTATGAAAAGCAGCAGAAACTGCTAATGGAATTGCAGTAAAGCCTCTTTCTTTTAAAACTATTTGTGCATTGGCAATGTCATCTGTACTGCCACCTAAAATCACTTGACTATTCGAATTTACATTTGCGATTTTGATACCTTTCAAATTTTTAATTGCATTGGTTACTTCATCGTAATTTGCTTTTACAGCCATCATAGTTCCGGATTCAGCACTATTGTTTTTTGATGCCATTGCTTCTCCTCTTGCTTTTGTTAAAGTAAGAAATGTATTATCATCATAAACACCAGCTGCCCATAATGCTGTTAATTCCCCAAAACTGTGTCCAGCAACGAAATCTGCTTTGAAACCTGCATCTTGCAATACTTTGTACATACCCATACTCAAAGCACCTATTGCAGGTTGAGCATTTTGAGTTGCTGTAAGTTCTTTTTCTTGAATTGCAGTATCTTGGTTGTTGAAAACCGGAATTGGAAAGACAGTTTGTGTAAGTGGTTTTTCATTATTCTTATTAAAAAGCTTATCCTGCTCTTCAAAGATATTTCTCATTTGCGGGAAAGCATTGACTAATTGTCTGCCCATCCCTACATATTGTGAACCCTGACCAGAAAAGAGTGCAACTATTTTAGAATTCTTTTTTATTCCTTCAGAGCGGAAGAATATCCCCTTCGGATGTTCCCATGTATCACTATTTTTGGAAAGTTGATTGATTGCTATTGATAAATTTTCTTTTGCTGAGTTAATATCTGTTGCAATGAAACCTAAACGGGCATGTTTTTGAGGAATATCTGGATGATTCAAATTGGTCATATCCCAAAAAGCTACATCTGCATCTTTAGAATTCAGTTCTTCTAGCTTTGTTTTACACACTTGAAGTATTTTCTGAGGGTTTTCTGCCTGTATTAATATAGATTTGTATGGCTGGTGTATTCTATAAGTTTTTTCTTTAGGTTTACCTTTATATTCTTCTAAAACAATATGAACATTAATACCTCCAAAACCAAAAGCACTAACACTTGCACGTCGGGGGATCTCGGTTTTTATCCACGGTCTTGTTTCAGTATTAATATAAAGAGGAGAGTTTTTAAAATCAATTTTCGTAGAAGGGTTATCTACATTTAAAGTAGGAGGGAGGACTTTGTGATGTAAGGCTAGAATTATTTTTAGTAAACCAGCAGCACCAGCTGCAGCTTTAGCATGTCCTACCTGAGATTTTACTGTCCCCAGTGCTATATGTTGTTTTTGGTCGTTATTAGCACCAAAAACCATAGACATAGAATTTAATTCACAGGCATCACCAGCATTAGTTCCAGTACCGTGTGCTTCAATTAAACCTACTGTTTTAGCTTCGTATCCTGCTTCTTCATAAGCTCTGTTCATAGCCAGGGCTTGACCTTCAGGTCTTGGTGCGTAGACAGATTTATAACGCCCATCACTTGATGTTCCAACACCTTTTATAACTGCATAAATTGTATCACCATCTCTTTCAGCATCTTCAAGACGTTTTAGTACAACCATACCTAAACCTTCTCCTATCAACATACCGTCAGCTTGGTCACTAAATGGGCAAATTTGATTTCTTTTTGAAAAGGCAGGAGTTTTAGAAAAGGACATATACATAAAAGGTGAATTGTCAGTGTCTACCCCCCCAGTAAGCATCATGTCGGCACGACCTTCTACTAATTCACTTAAAGCCATTTTAACAGCACTTAAAGAAGCAGCACATGCTGCATCTACTACTGAATTGATTCCTCCAAGATCAAATCGGTTTGTGATACGTCCCGAAATTACATTGCCGAGCATTCCGGGAAAAGAATTTTCATTCCACCCGATATATGCTTTTTTCATTTTATCAACAATGTGTGGAATATCTTCTTCAGCAATTCCTGATGCGCGTAGTGCTTTTTCCCAAATTGGATATTGTAAACGTCCTGTAAGAGGAGTAATTAATTTTTGTCCACCTCCTACACCTAAAAGAACGCCAGTTTTTGATTTGATTTCTGGAGAAAATCGATCTGAATCTTTTCCATAGCCAGCATGTTCAAAAGCATCCCTAGCAGCAATTAAAGCTAACAGCTGAGAGGCATCTGTTACCTCCAGAATATTAGGAGGGAGGCCAAATTCCATTGGGTTGAAATCTATATCAGGTAAAAATCCGCCTCGTTTACAATAAGTTTTATCAGCAACAGTCGGATCAGGATCATAATAATCTTCAATACGCCAACGTGATTCAGGAACATCAGTGATGCTATCTTTAGCCTGAATAATATTATTCCAGAATTCTTCTAAATTTTTTGCATCAGCAAATAAAGAAGACATCCCTATAACAGCAACAGGTGTTTTTTGAAGAGAGTTATTAAGATTCATTTTTTCTTTTTATTTAGATTTCTTTGGTTCAAATATATTCGCTAATGATTTATTTATAACATTACCTTGAAGAGTTCCTCTTGTTTAACTAATTGTTGAAGCCCTTTTTCAGTGCATACTCCTCTTAAATATGGTAACATAATGCCGAACGTCAGGCGTTCTTTACTAAATGAGTCTACAGGGAATCGGTTATTGTCTTTTAGCAGCTCTAAAAGTGCTAAGACAGTTTTGCTTGTAACTTCTATGTCAATATCTTCTCTGAATAATCCGTCTTTTATTCCCCATTCACCAAGTTGTTCAAGTTGTTTATGTGCAAAATTCCCAACATTTCTATAGGAATCCTGAAGTAATCCAGGGTAGTAATGGATTATATCATTAAAAAAATTTGGATTCGTTTGACTTGCTCTGTATATAATACGTTGGTGCATGTATCCCATAGCCTGCAGCGCATTTTTAGAAGCATTAATTATATCATCATTTTCTTTTTGAATTCTGTTGTGATAAGTGGCTAAGCAAGCTTTAAGTAATTCGGTCTTATCTTCAAAATGATTGTAGATTGTCCTTTTTGATGTATGGAGTTGTTTAACAATCCGATCAATTGTTATTGTTTTAACACCATTTTCAACAAAAAGAAAAGTAGAAACTTCAATTATTTTTTCTTTACTTATCATATATTTAAACCCTTGCAATAAAACTCTTGGTAATATTTTAGTATCAATAGTACCACAAAGAAATGAAAGAAAATTCATAAGTTCAACTTTATATCAAAATTATATGTAATTTTACCAAAAATTTAACATTTTAATGATGTCCAGTACAATAGTAAATTACGTTAATTCTTCTGAATTTCAGGAAGTTATATCTCTTGAAGCGTTGTTAAAAAAAATACCTGAAAATATGCAATCTCGTGCACTTCGTTATAGATTTCCACAGGATGCATATAATTTTGTATTGGGCCGATTGCTATTAAAGAAAGCACTTATAGATAATGGTTTTTCAACTCAGAACCTTGAGAATATTTATTTTAATGAAATGCAGAAACCACTCATTGATGGTATATCTTTTAATATTTCTCATTCTAAACATTTAGTTGGATGTGCGTATTCATTAGATGGAAATATTGGATTGGATATTGAATTTCCTAGGTTAATAAAGAAAGAAAATTTCAGGAATTGTTTTAATGCTCTTGAATGGCAATATATAAACTTTGATGATAGTTTACATACTTTTTATACCTACTGGACTCAAAAAGAGGCAATTCTGAAAGCAAATGGAGCAGGTTTGGGTAGTTTACTGGATATGGATATAATTAATCATGAGTATGCTTATTTTGGGAAAGAAAGAAATCCAGAAACAAGTAAGAAATGGTACTTGAGATCTCTAAAACTTGGTAACGAAGAAGCTTATGGCTGTTTATGTGTTGAAAAGGAAGTTAAGGTTACTATAAATAAAATTGAGTTCCTTGATTAAAAAAAGAATCAATTGTGTAATTAAATATCAGAAGATAGATAACTAACCTAAATTTTTTTTAGAAAATTATTTTAATTTGTGTTTTGAGTCACTCCTTCTTTTTATATCCTCAATTTGTCCCTTTGGTATGGCAGATATAAGTTTTTGAGTGTAAGTCATTTGAGGGTTTGAATAAATTTCATCAGCAGTATTCATTTCTTCTATTTTCCCTTTATTCATTACAATTATTCTATCGCTCATAAATTTTACTACTGAAAGATCATGAGATATAAAAATGTAAGTAAAATTAAATTTTTCTCTAAGTTCTAATAATAAATTAAGAACCTGAGCCTGAACCGAAACGTCCAATGCAGAAACGGATTCATCACAAATAATAAATCGAGGTTGTAAAGCCAAAGCCCTTGCAATACAAATTCGTTGTCTTTGGCCACCTGAAAACTGATGGGGATATCTGTTAAAATGATTTGGATTAAGGCTTACGGTTTCTAACAGTTCCACTACTTTTGCTTTTCGTTCATCATCATTTTGAAGTAAGCCATGCACTCTCATAGGTTCCATAATAGCATTTCCTATAGTCATTCTTGGATTTAGAGAAGAATAGGGATCTTGAAAGATAATCTGAATATCTTTTCTAATAGTTTTTAATTCTTTTGTAGACATTTTTAAAATATCGACTCCTTCAAAAATAACTTGACCATCACATGCTTCTGCTAATCTTATTATAGTTCTACCAAGGGTAGTTTTACCACAACCAGATTCTCCAACAAGTCCTAATGTTTCTCCTGGGTATACTTTGAAATTTACATCATCTACCGCCTTGACCCATTTAGTTGCTTTTCCCCAAAAAGTTTTTGCAACAGGAAAATAAGTTTTGAGGCCTTTGACTTCCAGGATTGGTTCCTGTTCTTTTAGAAATGACATCCTTGCTTCAGTTTCGGAAGGTTTTATTTTGAATTTATTGGTCACACTATCGATTGAAACTTCTTTTGCTATAACTTGATTTTTGCCATTTTCATCAGGTAAAACTTCCATAAAATCACTTACTACTGGAAGTTTTTTCATTCTAAATTTAAGAGGAGGTCTACAGGCTAAGAGACTTTTTGTGTAAGGATGTTGGGGTGTAGTAAAAATTTCGAGGACATTGCCTTCTTCAACAATTTTTCCTTTATACATAACTATTACACGATCAGCAATTTCTGCAATAACTCCGAGGTCATGTGTTATAAAGATTATTGATGCTTCTATATCAGCACGCAATTCATCCATTAATTTTAAAATTGTATTTTGAACAGTAACATCAAGTGCAGTAGTTGGTTCATCTGCAATTAAGATATTAGGGTTACAGGAAAGTGCCATTGCAATCATTACTCTTTGCTTTTGGCCACCAGATAGTTGATGAGGGAAAGCATTAAATATACGTTCAGGGTCAGGAAGTTGTACTTTTGTAAAAAGTTCAAGTGTTCGGAGTTTTGCTTCTATTTTGTCTGTCTTTTGGTGTAAGAGAATGGCCTCCATAACTTGATTGCCACAAGAAAATACAGGATTTAATGATGTCATAGGTTCTTGGAATATCATTGAAATTTCATTTCCACGATAGAAACCCATTCCTTTCCTGTTTACTTTTGCTAGATCAATGATCTCACCATCGGATCTGTGATAAAGAATTTCTCCACCAGCAATATAACCTGGTGGACTGGCGATAAGTCGTAAAATAGATAAGCATGTAACTGATTTCCCTGAGCCAGATTCTCCAACAATACCTACAGTTTCTCCTTTATAAATAGTAAAGCTAATATTGTCAACAGCTTTGGCAGTACCTTCATCAGTTTTAAAATAGGTTTTTAAATTTCGTACCTCAAGGAGAATCTTTCTGCTTGTGTTTTCCATTCTTTGTTTGTAGATAGTTGTAGATAGTGTAGCCCAAAGATAGTTGTATTATTCAGGAATGCAAAACTTCTTCTATAGAGACTAAATCATAAATGAATAATTCTAATTGATAGAACTAAATTATATTTTTTCTTTAGAATAATTATTTTGTTTAATACTATAGGATATTTATTTCCTAATTATCTTAGTCCTAATATTTATTGTAATTTTATGGTCTATAAATTAAAAGAATAACAATGAAAGTTTTAATTGTAAGTGCTACACAATTTGAGATATTGCCATTATTAGATCATTTAAGAAATAATTTTAAAAACAAGGATAATATACGATTCTTTTCTAAAGAATTGGATATTAATATATTAGTAACTGGAGTGGGGGTAGTTCATACTACTTTTGCTTTGACCACCTTTTTAATCAAGAAATCTTTTGATTTAGTAATTAATTTGGGGATTGCAGGAGCATTTAACAAAAATTTTAATTTGGGTCAGGTTTTTCAGGTTGTTAGGGACCAATTTGCTGATATAGGTGTTGAGGATTCTGATGGTTCATTTTCTGATATTTTTGAAATAGAGTTACATGATAATAATGAGTTTCCTTATATAAATTCTAAGTTGTATAGTCCTAATTCAAATAATAAATTTTTACCTCAGGCAACCGCAATTACCGTCAATAAAGTTCATGGAACTATTGAGACTATTAGTAAAATTCAAAAAAAATATTCTATTGATCTTGAAACAATGGAGGGAGCTGCTTTTTTATATTGTTGTTTGATGCAGCAAGTCAATTGCATTCAAATCAGGGCTGTATCTAATTATGTAGAACCTAGAAATAAGGAAAATTGGGATATTCCACTTGCAATTGAGAATCTAAATGATGTTGCTATTCAAATGATCGGTGAATTAGGCTCAAAATAACAAAAATGCATTTTCATATATGAAAATGCATTTTTGTTATCCGTATATAAGTACTTGAGAAGCGTATTATTCATTTTCACCCTCAAGAATTTTGATCATTTGTTCTTCTTTAGCAGTCATTTTTTTCTTTTTCCACTGTTTAAAGAATTTGCTCCAAGCTATAGGATCAAAAATAGGTTGTGGTCCTTGTTGACCTTGATATGAATAATCATTGGCTTGTTGACGCATATAGAAAGAGGAACTTTCTTTTCCATCCATATCTGAAGTAGCTGCTAATGCTAATAATTCGTTTTTGTTGAGATTTTCTTTGGCAATATCTTCAAGTTGAGCAGCTTTATTAGGTTGCATGGCAAGAAATTCGGCAGCTAGATTATTCCGATCTGGCCATGGGAAAACAATTACTTCTTCAATAGCAATTTCTGCTACTTCCAGTTCTACTGTTAAGCTGTAGTACATTCCTTTGATGTCTTTGGGTATTTCAATTTCTCTGTCTTCAAATCCAATTGCAGAAAAAACAAGTTTTTGACCTTTTTTGACAACAATAGAATACATGCCCTCATAGTTTGCATAGGTCCCACGGTTGGTTCCCTTTAATGCAACCGTAACAAAAGGGACATATTCATAAGCAACAAGTTCACCTTTTGTAAGAATAAGACCATAAACTTCAACAATCTCAGAATCTTCTTGAGCAAATGATGAACAAGAACAAAAACAAAGGATAAGAAGAAAAAGATATTTTGAGGTCATAATAATAAAACTAAATGAAATTAAATTTTTTATTTATTAACTTTCTACAATTTGATTAACGTTTATTTGATCAACAGAGTTGGCAAATTAATAATAATCTAGTTTTCTTTAAAAAAATAATCTATAAATATCCATCCCATTAGCGTATAGTAATAAACTCAGTAAGAGTACAATTCCTACTACCTGAGCATATTCTAGTACTTTTTCACTGACAGGTCGACGGGCAACAATTTCAAACATTAAAAACATAACGTGTCCACCATCCAAAGCTGGTATTGGTAATAGGTTCATAAAGCCTAAGATAAGAGATAAAATTGCTGTCATTTTCCAAAAATGTTCCCAATCCCATTCCGGAGGAAATAATTTACCAATAGATATAAATCCACCTAGGCTTTCAGATGCTTTTATACGTCCTGTAAACATTTGACCGAATGCTTTGATTTGAGTTGCTAAAAAATTGTAGCCTTTAGAAAACCCTGCAGGAAATGAGGCAAGGAAACCAAATTTATCCCTATCAAATTCAAAATAACGGTCCGGCCCATAAGGGGCAACTCCAATAAGTCCTTTTTCAGAAGTACGAATTGTTAAACTTTTTAATTCCTCATTACGATAAAAATCAATTATTACATCTTCATTTTTATGTTCAGATACAATCTTTTTAAAATCAGAAAAGAATGCAGAAGAAACTCCATTACAAGCAATTAATGAATCGCCAATTTGAAGGCCTGCTTCCTTCGCTGATGAATTTGTGCTAAATCCACCAACAACAAACGGTACTCGAGGAATCATTAAGGGCTCTTCACTTTTTCCAGGTATTTTAATGATTGAACTGTCGGGAACTATTATTGTTATTTCTTTATCATTACGAAGTAATTTGACATTGTAAACTTCATCAAATAACATTTTACTGATAAGAATCCCTGGGTTAAATTTTTCAAATTTCTCGTCACCTATAGATAAGATCTGATCACCATCCTTAAAACCCATTTCTTTTGCTAATTCACTGCAATAAATACCATATTCTACATTTTTGGAGGGCAGAAATTTTTCACCATAAGTCCATAAGAGCATAGCAAAAATGAAAAATCCTAAAAGTATGTTAACGGTAACACCACCCAACATAACAATTAAGCGTTGCCAGGCAGGTTTTGACCGAAATTCCCATGGTTGAGGCGGTTTAGCCATTGCTTCTTTATCCATGCTTTCATCTATCATACCAGCTATTTTTACATAACCACCAAGAGGTAACCAACCTATTCCATATTCAGTTTCTCCTTTTTTTACTTTGTATATAGAAAACCAAGCATCAAAAAACAAATAGAATTTCTCAACTCTCATTCCGAATTTCCTTGCTGTCCAAAAATGTCCAAGTTCATGAAGTGTTACTAATATGGATAAACTCAATAGGAGTTGCATAGCCATTATAAAATATTCCATCCTTACTTTTTCGCTGTTATTTAGTTGAATTCAATTATAATATTCTTATAATTGATGTTTTTAATATTATATCTTATTTGATATTCTTTTCATATTCTGCAAAACTACAAAAAGTATTCAATTCTTATATAGTATTTTTTCATTAACTAGCGTAGAAACAAAAAACAATAAAATTATTTATTTTGCAGGGTATTGTATTGTACTAAAAGGTATATAACACAATTATTTTTAGTAATATTCTTTAATTTCATTTTTTTTATAATAAAAACGGGGATATAAAAATTTAAATATGTTTTACGAATTCAATGGATACAAACCAGTCGTTCATGAAAGTGCGTTTGTTCACCCTCAGGCGAATGTAACTGGTAATGTTATTATTGGTGCAAAAGTATATATTGGACCAGGTGCAGTGTTAAGAGGGGACTGGGGTCAAATTATTATTGAAGACGGGTGTAATGTTCAGGAAAATTGTGTTGTTCATATTTTTCCAGGCAAAACTGTATTTCTCAGTGAAGGTGCGCATATTGGTCATGGAGCAATAATTCATGGTGCATCTGTCGGTAAAAATTCTTTGATTGGTATGAATGCTGTGTTAATGGATGATGTTGAGATTGGAGAAAACTGTATTATAGGAGCTTTGTGTTTTGTTCCTGCAAACACTAAAATTCCTGATCAAAAATTGGTTGTTGGAAATCCAGCGAAAATAATAAAAGAAATTAGTTCTGAAATGGTGAACTGGAAAACGGAGGGCACTGCATTATACCAGCAACTTCCTGAGGAATGCAAAAATACACTTCGTATTTGTGAACCACTTAAAGATATTCCTAAAGATTTAAAACCACAAAAATATTCTGATTATAAAACATGGCATGATTTAAAAGGCAAATGAAAATTTGTTTTTTCTTTTTTGTGTATTAAATTGACAAAAAAATTCAACAAATTAGTTTAACTAAGAACCAAAGACTTGACTATTGGATTAAAACCAATTATCTTAGGTATTATGATATTAGAAAACAATCATTAAAATAATTTCCAAGTTTGAATTTAAATAACCTTTTAATAGACGAGATAGTTCTCATAGATGATGATAATATTGTCACTACCGTCAATAAGCATATTATTAGAAAAGTCATCCCTGACATTTCAATAAAATCATTTGAAAATGGAGAAGCTGGATTAGTTTATTTGATATCTGTTCAGGATCTTCTAAGAAAAACTTTAGTGTTTTTAGATCTTGATATGCCTATTATGGATGGTTTTAAATTTTTGAGTATTTATGAGAATGCTTTAGCATATCAAGATCATTCTTTTGTGATTTGTTTATTAACAAGTTCTGAAGATAAAAAAGACAAGATAAAAGCGCTCCAATATCCTAGTGTTTTAGAATTTGCGCAGAAACCACTCAGTGAAAAGAAAATTAAAGGTATTTTAGAAAGAGCTGCAGCTGTATTAGCAAGGTAATATAAATTTCTCCATTAAAATATAGAATTGTTTTAATTCTTGGCTTATTTTAGTTTTATTTTTGAACTATCAATAGGTAAATCGGTTGAAAAAAGCATTAAAGTGTTACAGATCCCAGACTCTAGTTGTTGAGCAAATCCCTGGTGTTTTGAGCTTTTAAATACTTGTAGATTTTTGTAGTTTGAGGTATTAATTTCGCTATTGCTTAAATCGATTTTTATATAATTTTAAATTTTATGAAATATTCAATATTGTTTCTGTTATTATTTTGTATTACAAGTTGTTCCGATTTAGAGGAGGCAGAGATTACTGATTTTTCAGAGAATACTAAGACTGATACTTCACCGGGATTTTTATTCAGAGAAATTTCGAATTCCATAACTGGAATTAATTTTCAAAATACTATTGTTCAAACACATAATGTCAATATATTATCATGGGAGTATTTATTTAATGGAGGAGGAATCGCGGTAGGTGATCTTAACAATGATGGGTTGCCAGATTTGGTTTTTACTGGTAATCAGGTTGAGAATAGAATATATATCAATAAGGGCGCTTTTAAGTTTGAAGATGTAACTAAAAAAGCAGGAATCAATATCCAAAATCCTGATGGAAAACCCTCATGGCATACAGGTGTAACCATTGTAGACATTAATAATGATGGCTATTTAGACATTTATATTTGTCGTTCAGGGATAAAAAGTATTTATTCCAATTCAGAAAATTTATTGTTTATCAATAACGGTGATATGACGTTTAGCGAACAAGCTAAAGACTATGGTATTAATGACGCTGCATATTCGAACTCTGCAACCTTTTTTGATTATGATAAGGATGGTGATTTAGATCTGTATGTAAATAATCATTTTGCAGATTTTAATAGAATTTCTTCAGTAGACAAAGTCAAGCAGTTAATGGCCTCTAACCCTCAATTATTACAAGAAAACTCTTCACATTTTTATAAAAATGAAAATGGCAAATTTAAGGATGTAACAAAGCGTTTAGGAATGCTTAAATATGATTATGGACTAGGGGTTGTTGCTACAGATTTAAATAATGATGGCTGGACTGATTTGTATGTTTCTAATGATTATACCGAGCCAAACGTTATGTGGATAAATAATGGGGATGGTACGTTTTCAGATAAAATCAAAGATTACTTATCTCATGTAGCATATTTTTCGATGGGCTGTGACGTAAATGATTTTAATAATGATGGACATCCTGATATTATTGCTGTCGATATGGCTGCAAAAGATCATGTAATAGCGAAAACCTCGATGGCCTCTATGCAGACAGGGTATTTTAAACAAATGACATTACTTTATAATTATGTGCCTCAGTATATGTTTAACGAACTGCAATTAAATACTGGTAAAGGTTATTTTTCTGAAATTGCCCACCTATCTGGTACTGCTAAAACTGAATGGAGCTGGGCTCCTCTTTTTGCAGATCTGGACAACGATGGTTTTAAGGATCTGATAATTTCAAATGGGTATAAACAAAATTCTCTTGATAATGATTTTAGGGTAAAACTTAAAAATAGAAAACGACAATTGATGGGGAAAACTATTTCAAAAGAGGAGCGAATGTATTGGATTAGTCAGATACCTACCTATAAAGCAAGAAATCATTTTTTAAGGAATAAGGGCGAACTTTCATTTGAGGATATGCGTGATAAGTGGATTAAAAGCAAACCCAATCTTTCTAATGGGATGGTGTACGCTGATTTGGATCAGGATGGTGATTTAGATTTGGTATTCAATAATATTGATGATTATGCTTCAATTATAGAAAACACTACTAAGCATAAAAATTATTTACAGGTTGACCTTAAAAGTAAAAAGCAGTTGTTCGGTAGTCTACTTAATGCTAAAGTTATTGCTTATAAGGAAGATCAGATATTTTATCAGGAATTCACTTTGTCAAGAGGTTTTCAATCTTCTGTTGAACCATTAATACATTTTGGATTGGGTGATATTGATATTGTAGATAGTGTTGTTGTTAAATGGTTAAACGGCAAAAAGCAAAAGCTTAAAAATGTTAAATCAAATCAAAAAATAACACTTTATCTTGAAGATGCAGATATGTCTGCTAATGCACTAAAAACAAAAAATTTAATTCAGGACAGGTCAAAACAAATGGGTGTGGATTATGCTTATTATAATACAAAATTTGATGATTTTAAAAAAGAAATACTCCTCCCTCATAAAATGTCAACTTTAGGAACCAACATTTCAGTAGGAGATGTTAACGGTGATGGATATGATGATTTTTATATTGGAGGTAATTTAAATCAGCCAGGTAGATTGTATGTACAGACTGCATCATCTACTTTTACACAAAAAAAGATAGCAGATTTCACAAAAGATAAAACTTTTGAGGATCTAGGTTCAATGTTTTTCGATGCTGATGGGGATGGAGATTTGGATCTATATGTTGCAAGTGGTGGTGGCGGTGAAGTGGATAGGAGAGATGACTTATTACAAGATCGTTTGTATATTAATAATAGAGGTAATTTTAAAAGGCAAAACACTTTCCCTGTTATTAAATCTAGTACCAAAGCGATAGAGGCTTTTGATTGTGACAATGATGGTGATTTAGATTTATTTGTTGGAGGACGAAATGTTCCGGGACATTATCCACAAAAACCTAAATCCTATTTTTTGGTTAACGATGGGAAAGGTAATTTTGAAGATAAAATAAGTCTTCTTGCACCACAACTTGAAAGAGGTGGAATGATTACTGATATTTTAAAAATGGATTTTGATGGAGATGGTCTAATGGATTTTATTGTTTGTGGAGAATGGATGTCGGTTTCCTTTTACAGGCAGGAAAAGGGAGGTTTTAGGAATGTTACCGCAAAGGTTTCCGATCCTTTGAAATTTGGGTGGTGGCAATCACTATCTGCTTTTGATTATGACAATGATGGAGATCTTGATATTATTGCAGGAAATATTGGTGCAAACAACAAGTATCATCCTTCTAAACATAAATCTTTGAAAGTGTATTTTAGAGACTTTGATAAAAACGGTACGGAAGATATTTATTTAAGTGTTAATTACAAAGGTAGGGATGTTCCTGTTAGGGGGCGTGAATGTAGTAGTCAGCAAATGCCCTTTATTGCAGAAAAATATGCTACTTATGCACAATTTGCAAATGCGGGTA
Source organism: Saprospiraceae bacterium (assembly GCA_022448945.1). Taxonomy (GTDB): domain Bacteria; phylum Bacteroidota; class Bacteroidia; order Chitinophagales; family Saprospiraceae; genus Aureispira. The sequence continues at coordinate 13,931 of JAKVCV010000025.1, forward strand.
TTACTGATATTTTAGGAATGCAGAATATTGATAGTTCCCTTGTATTGGAAGCTAAGGAATTTGGACATACACTATTTATTAATGAAAATAATACTTTCAAAGAAACTGAATATTTACCTCAACTTTCTCAGGTTTCACCCATTAGAAATTCAGTTTTTGTCGATTTAAATAAGGATGGAAAGAAAGATATGCTTTCAGTTGGCAATTTTAAGGATACAGAAGTTGAAACAGCAGCATATGATGCAGGAACAGGTTATTGTGCTATTAATATTGATGGTTCATTCCAAGCGCTTCCTCCCTATAAATCTGGTTTTCTGATAAAGGGTGAAACAAGAGATATTCAGTTGCTTAAATTAGCGAATGGAAAAACAGTGGCTTTAGTAAGTAAATATGGAGAAAAAATGGAAGTTCTTTTGTTACCTTAGTATTAAAGATTTTCTATTCGAATAATTTGTTTACCTGTCTTTTTTGCTATTATAAATTTAATTCTTAATGCCGACTAATTTAAAATGAATAACTATTCAAAAGATCAAATAATCAGGCAGACCAAAAATTGGTTGGAAAGAGTAGTTGTGGCGTTTAATTTTTGCCCATTTGCGAAGAAGGAATTATTAATTGAAAGCATATATTATTTAGTTGAAGAATCCACAGATCTGGAGGAATGTTTAAAATCATTGTTTAATGAATTTATGCGTCTAGATGAAAATGTTCATATTGAAACATCTTTGTTAATATTTAGTAATAATTTTGAAAGTTTTGACGATTTTTTGAATCTCGTTGATATGTGTAATAGTTTTCTTGAACTACAAGGGTATGAAGGTATTTATCAATTAGCAACTTTTCATCCTCAATATTGTTTTGCTGATAATTCAGTTAATGATCCTGCAAATTTTACGAATCGTTCACCCTATCCTACAATACATATAATTCGGGAAGCTAGTATAGAAAAAGCTTTAGAGCATTATCATGATCCTGAATCAATTCCTAAACGGAATATCATTGTTGCTAGGGAGAAGGGTTTTAAGGCATTGCAAACTATTTTAACCAATTGTTTTAAAATATAAATGTTTTATCTTCGAATGTGTATCAACTATGGAATAAAAGGTACACTATTTTTTAAGTTTAATTTGGTTTATGAATGTAACAAAACTATCATATGATATAATCTCACAGCTTTCAAAGACAGATAAAGCCTATGTCTCAGGTGATCCTCAATTAAGAGAATTTTATCAATATGATTGTGATATCGAACAGTTTCAACAGGTAATAAAGCATAAGGTTTTTAGTGATCAGCAACGCAAAGTCCTTGCAGATGAAATAGAGTCACAATATAAAGATATTGATGCGAGTGTATCGACTATAGAAAATATTAGTAAACTAAGACAAAATAATTGTTATACAATAATTACGGCACATCAACCTAATCTTTTTACTGGCCCACTATATTTAATATACAAGATTTTTAGCGTAATAAATTTAGTTGAAGTTTTGAATAAAAGATATCCAGAAAATAAGTTTGTTCCAATATTTTGTTCTGGAGCAGAGGACCACGATTTTGAGGAGGTAAATTTTTTGAATTTATTTGGCAATAAAATAGTTTGGGAAGATAAACAGGGAGGTTCTGTTGCGCAGTATAATGTTGATACATTGGCTGCAGTTATTGATGAAGTTGAAGACATTCTAGGAAAAGGAGAACATGCAGTATTGCTATCAGAAAAGTTAAAGGAATTTTATATTAATGCAAGTAATTATTCCCTTGGTGTGATGCGCTTTTTGAATTGGATTTTCAAGGATTATGGTCTGATCATTGCAAATACTAATTCAAAGGTATTTAAGGAACAAATGATCCCTGTTTTTCGTGATGAATTATTGAATCAAACGTCAAAAAATATTGTTGAAAACACTTCGCAAAAAATAATGACCCTTGGCTTTAAAAAGCAAGCCAATTCTAGAGATATTAATTTATTTTATTTAAGTCCTAATAAACGAACTAGAATTGTAAAAGAAAACAATGAATACAGGGTGCTAGATACCGATCTGGTATTTACAGCTCAACAAATAATCGAAGAACTAAAACTAAAGCCACAGAACTTTAGTCCTAATGTAATTTTACGACCTTTGTTTCAGGAAACAATTTTCCCAAATCTTGCTTATATTGGGGGAGGAGGAGAGTTAGCCTATTGGTTAGAAAGAAAAGCTCAATTTCAAAATTATAATATCCCTTTTCCAATGCTCATTCGTCGATGTTCAGTTTTATGGATTGATAAAAATTCATCTGATCGTATGATGAAACTTGGAGTTGCAATAAAGGATATATTTTCAGATGCTGAAGAAATAATAAAGCATTATATAAAAAACAATGCAAAACAGACTTTATCATTAAATAAAGAAAAAGAGGCATTAATGGAAGTTTATGAGCAAATTATGTTAAAAGCTACGAAGATTGATTCTTCTCTTGATAAAATTGTCTTAGCACAGCAAGTTCAATTATTAAAAACTATTGAAAAATTTGAACATCGTTTATTACGTGCAGAGAAGAAAAAGAATGAAACAACAATCGCTCAAATTAGGCGTTTGAAAGAAAAGTTGTTTCCTAATAATTCTTTACAGGAAAGACATGATAATTTTTTAGCTTATTATTGTCGTTATGGCAATTTGTTTTTGGATATCCTCAAGCAGAATTTATATCCATTGGAGAAAAAGTTTATCGTATTTAGTGATTAAAGGTTCTTTCTATTTTGGCAATCCTTAAAATATTAGCGTTATTTAGGGTGTTTATTTTTGTATTGATTCTTTAATCCTATTTAATGATGTATTCACCCAAAAAATTCCCAAGCTGTATTTTTTTATTTTTATTTCTGTTTAATTATGCGCTTCATGGACAACAAATGCGTTTTGTAGGAAATTACCCTCTTGCTGTTCCATCTGATAATATAGACGATATAAAGGTAGAATTCGTTCATACACTTACTGCGATGTTAGGAGGTTCTCGCATTGCATTGATGAAAACAACAGCGTCAAAAAACAACAAGGATAATGTTTTTACTAAAGACGATTATAGAAAAAGTCTTGGAGATATGAATGCGTATTTATATGAATTGACTGAAAAGCTGGGAATAGAAAAAGAAAAGCTATTGAATAAGATAGGGAAAGCCTTTGAATCCCATAAATATGAAATTGCTATTAAACATCTTATAGACCTCGGTGCAAAAGATGGTGCTGAATCTGAATCTGTTTTTTTTATATGGAATGCGTATATTTCAGATATACGTGAAAACACCCCATGGACTAAACCTGAAAATATTGCGATTACAAAGTTTTACAGGGATATTCTTCAATACGTTAGTTTAAATTTTGAAAGACCTTTTGAACTTGATGCTGCTCAGGGTGAAATATTGGCTGATGCAGCACAGGCATTAAGCAATTGTCTGGAATTTCCCCAAAAGATTTCTTGGAAAGGAGAACCACAAATATCGATGACTGCCGGGGATGAATTAAGGAGATTGGCAAGTAATGTTGCCTATTATAATTGGCGAATACACGATAAAGAATTAGGGAAAAGTGCAGCAGATATCAGTGTGGAAGCTGTAAGGCATTTACATAAGGCTTTATATGATATAGTAAGATCTAAACTGAGCAATAAAGAAGATTGGGATTCAGATCCAGCACATGCAGATAATTTGCTATTATTATTTGAAGATACTAAAAAACATGGTTGGTATGTTAATGGTAATAGAGCACAAAAAAGATAGAAGTTGTAACTAATTATTAAATAAAAACAATAAAATATAATGAAATTCTTAACAATTCTTGTAATAGCTTTTACTTTGGAAACATATTCTTCATATGCTCAAGATCATATGTCGGTATATAAAGAAGCTCAGGATATTGCTATGAAATTGGATAGAGTTAGTGGAAAAATGGAGTTGATTAATATTAAAAAAAATATAGTTATAACTAAACAATATGAAATTGATTATTTAGAATTAGATATTTATGATGCACAAGGTGATTATGCTGGATCTTTAGAATTAAATGGATATCTAATTCCTAAAAATGAAGTGGACAGATCAGAAAAAGTTAAAATATCCAACTTTCGTTTCAGAAATGTAGAAACAGGTGAGTTGTTAATGTTAATTAATGTAGATTTTATTTTATAGAAAATGCAATTTAATAGAGCATTTAAATATGGTGATGGATTGTTTGAGACAATCCGTGTAAGTAATGGCAAGATTCTATTTGTTGAGTACCATTTTAAAAGACTTTCTTTAGGTTTGAATTTATTGAAAATGCACAACTCAACTAATAAATTAACATTTTCTGAATTTCAAAATATTATTCACCAACATTTAAAAACAAAAAAGGATAAAAACCTCAGGGTTAGGATCACTTTTTATAGAGAGCAAGGTGGTTTATATACACCACATAAAAATTCCTTCGCCTATTTTGTCGAATCGTCTATTTTGTCTTCATCTTCATATAAACTCAATAGAAATGGTTTGAAGATTGGTCTTTGCAGTAAAGTAAGACTTCCTGTTGATAATATATCTAACCTTAAGACTATTAGTGCTCTGCCTTATGTATTAGCAGCAATAGAAAAAAAAGAAAACAAATGGGATGATTGTCTTATTTTAAATTCTAATGGAATGATTGCTGAATCAGTAGCAGCTAATGTTTTTATGATAAAAGGGAATGCCCTTATTACACCTGCTTTATCAGAGGGCTGTATTATGGGAGTAATGCGTTCTAACGTATTAAATATTACTAAGAAACTTAATTTACAAAAAATAGAAAAAACGTTATTTTTAGAAGAACTAGAAGACGCTGATGAATTATTTTTGACAAATACCATTAAAGGTATTCAATGGGTAGAACAAATTGAGGGGGTTGATAATAATTTAAAAAATCATTATGCAAAGAAAATCATTAAAGAATTAAACACTAATATTAAGTGTGTAAATTAATTTTAATAGGGTATATCTATTTTTTTCCAGCAGCAGCTTTTGCCTTTTGTTCTTGCAATTTTATGTTACGCTGCCATTGTGCATGTACATAATTGTGAAAGTGCTTGTATTCTTCACCTGAAAAAAAGAGTAGATTTGCTAGTAGTGGTTCCGGTTGTTTGTAGCCATTAATAATGTGTAATCTGTTGAACTTTTCATCTAATATAACATAAGAAGGATAACTAAGTGCTCCTTCAAGAAGCGAATAAGCAAGGATATGTACTTTTCCTCTGCCTCCAGTTTTTTTGAATGTTGGGTCTGAATTCATAAAAGTTGTACCCTTGAAATTAATTGTATCCATCCCTTCCGCATCAAACTTTACAGCGTAGTAATTCTGATTCATATAATTTACAATCGAAGGATTAGCGAATGTGGTTGCATCCATTCTTTTACACCATCCACACCAGGCGGTATAGAAATCTATAAAAATCTTCTTGGGTTTTTCATCTTTTTTAGATTTTGCAACTGCTTCATCCCAAGTAATCCAATTAATTTTAGCTGACTCTTTTGGTTGATCAGATTGTGCTAGTAATAAATAGGGAAAGAAAAAAGCAAGGATAATAGCTATGTACTTCATATTGTATTTTATTTTCTTTGAAATCAAATTTTTGATTCAATCGCAAAATAAGAAAAATAATTTTAAAGTATATTCCATTTTAATTCATAACTGATATTTAGTTATTAAATACATACTTTATGATAAAAAAATAAGCGTGTTTTTAAGAATGAAATACAAATGTCTGTCAAGTTTTAGTTTTTTAATATAGTTGAAATAATTTTTAAACTCTATCTTTTTATAAAAGTGTTTTAATTCAATTCTTTAATTTAGAAACTGAATGTTTGCAATCCTATTTTTAGATTTTATTAAAATCTCAAACTCTTTACTAAATTTGAGTATATTTTATAATTAATAAAGAAACTAAATGGATTTTAAAGTAAGCTTAGAACAACCGGTCGCATGGGGAGACATGGATGCTTTTGGACATGTGAATAATACCGTTTATCTTAAATATTTTGAGACTGCAAGGGTCAAATATTTTGATAGTATTCCGGAGTTAGCAGGGTTTAAGGGTCATGAAATTCCTGTTTTAGCAAATATTTCATGTATGTTTAAAAAGCCTGTTGTTTATCCAGATACGCTTACATTAAAAGTAGGTGTTACTGAATTAGGTCATGCAAGTTTAAAAATGTCCTGTGAAATGGTAAGTCCAAAAGTTGGAATAGCTGCTTTTGCAGTTTGTACAATTGTTCTGGTTGACATAAATAAAGGGCATAGTGTTCGTATGCCATCATTATGGAAAGAAGCAATTGAGAAAATAGAAGAACGAACTTATTAGACTTGCTAAATTGTTTTTCGGCCAAAGAAAATTATAATTAATAACATCTATGCATGAATTCAGAAGCGGAATATGACATTCTTATAGTAGGGTATAGTATGCTCGGAAATGTTGCAGCATTGTTACTGGCAAACCTTGGGATGACTGTAGCTGTAGTAGAGAAAAGACAATTGTCTGATGTTTTATTGGCTAAATCGGCAAGGATTGATGATGAAGTAATGATGATCTTTGAACATATAGGAATTGCTGATGAAGTATCTGATATTTTATTCCCATTGCAGGGAATGCAGGTGATAGGTAAAGACAACAGGGTGTTACTTGAATTCAATCATTTATTTCATAGTAAATTTGCTCCTCTTTTTGGGTTTTATCAACCAGATCTCCAAAAAATACTCCAGCAAAAAGCTTTAAAAAACAAAAATATTAGTGTTTTTGCTGGCTATGAAGTAGAAACTTTTGAACAAAAAAGAAATAAGGTCGATGTGTTTTTTGCATCAACAGGAAATAAAGATTTTAAAACTGTTTCTGCATCATATTTGTTGGTTTGTAATGGACAATACAGTAATATTGCTGATTATATAGATATTGAAATAGAAGATTTTAAATATCACAGCTCTGTTTTATGTGTTGATACATATAGTAAAACTGATACGTCTCTTCATACATATGCTCAAACTATTTATGATGCTGAATTTCCTGTTACACGAATCAATAATGATTCAAGGCATCAGCGATGGGAATTCCAGATTGGGGAAGAAAAGATTAATGATTCTCAAACTTCTGAATTAGTGCGTAAATTGTTGGATGAATTAAGTACAGACGACTTACAAATTGAATCTGCATTTATCTATAATTTTGAGTCCAGAATTTTGTCACAGTGGTATCTTGATAGGGTATTAATTGCTGGTGATGCTGCTCATATTATGCCTCCTTATCTTGGAATGGGTTTGGCTGCTGGAATTAAGGATATATACAATTTTGGATGGAAGTTGAAATTGATAAAGGAAAAGGTTCTTTCAGAAAGGATATTAGATACATATCAAAAGGAAAGAGCACCAAATGTTCGTTATTTGGTTCGGCTTAATTTATGGATAAAACGTCTTTTTAAATCAAGTAAACTAAGATGGTTAAAAGGTGTTGTTCCTGTAATTCCAAAATGGTTATTGAAGAGAAGCTTAAGTACAGAGAATCAAATTAGAACAGGAATAATTGGTAATAGATCTAAAGGAGCAGGTAGATTATTACTTTCTGCAAATATTGTAAACCACAAAGGAGCAATTGTTAGTTTAAATAGTGTAATAGGTAATAACTTTTCATTAATAGGTTTAAATCATAATCCTGTAGATGCCCTGGGACCCGAACAACTTGAATTTCTTGCTAGCTTGGGAACGAGTTTTTATAATCTATCTTTATCAAAACAAAAATTTGTAAATGATAAACGATTCGCTATCAATATTTATGATATTGAATCTGATTTGCAAAAGTATTTAAAAAAGCATAAAGCTATTTATGTTTTAGTTCGTCCAGATAGAATTGTCTATGATTTTTGTGCGAATGCCGATAAACTGAATAAAACTGTGAATGAACTAAAATCCAAACTGCCCCTAAATAACAATGAAAAGGAGATGCTTTAAAAATGCTAAACAATTTAATACTATTAACTCGATAATTATTTAGTACCTTTATTTACTATGGAAAACAACTATTCAAAGATTTACCTTAAGCATAAAAAAGACAACTTTGTAAGAAGGTTTCATCCATGGATTTTTTCAGGAGCAATTGCTAAAACTGATGGATATCTTGATGATGGCAGTATTGTAGAAGTTTATAGCAATAAAGATGAGTTTCTTGCTATAGGCCATTATCACAGGGGTAGTATTGCTGTTAAAATATTTTCTTATGAGAAAGTAATCCCTGATGCAGAATTTTGGTTTAATAAGTTGCATAAAGCTTTTTTAATACGCCAAAAACTAGGTTTTACTAAAAAAGGAAAATCATTGGCATATCGTTTAGTTCATGGAGAAGGAGATGGTCTACCTGGGTTGATAATAGATGTTTATGAGCGGACAATTGTTATACAGGCACATTCCATAGGGATGTATTTGTCTAAAGGACTTATCACTGAGGCCTTAAAAAAGATTTATACAAATCAGATTGATATTATTTACGATAAAAGTAAGAATTCTCTTCCCAAAGATTATGCAGAAAATATTCAGAATTCTTATTTGTGGGGGACTCCTAAAAGCTCAGAATGTATTATAGATGAAAATAGTTGTCAATTTTATGTTAATTGGGATTCGGGGCAAAAGACAGGTTTCTTTCTTGATCAAAGAGATAATAGATTTTTGTTAAAACGTTTTTCTGAAGGTAAAAGAGTCCTCAATGCTTTTTGTTATTCTGGTGGATTTTCAGTTTATGCACTTAAAGCTGGTGCTGCAGAAGTCCATTCAGTTGATTCATCAGCAAAAGCCATAGAGATGGTAGAAAAAAATATCCTTCTAAATGGTTTGGAAAATTTAAATCACAAAAGCTTTAAAGCGGATGTTATGAAGTTTCTCAAAGAGCAAGATCATTCATACGATCTTATGATTCTTGATCCTCCTGCTTTTGCCAAGACTGTTTCTAAAAGACACAAAGCAGTTCAAGCCTATAAACGCTTGAATATTGAAGGTTTAAAATTAGTTGCAAAGGGTGGGGTCTTATTTACTTTTTCCTGTTCGCAGGTGGTTGATAATCAACTGTTTTACAATACTGTTACGGCAGCAGCAATTGAGGCTAAGCGCAAGGTGAGGGTCTTATACAGATTGACACAACCTGCAGATCATCCTGTAAATATATTTCATCCTGAAGGGAATTATTTAAAAGGCCTGGTTTTATATGTAGAGTAAAAGTAGAAAGCTATAAGTGATCTGTGCAGTAAATCCTTTTTTTATACAATCTGATAAATATCATTCAATTGTCTACCTAAACCATCATAATCTAAACCATAACCTAATAGAAAATGATTGGGTACTGAAAAGCCAACATATTTTAGTGGTATTTCATATTCCATTGCATCAGGTTTGACAAGCAGCGTCAGAATTGAAACTGATTTTGGATTTAGTTTATGCAATTCAGGTAAAAAACTGTGAAATGTTCTTCCTGTGTCTACTATATCTTCAAGTAATATTATATCGCGACCTTCTAAATTGGTATCTAAACCCAGCATTGTGGTGATTTTGCCACTACTTTCTGTGCCTTCATAAGACTTGAGCTTCACAAAACTTACCTCACATTCAATATCAATATATTTGAAAACATCCCCGGCAACACGAAATACTCCGTTAAGAATTCCCAGGAATATCGGTTTTTTGTCTTTGTATTCTACATTAATCTCCTCACAAACTTCTTTTAAACGATTTTGAATTTGTTCGCTAGTAAGAAATATTTCAAAATCTTTACCATTGCAATTTATCATAGTCAAAATAATTGTGAATTAAATATTATAAACATTTTGTTCTTCCTCCATCAACTGGGACATTAATTCCATTGATATACGCTGCAGCGGGTGAAGCCAGAAAAGCAATAGCATTTGCCACTTCATTAGCTTCTGCAAAGCGTCCTGCAGGGATGATACTTTTCATTGTAGCACTTGTCTCTTCTATCGTTTTACCTTGTTTTTTTGCTTTGTTTTCAATTATAGATTGTAATCGAACGGTATTTGTTGCTCCAGGCAATACATTATTAACTGTGATACCATGAATTCCCAATTCATTGGCCATAGTTTTTGCCCAACTGGCAACAGCACCACGAATGGTATTGGAAACGCCAAGACCGTTTAGCGGTTGTTTAACTGAGGTTGAAATCACATTAATAATACGTCCATATCCAGCGTTTATCATACTTGATTTTACTGCTGAAGTAAGAATATGATTACATATTAAATGCATTTCAAAAGCTCCTCTGAATTCATTGATGCCAGCATTTGCAATCGGACCACCTGGAGGACCACCTGTGTTATTTATAAGTATATGAATAACTTTGCCATTACTTAAATAAGAATTTAATTTAGTTTCAAGCTCTTCAGGTTTTGAGAAATCGGCGCAAAGGTAGTTATGTGCCTGTCCATTTGAGCTGTCTAAATCAGATACAGTAGCTATTAATCGGTCTTTATTCCGAGCAACTAAAGTCAGAGAAGCACCCATCTGTGCTAATTCAAGAGCTACTGCCTTTCCGATCCCTTGAGTACTGCCACAAACCATTGCATTTTTGCCAATTAAATTTAAGTCCATTAATGATGCTTTATTGAAATAAAATTAATCCTGATTACTTGCACATAAAAGTATGAAAAAGAACAACAGCTTCAAAATTGTTTTGTGCTTTATATTTACTTTTTGATTTAGAAAGAATTAACTGTTAGGGAATTATTTATATCATTCTATAAAAAGTAAATTTTTAATTATCTAAAATTATTTGACTAACTTACATGTACAAATAATATAGCCTCAAAAACTAAATATAAGAGTGAAAGTCTTAGATGAGAATATAGTAAATCGTTTAAAGTACACGTCAACCTGTCAACATACTTTTAAAAAGTATAAACGAAAGATATTGCCCAAGGTTTTCTTTTATCTTTTTTTTACAATATTATTTCAATTCTTTGCTTATGAGTTTAGTATTTTTCTTGAGAGTCAATCTAATAATATGAAATTTCAAGAACACGCTTCAGGTGGTTCAGCAGATATCAATGGTCTTTTAGCAATTTTATTTTTAATTATACCTATAGGTTTTTGTTTTTTCTTTTTCAGATTGTGGTTTTGTATAAGAGACTATAGAGATAATAAGCTATATATTACAGAAGATTTATATTTGACTTACATCGGCAACAAGGAACAAGAAAAGTTGATTGCTCAATTCCAAGAGCATGAAGATATAGATTTAAGAGACTTTTCAGCTCATCCTTTTGCTACATTAAATAAAAATACTCCAGTATATATTGTAAAGACTTCTATTACTAAAACCTTACTTGATATTGTGCCTGTTGATGAAGTTTAAAATTATAATTCTTTGATTTATAAAAGTAAAAAAGGCCTTTAAAATAACTTTTAAAGGCCTTAACAATTTTTTTCATTGAGAACTCTATCAATTAAGTATTAATTTTCTTGTTTCGGAGAAAGTATTTCCTTTAATCTGTATTAAATATACTGCTGAAGGTAAGTCCGATAAATCTAATTCTGAAACAGTTTTCCCTTTTATTAATCTTGAAGATTCAATTATCTTACCAGTTAAATCTGAAATAGTAATCAATAGATTTTCTTCGATAGCTTTATCCAGAATAACTTTAGTAAAACCTGAAGTTGGGTTAGGAACTATTGATAAATTAGGATTTGAATTACCTATGCTTGGTAAGCCAAGAATAATACTGAATGTTTGCGTACTACTACACGCTCCATTATTGATTGTTAAAGTAATCGTATATGTTCCAGGATTAGTATATGTGTGTACAGGATTTTGTAATGTTGAAGTATTATTATCTCCAAAGTTCCACAACCAGCTTGTAGCTCCATTAGAAGCGTCTGTAAAAGTAACTGAGCCACCATTGTCAACATAGCTAAAATTACTAGTAACAGGCATTACACTAACAGTATCCTGGATGGATATACATTGAGGTTCACGGACTTCAATATCGTATAAATAATAATAATATCCAGTTGGGCTGGTAGTTGCAGAAGAGTTATTAATAGTCATATATCCTGGTAAAGTGTAAGGATAATTTGCACCACTATTGTTTCTATAAAGATCTACATTGTTGCCACCAATATTATAATCACCAGCAGATGGCACAGTAAGATTAAGATTTACTCTCTGAGGACCATCGACTAAATTTAAGGTAACCTGAGCAATTCCTTGCCCTGGCGGGTTTCCATTATTATTAACGCCACTTGCTAAAGTGAGGGTTCTTGGCCCAGCTCCATCAGCATCTACCCAGGCAGAAACAATTTCAAAACTTTGTAGTGCAGTAAAGTTTAATGCACCATGGTAACCCGAAGCGTGATAACTACCACCACCAATACTACTATTGGCAGGACCAATATACTGAGAAGGATTACCTACTATATTTTCAACATAATATGTTTCTGTTGTTGTGACATTTGGGACAATTAATGTGTCACCGTTATGAATGATGTTATTGCCAGAATTTCTCCATTGAGCTGTTCCTGATACAGATGCAATAACAAAAGCAGTATCACCAGCACATACTTCTACATCAGATATAACCGGTGCAGGAGGCAAAGTAATTGTAACTTGTTGAGTTGTAGAATCAGAACCTATGCTATTTGAAACAACAAGTTTTACGGTAAATGTTCCACTGCTGGTATAAATATGCGTAGGATTTTGAATGGTATCAGTATTCCCATCTCCAAAATCCCAAAACCATGATTGCGGTATATTAAAGCTACTGTCTGAGAAACTTATGGTAGTAATACAACTTGTAAGACTACTTGGAGCAAATGCAGCAGTAGGAGGAATAGTCGGTGCCTGACATATTGGTGGCAAATCAAATGCTTCTGTTTGGTCAGAACGACTGCTAGCGCTTCCCTGTGATGCACTATATCCAAAACCCCTATTTGCAAAAACATTCCATATAAGGCATTGGTGAACTCCATTATATAATAATTGATCTGCTTGCAAAATAGCATCTCTTCCATCAATCATGCCAGGGCTACATGGTTGTAACTTTAACCCTTCAATTACCAATTGCATAGCAATATTATTGCCACCGGTTCCATAAATAAAATCAGGGTCAGCAGTTCCTCCATAATTGGCTATTAGAGCCCAGTTTAAATCCCATAAAACTGTAGCAAATATAAACCCAACTCCATGCGGTTGGGATATTTGACCAGTATTGTTAGATTCTCCGTAGGTGTAGGGGTTAACTGCAAAATTAGTAGAGTATGGTGCGGGGCGTATTCCTGGTCCATTTGTTGCTTGATTGGTAGCATAAGTTCCTATTCCACGAATATCACTTCCTTGATCACCAGGTTCTATTGTAAGCATTAAACCAAACCAATCACTCCAACCTTCACCCATTTGTTCTGCATTGCTAAGACAGTTGCTATTGCTAGCACCGCCAGTTAATCTAGTAGAAATACCATGACCATATTCGTGCGCAATAATACCATTGTCTAAATCACCGTCTTTGGTAGATGAAACTGCACCTCCATTACTAATAGTGGCATTTACAGTAGTATTGGCCATTTGTGCTTTTATTGTATTGCCATCATTCTGTGATATCATTATTGATGGAATATTTATGTTGTTACTTGTGCCACCCATTTGAATCGGGCCAGTAGCGACATTGTTAACAATAATAACGGCTAAGGCACCTTCATTTTGAGCGCTTTCTACTTTTGCTACAAAGGTACAATTTCCGCGATCTATCATTACAATTTTACCTGATAGTTGACTATTATTAGTTATATTGTCGCAACCATCATTAATAGGGGTAACATCATCTTCAATCAGAACAACATCAGCAGTAATAGGGCTACTTGGTAGTCCAGGACCGTAGGTTGCATCAGTAGCAGAATAAGATCCAGCAATCCCAGATGGACTGTTTACATCAAGGTAACTTCCACCGCTACTACCTCCACTTGACCATAGGTACATTTGCATTCTAGGATTGTTTCCATCTGTAGGTGTTGCAAAATTTGCATTATTAGTACCACCGCCATCTTGGGCTTCAGCCAAAACATAATCATCATCTACGCCACCGTTTCCGTAATTGTTGACCTGAAAGTTGCCACTTGCTTCATCGAAACCATAATGATACCAAATGTCGTGCATCATATTATTCATATAGAATAAGTTGGTTATAGCAGTAGATTGATATGCACTTGGTGCATTTGCTGGGTTATATGGAAAATTAAATTCAAGTGTTGCGCCACCATCAGGACTAAAGCCTGGTGAATCATTATCACCTATATCTTCGTAAGCATAAACATTGTTTCCTCTTGTTATTGTATATTCAGCCCCAGTTGAACCATTAGTGTCATGCCATCCATAGGGTGATGCAACACTATCTGCAGGGTTTGTAACTGTAGAAATAGCTCCGTGACTTGGACTTTCAATTGGTAAAGCAAATACTGTATACTGATCTGGAGCCAAAACAATTTCTTCCTTAATAAAATGTTTAGTTTTTGTTGGAATATGTCTGTGATGAGTACATTTCTTAAATGGTGAATGATCAAAGTTACAGTGGACAACCCAATCATTTTTGTCTAATAATTCACCATTTTGAGCATCGATTTTAACAGACCACCAGTGTTGTGCATCAATTGTATATATTGATAAATCCCAAATTAGTCTAAGTTTTTCATCCGCTGTTGAAAAATACATAAGTTTAACAGGAATATTTTCTTTTGAAATACCCCCATCATTACAAATATATTCTTTGGTATTGATAACCTCATTTATTTTTAAGTTGATTGGTGATTCAATGTTCAGATGTTTGACTGCTAATTCTATCGCTTCTAAGGGATTAATTGATGGGCTACTGAAATTTGCTTTTTGTTCTAAATTATTTACTAAGCGATTACCCATGCTATAGATTTTTCCATCTTTAATAGCAAAGTTAGCGATACCATTGCTTATGTCAATATCATGAATTTGTTGTTGAATATATACATAGTTTACACCACTTTGTTTAGAAGTACTTTGATTTGTGATCTTCCAATTTGTTATATCAGTTTTTGCTAAACCTTGTTCTAGATAATTCTTATTAAGGAATTCTTGAATAGTTTCTTTAGGACTTTGAGCAAATAAAGTAAAATTCCATAATAATATTATCATTAGTAAATTAAAGTACCGCTTCATAAATTATATCCTTTATTATAGTGAAATAAAAATCAATTTTTTTGCTTGTGTTAAAAAAAACAACTATAAAACATTAGCCTTTTTGTAATTAAATATTTGATTTACTAATCCAATTATTCAAAAAATAATTCATTTTGACTTCATCAGAAAAAACAAATATCCTTACATGGTATAGGAAAACTTACATGTTAGTCGATGTTTTTAATGCTTCTGTCAATCAGTAAAAATACACTAAAATTTTGAAAACTTTAAAACTTTGGAATAATAAATTGTCTTATTAAAATATGACATATTTAAATTTGGGCATTATGTTTTGTGCAACAAAAACTAATCCTTTTATTTAAAGGTTTTAATTTTTTGCATTAAAACATTAACTTTTTGTAGTTTTTATAAGCTTGATTTAAATTCACTTTTTTAAATGCTCATTTATTCAATAATTAGCTTACGAATTTCTGAAAAGTGAAAACCTTGAATTCTAATAAAATAAACGGCACTTGGCAATTGGGTTAAATTTAATGTAAATTCAGTAGTTCCTCTGAGTATAGTGGCTGATTTAAGAATTCTACCTTCAATGCTAGATATATGAATTGATAAATCTTCATTTGGCAACTCATTATCTAAAGTGATATTTACAATTCCCTTACTGGGGTTAGGCATTAAAATAATTTTAGGTGTTTTTTGATTAATTGTTTTGACACCGACTAAAACATTAATGACTTGTGTGCTAATACAAGAACCATTATTGATGCTGAGACTAACTGTATATGTGCCTGATTGTGTATACGTATGTGAGGGGTTTTGAAGCGTCGATGAGTCTCCATCTCCAAAAGTCCAAAGCCATGAAACTGCGCCAGAAGAATTATCTATAAAATTAAATGTATTGTTACTGTCAGTGTAACTAAAATAGCTTGAAACAGGTATTGCAAATACAGTGTCTTGTGCGGAAATACATCTTGGGGTTCTTATTTCCAGATCATATAAAAAATAGTAAGTGTCATTTGGAGCGCTTGACGAGGATGAATTATTAATACTAAGAAAACCAGGTATTATATATGGATATGAAGCACCATCTGTATTTCTGAATAAGGATATGTTATTTGCGCCTAAGTTATAATCACCAGAATCTGGAACCATTAGATTCAGGTCTATACGCTGAGGACCATCATTTACATAAACAGTTACATCGTCTACAATTGATGTTGGTATACTACCATCAGTATTATAGCCACTAGAAAGGAAGAAAGTTCTGTTTCCTGCACCATCAGCATCAATCCAAGCAGATACAATCTCCAATGGTTGAAATGCTTTAAAATTTAATGCACCATGATATGATGCGTTTTCATATCCTCCATTTCCAATACTGCTGTCAATTGGCCCTATGTATTCAGATGAGTCACCGACTAGGTTCTCAGCGTAAAAAGTCTGAATAGAACTTACATTGTCGACTATAAGGGTATCGCCATTGTGAACAGTATTATTGGCAATATTAAGCCATCTAATTGAACCTGTACCTGTTGCAATTAAAATTGCTGTATCTCCGGGACAGGTTTCGTCTCCTGTTGCAATAGGTGTAGGAGGGAGGGTTATTGTTATTTGTATTGTTGTAGAGTCACTACCCATATTATTGGTAACTATAAGTGTAACATCATAAACTCCATCAGAAATATATGAATGTGAAGGATTTTGGTCAGTTGAGCTTTGACCATCCCCAAAATCCCAGAACCACTGGTGTGGGGTTTGTTTACTTGAATCACTAAAATGTATGGTAGAAACACAACTATTAATATAATTTGGTTTAAATGCAGCAATTGGAGGTGCTGATGCTATTAAACAAACTGGTGACATATCAAATGCTTCAATTTGGTCGCTTCTACTTGCTGAACTTCCCTGACTAGCACTATAACCAAATCCTCTTTTTCTGAATACTTCCCAAATCAAACATTCATGTGCGCCACCATATAGCAACTGATCTGCCTGTAATATAGCATCTCTACCATCAATCATTCCTGGGCTACAAGGTTGTATTTTTAATGCTTCAATTACTAATTGCATTGCAATATTATTACCTCCTGTTCCATTGTATAAATCAGGATCAGGGGTGCCTCCATAATAGTCAATCAGAGCCCAGGTCAAATCCCATAAAACTGTGGCAAAAATAAAACCAACACCATGAGGTTGTGAAATAGTAGCACTATTGTTTGAATGACCATATGTATAATTATTAATTGCAAAACTTGTTGAATATGGTGCTGGCCTCATGCCACCACCAGTTGTTGATTCTCTTCTTACATAAGTGCCCATTCCTCTGATATCAGTTCCTAAGTCACCAGGTTCTATTGTTAACATAAGAGCAATCCAGTCACTCCAGCCTTCACCCATCTGTTCTTCATTGCTTAAGCAGCCTGAATTATTTGAACCACCTGTTAGTCTATTTGATAGACCATGGGCATATTCGTGTGCAATGATACCATTGTCAAGGTCACTGTCTTTGTGACTGATTCCAGCATTGTCTATTGACACATTAACACTGCCCAAAAGTAATTCAGATTTTAGAATATTAGCATCACTCCCTAAGACCATTATAGAAGGAATGTTAATCGTTGAGCTACTTCCTGTCATTCCAATTAGAAAGCCAGTAATATTTGCAATAATAACTGCTATAGCGCCATTATCCTGAGCAGCTTGAACTTTGTCTGTGAAATTACATGTTCCTTGATCAATAAGAACAATTTTACCATTTAACTGATTGCCATTTATAATGCTATCACATCCATCATTGGTAGGTGCAGTTATGTCTTCTATGAGTACTAAGTCTCCAGAAATGGGAGTAGGAGGTAGGGGTGGACCAAAAGATGCATTTGTACTTATATACGTAGTTGCTATATTTGAAGGTGAATTAACTTCCAGAAAATGTCCATAGGGTATACTGAAAGGCCATATATACATTTGCATTCTTGGCCGAGATCCTTCTTTTGGAGTAGCGAAATTGGCATTGTTTGTCCCACTGCCATCTTGTGCTTCAGCACGAACATAATCTCCACCCTGACCACCATTTCCATAATTGTTTACCTGAAAATTGCCACTTGCTTCATCAAAACCGTAATGGTATAAAACATCATGAATCATATTGTTCATATAAAACAGGTTTGTTATAGCAGCAGACATATAGTTTATCGGTTGGTCTGCATCGTTGTATGGAAAAATAAACTCCAATAGGGACCCTCCGTCGGGACTAAAACCAGGTGAATTGTTACTTGCAGTATCTTCATATGCATAGACGTTATTTCCTCTAGTAATGGTATGCTCTGCACCAATCGTGCCATTGGTGTCATGCCACCCATATGGCGAGGATAGACTATCCGCAGGATTTGTGACAATCGACATTGAGCCATGGTTAGGACTTTCAATTGGTAGCGCTAAAACCCTATATTGATCAGGGTTCATTGATTGTTCTGATGCGATATTATTAGATTTTTCAACTATACGTTTTTTTTGAGAATGATTGCATTTTAGAAATGTATCATGTTCAAAGGTGCAATGTGTTACCCAATCAATTTTATCGATCAATTTTCCAGTGTGTGCATCAATTTTAACTGACCACCAATGTTCAGCATCTAAGGTATAGATAGATAAATCCCAAACTAGTTTTACCGAATGATTATTTTCGTTATAATACATCAATTCGATTGGGATATTTTCAAGTGAAATATTGGCAGTATTATATAAGAGTTGTTTATTATTTAACTTTTTAAGAAGTTGTATGTCAAATGGTTTACTTGTGTTTAACTGAGTAGCCGCGTTTTCAATTGCCACCGAAGGATCTAATGTTGGTACTATAGCGCTTACTTTTGTGTTCAGATTATTAATAAATCCATTTCCCATACTCAATACGTTACCCTCCTTGATGGCAAAATTAGCAACACCATTGGCTACAGGAATATCCTGATATGATTGTTGTATATAAACATATGTAACCCCACTTTGCTTTGAAGTATGCTGACTTGTTATTGCCCAATTCTTTATGTCTTCTTGGCTAAGACCATGTTCTAAATGTTGTTTATTTAGAAATTTCTGTATTATTTCTTTAGAATTTTGGGCATATATAATGCATGTGCTTATTGTGTAAAAAAATACAATATTAAGTAGTTTCATAACAATTTATTTAACCTCTGAGCAAATGAGATGTAAAAAACTAAATTAAACGAAATCTTTGAATTTCATAGTCAAATCTTTTACCGCTTAAATTATTTTCAAACAAAAATATATGTTTTTAGGTAGAAAAAACAATGATTTTAGATATATGATTTATTAATATCAATCGATTATGTTTTATGTTGACCGAAACGTTGGCTTGGATATTAATAGAATAACTGATGGAATAATCGGGTTTTCAAAAAGTGAAATAGTGGTTTATAAATTGATAGGAATATTTTGGTTGTTTTTGGTTTAGATATATGCTAATTACCTTAGTTAAGGGCCAGCTCTCTTAAGACCTGGTTTGATTTATTTAATTTAAGAGGTATGATAGATGGAATCATATACTCACTTAAAGGTAACTTATTGATAATTTTCATGATTCCGAATTCTGAATCTGAACGGGTTATTATCCATAACTTCGAATAGTCTTGTGCAAGAGAATAGCTTTTTATAATCCCTTTAGCCATTAATTTATCTATTTCTTTTAGTTGTTCGGAAATTCTATTGATAAACTTATCAACATATACCTCTGGGAGATCAAATTCCACCATATAGTATCTTATCATTAATTGTTTTTTGAAAAAGTTATTTATTAGTAGTTAGGTTATCTATGTAAATATATGGTATTATGTGTTGTTAATCCTGTCAGTAATGAAAACTTTAATTGTTTAATTGTACGTTTCAAAATAATTATAGTAACTATTTTAGAGCTGATAAAAAGTTAAGCATATTATAATTTTGAATATAAGTTAAGGTTATACAAATATATAAATGGTGTTTTAATCACTTATTTCACTACAACTATCGATTGTTTAAATTATTTGCGTAATTAATTGCTATTTTTTTTTTAATACCTTACATTTATATCAATAGAATCATCCTCCAGGCTAACTTACTTTACTAATATCTCATTTTTTTGCTTAGATATAATAAGCAATATAGTTAAAGAAAAATAGTATACATATAACGCAGTTTATATGATGTAAACATAAATTTTTTATTATGAATAGTGTTGTTACACAGCGATTTATTAATTGTCACAATAAGTTGAAAACTGATCAAAGAATTCGTTCCAGTCGTCAATTTGCGCTTTCTTTGGATTATTTACCTCAGAGTCTTAGTGAAATCTTAAAGAACAGAAGGGATGTTACAATCGAGTTGTTGAGAAAATCAATTGAATCATATAAATTAAATCCTGTATATTTATTTACTGGTGAGGGTCCTATGTTCATGAAAGAAGAAGGTGACAAGGATTTTCGTGTTTTAACTATCGTCACTGATACTCAAAATGATGAAAGAATTGTCCATGTGCCTGTCCCTGCTCAGGCTGGTTATGCTACCGATTTGGGGAATCCTGTTTTTGTCCAGAATTTACCTTCTTATTCTCTACCTGATTATAAATATAAAGTAGGGACTCATCGTTCTTTTGATGTTGCCGGTGATAGTATGGAACCAACCCTCTTTGAAGGGGATAAGGTTATATGTAGTTATTTAGAACCAACTTTATGGGAGGGTGCTGTCAAAAAGAATTATGTTTATATAATCGTAACTCAGTCTGATGTGATGGTTAAACGTATACATAATAATATTAAAGATTCTAATACCCTTAGACTTATTTCAGATAATAAATATTATGAACCTTTTGATATTAAATTGTCAAAAATTAAAGAAATCTGGTGTGTCAGAGCTAAGTTAAGTCCATTTTTGCCTTCTCCTCTCAACATTAAAAACATTCTCAGAGATGAAGTTAATGATTTGAAAGATAGTATGTTGCAGCAGGCTACAATTATTGAGAATTTATACAAAACAATTGAAGGTTTAGCAAATGTTAAGGATAAGTAATTTTTTGTATATAGAAATTTTAATAATTTCAACTCCCTATTAATCCTTAATTAGTTTCTAAATTTCATACTTTAACTACTATTTATATACAAGTTCCTTGTACACCTTAATATAGGAGCTTATGTAATTAAGAAATAGCAATTAAGGTTCTTGAATTTATTTTTTGACTATTTTAAAATCTTTTACAATGTCGTTTTTGATGCTTTGGATAGTGAAAAAATACAACCCATTTGAATAACCTTCCAAATTAATTTGGATTTCTTTTTTATCTGTAACTATTGTTTTAATCAATTGTCCTGTAGTATTATAAATGTAAATATTTAAGTTGTCTTTTATTATATTAGTAGTTATAGTAACTTGATCCGATGTAGGATTAGGATACATATTTATTATTTTACTATTATCGTTCATTGCATTTTCTAAACTTCTATTTAAAATTGCACTTCCAGAATTTTCATTCCAATTTTTATTATTTCCAAAAGGTACTATATCATTATCATTGCTTTTATGCATCATCCTTACCTGTTCAATGTTAACAATGTCTTTATAGTTAAAATATGAAGTTGTAGTGTCATATGTCATAGTGTCTCCACCATTATGACAACAGTTCCAGGTTAAATCTAGATTGTGTTTTCTGCATTTTTTACTCGCAACCATATCGTTCCACCAGGTAGGTTTTGTGAAAGTATATGGGATATCACCTGCTGGCCCATAAGGGTTATTTATCCAGGTAGAGTCTAAGGCACTACTCCCATCGGGATTATTTGCTATAAATGCAATTGTTCCTTCTACTTTTCCATCACCATAAGTGTCATCAGGAGTAAAGATTTTGTACACATCGTTGTGTGGTTTACCTGTTAGGTTTTCATTTACAACGATAGTTGTATCCGTATTTGGTTTTACTTCAAAAGCTTCCCAGAATTCATATATATCAGGGTATCCTGGATAGTTGTTCCCATTTGTACATTCAAAAACATTGATTCGCCTTTTTATCTTTTGTATAATATGCCCCCCTGTTGGTCCACTGCCTCCATTGACTTTAAAATGGACTCCCCACCCAAATTTGATGCATGTATCCCATAATATGAAGACAGTTTCAATTTCAACAGATTTAAAAGTGTTAGAAGAGGGAGCAGGCTGAATTAATTGGCCTGCTGTACTAGTTTGTCCAATAGTATCTCTAATTATTCCAATTGAGATCAATGCAATGATAAGTGGAATTAGAAAGGCCTTTTTACGACTATTCGTTTTTACATTAGTATTTAATTTCCAAAAAGTAAATGTTAATTCCATATTAGTAATATTTGTTTATAATAATTTAATTAATTAAGATTCTTTCAAACTATTCAAACAATTTATAGAGGAGAGGTTTCTAGATAAACTGAAAAAATCTTTTACGAAAATATTAGCCTTTGTATTTAATTAGATTATTAGCATTACTATTCCAGTAGATGATTGGTGTGTCATCTAGAAGTTGCATTTTATCAATAACTACCTATTATCATTTTTTGATTTTGTAGTTTTTTATGCAGCATTAAATGATAATCTTTTTCTGATTCTACTTAAAGTTTCAGGAGTCATTCCTAAATATGAAGCAATCATATATTGAGGTACTTTTTGAAGTAAATCCGGTTCGTCTTTCAGGAATTTTTGATATCTAGTCATAGCATCACTATGTAGTAGTAAATTGATTCTTGTTGAATTCAATTTGGCCATGCATAAAGCAATTTCCTGGTTAAATCTTGGACTAGCAGATTCAATCTTTTTGAAATTATGATAGCTTAAAATCCACAGTTCACTCCCTTGCATAGCTTCTAGATATGAAGTTGAAGCTGTCTGCGTAAGGAAGCTATTAAAGTGACTTGCCATATGGCCTTCAAAGTAAAAATTCTGAATAAACTCTTTGCCATCTGATAAATAATATTGTTTTACGGAACCGGTTCGGATAAAATAAATACTTTTGCATATATTTCCCTCAGACAAAATTATTTCATTCTTTTTTGCTACTTTGACATAAAGAAATGGTCTTAGTGTATCTTGAATTTTTTTACATAATTGAAAATGTGTTGAATTGTTTTGCGGGGTATTAGGTATATTTTCCATAATGGATTGTATTTATAAACGGGATTATTGTAAATAATTTTAATCATTGTTATACTTTTGGGTTTGAATAAATTATAGATAAAGAGTTTTTATTATATCTATTGATATTCAAGGTGTTAAAGAATTAAAGTTAAATTTATGAGGTAATGGTGGGGTGATGTTTTTTCATATAGTAAGTTTTTTTAAGCTTTTTAAAATTGAATTTGTTTTTGGTGCAGTTTGCGGATAACTAACAAAATATAATTTTGAATAAAAAAGCAATACAATAATTTATATCGCTTTTATTAATATTTTTAAAATCAAATTCCTGATTATCAATGGTATTCAAAATTAAGTATCACAACAGGGCAGCCTCTTATCTTTAATGCTCCTTTTTACGATTTGTTACCATGAAATTTAAATATTTTTTTTGTTTATAGTTTTTTTTTAATTTCTAGACTTTTTATATTCTAAATATTCTTATTAGTGAACAATAACAATTTTCTGCATAAAAATAGTTTTGAGAACCTCAAAATATTAATAGTTGGTGATATTATTTTGGATCATTATCTAATTGGTAAAGTCGATCGGATATCACCTGAGGCACCAGTACCCGTTGTTCTTCATGAAGTTGAAGATTACAGATTAGGTGGTGCAGCAAATGTTGCTTTGAATATAAAATCTATGGGGGGATCCCCTGTTTTAGTATCTCTTGTTGGAGCAGATTATTATGGTAATAAATTGACCGATTTGTTAATCAAAGAACAAATACCTACCTCAAATATTTTTAAAGATCCACACAGAAAAACAACATGTAAAACCCGAATTTTAGCTCGAAATCAACATTTGATTCGTTATGATCATGAATCACTTCATTTTATTAATGAAACATTAGAGAATGAAATATTCAATTCAATAAAAAAAATAATTACTGGAGAGGATATAGATGTAATTATTTTACAAGATTATAATAAAGGTTTGTTAACCAACAATTTGATTGATTCTATATTGTTATATGCTCGACAGAATAATATAAGTACATTAGCGGATCCGAAAAAATCAAATTTTTTAGCTTATAAAGGTGTAGATTACTTTAAACCAAATTTGAGAGAAATAAACGAAGGACTACAACTTGCTATTTCTGAAACAGATCCTGATGTTTCAAGTTTGTATAATGCTTCCAAACAAATTAATGAGCATTTAAAAAATTATTGTACCCTGATTACATTGGGTCCTAAAGGCATGTATTATCATTTATCTGATCAGAAAGGAATAATTCCTACAAATGAACGTCAGATCGCAGATGTTTGTGGTGCCGGTGATACTGTTATAAGTATTATTGCTCTAGGTGTAGCTGCAAAAATGAATATTTCAGATATTATTAAGTTAGCTAATATTGCTGGTGGTCAGGTTTGTGAAAAGGTTGGAGTTGTTTCAGTAGAAAAATCAAAATTGTTAGAAGAATATAATGCGCAGTAGTTTTTGAATCAAATTATGTTAAAAAAACGCCTCTAAGTCAGGACCAAGTCATAAAATTATATTTCAATTAAAAATAATTATCATAAGATTATTTCTTTAAAAAAAATCGTGTACTTTTACGACCCGTTAGTGGAAAGTGCTTTTCACTAACTATTTTTTAAAACTCAGTGCATAAAAATTGCAAATTTATTTTCTAATTTAATTACAAAATTATTATGGTAAAAATTAATCTTATGCGTTTAGCTGCTTTTGTTGTAATATGTCTATTTGTCGCAGGCACAACAAATGCACAAACTAAAGTTTGGGGAGTAGGCTCTGCTACGGGTGTCGCTGATGCTGAATTTTCTTCTGCTTTTACTCAAACTGGAACGGCTGCATCCTATGGTGCTACAGTTTGGACTGCCCTTTCTGTTAGTCAGGATGATGGAACAGGCACAGGTAATACTATTACACCTGGAAATGCTTATTGGACTCGATCTTTGACTGGACTTTCTCAAGGTGCTTATGCAGGTAGTACCCCGGCGAGTTCTGCTTCTATGTCTAATGGAATTGCGATTTTTGATTCTGATTTTATGGACAATGGTGGAGTTCAGGGTGCTTTCGGTACTGGTACTTCACCGAGTGACCATATAGGTGAATTAATTTCTCCACGTATAGACCTTACTGGTTATACTGATTCTGCTCTTGTTGTTCAATTTTACCTTTTTTGGAGAAATTTTTATTCTGATCTCACTCTATCTGTATCAACCGACGATGGACTAACATGGCCTCATACAGTAGATCTTGATGTTCTATTGCCATGTAATACAAATGATCCACCATCAGAAGGCATGGTACGTGCATTATTTACAAATGCAACAGCTGGTGTTACTAATTTGACTCAGTGTCGTATCAAATTTGGATTTGATGGAGGTTATTATTATGCTATGCTGGATGATATCACAATTGAGGTTGCACCATTATACGATATAGCAATGGGGAATCCTGATAATGCTTCAAATAATCTTGTTGATAATGGGAATTTTGTTAAAATAGGTTCTAATGCATATATACCATCAATAAACGTTGATCCAACTGATCTTAGAGAATGGTTTTGGGGTGGTAAAGTTGCTAACTATGGTGCTGTAACGCTTTATCCTCAAGATAGTGTTGCTATGTATTGCAGTATTGATTTTGTTGATGCAATAACAGGTTTAACTACTAGTGGTGTTTATACGGATACTATGTGGTTTGATACAGTATATGCTGGTGATGCATCAGGAAGATCCAATATCGAATATCTAAGAGATTTATCTTTTTTGAGTACATATGGAGAGGGTCGATATAATGTTAAATATTGGGCTGCCCATAAAAATTCTGATGGTACAGCCTCTAATGATACTGTAACTCATAACTTCACTATTACTGGTTCCAGTCCATTGACAAACTATCTTTCAAAAGCAAGGATCGCTTCTTCAGATAGTAAAGTTTTTGCTGCAACAGGCGTTTTCCCAGGTGGAGGTCCTTATGCAGAATATGAGTATGGATCTGTCTATTATTTTCCTAAAGGTGCCTCAGATAGTATCAGTATTGATTCTATTGACTTCCGTTATCGCCTAGCTGGTTCATTTACGGGTGCTGCTACTCAAACATTATTTCTTAATGTGTATGAATTAGATCCTAGTGCTGGTGTATTAAACGATGGTAATCTCTTAACTCAAATAGGAGTTGGTGTTGTAAGTCTTTCAGGTTTGGGAACTACTGTTACTCCTAATAGCTACGGTCTTACAACTGTTACTAGCTTACAAGATGCTAGTGCTGGAGGACCAATGCCAGCGCTTAATGATAATGGTTTTTACTATATCTCAGTAAAAATTGCACCGGGTGCATTGGGTGGTTCTCCTACATTTGATGTAGAAGATGTGCCTTTCCATGGAGCAGATAATCAAAACTGGTATATGAATACAGCTATGACTACTACTGATTCTGTAATTAATCCTTCTCCACTTCAAATTACTGATCCTGCGGGAACTACTACATGGTATTGGACAGGTTTTGGTTCTGACTTGGTGCCTTCTATAGGTATTTATTTAGGGAAACAATCAACAATCACTTCAACTACTGTTTGGGAAACTGAAGGAGCAGAATTGAATGTCTTTCCGAATCCTACAAGTGATTTGTTAAACGTTAGTGTTAAATTTGATGAAGCGACAGATGTTACATACATTCTAACAGATGTTTCTGGACGTGTTGTTATGTTCATCAATTCTAACAACGTAAGTCAGGAAGTTAAAACTATTGATGTTTCTACTCTAACATCAGGAGTATATATGCTTACTGCTAAGACAGCTAACGGAACTTCAACTGAACGTTTTATTAAGAAATAACTTAATTATAAAGTTATAACTTATTAATGATATTTAAGGTCGTCATGATTTTTTTCATGGCGACCTTTTTTTGTCATTACTGAATGTTATATAGTTAATTTATTATTGAATATTAGATTGTAGTTAATTATCATATTTTATCTACTGATAATAATTTTTTTAATCATTTTTCTGTTTTCGATTTCTAATTGAATTAGATATACACCAGCGCCCAATGTGGTAGGTGAAAGGGAAAATTGATTTTTCCCATCGATTAATTTCCAGTTTTGTTGTCTGAGCTGTTGACCAGCAATACTATATAATTTAATAGTTGCCATTAGTGCTTTTGTGGCATTGACTTCTAGTGTAATAGTATTACCTTCGTGAACAGGATTTGGATAGCAACTAAAATTTCTGATTGATTCAATTATTCTCATTCCTGATGCAATTTGAGTATTAAAGTTTTGTGCATAGGATAAACCAGCACAAGTATAACTTTCATTAAAAGGCATCACTTGCCAACGATAAGGTAAAAATGAAATACGTGGTGGATAGATCAGGTTTGAAATATAAAAAGTGTCGGTTAATAATACTTCTTCCATTAGAGAATTCCCTGTTGCACATGAAAATTCACATACTTTAAGACTATAATGAGTTGCACCTGGCACAGAATTCCAACGGAAAGTAACACCAGTAGTTGAGTTCAATATAGCATTATTTGCAGGTTCAATCATAGTTAGGTCAGATATTGAAATAGAGTCAATTGTTGGGTTTTGATTATATAAGTGGCTCTGTCTGTTAGTTTGAATAAAAGCGTTCATTGACTGTGCTTGTTCAGCAGAAAATTCCTGTTGGCAATTGTCATAGGAATAGGACATGATGTTTGCACCTTTTGAGTAAAATGGTATGGTATCAGGGTCCAGTTGTTGAATTAGGCTATTACCCATGCTGTTACATGGCCACCTGAACGCAAGATAATCTGCATCAGTATCACAAAATCCATCTGCAGCAGTAGAACAATTTACAGAAGGTCCTGTTCTCGCTACGATCTCTACTTCTGCAGTGTCAACAATAATTGTATCAGCAGGCCACATTGTATCTTTAAAAACAGTATAATCATAGAGTACTTGATCAGGGGCAGCATCATTGAAAACCTGAATTGCAGAACCATTATATCCATGTCCACCTTCCCATCCAAAAAACGTATGTTGCAACCCCATTGCATGTCCCAGTTCATGAGAAAAAGTATGTCCGCTAAGGCAATTATAACTTACAGTTAATCCACCATAAAGTACATTATATCCACAAGCACCTGCAGGGTTTGATACAAAATAGCAATTTGTTGTATTAGCAATATTATGCTGAAGCATAAATCCACCTCCAATAATAACAGAATCATGATTATAAAAAGATGAATTTGGTATATAACGTATTGGATATTCTATAAAAAACTGTATGCCAGTACTTAAAAAATCTATATTAACCTGGCAAAAAGCTGATAAAATCGAGCTTAATGTACCATAGCCTGTACTATCATCATTCCCTACAATGTGTAGGCTTAATGGTAAGTATGTAATGTTATTTGAACTTTTTGTACTATTGAAAGCAGCACGGTTTTTTTGATAATCAATCATCCATTTAGTTTTAATTGGTGGAGTACCACATGGATTAAAATCTAAATAGTTCTTATCGGAATGATGTTGTTGATGTATACATTGTGATACAGGAGTTTGGGAAAAACTACATGTTGATATTAGAAGTAAAATAAGGAGTATTGATTCCTTCATGATTTTAAAAAGTTAAATTTAAAGATTAGTAAAGGGTTGAATTGTTTTTATTTATTGATTATTATTTTTTTGTATATTCTGTTGTTTTCGGCTTCGATATTAAGAATATAAATCCCATGACTCAAGTATTCTGTAGAAATTTCAAACTGATTGTTTCCTTTGTTTAATTCCCATGATAGATTATTTATGCGTTTTCCTGTGATAGTTGAGAGATTCACAGTTGCAAAAATTTGCTTAATTGAATAAGCTTCAATAATTAAATTCTGATTTTTTTCTATTGGGTTAGGGTAACAAATAATATTGCTAATTGGATTAATTGTTGTTAGTAATGTAGGGTTTTGTGTATTAAAATTTTGTGTCGGAGACTGTCCTGCACATGAATAACTTTGATTGAAAGGCATTACTTGCCAACGATATGGGAAAAATGAAAGTCGGGGAGGGTAATTAAGTGGAGAAACATAAAATGTATCAGTTAATAAAACTTCTTCTACTAGGGAATTTGAAGAGCCACAAGAAAATTCACAAACTTTTAAACTGTAATGGGTGGCACCTGGTACAGCATTCCAACGAAAAGTAACACCTGTTGTTGAGTTTAATACGGTATTAGCAATTGGTTCAAGCATAGTTAGGTTAGCAATCGAGATGGAATCTACAATTGGATTTTGATTGTATAAATGGTCCTGTCGGTTAGCTTGTACGAATGCATTCATATATTGTCCCTGTTCAGTTGAAAACTGTGTTCTACAAGTAGAATATGACATAATATTAATTCCTTCAGAATAAAAACTAACAGTATCAGGATCAATTTGTTGGACATTGCTTTGATTAGAACTATTACAATTCCAACGAAAAGCAAGATAATCTGAAGGTGTATCACAAAAACCATCCGCAGCAACATGGCAGTTTGAATTTGGTCCTGTTCGAGCAACATATTCTACTTCAGTAGTGTCTACAATTATTGTATCAGCAGGCCACATAGTATCTTTATATACAGTATAATCATATAGTACATGGTTGGGTGCTGGATTGGTAAATGTTTGTTGTGAATTGCCATTATAACTTTGTCCACCTTCCCAGCCAAAGAATGTATGTTGCAAGCCAAGTGCATGTCCTAGCTCATGCGAAAAGGTATTTGCAGAAAGGCAGTTTTTACTTACTGTTAATCCTCCGTAAAGTACATTATAGCCACATGCTCCAGATGGGTTGGTAACAATGTAACAGTTGGTCGTATTTGGCACATTGTATTGTAACATAAATCCTCCTCCAATTATTACAGAATCATGAGAATTGAAGGCAGAGTTTTGTATATAATGAATCGGGAATTCAATAAAAAATTGTATGCCTGTACTTTTGTATTCCTGATTTACCCTGCAAAAAGCATTTAAAACAGATGAAAGGTATGCATATCCGGTACTGTCATCATTTCCAACTATATGCAATGAAATTGGTAAATAAGTAGTGCTGCTGAGATTGTCTTTTTGTTTATGGAGCAATGGATTTTTATGATAATTGGTCATCCATTTAGTCTTAATACCAGGGGAAGCACACGGAGCCATATCAGCTTCATCTTTTGTAGGATGTTCAATTTGATGTCCGCATAAATGATGCTCAGGAGATTGACTATATATATAGCTGGAAAGGCTAAAGAACAAAAAAAGTAATAAATAGTACATTTTAGAGATTTAAGTGTGAATCTCAAATATACAAATTATCTATTTAACCTCCTTTTATGATAAAATAAAGTAAAGCTATTTTTTATGCATCACAGCTGTTTGCTGTAGAATAGACTCATTGTGGATAGTATTAATAAATTCTTCAACAAATTTTTGAGATATCTCAAGTTTATTAGATTTTGCCAGACAGGTGTCTCTTACGTATCTCCAACGTTCAATTTGTAGAATAGCAATATTACTTTCCTTTTTATATGCACCGATCTTTCGAACGATGTTCATTCTCTGATCCATCATATCAAGTACCTGACTATCAATTTGATCAATCAAATTACGAAAATGATTGATTTTGTTTTGATAA
Organism: Saprospiraceae bacterium; assembly: GCA_022448945.1. Lineage (GTDB taxonomy): Bacteria > Bacteroidota > Bacteroidia > Chitinophagales > Saprospiraceae > Aureispira. Next base: position 44,890 of record JAKVCV010000025.1, read on the forward strand.
TTTAGGTTGTCGGTATCAGTTTGTCGGACAATAAGCTGACTTAGTAATTCTTTCAATCCTTTTGGTGTTACTTGTTGTAATGCATCAGACCAGGCATCATCAGGGTTGATGTGGCTTTCTATCATTAAGCCATCAAAATTAAGGTTCATGGCATGTTGTGCAACTTCATATAACAAAGACCTTTTTCCAGCAATATGGCTTGGGTCGCATATGATTTCTAGATTTGGAAGTCGCCTATGTAATTCTATAGGTATTTCCCACTGAGGTTCATTTCTGTATTTGGTTGAATTATAAACAGAAAAACCACGATGAATAGCAGCAAATTTTTTAATTCCTACTTTTGATAACCTTTCAAAAGCTCCTAACCATAATTCAAGATCTGGATTAACCGGATTTTTTATCATAACAGGAATATCAATACCTTTTATTGCTTCTGCGATCTCCTGCACAGCAAAAGGATTCACTGTAGTACGGGCACCTATCCAAAGTATGTGTACGCCATGTTTTATAGCCTCTTCTATATGATAAGCATTTGCTACTTCACAGCAAACTGGAAGACCAGTTTGTTTGCTGGCTTCTATTAGCCATGGAAGAGCAATAATTCCCAACCCTTCAAATGATCCAGGACGGGTTCTTGGTTTCCAGATTCCTCCACGGAGGATATGAACTCCGGAAGCGGTGATTTTTTTACAAGTCTGCAATACCTGTTCTTTAGTTTCAGCGCTACATGGCCCAGAAATTATAAGTGGTTTATTTTCAGAAACTTTTATATTCAGGCCCCAATCTTTTATGTTTTGTATATCCATTTTTAAGCTTATGCAAATTTATTAATCTATAAATTTTGATTAAGATATAACTTATTCTTCCAGTTTTAAAGACTAAATTTAGTACTGTAATTTCAATTAGTGAACAAAGCTATGAAAAAACTTTAGTTTTGGAGAATTGAACTATATAATACAATTTGATCATTCAGTTTTAAGGGTTGTTCTATTTTTTATAGGCTATAAACCTAATATTGATTTTAATTTATTAAGCACAGAACAAAATTTCAAATTTAATAAAATAGTTATTTTTTAGTATCTTACGGCGCTTTTATTAAACAATTGAAATATTATTTAAATCCATTCATTTTATGTGTTTTATGTACAATCTTCTCTTTAAATTTTTTTTGATATTTGTTGTTTTTATACTCTTTAGTATTCAACTTTTTTCGCAGAGTAAATGGGTGCGTGCTACTTATAGAGATGATCCCTCAACAACTATTTCTTTAGGATGGTCAGGTTCAATTGGTATTCTGTACTATGATACTATTGACCATGGTACAAACTATACAGCCTATACAATGTCTCAAACTGTTGATAGAAGCACTACCCATAAAGGAACTAATCATTATTTTGTTCGTTTGACCAATCTTCAACCAGGTACTATTTATTATTTTGTAATTGAGTCTGGCGGCACTACCACTATGCGATATAAATTTCAAACTTTATCTGATGAACCCGACCATCCTATATCTTTTATTTCAGGAGGAGATTCGAGAAAGGATCTATCTGTATTGGGTATTGGCGACCCTTCCTGCTGGGGAAATGGATGTCGTCAAACAAGAAGGGATCTAAACACTATTATTGCGCGTGTACGACCTGATTTTATAGCTTTTACAGGTGATTATATTAGGAATTATGATGTGATTTTTATTGTGGACAGCGAAGATGACTGGGAGGAATGGTTCCATGATTTTAATTATACTATTGCCGCTGATGGTAGGGTTACCCCTATGATCCATTCGCTAGGTAATCATGAGGATGCCATTGATCTTGATAGGATGTTTGATGTTCCCAACACAGATATTTATTATGCTACAAATTTTGGAGGTAATTTATTCAGATTATATACATTAAATTCTGAGACAGATGCTTGTACAGATGTTATTCAAAAAAACTGGTTCATTAATGATCTGCAACAACATAACACTCCCTCAAATACACCATATTGGAAAATTGTACAATATCATCAGCCTATGGTTCCGCATGCAGAATATTCAGCAAGAACAGATCTGATTGATTGCTGGTCTCCACACTTTTTGACTTATGGTGTACGTTTAGCTTGTGAATCTCATACACATGTTCTCAAAACTACTTATCCACTCAAATATGATGCTGCTGCAACTTCAAGTTATAATGGTTTAGTAAGAGATGATAGCCTTGGTTCTGTTTTTATAGGCGATGGGGCATGGGGTGCTCCTCCAAGACCTACGTATGCACCTATAACTGATGTTACACAGGATGTAGAGCGAACCAGTGGGTACTTTCATGTTAACGTTAATAAATCAAGAATTCAAATAAAATCTGTGGTGCCTTATCCGGATAGTATGGTTAATGTACCTACACTAACGGATGATGAACAGGGTACATTGCTTCCTGATGGTGTTCCACTTTGGAGACCAGCGAATGGATCTGAATGTATTATAATACCTAATTACAATTCAATGGTGGCTATACAGAAAATTGCAGAACAAAGAGAACCTTCTGCAAGTATTGCTCCTAACCCAGCTCATAATTATGTATCTGTTCTTTTCAAAAATGCGCTCACTGAAGCAGTAACTATTGAAATTTACAATGCAAGAGGTAAGAAATGTCAATCGCATACTAATGTTCGTGACCAACACTTTAAAGTGGATGTTTCAGAACTTTGTTCCGGAGTGAATTTTATAAATATTATTACTGAAAAAGATGTGGAATCACATAAAGTGATCATTGTTAAGTAGGTTATATTAGTCTTTTACTTATAACTTTTATCTGTTCATTTCTTGTTTAACTAAAGAAAATAGCGCGGATAACTTTACTATTTTACACACACACAACTTTAATATTTACTTCAATGTATATTATTTCCGTATTATACATAATAATTTCTATTTATTAGTAGTGGGGGGGATTATATGATTGTAAATAAAATATTGAATACCAATTATTTGAACGTGTCATAACATTATGTATTTTTTATATATTTTACTTTAACTATAAAATTAATAATTATGAAAAATGTAAGCTTGTTGGTTTTCTTTGTTGCTTTGTTATTTACTATTAATGTCTCTGCTCAAGTAGGAAGTGAAGATGATGGAATGAATACTACGACTAAAAATGAAAATAAAGAGCTTGTTTTTAAAAATGGTTTCTTTTTAGATGGAATATATCAGTTCGGTACTCTTGCGAACTATTCAGGATATCCAAATACTAATAATCGTCACGATTATTCTTTAAATATTTCGGCTAGGGCAGGCCATAAATGGTATTTTGGAAATATGAAAGCTTATCGACCTGGTATATCAGTAATTTGGATGAGAGCGGGGTTTAATCATTATCAAAGAATTAGTATCATCCCAGAACCAGTACCTTTTTTTAACCCTTTAAATATTGGTATAACAAATATGTTTCGGTTTAGTGATAAAACTGGACTTCAGGTTAATATTAACGGAGGCTATAGTTTTGTTATAGGGGTAGATTATGCAGTTTATCATAGCTATTTAATTAACCCCAATATTAAAATTATTATAAACAAGTTTGTATTAGGAATAGATATCTCA
>JAKVCV010000026.1 GCA_022448945.1 Saprospiraceae bacterium
GTGATTATTTATTTATGTCAGAAAATGGATATGGTGAGATCTTAGTTGGAAAAACAGGAAATATCGGGATAGGTGATGCATCACCTGACGGGAAGCTTGAAGTACGACAAACTGCAGCAGCAGATATCTTTAATCTTTATGATAACACTACAAATGTGTTTACAGTTCAGGATGGAGGTAATGTTGGTATAGGAGATGCTGCCCCCTTTCAAAAAATGGAAATAAAAGGAGGAACTTCAACCTGGGATTTAGGAGGGAATGCGACAGATGTTGATAATTTGTATCTAGAGGATCTTTCAGCGGCAGATGGAATAGATGCGATCGGTGGTTCTATATCTTTTTCAGGCGCAGGGAATGGAGGAGGAGGAGTGGCAAGAAGACATGCTGCAATTGCAGGCATACAAACAAGTACGGACAACGATCATGTAGGCCTTGCATTTTTTACCCATAATAATGCAACTAATACCGGAGACATGCAGGAGTCTATGAGAATAACACATAACGGTAGAGTTCAGATCAATGGAACTACAGATGCCTCTGGAATTGCAAATACAGGAGTTTTGGAAATTGCAAATAGCCTGAGATTAGATGACAATGAAATCATAACTAATACAAATACAGTGCTCTATATAAATCATAACAATAATGGTGATGTTTATTTTGATGATGGGACATTAATGGTCGATGCAAGTGCTAACGAGGTTGGTATTGGTGCCAACACCCCAGACGGCAAGCTGGAAGTAAGGCAAACGGATACTGCAGATATTTTCAATCTTTATGATGACACTACAAATGTTTTAACAGTTAGGGATGGCGGTAATGTGGGTATTGGAACAAATGCTCCCTCAGCCACCCTTCACGTAAAAGGAGAAGGCACGTCAAATAGTACAACATCCTTTCTGGTAGAAGATAGTGCTGGTGATGATTTAGTCACCGTTAAAGATGATGGCAATGTAGGTATTAAAGGTGATCTAAAAATAAATGGGACTCAGGTTTTAACAGTCCAACAGGCCCTAATTCCTGACTTACTTATCACGGCTTCATTGGGTGATGTAATTACTAAAGTTAATCAGATACTAGCTATGTTGCGTACTCATGGGCTTATTGGTACCTAAATTCAATTATAGTAATATCATTTATTCATTTCGTTTTTACTATTTGAAAGTACTTGGGTCTTAGCGACTATGCAGGTTTGAAAACAGATGTGTCTCCATTTAGTGATGGTTTGAATGTTTTGATGGCAATTAAACCGGTTTGGTTTAGATATAATGGCGAAGCCAGAATGCCTGCTGATGAAAAAGGTGTTGGGACAATTGCACAGGAACTACAACGCCATTGTCCAAATTAGACGTTAATGGTGTTCTGAACTGCCAAGACTTAAAAATAAATCGGACTATGGTTTTAACAAACCAAAAGCCCCCAATTTCTGACTTAGCGAGCGGGGCTTCATTGGGTGATGTAAGATTTAAAGTTAATGAGATACTAGATATGTTGCGTACTCATCGGATTATTTATCAACAATAGGAATATTCGAATACTATTAATGTGAGGGATTGATCTTGGATTTGATACTGTTTATAAGTGTTGGAGAAACACTGTGTCTACTTACTTTTTTTCTAAGAAACTCTCGAAAGGATTTTTCGTTCTGGAGTTTTGCTAATTGCTCGGGAGAGTTTTTTATATCTGTCATAAATTCGCTTGCTTCTTCATTTGAGAGTGCTCCGTCAAGATACATTGCTAATCTTCTTTGGAATTCTTCCTGATTGCCCGTTGGTTTCATAATTCTTTAATTTTAAAAATAAATTAGATCTTGATTTAACAGTAAGACAAAAACCTGTTCTGCGATAGCTTTTTCTTGTATTTTTTATTTTTTATTTCGCTTATCTTTATACCCCATTGTTTTGGCATAAGTACTTAACCGCTCTTTAAGCATGTTTCTTGCACGATGTAATCGGGAACGAACTGTGCCTATTGGAATGGCAATTATCTTTGAAATCTCTTCATAGGTAAATCCTTCTATGTCACAAAGCAAAATAACTGTTCGAAAGTCTATGGGCAGTGCATTAATGGCATTAGTAACCTCGTCACCCATCATGTTCTGAAAAATCTCTTCTCTTAGATCATAGAAGTCTACGTAACTTGCATCTTCACTATCATGGTAAGAGACAATGTCTTCGTAATCAACCTTAGTTGGGCGTTTGCTTTTTTTGCGATAATCATTAATAAAGGCATTCTTCAATATCTTAAACAACCAAGCCTTTGCATTAGTTCCTTGAATGTATTTATCTATAAATCTAAATGCTTTTAAATATGTTTCCTGAACCAAATCATTAGCATCATCTTCGTTATAACAAAGGTGGAAAGCAAAATTGTATAATGCATCTATTTGAGGAAGTAACTCGTCATTGAACACTGCAACCTGTTCAGGAGTAGCAGTTGGCTTTTGCTCATCATTGTGAATTTCTTCTCCAGTATGTTCCTTGTCCTTTTTCACTAATGAAAGTAATTTAGCGTGATTGCAGATATTTAGGTTTTGTTGTTGACAGATTTATAGCACCTAAATGACATTCTAAAGGTCAAAAATAAGATTTTTTTTATATTAATTATATTAAAAGTAGATTGAAGGGAGGATAATTGCAAATTTATAGTAGCGGACTTATTGAGCGAAACTATTATATTTTCCCCTTTTCCCAAAGTTGATTGAAGCTGTTGCGAGGGAATTTGGGTAGAACACGGCGTTCTCCCCATTGTTTTTCTAAATATAGTTTTCTAAACACATTTTTACTAAACGCAGGGGCATTCATTAATTTTCTGTTTAACATTGCTTTTTTCCAAATCTGCCACATCCATTTTTCTGATGAAGGTCTTAGATTTTCAGCTTCTTCATACGATCTGTTATATAATAACAATTGGTGTATATTGATGTTTACAGGGCAATTTTCTGTACAGCTACCGCAAAGTGGCGATGCATGACTCAGATGCGCATAGTCTTCAAAGCTGTTAATATGTAAATGAGGACTCACAACCGCTCCAATTGGACCACTGTATGGACTATCATAGCTGTGCCCGCCAATATTTTTATATACGGGACAATTGTTGAGGCAGGAGCCACAACGAATGCAATACAAAGATTCTCTCATGTGCTCATCTGCAAGAATTTCACTGCGCCCATTATCTAACAAAATTACATACATATCTTCAGGTCCATCAGGCTCACCCGCTTGCCGTGGACCACTTAGTATCGTGTTGTATGCCGTTAAATTTTGTCCTGTACCATAGGTTGCAAGTAGAGGCAGAAACAAATCTAGATCTTCTATAGAAGGAATCATTTTTTCAATACCTACAACAGCAATATGAGTGCGAGGCATCGTTGTAGTAAGGCGTGCATTCCCTTCGTTTTCTACCAATACTACTGATCCTGTGTCAGCAAGTAAAAAGTTGCCACCTGAGATTCCAACGTCTGCAGAAGCAAATCTTTTACGTAAATGACGCCTAACGAATGCAGTTAATTGCTCAGGTGAAGCATCTTTTGCAGTGCCATATTTTTTGTTGAACAAATCCGCAACATCTTCTTTTGATAAATGCATTGCTGGTGTTACAATATGATATGGAGCTTCACCTTTTGTTTGCACAATAAATTCACCAAGATCCGTTTCTATAACTTCGATTTTCTGTTCTTTAAGAAATGGATTAAGTGCTATCTCTTCAGTAATCATGGATTTCGATTTAACAACTGCCTTTGCAGCTTTTTGTCTCAAAATCTTGAGAATCGCATTCTGAGCCTGCTCAATGTTTTCAGCCCATATCACTTTGCCACCACGTGCTTTAAAATTTTTCTCAAACTCTTCCAGCAATTCAGGCAGTTTTTGCATTGTAAATGCTTTGATGTTTTTTGCAGTTTCCCGAGCGGCTTTAAGGTCTTTGAATTGTTTTTTTCCGGATGCAACTTTTTCATGGTATTTAACCATGTTGGTGTTGATCCTTTTTCGGTGTTCTTTAGAAAAAGCTTTTTCTTCAGATTTTTCCAGAAATGTGGCCAGAGGCTTTTTCATAGGGTTGGTGTTGCTAGTGTGTTTTGGGTAACTATATGGGGTTTGATTTATTTACTAAGATAGAATTAAACTATACTATTTCAGGATTTTCAATTTTTCTATATATTATTTTGTAGTTTTTTGTGTTTTAGGATTTACTTATTAAAGTTATGATATTTTTGATTAATTTTGCAATCCTCTGGTTTATTTACACTTGATAAGTGTTAAATTATGTGCTTTAACCGGTTAAATTTATTTTGTTTTCATGATAAAATTCGAAAGATTCAAATTGCAGAATGGCCTGAAGTTGTTGGTTCATCAAGATCTTACTACTCCTTTGGTTTCCGTATGCATGACATATAATGTTGGCACAAAAGACGAGAAAGAGGGTAAAACAGGATTTGCACACTTGTTCGAACATTTAATGTTTGGAGGTTCAAAAAATGCACCTAATTTTGATAATTTTATTCAGCAATCGGGGGGCGAAAATAATGCTTTTACAAATCAGGACCTAACAGTTTATTATGAGTATTTACCATATCAGAATCTCGAAATAGCATTATGGCTTGAAGCTGATAGAATGTTGCAACTCAATTTGGATGAAAAAACTTTGGCAAAAGAACGTAAGGTAGTCGTCGAAGAATTCAAGGAAAGTTGCCTCAATGAACCTTATGGAGATATTTGGCACCTTATTGGTCCTATGGCTTACAAAAAACACCCATATAGAGTTCCTACCATTGGAGCAATGCCAGAACATATTGAAAATGCCGCTTTGGAAGATGTTGTTGATTTTTTTAATCGCTACTATTGTCCGAATAATGCCGTATTAAGCGTCTCTGGCAATGTGCAGCCCGGGGAAGTGTTTGAACTGACAAAAAAATGGTTTGAGGAGATCGAAAGAGGACCAGAATTAAAAAAAGAGAAACATAAAGAACCTGTACAAAGGCTTAAACGTCACCTTACTGTTGAGGCAGATGTTCCCCTAAATGCAATATATCTTGTCTTTCATTCTGCGGAACGTAAGAGCAATAATTATTACATAGATGATTTTATCACAGATATTCTTGCCGAAGGTGACGCTTCTCAATTGTATAAAAACCTTGTAAAAGATCAAGAACTTTTTGCTACAATAGATGCTTATATAACAGGGTCTATAGATAGTGGCTTATTGGTCTTGGAAGGTAAATTGTCTGATGGAGTAAGCTATGAGGATGCTGAAAAAGCAATATGGAATGAACTCACGTTTCTAAAGAATACCTTGTTGGACAATCTTATTGTGGAAAAGTGCCAAAATCGGATAGAAAATAATATAGAATTCACTGAAATGAATAATTTGCACAATGCCATCAATCTGGCTTATTATGAAATTTTGGGAGATGCAAATTTGTTAAATCAGGAAAAAGAGAAATATAATGCTATTACTGCTATTGATATACAGCAAAGAGCACAGGATTTGTTTCGGGAAACGGCTTGCTCAACCCTTTATTATAAGGCAAAGAAACAACCATTAATAGCAGAAACAAGTAGTGCGGAGTCTAAGCAATAAACCTTTTGTAATCAAACAGGTCTAAAGAGTCAATAAAATATCGTATATTTGCTTAAGACATTTGCTATCATTATTCAGTATTGTCTTTATATTTCAGGAGAATTAATAAATTAATACCAATAGTTATGAATACATTGTTTTTGATAAATTTTTTAGGACCCGAAATGATCCTCATCTTTTTTGTGATTCTGTTACTTTTTGGTGGCAAGAAAATCCCTGAATTAATGAGAGGAATGGGTAAGGGTGTCCGTGAATTTAATGATGCCCGGGAATCTGTAGCTAAAGAATTCAAAGAGGGGATGAAAGAAGCTGATAAAGAGAAAATTAAGATTGATGATGAAACTAAATCTTCTTGATTTTTTAGTTTCACTTTCAAAATATTTGGGCTCTATTACAAGTGTTTTTAGGGTAAGGTTTATGCTGTTTCCCTCCGCCCATAACTAGACTGGATAGCGATTTACAATAACTTTGAATTGCTATTCAGTCTTGTTTTTTGGAAAAAAGCAATATTTTTAGTACTTTGAATGTTACTTATATGTGTTTCTTTACTAATCTGAGGACATAACGAATTAAAAGTTTGGGTAGCACATATTACTAAGTAAGTTTTTTATATTGAGGGATAAACCTTAATATATATTAGTTTTATGTGGCGCTTTTCTATCATTAGAGGATTCTTGAAGATCTCGCGCTAGTAAAATAAATAACTCAAAAATAAATGCTCCTAATTACTAACCGATGAATTTGAAGCTTAATTTTTTAAAGTTAGCATTGTTAAACTTTGTACTATTTTTCTTTTTTGGGTTTGCAAGTGCAATTGTTCCCAATACCATTCCCGAATTTGATGATCATTTAAGTGAATTGCTGGTCGGTCGTTCGGGGAGTATTTTGAATGATTTTTTTCTTGACCCGGATTTTCCCATTTTTCCTGATGCGCATTATAAAGCAAGGTTACTGGAAATTTCGGGAGCTATTCAATACAGGTGGACAGCAGATATTAAGAATCATATCATTCATCGTACAGAACGATATAGAAGTGCTACTGAGCGCACATTGGGACTAAGCGAGATGTATTTTCCTGTTTTTGAAGAGTATTTGGCAAAGTATAATATTCCACACCATTTGAAATATCTGCCAATAGTAGAATCTAACTTAAATGCTGTCGCCAGATCGCATGCTTCGGCAGTTGGGCTTTGGCAATTTATTCCTGGAACAGGTAGGTTATATGGTTTGAAAGTTGCCTCATATCTAGATGAGCGTAGTGATACCCATAAAGCTTCCAATGCAGCTGCAAAAATGTTGTCTCAATTATTTCAACGTTACAATGATTGGCCTCTTGCACTTGCAGCCTACAATTGTGGCCCTGGGCGCGTGGATAAATATGTCAAGGGAACCAATAAGGATTTTTGGGATATTCGACATTTGTTGCCAAGAGAAACACAGATGTATGTTCCTTATTTTATGGCTGTAGTCTACTCCTATGAATTTCATCATCTACATGAGTTGAAGCCACGGCGCTTATCTACAGATTTGATTCTTACCGATACTATACATTTGCAACCAGGATACAAATCGTTATCTCATTTAAGTAGTAAGTATAAAATAGGGAAGGATACACTTAAATTATTAAATCCAGGTTATGTAAAGAATTATGTGCCTTCGAGTTCAGTATCCAGTATTTTAGTCTTACCTGTTCGTATTATATCAAAACTAAGGAATTATGAACATCATTATAATGTTATGATGTCAACTGAAGCTGAAAATCCTATCAAATGTATCCGTAGAGTTAATTCAGAAAAAGAATTGCAGTTCTTAATGAAAGCACATAGGTTTACAAGACATGATCTGTTATACTGGAATGACCTACCAAAGAACTATAAAGTCTCGGAAGGGGATGTCATTGCAGTAAGAAAATATTATGCTCCTAAGCATACTCGAAAGGAAAAAAAAGAACGCAAATTGGTTAAAGGGATTGTAATGCCTTCACTCAAGGTAGTAGGTTTCAGCTCAGCAAGTCAGAAAGCTCAAACAACACCAGTTTATGTTAATGTTAATATTCATAAATTATGCGACAGGGTCTCGCCCTTAGTAGTAGCTTCTGTTGCAAAAGAGTATTCAATTGGAATGGTTGCTGGCTCAGATTCACATGAATCTAATAATTCTACGAATAAGAATATTGTAGTTCAAAAGGCACAAAAAACGGAAATTGTTGACCAAGTATCTAAAAACCGAAGTCGAGGAAGACGGTTGAGAACACAGCGTATTTCCTCATCAAGAAATAGTGCCGCTCCAAGCGGATCTTACGAATACCCTAAGCCTCAAATATTGGCTGTAAAACCAACCTCCAATGTAAATAAAAGAAAATCTAATAGAGAGCCTGAAACTAAAAAAAACTGAATCAATAAGACCTTCAGATGTTCTAAAAGGGAGCAATGATAAAGTCTTTAATACTAACAAAACATCTGCTCAAAAAGTATCTCAGTTAAGCAATTCAATCCAATCAAAAGAACAGGCTTTCATTAGTGCAAAAGGTTATAATAAAACAAGTTATGAAGAATTATCGGCCTTGGCTACAATTAGAAAACAGGCCAAATTATTAAAAAATGAGCGTTTACAATCACACAAACATAAATGATGATTTAATTTAGCGCCACTTTGGGCTATATATATACAAATCATTCGTGGTAGGTAACAATTAACAACGCTCAACAATTAATAACTGTAATATCTATAATTAATAAATTCGATTTTTATTTATTCTTTTAAAAAAAAGAATTAAATTGCTTATAACTTTCTTCGGCACTCATGTCGAATAAGGCTTTTTTTTCCTCTAAATCGAACACCGAATATTAAAAGAACATGAAATACCTTTTGATTTTTCTCTGCTTTTTATGTGTAGACTTTACTACGTTTGCTCAAGAGAAAGTTGAGCTTTTTAATAGCTTGGAACAAATTGGTGCTTTGAAGAGGCTTAATAAAACTTTTGATCTGAAGAAAGGTGAAAATCTCATCCTTACGGTTACTTTGATGCGAGGGAAGTTAGGGAAGCTGATTATAGATGTGCCAGGCGCTCAATTAAAACTATTGGACAAAAAAATAACAAAGATAGATCGTGAAATTATCAGAGTGCACAAAACAGGCACTTATGCTTTCCACTTTATTAATCAGTCGATTTTTAAGAAGGAATTGGACATTAAGATCTTTAAACAAAGAGCTACAGTAGGTGTCGATACAGTAATCTTAGATGATGTAATTTTTTCTTCATTTAGAGATACAGTAAGAACCTATAAGGATGATACGATTCCAGTTCCGGACATTTCTGAATTTGCTTTTGTCCTTGAACCAGCTAGAAACTATGGCGCCGTAAGTGATTCGACCGTTTTTGAAGAACTTTTGAAAGATGAGGCTACAGAATATCAATATGCTGCTTTTTGGGTCGGCTTGGGCAATGAGTCTCTTGAAGCATATGAAAAACTTAAGAACAGTCCCCCTCCCAGTTGGTTAATTGCAGGTATTAATGAACCAATCATGGCCTATGGACTTGGAATTACAGATGTGCTCCCTATTAGTAGTTCTTCTGTTTCAAGGGATGTTATGTTCAAATTTATGAATCCCGAGGAATATAATAATTCTGACAGAAAACCTAAGTTGTCACGGAGAGATAAAAGATCTGATTTTTATGGCAGAATACCTATAAGTAGTGCCAGTAAATATAAAGAACTGTTGTTAAGTGTCCGGAATTTTAATACTACTACAGCAGTTCCAGTATATATCAAATTTGTCAAGTTCAAATTAGATAGAGTTTATTACAATCAATATATCATACGCGAACGTATTCAGGAAATATTTAAAGAAAAGAATATGCAGGTGCTGGCCCCTCTGGAAGATTGATTTATTCAGCGGTTGAGGCTTGTTTTTACGATGCTAGAATTATAAAATAAAACAATGTGAATTATTCTAATATTACATATTACATAAAGTATTTCTTTTGTGCTTTGTTGTTAATTGTTTTTGTTGGTGGCCAGCAACTACTAGCGCAAGGTTTTATTGAAAGAAAAGTAGCGCTAAAAAGTAGGTCTTTTGTTAATCACAATGTCGGAAAGGTTAAGACAGGTGCCAGAATGTCTGTCAACTCTAAAAGAAGATCATTAAAAAGTTCTTTGAGAGGGGGACGACCGGGCAAAGTTTATGACCCTAGGCCAACTGTCGATGAATTGATGGATGATGAAGAAGCAAAGTCAAGTATTTATGATAATACCAATAAAAAACGTTATGTCGAGTTGTTTGGTGCTTGGACAGATATGCCCAGTGATGCACAAATGGATCTTCGGGCTGAAGCTCAGGCCATAAAAGATTCTTTGTCGAATCTTGATCGGGGATCATTTAGGGTAACCAAGAAGATATGGGATGATAGTCGTACAATGGTGGTTTTTGGATGGCATCCCCATTGGATGGGTGAACTCTACAGAAGCTATGACTACCAGCTTTTTAATGTGGTATCATATTATTCCTATGATATCAATCCAGACAATGGTGCACCTCAAAATTCTGATGTGATGGCTGGATTCTTGGCTAATGATTTTGTTTCTAATGCACATGATAATGGTTGTAGTGCGTTGCTTTCCATTACTTGTCATGGAGAGCAAAACGTGATGCGCTTTTTGAGTCAGAATATAGAAGCTCAACAAAGACTTATGGATTCTGTCTTATATATTCTTGATTCGACAAATGCTGATGGTATTGAAATTAATTTTGAAGGAGTAAATAGTGCTTTAAAAGATGATTTTTTGAGATTTGTCAGGACTTTATCGACCACAGTTACTTCTGCCAGGGGAGATACAAGTTTTGTTTTTTTAAGTGTACCTACATTCGATCCTGAAAATATTTATGACATTTCAAGGTATATAGATTTCGTAGATGTTTTTGTAATAAAGGGGTTTGATTTTCATCAGGAGCCTTACGGGTTAAAAAAGGTGCCTGCTGCACCACTTAATAAAAGTCCTATAGTGCCTGCACCTGATCTTAGGACTTCTGTTGATAAATATATTGCTAATCTCGGACCAATATTCAGCGCTCGACTGGTCCTTGCATTACCATATTTTGGTACTAGGTGGGTTACGGATGGCATTACAGAAAAAATCATGGAAATGGATGTTATACCATATAGTGATATACAATTTGATTTTGTAATGCAAAAGGAGGATCAATTTAAATTTCCGGGAGCTAAATTGCGTTACGATGAAACTAAAGCCTGTTATATTTTTAGCTATTTGGATTATCAGGGAGTAGATACAGCACTCGGAGATGTGCCCTATGAGGTAACAATCTATTTTGATGACACTATGAGTTTACGTAAGAAATATCAATTTTTGAAAGATGCACGTTTAGGTGGTGTAGGCATTCAGTTTTTGGGAAGTGATGCTGGGTTTTATCATCTTCAAGAACTTCTTTCTGACGAATTCACAGATATAGAGATGCCCGAGGATGATGTATTTAGGCAAATCAATGAAAAAAGTAGTACCACACGCAATAATTCTATTTACATATTAGCTGTTTTGATGTACTTGTCAATCTTTATGGCTATAGGGCTTTGTGCAGCTCTTTTTAATAGGCGTACCCGACAGGCCCTCTTTGACAATGGCCGTTTCCGAATGCTATATATGGCTTTCTTTACCTTTTTGATGCTGCTAATAGGGGGCTATCTAGGTTTATTCGAAGGGGCAACAATACCTTTACTGGTTGGGGTGGTATTTGGTGCTTTAATGAGTTGGATTGGATGGAGGCTAGTAGCTAAAAAGAAATCACTTACGCCATAATTTTTATGAACTTTATAATATTGAATTACGCATATAAAACACATATTATAATTTAAGATTATTAATTTCTACTATGAATCAAACAATAAAATACTATTCAAATGCACTTGTTTGTATTGTTTGCTTGTCTTGTCTTATATGCATGGCTAATAACAACTTGTATGGCCAATTATTTGGAGATGACCTAGATTCTTTAGATCAAATTCATATCCAAAACAGGAAAGTGCTGCAGGCCGATACGACTGTTCAGCAACAAGTGGATTTTGAAATTAATCAACACCATTTATTAATGTTGACACATGAATGGTGGGGAATACCAACCGATCTGGAACAAAAGAGAATTGATAAAGCGCAATCTAGTAGGTATACTCCATATAATACTTCTTTGTACAATGAAGATTGGACCTATAAGACTGGCGTTTTTTATAGAACTGATAATAAGATTTTGCCAAAACAAAATCTGACTATCTTCGGGTGGCATCCTCATTGGAAAGGACAAATGTATAAAACCTATAATTATAAATTGTTGACACACCTTGCTTATTTTGGGTATGAAGTAAACCCTTTTACTGGTGGGTACAATAATTTTTTGGCTATTAATAATTTTATTTCCAGTGACTTGATTATGACTGCCCACCTTGACACCTGTAAGGTGCTCTTAACAGTAAGTAACAGGGGGTATAGTAATCATGAAATATTTTTTACTAGTGAACCGGATGTTCAGAAGAATCTGATTGATAGCTTACGGAGTATTTTGATAAAATCCGGAGCAGATGGTATTGATTTGAATTTTGAAGATGTTCCTTTGTACTATAAAAGTCATTTTATTGAATTTGTTAAGGAACTATCATTTTCATTAAGAGAAGATAATCATGATTATACCATCAGTATGTCAGTCCCGATATATGATGTAGACAATGTATATGATCTTGATAAGCTTAAACCTTGGGTTGATCTTTTTGTCATTAACAGTTTTAATTTTCATATAAAACCAACAGAAGTCCAGGAAGGCCCTCTTTCTCCTTTATTGGCGACAGATGCTTCTATACGTGGAACAGAAGTCTTATTTAAGCAATACACAACATTGGACCATTTATTGTCTTCTCCGTATTCTATTAATGAGGTTACTTTATTGCATGAAGAAAGTTATAAACAAAAACTTAAGGATTCTCTTAATTATAAGATTAGTTGGATCTATTCGAATTTGGAATACAAGCCTTATGACTTGACAGATATACTTAATACTATAAAAATCACAAAAGATCATATAGGCCGCCCATTATGGTTAAACCCAGGTATTAACAGAATATTGAAACGAACGAATTGTATAGGAGTTTTGTCTCAAAGACACGATGCATCAAGGGAAGATGAAGGAATAGGTTTTTTCATTTTTAAACCTAAGAAAGATTCTTTGGTGTTTAAGGAGTTCGATTTGTTTGAAAATGTTGGTATCAAGTCAGAAGTCGATTCACAGCGGTTTGACCTTAATAAATTGGTACAGCAGTATAAAGAGAAGATAGGTGATCAACATGCTTCTAGCTTGGTTTTGGGTTTGCCTTACCACGGTGTTGTATGGTATAAAGACATAAGTGGTCAAAAAGATTTTGAAGGGTATATCCCTTATAGCCAAATTATGAGATTAGCTCAAACAGGCCATGCCTCTATCGATTACGACAAGGCATTAAATTCACTGGAAGCCACAATAAGGGATTCACTTGGTGGTGTTTACAAGATTTATTTCGATAATTCAACTTCCCTTAGTTTTAAATTTGATTTTGCTGTAGAGGAAGGATTAGGTGGCGTCGGCCTATGGGCCTTAGGTGCTGATTATGCGCATTCTGATTTATGGAAAACAATAGAAGAAAGCTTTGTAACAAAAAAAGTGTGGAACCAAGAGAAAAATAAGTTAAGTAGGGTAGAAGTTACTAAAGGTAATAAGGTCGGATTCACTATTCAATACCTTTTAAAGAGATTTAGTGGACTTATTTTTGCAACTTTAGTTTTTATTACCATATTTATTTGTATAAGTTTCGGCTTTTCTGTTTTGGATTGGAAAGTTAGAGATGTCCTTTTTTACAGTGGAGCATTTCGGATCTTCTATCTTGTTCTTTTTACAGTTGTTATCATGGTTCTTGGGAATTGGATGGGGTGGTTCCAAAACAAATCAATTACTTTTGCAATTGGCACTGGATTGGGACTTTTGTTAACCTGGGCAGCTTCGAATTTGGTCGAAAACAAACATCAGAAACTCCCTTAATGTTTAACGCGGTTATATATGTATAAATATACAAGAACCGTTACCATTAAATTTTTCAATGTTTATAATTGGCAAATTATAAAAGAAAAAAACTATAAAATATTATTTAATAAACTTATTACAAAAGTAGAACGGACTGAAAATAAGTTTCAAAAGTTATAATATTTTTTTATATTTAAAAGCCTAAAGCCTTTTGTGGGCTGAAGGCAAATTGATTAACTTTTTATTTAAAGCACGTCAAATTGTGCTTATTTTAAAACAATAAAAAAATGGGAAAAGTAATAGCCCGTGAATTTCTTTGGTTGGTTGTGGGGTTGATAGTTTCTATTCCTCTGGGCCTCGTTTTTCTTTGGTTTTTTGGGTTTACGCCGGAAATTATTCAGCTTACGGAAGTCTACAAGAATTATATCTTCTGGTTATATCTTATAGGATATTTCTCTTCTTTTATAGGGATTTATATCATACGTTTCGTTTCAATGGCACTCAAAGCTCTTACTGCTCCCGAAGAGGAAGAGGAAGAGGAATAAAAATTCTATTTTTTAACCGCATATAGTAAATTTTCCATGATACATGATGCAGTAGCTGCTATAGCAGGCGAAATCAATCGATTCCTTCAATCGAAACACAATATAACGGAAGAAAAAGTTATATTGTCCAACCTGGTTAATTTGGATGGTACTATAGCTGTTCAGGAGCCCGATAAAATTATTTTGACGGTAACCAATGTGGAAATGGACAAAACACAAAGTAATGTTGGTGGATATAGTAAAACATCATCTGGGGCATTCACAAAAGTTAAGCCACCAGTAAATATTAATATTACTATACTCTTTTCGGCATATTTCACAAGTGAAAATTATTTGGAAGGATTAAAGTTTATTGCTTCAATAATAGCTTTTTTTCAGTTTAGACAAAACACTTTTACACCTCAAAACACTCCTGAAATCAATGGGGTTTTTGAACGATTACAGGCAGAATTGATTTCATTCGACACACGTGATTTAGGTAATTTTTGGGGTATTATAGGTTCTAAATATTTGCCATCTGTCGTTTATAAAATAAGAACATTGCCAATTAAACATGATGTTCCAACCCCTGAAATACCATTTATCAAAAAAATATAAGGCCTTAAATCCATTCGGGGTTTTTATATTAATTGCCTTCTTATATAAATAAAATCTATGGCTAAAAACAAAAAAAAGGAAAGTGCAGGTTTTCCGCAAATCAAAATCAATCTGCTTAGTAAGTTTCAAGAGTTATTGAAGCTTAATATTAAGCATGATTATTTTGATTCAGGTTTGTTTTCCAAGGTTAAAATATTACCAACTGATCAAACTACTATTTCATTAACTAATAATGGGATGCAGTGTCGATTTGTTAAGGGTGGGTTAATGCTTGGGTATTCATATAGTGATCACTATACCCCAATTAAAGAAATTACAAAACCTGTTCAATTGTCATTTTTAATGGAAATTGATGATCCCAAATTCATGAATTATACGCACTTGCCTTTTGATTTAGAAGAAGATAAAATCTTTTATTTTAACAATAGAGAATTAGAAAAAGACAGTACAGAATACAAAAATCTATCACTTGATCAATTCGTTACTGAAGAAGACAAGATTGAAATTAGCAGCTCTCTTATAAATTATTCATTTGAAGACGAACAATATGGTACAGAAGTTCAGGTTGTTGATGCTGCAGAAGAGGTAGTGTTTGAAACAATTCTTGAAGATGGTAGTGTTTCATGTGAAATTAGTTTACTTGGTCAGCCGCAAGGTAAATATAGTTTGTTGATCGATGGTCTTGAAGAAAAAATCTTTTATCTATACGATGGACTTAAAACTGTATTTGGTGCAATTGATATTATAATTGACAAGGATGATTTTGGTGATTATGCTTTTTTTGATGACGAAGGAGAGGTATTGCAACAAGAATACAATATCCATTTTAAATCAAGGGAAGTTCGATGGCAGTATATTTTTGTAGAAACTGGACCAGAAAGATTATATGTTGATCATCAGGTCTATGATAGTAAAAAGGGCAAAGGGTATGAGCCAGTTGTTTTTGAGGAGGTTGAAGAAGTGGAAATGGGTGGTAGAACTGCCCACAGGATATGGACGGAATCTAAAATCCCATTCATGCAAAAACAAAATCAACGGTTTAAATTAAAGACAAAAAGGGGTAAAAGTGGAGTGGAATGGATCGTTGGGTTACCATGCCCCTCAGCCTTGTCTGATTTGAAAGTAAATTTATCAGACCAATCCGAGGTTTATTCGGAAATAATTGTATATTTGTAAGACCCCCTGTTCTCGTCTGTTTTTTGACGTCGAAACGGAAGTTGGCAGGGTTTTTTATATTAAAAATTTTATTAAATTAACTAAATTTAAACAATTTAAATCATGGCAAAACAATATGCAACACCTGGTGTGTATATCGAAGAGAAAAATGCTTTTTCGAATTCGGTAGTATCTGTAGCAACAGCCGTACCGGCATTCATTGGCTACACTGCAACAGCCGCAGCAGGTAAAAAAGATCTTACTAATGTTCCTATGCGTATCACTTCAATGGTTGAGTACTTGAGCTTCTTTGGTGGAGCCCCTAAAACAACTTTTACAATTGAAGCAGATGGAGATAACTATAGCTTAAGCGCTGATGCCGGAACAAGTTATAATTTGTTTCGCAGCATGCAGTTGTTCTTCGCGAATGGCGGGGGAGCATGTTACATTGTTTCTGTTGGCGATTACTCTGGCGGAGTTAAAGGTGCAGAACTTGTAGGAGCTGAAACAGGAGGAGGAATCACTTCTCTATTAAAAGAACAAGAACCAACTTTAGTCGTTATCCCTGATGCAGTATTGCTTGAAGCGGGTGATTGTGGTTCTGTACAACAAGCGATGATCAAGCACTGTGGTGCTGATACTCGTAGTCGTTTTGCAATTCTTGATGTTCATGATGGACATAAAGCAAGAACTGGATTAGATGATGATGTTGTAACTGCGGCACGTACAGCGTATGGTGGAAACTTCCTTGATTTTGGAGCTTCTTACTATCCTTGGTTAAATGCTACTGTTGTTAGTGCTGACGACCTTGATTACACCAACGTTAGTAATGCAGATGGCTTGGCCGACATCTTAAACAATGAAGTAGACGAAAATGTTTCTTCCGGTTATGTTAAAGCTGAAAAAGGTGATATGATCAAAGAAGAGGTAGCTAAAATAACAGATGAGGATGCTGATGTAGATACTGTTAGTAACCTTTTAAAAGCTGTTAGTCCTATTTATAATGAAGTGCTTGGTCAAATGAAAGAAGCATTGAACGTATTGCCTCCATCTGGAGCAATTGCAGGAATCTATGCTTTAGTAGATGGATCTGTTGGTGTTTTTAAAGCGCCTGCAAACGTATCTGTGTCTGCAATAACTGGACCTACTGTAAATATTACTGCAGATGAACAAGAAAACTTGAACTTACCACTTAGTGGTAAAGCTGTAAACGCTATTCGTCCTTTTGTTGGAAAAGGAACTTTAGTCTGGGGTGCACGTACCTTAGATGGTAATAGCGGAGACTGGAGATATATCAACGTACGTCGTACAATGATTATGCTTGAACAATCAATCAAATTTGCTTGTGAGCCTTATGTATTCCGTCCAAATGACACGAATACCTGGTTAGGTGTAAGAACAATGATTTCTAACTTCCTGCGCAATCAATGGCAAGCAGGTGCATTAGTTGGTGGTTCTGAAGCAGAAGCGTATTCTGTAGATTGTGGGTTAGGAACTACGATGACACCTCAGGATATTCTTGATGGATATATGAAAGTTACCGTAAAAGTAGCGATCTCACGTCCTGCTGAGTTTATCGTAATTACATTCCAACAAAAAATGCCTGGTGGAGAATAGACAATAAGTCATTTTTCATTTAATACAAATTCATGAGGTTAGCATTTCCTCACTTAATTAAATTTTTTAAAAAATAATCAAAATATAAATATTATGTCTGATTACAGCGAAAATGAAATAAATCCATTTGAGTGGCCATTAGCCAAGTTTAATTTCTCTGTTAATATTGATGGAATGGAAGAATTGGGCTTTCAAACTGTTGAAGGTTTGGAATCTGAAGTTTCTATTATGGAATATCGGCCAGGGAATTCACAATTTCTTTTTAAATCTAAGAGACCAGGTTTGATTACATATAGCAATATATCCTTCAAAAAAGGTGAATTTGCTGGTGATGAAAACATTATGTCTTTTTGGCGTTTTTATGCCTGGGAAATTACAGGTAACAGAAATGAACGTCGTGAAATCATGATAGAGCTTAAAGATGAAGCTGGTGATGTTACGCATACATGGACAGTAAAAGGTTGTTTCCTGGTGAAATTTACGCCTACAAGTATGGATGCGGAAGCTGATTCTGAAGTAGCAGTTGAAGAGATGGAGGTTGCTTGTGAATCTTGGCAGTTAGATAGAGCTTAATCATTTTAGATTATATATTCTAACTTAGAATTTATAGACCTAGCAGAAGAGTAATTCTGCTAGGTCATTTCTCCGTTTATTAGATTCATGATTAATTGCACTTAATTATTGCATATCTCTGACTTTAAAATAAGAGATAACGAGAGAGTATATCTATGGTTATCTACATCTGAAATGTAAACTATCGTTTACTGATCTTCTCAATTTTTTGTCAATATTCAGCGTGTTTTTTAATGACTTTGGTAAATGGAGAGAATAACAACATATTTCTTGTTATTGTTCAACTTTAGTGTTGGGTATAAAAAAATTAATTATGTCTGATTACTCAGAAGCAGGTTATGATTGGCCATTGGCTAAGTTTTCTTTTTGGGTTGATGTAGGTGGTTTAGATGGAAGGGTTGCTTTTCAAACCATGGATGGCTTAGGAGCTAGTTTGTCAAAAATGGAATTTCGGGATGGTAATTCTTCAGATTTTCATAAACAAAGTAGACCAACATTGACAGCTTATGATCCTGTAACTTTAAAAAAGGGAATGTTTTCTGGAGACATGACGCTTTATGCCTGGTTTGCAAATGTTAAAACAGGCTTTTTGTTCAGTGACATGAGAACAGTTACAATAACTTTGTGTGAACTTGTTGGAGGAGCTCAAGTTGATTTATTTTCATGGACGCTTGAAAAGGCGTATGTTACTAAAATCACACCCACAAGTTTGGATGCTGAATCTGATACAGAAGTAGCTGTTGAAGAAGTAGAATTAACATATCAATATTTTACATTGAATGGCATTTAATTTTTTGAGTTTGATAAAATTTTCAATTCAAGAATTTGTAATTGAATAACATAGATTAATAATATTTAGAGTATGGATGCATTATCGGCCATTGTTGATTTTTTGAATGAACCAATCCCAAGTTATTTCTTTGAGGTATTGTTTCTTGATGATCCATTTGATGCAGAAGACCCTTTAGCAATGACTAAAGCTGCAGCCTCTTTGGCAATTCAGGTATTAGACCCAGTTGCCTGTGCATTTACAGAGGTAGATGGGATGGAAATCAACTTGGATACAGATGTAAAAAATGAAGCGGGGTGGAGTTCTCCAAGACCTACTTTTAAAACTATGTCTTATTCTGATATTACACTCAAACGGTATTTGCGTCCGAGACATATAGGTGTAATGGGTTTTGCCCTGGATCCTGTAAGTGGCTGGTGTCAGGACACTATTCAGGCTGCCAAAACATGGGAAAAAAAAATAATTCCTAAAGATTTAATGATTTTTATTTATCACCCTATGATTCAAAATCCTTTACCAATAGGGCCTGCAGCATTTCCAATTGCAGGGTTTATAGTACAGGAAGCATTCCCAGTTAAATGGTCGATATCTACTTTAAGTTCAACGGAAGATAGTTCTCCTGTAATAGAGACGGTATCTTTTAAATTTACAGAACTTCAAAGGTTGGCAGTTCCACCTGCATAATTTTTTTGAAACAATTGTTAAAAAAACAATATATATACACTATGGCTATTTCGATCAAACAATTGACAATGAATACAAAAGTAAGTAAGCAATCTGGTAACGATGATAAACCGTCTGATTCTTCCTCTGGTTCCGATAAAAAATTAGATAAAGAAGCAATTATTAATGAGTGTATGAGAAGAGTGAAAGAGTTGATTGATTACGAATTAAGACCTTAATGTATATTTTTTTTAAATTGTTCATGTTTTTTATATCTGTATATAACACATGGACAAATGACACAAAAATTATCCTGTAACAAAGGTGTAGATATGATCATTTCTGCCTTTATTAATTGAAAATAAATTTACCTGTTTTTATAGATATATAAAATGGCTGATTCTCCACTAAAAAACTTCAAGAGCGGTGTAGTATCGATAGAAATCTCTATCGATGGGACTGTCCTTCCCCAGGAATTGATGTTACAAGAAATAGTTGTAGTAAAAGAAGTCAATAAAATTCCTTATGCAAAAATTGTAATTCTAGATGGTGACATTTCGGAACAGTCTTTTCCGAAAAGCGAGGAGGCTATGTTTAAACCAGGTGGAGAGGTAGAGATTAAACTAAGTCATGATCCATCGTCAACTTTAGAAACTATTTTTAAGGGCTTATTAATTGAGGAAGGGATAAGGTTATCGAAGTATTCAGGTTCCAGTCTCGTTTTAACTTGTAGAGACGAAGCATTAGCACTTACCGTAGGTCGTAAGAATATGATCTTTTATGAGCAAAAAGATTCTGATATTATATCAGACATTATTAAAGAATCAGGGATTAAGGGAAAGGCCGATGTTGAAGCTACAACAGCAACCCATAAAAAGTTAATTCAATATTATAGCACAGACTGGGATTTTATACAATCCCGTGCTGATGCCAATGGTTTGGTCACCATTATTAATGATGGGGATTTGAGTATTAAAAAACCAACGGTTTCTGAATCTACAGAAATATGCGTTACATATGGAAGTGATCTTATTGAAATGAATCTTAACATGGATGCTTCCTATCAATATGAAGAAGTACAAGCAAATTTTTGGGACCCTACGGCACAAAAAATAGAAAATGTTTCAGGAGCTAAACCTACTGCCAATAAACAGGGAGATGTTGATAGTGCAACCTTAGCTTCTGTTCTAAAGCATAAGGAGTTGGTACATACAACTGCACCGGTAACTACTGATGTTATTCAGTCTTGGGCAGATTCAGTTTATCAACGGGGGCATTTGTCGAGAATTCGTGGACGTATAAAATTTGTTGGTTCTGAGAAAATCGAAGTTGGGAAAACACTTGAGCTTGCATATATAGGTGAAAGGTTTAATGGAGATGCATATATTTCAAAAGTAACGCACACTGTGCAAAACGCCCAATGGTTTACAGAAGTTGAGTTAGGCTTGCCTCAAAGACCTCATCTGGAGACCTATCCAAGTGCTACTCCTCTTGGGGCTGGGGGTGGTTTACCTGCCATTAGTGGATTACAGCATGGAGTTGTTATACAAATACATGAAGATCCTGATGGGGAATATAGGGTATTGGTGAATATACCAATTGTGGATAACCTCGAAGGAGATGGTGTGTGGGCGCGGATGGCACATCCCTATGCTACTGAAGATTGTGGTTTTGTTTTTTACCCGGAAGTCGGCGATGAAGTCGTATTGGGCTTTTTCGATAATGATCCTACTTATCCTGTGATTTTAGGATCATTGTACAGTAGCATGAGAAAGATAACAACAGAAGAGGCACATGACCCTGCGGACCCTAACGTCTTTAAAGGAATATCTTTGAATAAGGGTAAGTTTAGACTTGAATTTGCCGATGAGGCAGGTAAAAATATCTTTAAGGTTTTTACTGAAGATGAAATGATGATAGAGATCAATGATGATGCTGATTCCATTACTATTGATGATCCTATCAATAAAAATAATATCCTAATGGATTCTGCAGGAATTACTATGACTGTCGACAAAGATATGACGATAGATGTTTCGGGTGATATAAATATTACCGCAGGTGGTGGTATAGCACTTGAAGCAACAGGCGATATTGAAGGGAAGGGTATGAATGTAAAGCTAGAAGCGAGCACCAATTTTGAAGCAAAGGGTGGTGCTGCATTTAATGCAGAGGGTGCCCAGTTTGAGATCAAAGGCTCAGGAATGGGAACAGTTGATGGAGGAGGAATGCTTACCGTAAAAGGAGGGATGGTAATGATAAATTAAGATTAAACGCATATTTCAATAATATATTTTATAGATTTATTAAATTAAATAATATTAACATATGGCACCACCAGCAGCAAGAATACTCGACGCACATGTTTGTCCAATGGTAACACCAGGAGTGCCCCCTATACCACACGTAGGAAGTATCGTATCTGGTCCGGGGTGTCCTACTGTAATGATAGGGAAAATGCCTGCAGCTTTGGTTGGGGATATGTGTGTCTGCGTCGGGCCACCTGATACAATTGTTATGGGTTCGACTACTGTACTGATTGGTGGAATGCCAGCAGCGCAATTGGGCTCTACCACTGCTCATGGAGGTTCTGTGATTTTGGGTGAAATGACTGTTATGATTGGTTAGTGTTAATACTTTTGAATTTATAAATAAAACCTTTTTATGTTGTAACAATGTAAACCCTTTTTTAAGTATATGCTTTATACTTAAAAAAGTATTGTTTATAAAGGATGCCGATTTATAATGAAAACACTTTGGAAATGCCATTGGGTTTTAGTATTTTTAATATAATTTGATTAGGATAAAGCTTGTCATTTGACAGGAAAATATAAATTGCCTTATTTGGCATTAAATATGATATTATGGGATTATTACCAGGAAGTGATAGTGGTATATGCCGCTTGACTATAAATGCACACGAGACAGTAGATTGTTCCGACACCCCTGATTCTAAGACGGGTGTTTTTGTATGTCAAATGAACCCTGAAAAAGTAAGTTATTCATTTGGGATAGAATCTTCCGGAGGTGACAATAGTAATTCAGCTGATGGTGCTTCTGCAGCAGCTAATACAGGCTTTCAAGGGTTCAATACCATGGATATGAATTTTACGTTTATTGCAGATGCTACTGGAATTGTTCCGGTAGAAGACGTAAATAAAGACTTCTTTGGTGAAGATGACAAGCCAACTATCAGGCCTTATCTGAATCACCTGCAGAATGTTATATATGGGTATAAAGCTAAATCACATACGCCACCTTACTTAAGTTTTGTCTGGGGAAATATATTTCCTAATACTGCTAATGATGATACGGAGGATAAGCCTGCTGTTTTTAAAGGTAAACTTAAGGATTGTAAGATTGAATTAGAACTTTTTAGTATTACAGGTGAACCTGTTAAGGCTAGCATTACTCTACAAATTGAATCAATGGTTGCTGCCGATGCCAGACCAATGGGGGAATCGCCGGATGTTACACATCATATAGACATAAGCTATGGTGACAAAATGACCATGCATTGTAATGATATTTATGGCAGGTATGATAGTAAGATTTGTGCCGCTGTCGCTGATTATAATAATCTGATAGATTGGGATCTAAAACCCGGTACACAAATGGTTTTTCCCTCAATCCATATGTTGAATGAAAAATATTTGGATAAATTCGAGGATGTTGAAATAAAACCTGTAAACGAAGATACAGAATATGAACAAATGGTTGACCTTGTAGGGAAAAAGAAAGCGGAGCAATATTTTAAAATATTTCCATGTAAGGATGGGTCATACCCAGAAGCATAAATTTTTTTTATTATCAACTAAAACAGAGTAATAACTATTGTTCTGTTTTAATTTTTAATTAGTTTGATATGGCAGAAAACAAATCATTTTTAGGATCAGGCTGGAGTTTTCCTCCTCGTTTTATGGAGAGTACAGATGGTCTTGAAATGTCACATGATGAAAATGATATTGCTGAATCTATTATGGTTTTGCTTACTACTACACCAGGGGAGCGGGTTATGAACCCCAAGTACGGCTGTGATTTGCAAAGTATGGTCTTTAGTTCTATGTCTGCAACTAATAAGACAAGAATTCAGGACATGATCAGTACTGCTATTTTATATTTTGAACCTAGAGTGAAAATAGCTTCTATACAAATAGATTCAACAGATCGATTAAAGGGGAGGCTTGATATTAGTATTACTTATGATATAAAAGGTACTAATTCGCGCAAAAACTTAGTTTATCCTTTTTACCTTTCTGAGGGAACAGATGTTTAAAGGAATTTTATTAAGCTATACTGTAAATAAATGAGATTCAGCGCTAAAAATTATCAATTTAACTTCGCTTTATTGCGCGGAGACAATACAAAGATGTTATGAGTGAAAAGAACAAAACAAATGTATTACACTGGAACGGCACTCCTCAAAATGAAAGGTTGCTGAAGTCCCTTCTTCCTGAATCTATAAAAGTGGATGAACGTTCCGTTAGTGATATATTGGCTTTTGCTTCAAAGTTTTCAGAAATAATTAAATATTATGATCTAACGAACACTCCAGTTGGTGATTGGGGACAATTTTTTAAGAAAGATGTTTCTATGTTTCTTGCGACTATTGTTTCCACAGATTTACATAAAATTGAAAAGGAGCACAGTAGATTGATTAATATTCTTGATAATTCTCCAAGAGCAGAAGGCAAGTTAGAGGCATTGGAAGGTTTGATGCAACAGATTTTAGAGCTTGCAAAACAGATTAATGATTGGTATGTTGATACCATGCAAATGGATAGGCTGAATATGATGAATTCTTCGGAATTGGAGAATGAATTAGAAAATGCTATCAAACAACAATTGGCCGAAAACCTCATGGATCTGCTCTTATATCAGGAAGATTTAGGTTTTAATGAAACAGGCCCTTTTAGTGCGGCCGAAATAAAAGATAATTTTCATTATAACTGGTTTAAAAAGCATGAGCAGATTGGAGCCAGGGATATTATCCTAAAGGATAAGGGATCGGCTGATAAGATAAAGGATTACTCTAAAAAAATTCGTATTCAGTTCAGGATTTTTTATAGTGTAACTGCTTATATTTTACAGATAGCTCCAAAGTATTTGGTAGAGTCATTAACAAAAAAATCTGATCACAGACCTGATATTGCTTTGTTTATTTCTTTTGCAAAAATGTTTAAGAAGCTTCAAAATCAGATTAATACAATTACTGAGAAACATCTGGATTTTTATTACTACAATATTCTTAAACAAAAACAAAAAGGACTTACGCCAGATAAAGCTAATGTTTTCTTTAATGTTGCTACACATATAGACACTCATTTCCTTGAAAAAGGAACTTTCTTGACGGCTGGCAAGGATGAAGATGGCGTAGAACATTTGTATACTACAGATTATGACCTTGAACTTAATCAGGCTAAAATTGAGTCAATTAAAACGTTATATATTAGTAAGAATCCTAAAATAGGTATAGGTAGTTCATATAGAGTGATCACTAACCTGTATGCTGCAGATGTAGCAAATTCAAAAGATGGTAAAGGTGGACGTTTCATTAATAATGAAGAAAACTGGCCTACCTTCGGTCATGAAATTTTGGAGCTGCCCAAGGATGAACAACAAATGGATTATGCACAATTAGGTTGGGCAATAGCAGCACCAATACTTGAAATGGAAGAGGGACATAGGATAGTAACTATGCGATTTGACTTTGTTCCAAGCACAATGTATACACTTAATTTACTGATTAAAGATATCAGTATTAATCAGGATATTTCTAGAGAAGATGCTTTTTCCAAAATTTTTAAAAATAGTCTTGAAGTATTTTTTACTACTTCTGAAGGTTGGTTATCTGCGCATTCTTGTGAAGTTTTACCTCCTGATGATTGGGGGAAATCAGAAATTACAATTGTTGCTACTCTTTCGGATGCAAACCCTAGTATTATTAACTATGACCCAGAAACTATGGGTGAAGGTTATAGTGCAGAAAGTCCAATTGTTAAAATTTCCCAACGTAGTGAAGGTTCATTTTTTTCTTATTCTTTTTTGAAAGAGCTTGAAGTAAAAAACATTGCTATTGATGTAGATGTAAAGGGAATAAGACAACTTATGCTTTCTAGTGATATTGGAGGTATATCCTCAAATGTCCCATTTCAACCGTTTGGAGCTATACCAAAAGTAGGATCTTATTTTATTGTAGGTAAAGAAGAACTCTTCAAGAAAGATATCACTGACCTTCAATTTAATATTGAATGGCATAGCTTACCTACTGATAAAAAAGGGTTCAGAGGATATTTTAAAGACTATGGTTTAAGTATTAAGAATGAGCAGTATGAAATGAAACTTTCTGCTTTGTCTGATGGTAGTTTTTCTCCTTCCAAGGATGAAGAGCCTTTAATATTTAAAATGTTTGAGCCTCAAGATGACAACCCCCATGGAATTAAAAATAAAACTACCATTACGGATATAGATATTGAGGCGCTTAACATTAAAGCTGATGATAGTTTTGTTATGCCACCTATGTTTAATAATGAGGCCAGGGCTGGATTCTTTAAACTTGAATTTTCTGGACCTTTAGCTGCTTTTGGTCATGAATCATATGCTGGGATATATGCAAAAAAGGTTAAGTACAACAATATGCCTAAGCGAAAAGGTCCGGAAAAAACATTGCCTAAGCAACCTGTTGCTCCTGTTATGAAAACAATAACAATGGACTATTCGGCAAGTGCAGAGATTAATGTACTTTCAATTGGTACTTTAACTAAGGGCGAGGATGCTAGAGAGCAAATATATCATATTCATCCATTTGGGATTACCCAAACTTTTTCTCATGGACTTTCGAAAAATCGAATGTTAATACCAAATTATGATGACAATGCTTATTTGTATTTAGGATTAAAAGATTTGATACCTCCAAGTACACTATCATTATATTTTGAGCTCAAAGAAAATTTAAATCTTTTTACTGATGGGGCAGCTAAAAAGCACAAGCCTGAAATTATTTGGAGTTATATGGTCAAGGATGAGTGGAAAGATTTTTCTCAGAATACCATTTTAACTGATACGACAAACGGATTCAATAATTCAGGAATTGTCAATCTTGAAATTCCACGTGATCTTACTGATGATAATACTATATTGCCAGATACATTACACTGGTTGCGAGTTACAATAAAAGGTGATCCGGATCTTTTGCCACGATGTTTAACAGTTGCAACTCAGGCATTAAGTGTTACTTGGGTAGATAATGGAAGTAGTGATAAACACCTTTTGGAACCACTCCCTGCTAATTCTATAAAAAAATTAGCATCTTCAATTTCCCAAATTCGTGGGGTTAGTCAACCATTCCCGACTTTTGGCGGACGCCCAGGAGAAACTAAGTTGGGCTTTTATACTCGTACAAGTGAACGCTTGCGTCACAAGAACAGAGCTGTTTCGGCATGGGATTATGAACGTTTGGTATTGGATAAGTTCCCAGGAATTCACCAGGTTAAATGTGTTACGCATGTAGGGAATGAAGAATATGTTGGCCGTGGTTCTGTTTCTTTGGTTGTAGTGCCTAAAATTGATAAAAAGATTAAGGGATATCACCTACCCATGGTGAATCATACCGTCTTGGATGCCATTAAAAAATATCTTGAACAACTTTCTTCTCCATTTGTAAATATTGAAGTTAGGAATCCAATATATGAGCGGGTCAAAATATCTGCCGGACTTCGTTTTGTTCAGGGCAAAAACAATGGTACCTATCTTAAAAAACTCAATCAGGACATAATTGAATTCATGTGTCCTTGGATGTTAGGCGAAGAACAAGAATTAGAATTGGGGGGTATTTTAGTTAAAGATGTTATTCTTAGTTTTATTGAGAAATGTGATTATGTTGATTTCGTTACTAAATTTTCTGCCGTACAGGTATTCCCTCAGGATGGAGGAGGTTTCGATGTTGATGACACAGCAATTCATTCTACAAACTCACCACTGATTAAAGCTACAAAACCCTGGTCGATATTAATACCTTTCGAACAGAATCCGCTATATTTCTTAGATGATGATAGCTTCCAGTTGCCCGAAAAATCTTCTATAAGTTCTATGATTATAGATGGTGATTTTGTAATGACTGAAGAAAAAGATCGGGATTTAGATGACTTTTTGTCTGATAAACGCCGTAAAAAAGATATAGAAGAAGAAGAAGATTAATATGTATGATACATATATCTTTAATTATATAACTCATAATGCAATTTAGTTATGACTTTACTTACAAGAAGCACTCTTAAAAATTTATTTACTAGAGGATCGGTACCATCAGAGGTTAATTTTGCTGATTTTATTGATTCTACAATAAATAAAGTAGATGATGGATTTTCACAAAGTCCTGATCATGGATTTATGTTAGCACCTCAGGGAGCTAACAGGAAATTGATGAGTTTTTTTAATAGCATTAGAGATTCTAATGCTGCATTTAGTTTGTCATTAAATCCTGATAGGCATAGTAAAGGATTGAGTTTCGATGATGAAGAACATAATAGTATTCTCTTCTTGAGAGATTCTGGTAATATTGGAGTTGGAACAATTACTCCCCAATACAAATTGGAAGTTAATGGAATGACTGGTATGGACGGAAGGGCTGGCACCTATGCTTCAGGGGAAGTAAATGCAGATGGTGAATGGCAAACAATTGTTGATCGTTTAGAAGGTGTTCAAGCCTTTGAATTAGTAGCACAGGCAGGTGCTATAGAAGGTCGTGGTAAATATGCTTTTACTTACGCTATTGCAATATGTAATTATGGAGTTGGAAAAATTAAACATATACGGTCTACATATAGTAAAATATTAGGCCCACTATTCCATAAAATTTCATTCAGATGGATTGAGGGAGAAGATGGATATCAGTTGCAAGTTAAAACGGCACAAAGTTATGGTCATATTGACGAAGAAGCTTCAAAAGCATGTCAAATTAGGTATTATGTCTCAAAGTTATGGGATAGTACTATGTTGCCTCAGGACAAAAAAGTTTAATATAAATTAAAAAAATACTTTTTTTTAATACTATTTTAGTTTATTCTAGAATAGTATTTTTTTTGTTATTAATTCTCTATGCTTAGATAAGTTTACAATTCTATTTTATTAAATAATAAACACTGACTATGGTAACATTGTTTAAATTCAAATTAATTTCTTTTTTTATTTGTTCTAATTTAGTGTTTTACACTGTAAATAATCAGCTTTTTTATGAAGCTCTTTTTTGCAATTCAGTTACAACAATTGACAAAGCATTGGATAAATTAGAGGAGAATCAGTCTAATAGTGTTAGTGTTGCATATAAAGGTGGTTTGTTGATGAAAAAGTCTGGATTCATGAAAACAGTTACTGAAAAGGTAAAAGTTTTTAAAGAGGGTTATAAACTGTTAGAGGGTGAGATTGAAAAAAAACCTCTAAATATAGAATACAGGTTTATTCGATTGACAATTCAAGAAAATGCACCTAAAATTCTGAAATACAATAAAAATATTAAACAAGATAAAATCCTTATATTGGACGGGTATAATTCGCTAAATACAAAAATAAAAGTATATATCCGGGAATATGCACATCAGTCAAATGTGTTGTCTATTAATGACTTCCCTTAGAACTCCAGGGTAAACTGCCCAGCTAAAGAATTAATATAGTTTATGAAAAATATTTTAGTGATTAGTTATTCTCAAACGGGGCAATTAAATGATATTCTTGATTGTTTTTTAATACCTTTTAAGGGAGTAGAAATCGATAGAATAAATATTCAGCCCAGAGAGGAGTTTGTTTTTCCATGGATAAGTTCGGTTTTTTTTGATACTATGCCAGAAACAGTTTTGGAAGAAAAAATCGATCTTATGCCATATGATTTTAGAGCTAATTCTTACGATTTGATAATTTTAGGATATCAACCCTGGTTCCTTTCACCCTCATTACCGATATCTTCACTTTTACAGGATTCTAAATTTTTGGCGGTTTTAAATAATACGCCTATTGTTACAGTTATAGGATCCAGGAATATGTGGATTAATTCCCAAATTAGTGTAGTTAATCGTATAGAATCTGCTGGAGGAAGAATAGTTGCTAATGTGCCTTTTATTGATCGACATCAAAATCTTCTTAGTGCACTTAGTATTTTACATTGGATGTTAACTGGCAAAAAAGAACGCAAATGGGGATTCTTGCCATTGCCAGGTGTTTCAAGGAAAGATATTGAATCAGCTGAGGTCTTAGCTGAACCAGTCACCCAAGCATTACATAAGGGCGATTATCTTGGGCTACAAGAAAGAATTTTGAAAAAAAAATTAGTGGATATTCATCCATCTATTTTATTTATTGAAATGAGGGCCAAGCGTTTATTTATATTCTGGGCTAATTTAATTAAACGAAAAAGCATCAATACTAAAAAACGTAATTTTTGGGTAGCGATGTATAAATATTACTTGATTTTTGCATTATTCGTTGTGTCACCTATCGTGTTGGCCGTTTATACTTTACTTGTGCGCCCTATAATCTGGAGTTCCATTAAGAAAAACAAAGAGCATTTCTTATATTTGGGGATTGAAAGATAAATGAAGTATCTTTTTCAAGTTACAACCATTAGTTTTATTATCAGTTTAGGTAATTGTTTAAATTATATATGATTATGAAAGAGCAATATGATGTTGCGATTTTAGGAGGAGGTTTAGCTGGTTTAACCCTAGCAATGCAATTGAAGAAAAATCAACCAAAAATCTCTATAGTTGTTTTAGAGATGAGAAAGAATGCTTGCCCAGATTCTGCGCATAAAGTTGGTGAATCAACCGTAGAATTGGGCACCTATTATTTAAGAGAGGTTTTGGGGCTGTCTGATTATTTAGATAAAAATCAACTTCCGAAACAAGGATTGCGATTTTATTTTTCCCCCCAAGTTAAAACAGAGATTGACAAACGTG
This sequence comes from Saprospiraceae bacterium, assembly GCA_022448945.1. GTDB lineage: Bacteria > Bacteroidota > Bacteroidia > Chitinophagales > Saprospiraceae > Aureispira. The sequence goes on from JAKVCV010000026.1 coordinate 30,516, forward strand.
TTGAACTAGGACCAAAGGATAGCCTTCCTATACCGAGTCATCAAATTGATAGAGGGACTTTTGAGAATGATCTAATTTCAATGTTATCAGATTTAGGAATTGATATTTGTTTGGGAGCTCGGATAAAAGATATTGAATTTAACAAGGAAGGGCACTATTTATATTATACAAATCAAGGAATTAGTAAAGATTTGCGATCAAATTGGATTGTTGATGCTACAGGAAGAGCGGCATTTGTTAAAAGAAAATTAGGTTTTGAGAAAACATTAGATCATAATATTAATGCTATTTGGTTTCGTGTAAAAGGAGAAATTGATGTAGATAATTGGTCAGAAAACATGGATTGGCGCGAAAAACTAAAACCTGGGTTTCGCCGTCTTGGGACAGTCCATTTTATGGGTAAAGGGTATTGGGTTTGGCTGATTCCTTTAGCTTCTGGTAATACTAGCGTGGGAATTGTTGCAGACCCTAATTATCATGATTTTTCTGAATTAAATAAATTTGATAAAGCAATGGAGTGGTTGAATATTAATGAACCACTTTGTGCGGAAAAATTAAATCCTTATCGAGATGCATTAATGGACTTTAGAGTTTTGAAGCACTATGCACATGATAGTGGAAGGTTTTATTCTACAGATAAATGGGGTGTTGTTGGAGAAGCAGGTGCATTTTTAGATCCATTTTATTCTCCGGGAACAGATTTTATTGCACTTGGAAACACTTGGGTTACAGATTTGATATTAAGAGATTTTAGTGGTGAAGATATTGCTTCTAGGTCAATTATTTATGAACGGGTACATGCAACATTTTTTCAAAGTTGGGTTCCAATTTATCAAAATCAATATTCATTATTTGGTAACACCCAGGTTATGGTTGTTAAGATTTTATGGGATTGGGGTGTTTATTGGAGTATTCCAACACTTTTATTTACTAACAATGGCTTCATTAACATTAATATTTTAAGAGCCTTGTTTACGACAAGAAATTCATTGGGTGACCGATTAGGCAAATTGAACATACGTGTGCAGAAATTTTTTCAGGATTGGGCATCTTCGGAAAACAATACTCATATTAATGGTTATATTGATTTTTTTGATATACCATTTTTAAAGAAAATGCATATTGAAATGGATATAAAACATTCAGAAGAAAGTTTGATTGCCAAGTGTGAAGAGAATCTGAAAGTTTTAGAGGAAATGGCTGCAGAGATTTTTAGAACGGTTTCTGGAAGAATAAAAGGAACACCCGAAGACATGAAGATAAATCCATATGAATTTAGTTTTGTTATGTCAAATGAAGAGTTGTTAATTAATGCTCAATCAGAAAAGGCTATTGATACACGGTCTAGTATTTCAAGTGAAATGAAGATTATGTGGTTGGAAGAAAAACTTATGGTTTAGATAATGTTAGGTTCAGATTTATTACTAAAAAATATAGTTTTAATACAAAAGATTTTTAAGGAGACTAAGGAATTTTCAGAAAAAGAAAATGACCTTAAGATTATTATTAATTTTTTGGATAAACTTCCAAATAGATTTCAGTCTATAGGTTATGAGGCTGTAGCTATGGTTTTTGCATTAAAGGATTTAGAAGCTGGTGATGAGCTTAAATTCTGGTCTTATTATTTGGAACATTACGCATATAATCATTCTGTTCAGGTTCATATTGGATTGGGATGGGCTTTAGCTCAAAAAAGACAGTCTCCGATTAAATACTTGGATAATTTAGATCCAATGTTGCGTTGGCGCGTTGTTGATGGGTGTGGATATTATGATGGTTTTTTTAGAAGAAGAAAAACACTTAAGGGTGATTTTGTATTAAATTTTACTGGAAATGAGCTTCAAGCCTATACTTTAGGATTGGGGAGAAGTTTATGGTACATAACTAAAGGTGATGTTAATTCTTTGACAAAAATTATTTCTACATTACCAAACATAATACATGCTTCTTTATGGATAGGAATTGGTATTGCAAGCACCTATACTGGAGGGTTAGGCCTTAAACATTTTCAGGCTTTAAAAATAACGGCTGGTAAATATTTGCTTCAGTTAACACTAGGGGGTAGTCTTTGCATATGGTCCAGAGTAAAAGCTAAAACTATTAAAAACACTATTGAAACGCCATTCAATTTGAACCAGTCCAATTTTGAGGTTTATGAATTGTTAGAAAGTAAAGTTCCTTCTAATCACGATACTTTAGATGAAGCTTTTTTTGTTTGGTTGGAAACAATTGAAAATGAGCTTAAAAAACATATAGAAATAATTGATTATTAAAGTCTTAAATTATTATTATTTTTTTAAAAATTAAGTAAATAAAAATTTGTAATTTTGTGATTCACTATAAGAATTTAATAACTATGGATTAGGAAATTAGTTCATATATCAAATGGATTAATTTTTTATTTCAATTTATGAAAAATATTTAATTAAAATTATTGTTATTCCCAAAAACTACCTAAGGGTAATTGAAGAAAAATGAAAGATGTCTTTATAAATAAAACAGCAGTATTTTTACCTAATGAAGTTGTTGAAAATGATGAAATGGAAACATATTTAGGTTTTTTAAATGGTAAACCATCCAGAGCTAAAGCGATAGTATTACGTAGAAATGGTATAAAAAAACGTTATTATGCTTTGACAAAGGATGGGAAAAGTACTCATAATAATGCCGAGATGACGGCATTAGCTATTAAAAATTTATTTTCTGAAAATGAAGATGAGTTAAAAGATGTTGATTTGTTATGTTGTGGAACATCAACTCCTGATCAATGGATGCCTTCACATGCAACGATGGTTCATGGATTTTTACCAAAAACTTCTAATATAGAAGTAATTTCCCCAGCTGGAGTCTGTTGCTCAGGGATGCATGCATTAAAGTATGCTTATATGTCATTGTCAATAGGAGATAAAACAAAAGCAATTACAACAGGTTCTGAAAGACTTGGAGTATTGATGACTGCAAAGAATTATGAAGAGGAAATAAAAGTGTTGAAAGATCTTGAAGAAAATCCATACCTCGCTTTTGAAAAAGATTTTTTAAGATGGATGTTATCTGATGGTGCGGGTGCTTTTCTCTTAGAAACTGAACCATCTAAAACAGGTGTTTCTTTAAAAGTCGATTGGGTTGAAGCATCATCATATGCACATATTGTTGAGCCCTGCATGTATATGGCTGCAGATAAAATGTCAAATGGCGATTTAAAATCTTATAAAGATTATAGTAGTCAGGAGTGTGCGTCAAATTCAGTATTAAGTATAAAACAGGATGTTAAGTTGTTAAGCAAAAATATAATACGATTAGGATTTGATAAATTAAAAGAGATACTTAAAAAGAGAAATAAAAGTGTTGATGAGTTATCATATTTCCTTCCGCATTTGTCAAGCTTTTTCTTTGAACAGCCCATAGAAGAAATTCTAGAAGAAAATGGCATGCCTATTCCTAAAGATAAGTGGTTTACGAATCTTGCAACTACTGGTAATGTTGGTGCGGGATCTATCTATTTAATGGTTCACGATTTAATGGATAGTGGTAAATTAAAGAAAGGAGATCAGATTATGTTAGCCGTACCTGAAAGTGCCAGATTTTCATATGTGTTTACCTGGTTGACAGTTTGTTGATTTGTAAAATCTGTCAAATGTTATGAAAAAAGAAGACCTACCACAGGATAAAAGTAAGTTAGAAAACTTTACTAGAGAGATGTGCTATGTTAAGAATAAAAAAGGAGAGTATGAGCAGGTTTTAAGTTCTGGGTGGGATGTAAAGGCAGAGGCTTTGGAAGGCGCTTGGGAAGAAGTTGAAAATCGTATTGAAGAAGCAAAGAAAAGTGTAGCGCGTGGCGCATTAAGTCCTATTGTTTATTTCATGGAATTGAATATAATGGATATGTCTACGCTTGCTGCCTATACAGGGTTCTGGAGGATTTCTATTAAAAGGCATTTTAAGCCTAAGGTTTTTCAAAAGTTAAGTACTAAAAAATTACTTATATATGCAAAAGCCTTTAAAATAACTATAGAAGAATTGAAGAATTTTAATGGAAAAGACTAAAAGTTTCGATCATATACAAACCGCTCATTGTGAGAATGGTGTAGCTACTAGTTTGTTGCGCTATCATGGATTGGATTTCATGTCTGAACCGTTGGCTTTTGGATTAGGAGTTGGACTTTTTTATATCCATATTCCTTTTATGAAAATAAATCATGGACCAGCAATTTCTTTTAGAAATATGCCTGGAGATATTTTCAAAAGAGCAAGTCGTTCTTTAGGGATAAAAATTAAAAGAAAGAAATTTAGATCTTTTAATGCAGCGCAGGAATTTTTGGACAGTAAAATAGATGAGGGAACACCCGTTGGATGTCAGGTTGGTGTTTTTCATCTTCCATATTTCCCAAAAGAATACCGTTTTCATTTTAATGCGCACAATATTATTGTTTATGGAAAGGAAAATGGTAGATATTTTGTTAGCGACCCTGTAATGGAAACAGTAACTAGTCTATCTGCCTCAGAATTAGAAGATGTTCGTTTTGCAAGAGGTCCCTTAGCACCTAAGGGTCATATTTATTTTCCTGAGAATGTTCCTAAAATTGATGAACTTAAATTAAAAAAAGCAATTGTTATAGCATTGCGTAAAAATTCATGGTGGATGTCTCAAATACCTACTGCGATAATTGGGAGTAGTGGTTTTAAGTATACGGGCAAAAAAATAAGAAAATGGCCTACAAAAATTGGTGTCCGAAAGAGCAGCTTGAATTTAGGTCAAATTGTTCGAATGCAGGAAGAAATTGGAACTGGAGGAGGTGGCTTTAGGTTTATTTATGCTGCTTTTTTAGAAAAAGCAGCTACCATATTACAGGATGATAGGTTATACCAAATTTCAGATGAAATAACAAAATCAGGAGATTTCCTAAGAGCATCTGCAGTGCGTATGGCAGCAATATATAAAGGGAGAAATACATCCCAGTCTCACTTTAATGAAGTTGCGGATGGGTTTGATGAAATTGCTGAGTTGGAACAAAAGACTTTTTTGAAATTATATAAGATGAAATTTAATATTAATGCATGATAATTGTATTCATATCGAAAATTTATCTAAGTGTTATGATGGGGCAGATTTTTATAGTCTTAATGAGATTAGTTTTTCGATTTTGAAAGGAGAAAAATTTGGACTTTTAGGCCCTAATGGAGCAGGGAAAACAACTTTAATTTCAATTTTATGTGGTATTTTTAGTCAGTCGGCTGGTGAAGTTTTTTATTGGAATAATAATTCTAAGGTTGATTTTAATGAGATTAAAAGCAATATAGGTTATGTGCCTCAGGATTATGCTTTTTATCAAGAACTTACACCAATACAGAATTTAGAATATTTTGGTGCATTGTATAATTTATCCTCTACTTTAATTAATGAACGAACTAAATCTGTTTTAAAAGTTTTAGGTCTTTCCGATGTTGCTAATAAGCGTATTGAAACTTTTTCCGGTGGGATGAAACGTAGAGTGAATTTAGCAATTGGTGTAATTCATAAGCCTAAGGTTTTGTTCCTGGATGAACCAACTGTAGGAGTTGATGTTCAGAGTAAGGTAGCAATATTGAAATTTTTAAATGAATTGAACCTGCAGGGGACTACAATAATTTACACTTCCCATCATTTGGAAGAAGCTCAGGAGTTTTGTAATCGAATTGCATTAATAGATTCTGGAGAGATTATAGTAAATGGTGAGATTAATGATTTGTTACAATCGAATCAGTCCAAAGATTTAAAACATTTATTTATAAAATTAACAGGGGAAGAATACAGGGATTAATAATGATGTTTAAGTTGTTTATAGCCATAAAAAAGGAGTTCCTAATTCTTATATATGATAAGGCCGGATTAGTGGTTATGTTTGCTATGCCTATTTTATTGGTTTTTGTTATTACGATTGTTCAGGATTCTGCTTTTCGAATTGTTAATGAAAATAGAATTTCTATGCTTATTGTTAACCAGGATACAGGTGTTCAGAGCAAGAAATTAATTAAATTAATGAGCGAGTCTGGCTTGTTTCGTTTAGAACAAGGTAGTATATCAACTAAGAATTCCTTTAAGGAAACTTTATTAAAAAAAGACTTTTTAACAGGTTTGTATATTCCTTCTGATTTTTCTGAAAAATTAATTGCTAAAGCTAATTTGGTTAGTGCAGGTATGATGGATGAACTTGGTTTGGACCGAGATTTAAATACTTCTGAAAACATTAATTTTTCCGATATTGAATTTTTTCATGACCCTGTATTACAGGAAAATTATTGCTTGTCAGTTATTAATATGATAGATGCTTTTTTGAAAGGGATGGAGGGAGAATTGTTTATAAACACTATGTGTGATAGGCTCGAGTTAAAGGAAACTCCACAAAAGTTGAAAGATGCCATGATTAATAATATTATACCTATAAAACGAAAAGCAGTTACCGCCTCTGATAGTAATGTTCTTCCTAACTCCACACAACACAATGTGCCAGCTTGGACTATATTTGCAATGTTTTTTATGGTTGTGTCTTTAGGAAATAATATTGTAAAAGAGCGGCTTAATGGTAGTTTTATAAGGCTGAAGACAATGCCTTCTAGTTTTATTTTAATTCTTGCATCAAAAATGTTTGTTTACCTTTCTGCTGCTTTGTTACAGGTTTGTATTATATTTTCATTAGCAAAATTAACTTTTCCTCTTTTGGGGCTACCAGAGTTGACAATGCCTTTAAATTGGTTAGGTTTTTTATTAGTAGTTTTATTGAGTAGTTTTGCAGCAGTTAGTTACGCAATGCTGGTTGGTTCATTTGCTAAAACTCAAGAGCAATCTTATGGCTTTGGGGCTATTTCTATTGTAATTTTTGCTGCAATTGGCGGCATTTGGGTGCCTTCATTTGTAATGCCGGATTATATGCAATTTATAAGTGTGGTTTCTCCATTGAATTGGTGTTTGGAAGGATTCTATGTTTTGTTTTTAAAGGGAGGTGTTTGGGGTGAATTACAACCTGTCGTTTTAGGGCTGTTTATATTTATTATTAGTTGCTTGAGTCTCGTATATTTAAAGTTAAAAAAAGAAAAAATTGTTTAATAGCCAATCTTTTATTGGTTTAGAATTAATTAAAATGGAAAATAAAGCGTTAAAAGAGAAATTAAAAAAACAAATTATTGAGTATCTTAATCTGATTGATGTAGAGCCTGATGATTTACAAGATGATTCACCTTTATTTGGCCCAGAAGGGGATTTAGGTCTGGATTCTATTGATTCTGTTGAATTGTTGGTTTTGTTGGAAAGGGAATATGGATTAAAAATTACAGATCCTAAGGAAGGAAGAAAAGTATTAGAAGATATTAATGCCATGACAGATTATATCGTTACAAATGCTGAAAATTATTAACGGATTTTTATAATATAACGATATATGACTAAGGTATTAATAACCGGTATAGGAATTATCTCTTCTATAGGAAAGAATGTTCGTGAAAACAGGAAAAATCTTATAGAAGGCAATACAGGTATTAAGGAAGCAAGGTTAATTGATTCGCGCTATGTAGATGTTTTCCCCTTTGGTGAAGTATCATATACAACGGAAGAATTAATGGCAGATGCCGGTATTAAAGGTGAAAAAGGTATTACGCGAACAGATATTTTGGCTACTATTGCTTTTCAAGAGGCTTTCAGAGATGCAAATTTAACTGACGCTCAAGTTTCTGGAAAGGATACAGCCTTTTTGTCTGCAAGTACTGTAGGGGGTATGTCTATGACAGATCAGTTGTATAGAGATGGAAATAAAATTGGAGAACCGTCTGATTATCTTTCTTCTTACATTTGTGGTGCTCATACTTTAAAATTAATTAAGAGGTATGAAATGCAAGGAATTTCTACAACATTTAATACCGCTTGTTCTTCATCTGCAAATTCAATTATGTTTGGATCAAAGCTTATCAAATCTGGTCGAGCAAAACGTGCTATAGTTGGAGGTTCTGATGGCCTTGCGAAATTTACTATAAATGGATTTAATGCATTGCGGATATTATCTCCAAAACCTTGTACCCCTTTTGATAATTTAAGGTCGGGTTTAACCTTAGGTGAAGGTGCAGCATTTTTGATTTTGGAATCAGAACATGTCGTTGGGAATAAACGAGTATATGGGGAAGTTAAGGGTTATGGAAATACTAATGATGCGTTTCATCCTTCTTCTATCTCAGATGATGCTCAAGGTATACTAGCCTCAATTAATAAAGCTTTAGAAGTTTCAGGAATTAAGCCTGAGGAAGTTGATTATATAAATGCTCATGGAACAGGTACTGAAAACAATGATTATTCAGAATTATATGGTATAAGTAAAATTTTTGACAAAGTACCTCCATTTCAATCTACAAAATCATATACTGGACATACATTAGCAGCGGCTGGAGCGGTTGAGGCTGTTTTTAGTCTCCTAGCAATTCATTATAATGAACTGTACCAAAGTTTAAACTATTCGAACCCAATACCTGAATTTAATTTATCACCTATACCTACCTATGAAAACAATCGTTGTATTAATAATGTTTTGTCAAATTCATTCGGTTTTGGAGGAAATTGTTCATCATTGATTTTTTCAAAAGCATAATAGTATGTATATAAAAGAGATGTCTTGTATTTCTCCTCAGGAGACCTATTGTGAAGAAATTTTTGTGGATGGGGTAGAGGTTCTTACTGAAAAACAATATTGGGCAAAAGAACCGAAGTATAAGGGAATGATCCCTCTTAATTTATTAAGGAGAATGAGTAAATCCGTGAGGATGGGAGTAGGAACTGGAATGCCACTGATTAAGAAATATAATGATATAGATGGGATTATTATAGGGTCTGCCAATGGAAGCATTAAAAAATCTATTAGTTTTCTTAATCAAATTGTCGAATATGATGAGGGGACTTTAACTCCTACGGATTTTGTCCAAAGCACTTCTAATTCTATAGCTGGCACTTTGGCACTATTGGGAAAAATAAGAGGGTATAATAATACACATGTAAACAATGGGATTGCTTTTGAATCTGCAGTATTAGATGCTTTATTGTTATTTGAAGAGGGTGAAGCTAAAAGGTTATTATTGGGAGGTGTTGAAGAAATTTCTCAAGCTAATTATAATGTAGATGTTCTAAGGGGTATGTTTAAAAAAGAAGATGTTGATTCTACAAATTTGCTTTTTTCAGGTACACAAGGTACTGTTTCAGGCGAAGGTGCATCTATGTTTATTGTTGATTCAGAAAAATCAGTAGATTCATTTGCTAAAATTGTAGATGTGAATCAAGTTTGTTTTCCTAGTAAAGAAGAAGTTGTTGAAAGAGCTATTGCTTTTTTAGAAAATAATAACCTGTCACCAGATGATATTGATGGTTTGTTTTTGGGATACAATGGTGACAATAGAACAGATTTTTATTATGACTTTTTACAAAATCAACTTTTTCAGGATAAGGCTCTTTTTGTTTTCAAAAACTTAGTAGCTGACTTTTATACCGTATCTTCTTTCGCTATGTGGTTGGTTGCGAGTCTTTTTAATGGGAAGAATTTACCTAAAGAAACAATTCTTAGAAATACAAATAAAAAAATTAATAGGGTGCTTATTTATAATCACTACGAAGGAACACAACACGGTTTTATTCTAATGGAAAGGCCGTAAATAATGCCTTCATGGGGAATTAAAGAAAGCTGATATATCGAAAGATAGACATCTCGTTAAAACATTTGAAAAAGAAAATAAAAAAAAGGCTGCTTATATATCAAGCAGCCTTTTTTTTATTTAGGAAATCTATTTAAAGTACTATTCTTTTTGTACCTAATTTATTGTCTTGTAATACACTTATAGTATAAATTCCTTTAGGGACATCCAATTGAATTTCCTGTTTTCCTGTTATGTTAGTAGTTTGTTGATAAACTACTCCACCTAAAACATGATGAATGATTATAGTTGCTTCACCTTCAATTTCATCAACAAAAAAGTGACCATCCGTAATTGGATTAGGGTAGATATTAAATGATAATTCTTCATCATGAATATCAGTGACGGCTACACTGGTGTTTTCAATAAATGTTGCTGTAGCTGTTGTCACATTATCACCACTAGTACTTCCGGTACCATTAACAGCAATCCCTGCTGCGTAAATTGTTACATCTCCAGTACCAGTAGGTGGTGCTGTCCAAGTGACATTGAAAATGCCGTCAGTACTTTTTTCATTATGTTCTAAATAAGAAACAGAAGAACTTAAGGTAATTTGAGATCCTGTCCCTGTCCCACCAATTCCAGTTGTAGGTGAACTAAATGACCCCGCCATTACATTACTTGTTGTAAGCGCTGTTAATTGTCCTCCATATTGAGCAACTTGGGGAGGGATTGTCTGTGTAGGTGGTGCAATTACACTTAACGTTATGGTATAGGTTTGCCCAGGAGTATACATTCCGTTAGCAACAGGAAAACCTGCAGCGTCCGAAACAATGATTGAAGCAGCAGGCACGAATAGTCCTCCTGAATGACATGTGGCACAAGTTCCACCTAAAGTGGATAATGGTGAGCCAGTTTTATCACCTAATCCAGCAGTTGGTCCACCGGAAAAGCCGACAATGAAAATATAGATAGCCCCAATTATAGCTCCTAGGTATATAACTTTAAATTTCATACGCAATATTATTATAAGTGTTAATCTGTATTTTTTCTTCTGTATTGAACTATAATTTAAGCAATTTTTAACACAGAGTCAAGAAAACACCTATAATAATATTGTGTTATGTGTTATTTTATTTCTTACCAAATGTATATTGGACACCTAAGCTGAAAGCTATGGAGTTAAAATTACTGGTTTGCGTAGGCAGGTTCAGTGGTTTTTCTGGGTCTAATGTAGCAGAATTGTCAACTAAACAGTTTACCCCTAATGCTTGTGTTATGAAATATGAAATATTTGAGTCTTCGTCTATAACATCTTGAAATTCTATTTCTTTCATAAAAACCTGTGTGTTTGGTAGCTTATCATTTGTTACGTTACCATCAGAATCTACATCTCTATCAATTATTACATTTGCTTTGTCAGAACGTATTCTTAAACCAGTATACGTAGCTTGAACATAAATTCCTAAATTATCGTTGATGTTGTATTTAAGACCGACGCTAGATTCAAATCCCAATGAAAACTTTCCTTGAACTTCAAGTACTCTTTCATTAGTAGATGTAGCAGAAAGATAGGTTTCTTCCTCGATCATAGTTCGACCATAAAAAGGAATTAATACACCGAAACGCGCAAAAGGTTGAAATTTTGTTCCTTCAGGTGCTTGAATAACTAATGAAGGAAGGCCCCGCAATTGATATGAGTATCCTTTTCTTTGTAAGTTGTAATAGTTAATACTGCCATCTGAATTTAATGTTTTGGTTTCTCCGTAATTTTGTCTAAGCCCAGCAAAATACCCGATTTCTAATTCTATTCCAAAGTAAGGGGTAATCATATATCCTCCAGCTAAAGCAAAACGACCTCCTTCGCCAAATGAACCAAAAAGAACACTATGGTTAATAGCTGTATTGAAATTGTTACGGGTTAGACTATAGTAGCCAAATGCATCTTTTACAGTCCCAATGCCCAATCCAACACCTCCACGGATGTATCCTTGAGCTTGAATTGTACTTGTTAGCCCAAAGGCTAAAAAAACAAATGTTGCTAACAGTAGTTTCTTCATTTTTATTGATTTTGGTAATAATTTAATGTTAAAAAAATTGGAGTTAATTGATATAAGAATTAAAATTAATTGTTTTAAAGTATCAATCAATTAGATGCTTATATTACTTTTATAAGCAGTTTATTTTGACTTTTTCTTTCCTTTTTTCTTTGAAACTTGGTTGATTTTTTTCTTTGCTTTCAATGACTTACTTTTTAATCGAGATGTCCCATAAGAACCTTGGCTGATTTTACCTTTTTTAGTTTTTTTATCTCCTTTCCCCATGTTTTGTTAATTTTTATATTTGATAAATATTTAAAAGTGTATAGTATATATTCTATTTTTGCATAAAATTAGAGGACAAAACTAAGATTTTTTTTCAAAAACCTTTACTCTTTTTGTATTTGATTGAAAGGATAGTACTTTAACAGTTCTATTTTATATTGTAGCTGACTTTTTGTGTCTTAATTTTCTTTTTATGTTTTTTAACGTTATTTTATTATTTGTTACTCAAAAGAAAATCAGTCTAAGGTATAAAAACAGAAATTTGTTCATATAAAAAATTAAATTAATGGATGAAAAGACTTTATTAATGGGCAAAACTGATAACATTGCAAAAAAAGTTTTTCAGATAGAATCAAAAGCCGTTGCAGAACTAGCAGATCAACTTACTCCTGATTTTGAAAATGCTATATCTTGTCTTTTGGAATGTAAAGGTCGAATAGTTATTTGTGGTATCGGAAAGTCAGGACTAGTTGGTAAAAAAATTGCAGCAACGCTCGCAAGTACTGGATCTCCCAGCTTTTTTTTACATCCTTCCGAAGCAATTCATGGCGACTTGGGATCTTTAATGTCGGAAGATTGTTTTATAAGTATTTCATACTCTGGTGAAACAGATGAAATTTTACAGCTATTACCTTATATACAGCAATTAAAAATCCCTCATATAGCATTAGTTGGAAATTTGAATTCTACATTAGCACAAAATTCTGATTGGACGCTTAACATCGGCGTAAAGGCTGAAGCTTCACCGATTGCTTTAGTGCCATTAGCCTCTAGTATTGCTTCAATGGCAATGGGCGATGCCATTGCTACTGCATTAATTATTCTTAAAAATTTTGGAGAAAAAGATTTTGCTAAGAATCACCCTGGTGGGACCTTGGGTAAAAAACTCATAACAAAAGTGGGTGCTGAAATGCAAAAAACAAATTTGCCAACTGCATTCAAAAATACTTCTGTAAAAGATGTTTTGTTGGTAATGTCATCAGGAATGTATGGAATGGTTGTTATCGTTGACCAATCAAACTTTATTAAGGGAGTAATAACAGATGGAGATTTGAGAAGGGCATTGAATAAATATCCGTCTAGTTCTTTCTTTGATCTTTGCGCAAATGATTTGATGACTAAAAAGCCAATTACGATTGAAGCCGACTGTCTTTTGTGGGAAGCTGAACAAATAATGATGAAATATAAAATTACGACACTGCTCATTGAAAAGGAAGGATGTTTGACAGGTATTATTGCAAAACATCAGATTAAATAATTTTCTTTAGATTTATCGTATGGAATTAAACCAATTACTGATTGATAATAATCCTGTATCATGGGAATTAGCTTTTCAAGATTTTGTTAAGGCTGGTACTGTTTCTGTAGATGATTGGTTTTGGGAATGGCTTTATCTTCGAATAACGTGGCCCGATGAAGATTTCAGTCTTTTTTGTAAGGGTAATATTATTGTGAAAACACAAATTTTTGGAATTAACCTATTAATAGAAACAGGAGATAATAATAAAAGGCGGTTTGTTCAGGTTACCATGTATGAAAACAATCCTTATCATCCTGATTTTTTTGAAATTGCACAAGTTTCAGAATTAGAATGGAGGTTTCCATCCTCTGGAAACCCATTTTTAGATGAGCCAAAATATAGGCTTTGGGAAAAATACTTGTTTTCTAAGTTGTTGAATTATGTTTTTATAGACAAAAAAGGTCTGGATTTTTTAATTGAATATTCTAGACGTTAGATTGATTTTAATTTTTAATATAGAAAGCCGACTTAGATTTTTCTAAGTCGGCTTTATTTTACTTATATCAATCATTTTATCTCAACAATAAAACATCCCCTTTTATAAACTCTGTTTCTCCATCTTTGAAAAGTACGGTTGCATACCAAACATATGCACCTGAAGTACAGGGTTTGTTTTTGAAAGAACCATCCCACCCTTGTTCCGGAACATTAACTTCTAGGTTGCTCCCCTCAAACATTAAGTTTCCCCATCGATCATAAATCCTAAATAAAGTAATTTCATCAACTTTATCCCCGCCCTGAATAAAGAAAAAGTCATTTACACCATCATCATTGGGAGTGAAAGCATTTGGAGCATTCGCTCTCCTTGGCTTGGTTACCATAATAGTAACTATACTATCAACAACACAGCCATTACTATTTGTCGCAGTAAATTGATAACTCACCAGATTTGGAGGGCCAACGTTAAAAGAATAATTGCTATCAGTTAAGAGAATAGGAGTATCACCAAGTTCAGTCCAACTATATAGAACTCCCGAGGTGTCATTAACTATTGCTTCTACAGTGAGGCTGTCTAAGTACTCTATAGTTGTATCTTGTGTCATGCTAGTAATAAAGAACGGGTCTGCATCTTGAACAACTAGTTGAGTATCGACTGAACACCCATTCCCATCCTGAACAGTAAGGTTATAGATGCCGGCTGTTAAGCCAGTAAAAAGCGTATCATTTTGCCAGCTCATTCCATCTAAAGAATATTGAAAAGGCCCAAATGTTATTGACCCTCCACTAGCAGAAGCACTCAGCGTGCCTGATGAATCTCCAGTACATAATGTACTAGTAGTGGTTCCGGTTATTATGAGCGATAATGGTTCGGGAACATCGGTGTTTGTTGACATTGTACATCCATTGTTATCAGTTACGGTTACAGTAAAATTCCCAAAACTTAAGCCTGTAGCAATAGCAGTATTTTGATTAGATGCCGCGTTGTCCCATATAAAGCTATAAGGAGGTGTTCCACCTATAGGAGTAGCAGTAATAGCTCCATCGCTGATTCCTATACACGAGATGGAATCTACATTTAAAGATGTTTGCAAAATCGTGGGTTCAGTAATCGTTGTATCGCCATTAATTGTACAACCGTTGCCATCAGTAATTGTAACTGAATGAGTCGAAGCGCATAATCCGGTTGCGGTGCTAGTATTTTGTCCGTCACCCCAAAGATAATTATAGGGTAGTGTCCCTCCTGAAACTGTTACAGTCGATTGGCCATCACAAAGGCTAAAACAACTAACATCAATATTAGTAAAGCTGTTTATTGAAAGGGAAGGAGGTTCATTTACAACAATGCACGTGTCAATTGTACAGCTACTGCTATCTGTTGCAGTTACACAATACGATCCAGCTTGTAACCCTGTAATGGTATTAGTAGTTTGTCCATTGTTCCAAAGAAATGTAAAATTGCCACTTCCTCCACTTACATTTATGTTAGATGTTCCATTGTTCCCACCAAAGCATGATACATTAGTGTTGCCAACTGTAAAACTTATAGCAGAAGGTTCGGTAATTGTATAATTTTCTGTAATTGTACACCCATTTGCATCAGCAATAGTAACTGTATATGAACCTGCAGCAACTTGGGGACTGGTACTAGAAGATACAGACCCACTTCCCCAATCATAGGTGTATGAATTAATTCCTGTAGTTCCTCCAGAGGCTACGGCAGTTGCTGAGCCATCATTTCCGCCATTGCATGTTACGGGAGATGTAGTCAAGACAGCAGTAACTTGAGTTGGCTCTGTAATTACAACTTGTGTAGTGTCAGAACAGCCATTTTGGTCAGTTACTGTAGCAATATATGTTCCTGCAATTAAACCAGTAGCAGTAGCAGTAGTTTGGTTGTTGGCAGAGATATCCCATAGGAAGGTGTAATTTCCAGCCCCTCCACCACCTGAAGCGGTAGCGGTACCATCGTTTAATCCTATACAGCTGATATTGGTGTAACTTGAAATGGATGCTGTTATTTCAGTTGGTTCTGTTATAGTGACACTTGAAGTAGCAGTACATAAGTTTGCATCAGTTGCTGTAACAGAATATGATCCTGGAGCTAAGCCTGTTGCATTTGCAGCAGATTGATTGCCAGCAGCAGTATCCCATTGAAACCCGAAGCTGCCTGTTCCCCCTGATGCACTAGCAAGCGCTGAACCATCAGGAGGTGTTGTGCCGTTACAGAGTAAATTTGTAGGTGTTATAGACACAGAAATAGCGTTGGGTTCAGTAACAGTTACAGTCAAGACAGAATCTCTGCAACCCCATTGATCGTAAACAGTAACACTATAGTTAGTATTAGCAGCCAGTCCTGTAACAGTGGCAGTAGTCTGACTGCCAGTATTAGCACTCCATAAGAAGGTGTAAGGAGCAGGTTGTCCACCTGCACCAGCAGCAGTAGCTGTTCCTGTCGAGTCTCCATTACATGCAACATTTACGATAGAACCAACACTTGCAGTTACCTGTGTGGGTTGCGTTAAAGTAATACAAACAATCTCAGAACAGGCCAAAGAATCGGTAACAGTAACACAATGTTGACCTGCAAAAAGTGTAATAGAAAAAGAGTCTATAGAACCATTGGTCCATGTATAGTTGTATCCTGTTGGATTGTTTGGGTTAGCATTGAACGCTGTTCCACCAGAAACATCGACATGAATATCACCATTTCCACCGTTGTAACATCCAACTACAGTATCTATGTAAATAACGGCTGTTATAGGGGTAGAAGGTTCTGTGATAAGTATACTTGTAACATCTTGACAATTATTCGAATCACTTACAGTTACGGAGTATGTACCAGCGGTTAAACCTGTTGCTTGAGCTGTAGTTTGACCATTAGACCATAGGAAGGTGTAAGATCCACCTGTGCCCCCCGATCCTGCTACGGTTGCACTTCCGGTGTTTTCTCCAAAACAATTTACGTTTACGGTGTCAACCATAGTAGCAGTAACAGCGGAGGGTTCAGAAATAGTAACAGATGAAGTA